>CAJUJH010000001.1:0-701311 GCA_910586855.1 Candidatus Gastranaerophilales bacterium
ATCCAGGGGGTAAAGGAGGAGATGGTATGGTGGTGATTGAGTGGAATAATTAAAAGCAAGAAAATAACATAATAAAATACTGAAAACAAGTTCAGTATTAATAAATAATTTTGATAAACAACTTACTTTGGGATATTCGTAAATTTTTTTAATCGGGTATCCCTTTTTTTAATATTAAGATACCATTTCTTGAAGCAGCTTTTCAACTTTTGATATTTCATCAAAGTTTTTGAATTTTAAAGCAGAATATAATTTTTTCTTTTTAATTACAGTTTTTACACACTCTTTATCGGCACAAACATACATACTTCTGCCTAAAATTTTTTTTGAAGGATTCACGTATAATTTATTATCTAAAAGAGTAATTTTAACAAAATCTTCTCTCTTTGAAATTTTTGTGCAGCCTTGGCATTTTCTTTTTATTTCATTTTTCATATAAGTTTAATAATACCCTTTATTTGCAACAAAAGTTCTGTTTTATGCAAAGAATATGCAGCCATATCAACCATTATATCTTACAATTGCATATAAAACTTTTGTTTTACGCAAAAATCCTATACAAATTGTATTTACCAACAATTTATCTTATAATATTATAAAAATAAAGAATGCCAATGAAAGAGATGACCGAAAATAATTACAGCCATTTAGAGAGCGCCGTATATACGCTCAATAAGATGTTTGAAATAAACGCTATTGCAAGCCAGGCAGTTGATATTGAAGATTTAATTATCAAAATGTCTGATGCGATAAGCTCTGCGTTGAATAATAATCAAATCTCTTTTTATTTATTTGAAAATACCGTATTTAAAAGCGTTATAACAAACCAAAATTCAAGATTAGATGAATATTTTGAATATGAAAATGAAGCTTTTTGGTCTGTAATGAGCAAAGGCAGCATTATAAAGACCACAAACGAAGCTCATCAGCATATTTTTAACTCTTTCTGGCAGACAAACGGGCTTTCCGGGCTTGATGTTCAGTATATCAGGGTATTTTTTGATAAAGATAAAAACATGCCTGTTTGCATATGCTTTATTGGTAAAGATAATGAAAATGAGTCAGAAATTGATGAAGAAAAATTAAGTTTCTTAAATAAAATTTTTGAATTTATGGAGCCTGTAATTGTAAAATTACTCCACAGAAAATATCAGGATGATAAAATCATAGAATTACAAAAATCTCTTTACAATATTTCAATTCTTTATAATATTTCACAGGCTGTTAATTTTATTGATGACCTGAAAAGGCTCTTACAGGTAATTTTAAGCAAAGCGCTTGTAACACTTGATGCAGAAAAAGGCTCTTTGATGCTTTATGACTACACATCAAATTCATTGCAGGTAAAAGTAGTATATGGGCTTGCAGATAAAAGGATTGAAGAGAATATAAACAACGGACTTATCCAATGTTCTCAAATTAAAGCGGGAGAGGGTGTTGCAGGTACAGTATTTCTTGAAAAGAAAGCTATCATTACAAATTTAGGCTCAAATGACCCGAGATTTGTAAATAAAGATTCTCTGCCAAATGTCCAATCTCTTCTTTGTGTTCCATTGATTGCAAAAGGTGAGACTATTGGCGTAATTAACATTTCAAACAAAAAGAATGACAAGCTTTTTAATCAAAAAGATTTAGAATTTATGACTTCATTATCAAACCAGGCTGCAATTGCTATTGATAATGCAAAATTATACGAACTTGCAACAAAAGACGGGCTTACAAAATTATATATTTCAAGACATTTCTATACTTTACTTGAAAATGAAATCAGAAGATGCTCAAGATATAAACATAAAATGTCTTTATTAATGCTTGATATTGATAATTTTAAACACATAAATGATACATACGGGCATTTAATAGGCGACCAGATTTTAAGAGAATTATCAAACGAAATTTCTCAAACTGTAAGAAAAATAGATATCCCCGCAAGATACGGCGGTGAAGAATTTATTGTCATTCTTCCCGAAACCACAAAAGAAGATGCTGTGATTATCGCAGAAAGGTTGAGGATAAATATTTCAAAAATAAAAGTTAAGGCAAAAGAAGATACTTATATTTCACCTACAACAAGTATTGGTGTCTGTCAGTATCCTATGGACGGCGAAGAAGCTAAAACACTTATAAATAGTGCCGACACTGCTCTTTATCATTCAAAACACAATGGTAAAAATATAGTTTCCATATTTAATGAAACCGGCTGCACTCTTATTCCAAGAGAAGAAGATAAGGCAGAGTAAAAATGGAAAAAGACGGATTAAACGGAAGATTAAGCTGTGTTAAAAATGAAATGACTCATCTTTGGGGAACATCATTTTTAATGGGTGGCGGAGCATTTTCTTTAATGCTGACCAACCATTCTTTTATCGGATATTTCTGGGGAACAATTGGTATAATTGCTGCTACAGTATTTTTTCGGGCATATATGATAAGGCGTGATGAAACTATGAAAATTGTTGAGCAACTGAGGAGGGTAAAATAATGAGTATTGAATTACTGAGCAACATTACAGCATTTGTATTTATTGTAGGAATTACTGCTTGGTGGCTTATTGGAGCAAATTTTCAAGACAAAAAATATGAAAAATTAAGAAACGAACAAAAATCTTAACAAAAACTAAAAGGGCATTAATTAATGCCCTTTTTAAAATTAATAATAATCATTCCTTTTGGCTTACAACATCACACAATCATTTAAATAATTAATTACCTGCATTTTTTCTTCATATAGATATCTTACAAAATTTAAAAATTCAGGTGTTCTGCAAGATAATGTTACCGTTATTTCAAAACCTTCAGAACAAAACGGTTCATAATCATATACAACATAATTGTTGTATTTACTTCTCCATTCCTTTTTTTCCACCTTACAATGATATTCGCCCGCAAGGCATTCGAGCCAGGGTATGGTTTCTTTGTTTACATTGTGAAACTCTAGCAGGGCGTAATTTTCATTTTCTTGAAATCTTTTTTCAATTAGCATAAAGACACTCCCTTTTAAAATGTTTGTCTTAATAAAAGTTTATAAACTTATCACAAATAAAGAAATATCTAAAAGGGTAATTTAATTTGCTAAACTAAAAGGCTATTAATTATGAAAGGTTAGACAATATGACAATTATTTCTACACAGATTTAAAATTATTAATAAATTTTTTAATAAGACTAAATGGGATAAGTTTTTTAATATTTTTCCATTTTAAATTCTTATTTTTTGAAAGATTCCTGAAGTCCATAGATTTTATAAGCAAAATGAAATTTGCAATATCTAAAATTAAAAATACAACTTGTTTTATTTTATGTATATCAAGGCTTGTAATATTACTAAAAGATTTGTTAAAACCCTTTAAATTTGAACGAACGTTTTTTATTGCACACAAAGTATTTTTTGCTTGCTTGCTTATATTATAAAGAGAACTTTTTACCTTTTTTTCAAGAGATATAAGCCCATAAATAATTAAAAATGCCGCAATTAATTCAAATATAATAATTATTATTAAAATGTAGCCAAATTCTATCATTCATGTATTATAATTTATATTGGATAAGTATTCTATACATAAGGTGGATTATTTTAGTATCGTGTCAAATTTCAATAAAGCTTTGAAAAATACTCATAAAATTTACTCTCTTTTGAGAAAATTTGATTTTGAAGGAACAAGTTTTCCTGGAAAAATTTTAAGACAAAATTATAAAGATTTTCTGACTGATGCCAGAGGATATGCCATAAATAATTGCTTTGCGATAACCGGTACAAATGGAAAAACAACAACGGCAGGCATTTTAGCTCAAATCTTAAAAGAGGCAGAAAATTCCGTTATCCACAATGAACTTGGTGCAAATATGCCAAACGGCATTGCTACAGCTGTTGCTTTGGGATTGTATAAAATTTTAAAAGAAGACCCTGTGCAGCGTATCGATAACTATGTTATAGAATGCGATGAAGCCTATCTTTCCACATTATTTAAAGAAATGAAATTTGATTATCTTTTGGTTACAAATTTATTCAGAGACCAATTAGATAGATACGGTGAATTAAATACAACAAAAAAGAAGATTCAAGCAGGAATTGAAGAAAACGAAGATTTAACCTTGATTTTAAATGCAGATGACCCGACACTTGCTGATATTGATACAAAATTAACTAACGGTACAAGAAAGAAAATTTATTACGGCATAGAAAATATAAGCTTTGCAGGATACGATAAAAATTCAAAAAGCCCTTCTGAAATTATCCACTGCAATAGATGCACACTTCCTTTAAAATACGATAAAATTTTCTATTCGCAGCTTGGAAAATGGTATTGTCCTTGCGGCAACAGAAGAGTTCAGCCCGATATCAAAGCAGATGTTAAAATGTTTTCTGACCATTTCTTTTTATATATTACATATGATGGAAAAACTTATAATTTTAAAGTTAATCTGACAGGGCTTTATAACGCGTATAATGCACTCGCTGCAATCAGCTGTGCCCTTGTAAACGGTGTAGAAAGAAGATTTATTGATAAAGCTTTAGAAAATTATAAACCTGTTTTTGGACGCAATCAAAATATTTTCTTAAACCAAAAACCAACAACTGTTTATTTAATTAAAAATCCTGTCGGGGCAAGCGAAGTGTTACGCGGTTTAAAAAATCTCGAACATGCCCATATTTTAATTGCAATTAATGACAATTATGCTGATGGCAGAGATGTTTCCTGGCTTTGGGATTCAGATTTTGAAAGCCTGAAAGATTTTAGAGGAAATTTCTACATAACAGGCACCCGTGCAGATGATATGGCACTGAGACTAAAATACGCCGGATGCGATACCAGCCTGATTCTGATTGATTCAAACATAAAAAGGTCATTAAATGAAGCGCTTAATCAGGTGCGCCCCGGGGAAAAACTAATTATACTATCAACATATACCGCCCTTTTGAGACTTACTAAAATATTCAAAGGAATGAAAGATAAAATAAATTAGTAATATGGAGTGGTTAGAGGGGCTTCAGTGTTTTTATTTTCTGACACTGTATTATTTTGATTTGCAGAAGCACTGTCATCTACAGGATTCTCTGTTTGCACTTCCTGTCCTTCAATATTATTAGGAATTTCGGTATTTTGTATATTTACATTATATGCCTGATTATCTTTAAATATACGCTCAACTTCTTCTTCTATATCCATTGTAGACATTGCAAGCATTAATGTCCTGTATGTATACAATTCAGCCTCTTCATACGCTTTTTTAAAATTTGCATATACCATAGGGAAACTTGAACCGTATTTTGTAGCATCTTCTTTATCAGGATAAAATGCATTAACCAATGCTTCAAGCCTTTCATTATGAGCTAAAATATAATCATCCAGCGCTTTTTTGTTAAAACCTTCCATATCTGTTGTTTTTATTCTTGATACAACAATTTCATAATATTTATGATATTCTTCAGCAGTCTTGTGTGCTGCAATATTCATATCTGTCTGAGTTTCTACAACTTGGTTATTTTCCTTTTCGCTCTCATTTGATATTTGTTTTTGCAAAAACATTCCGCCGCCAAAAAGCAAAAACGAGTATGCAAAAAACATAAGCGTTAAGCATAAAGCCTTTATAAAATCTCTCACTTTATTATTCCTTCTTGATTAATTCCACCAATCACATTGGTATTTTACAAAAATATTTAAAAACCATCAAGAAAATTCATTTAAAAAGCTGATATAGAGCATGGTTTATAATATTGCACAAAAGAAAAAGGCTTGAATAATATCAAGCCTTAAATTTTCATTTCACTTTATAGAGGAGGAATTTTTATGATTGAATATCTATATTTCTGATTTCTTGGCTGCCATTCACAATTGTCCCGAGCTGCATCGTTTGCATATTTAATCTTTGGATTTCAGCGTTAACATCACCTGAAAATACATTTTCATTTGTTTTAAGATAATCTAAAACGGGCTCCCATAGTGCACCCATAGCATTTTCTATAGTTTTTGCCGCATTTTCTTTAGTCATCTTCTTATCGGGAATAACATTAAACCCGAAAGACTTTATGTTAAATTCGCTTACCATTAGTTTGTTAATCTCCTGTAAATCATCCTTGTAGTATATATATCGTACCTAACCTATTAGAACTTTAATGATAAGGTGATGTTTGTAAAGAAAAATTTACAAAATTTAAAAAACGCGATATAATTTATCTAAAGGGGTTTGGGATAAAAAGCCGCATAAAAAATAAAACGTAAAGTTTTGTTAATATTCAACAAATTTATGACACTTTTTAATTTCAGGCATCTTATAAAAAGAGTGAAGGTTTGGAACCTAAAAAAGAGGTTAAAAATGGATTTTAAAAATCTAAAGTTTGTAAAAACTGTTAAAAATTTAAGCCCCAAATTAAGATGGTTTATGTTTAAGAGCATCCAAGATTATAAAATCGGCTCTAAATATATAGATTATCTAATTCCTGATGATAAAAAAGGAATAGAGAAAGACAATGAGCGGCTTGAAAATATGGTTAGAGAAACTCTTGCAAAAGAATTTGGAACAAAAATCCGCGATATGAAATCTTATAACCTTCTTGTAGATGCTTGTGTGCATAATTTAAAGAAAAAACAATTAAAAAGTTTGGACATTGATTCTGTTGATGAACTATAAACTTTTGTATTATATTTAGAGAATGAATACAGAGAAAAAATTTTTAATTGTAAGGCTGAGTGCGATTGGCGATATCGTGCACAGCCTTACTGTTGCGGATTGTTTAAGAACTTTTTATCCAAATGCTCAAATTGATTGGGTTGTATCAGATAAATGCAGAGGATTAATTGAAAATAACCCGCTTATAAATAATGTTTATGTTGCAGATATTTCAAAATGGCGCAAAAACTGGCTTTTTAGTATTCCTGAAATAATAAAATTTACAAATATTATAAAAAAGAAAAATTATGATTACGCCCTTGATGTTCAAGGGTTATTCAAAAGTGCAGTAATTACTGCACTTTCCGGCGCAAAAGAAAAAATTGGAATGAAAGATGGTCGTGAATTTTCAACAATTATTTTGGATAAAAAAGTGGAACCAATTGAAAAAAGACCATTTAAAAATCATCACATAATAAAAAGAAATCTTGATATATTAACTGGTTCAAACCTTGTAACAAAAGAAGATATGGCAAATTATATTCCAAAAATCGAACTTCCGCCTTCTTCCTGTGATGTTGTAGAAAAAATTAATAATTTATTAAAAAATATTGATAAAACAAAACCTGTATTTGTTTTCGCTCCTGCTACAATGTGGGAAAACAAGCATTGGGATGTAAATGAATGGCAAAAACTTTTTCAAATGGTAAAAAATAGTGCAAATATTATCTTTACCGGGGTTAAAAAAGATTTAAAACTCATTAATACAATTATTAACTGTGAAGAAAATAAAAATATCTTTATCCTTGCAGGAAAAACAAACATGGAAGAATATGTTGAAGTACTGCGCAGGGCAGATTTAATTTTAAGCCCAGATTCAGGTGCTTCACATCTTGGTTTTGGAGTTATTAAGAACGGTAAACCAAAAATTTTCACCTTGTTTTTCGCAACTTCTAAAAATGTTTACACACCTTTAGGAGAGGGAAATTTGGGCTTTCCTCTAAAAGAGCCTGCCTGTGCGCCATGCCACAAAAGAAAATGTAAAAAAGGCACTATGGAGTGTACAAAATATATAAAGGCAGAAGATGTTTACAGTGAAATTAAAAAATCTTTTAATCTTTAAGTATTAAACTTTTGTATTCCTCTTGAAAAAAATTCGAAAAAAGTTGTATAATTAAAGCCATGGGACTTTTTGATTGGATTAAAAATTCAGGAGAAAAATTAAGAAGGGTTGAAGATAAGATTTATCAACAAAGAACTGACTTTGTTGAAATTTATCAAAAAAATCTTGCTCTTGAAAAAGAAATTTCTCAAAGAACAGAAGAACTGCATAAAGCAAATCAAACGCTTTTAACACTTGAACATGTTTGGGATATGATGAACTCTTCAAGACCTTTATCAAGCGTTTTGGAAACCATAGTTTCAAGTCTTCATGGGGAATTTCGATATTTATACAGCTGTATTATCCAAAAACAGCTTGATTCAAAAGGCGAATTTTTTGCATTTAAAACTTATTTTCAAAATGAATTTTCAGCAAGAATTGACGAATGCATTAAGACACCTCTTTTTGAAACAAGAATAAATATTGGAAAAAATACAAATTTTTATGAAGCTGTTGAAAATAAAAAGTTTAGATTTTATCCAATTAATGAAGATATTTTCAATGCTCTTTTCCCTGATAATTTTTTCCCTGAAAAAATTATTGAACTAAGAAAAACTACCCTTGTTAAATCCTTAATGGTACTCCCTATTGTATCAAAAGAGTTTACAGGATTTTTAGCAGTATTTTCTCCAAGGGAAGAGCCTAAAGAATCAGAAGTAAATTTCCTGAATCTTTTTGCACGACAAATTGAGCTTGCAATTACAATTGCAAATCTTTTTGAAACTGTGAAAAAACAAGCTGTAACAGACCCTCTCACAGAATTATTCAACAGACGCTTTTATGAAGATGCTCTTGCACGTGAAGCAAAGCGTGCTCTTCGTTTAAACCAGCCGTTTACATTAATTTCGCTTGACTTGGACAAATTAAAACACATAAATGATATGCACGGTCATTCTGCAGGCGATATAGCAATTAAAACCGTAGCTTCTGTTATAACCAAAAATTCACGGTCTGTTGATGTACCTTCAAGAATTGGTGGGGAGGAATTTGCGATAATATTGCCTGGTGTTGATTCAAACGGCGGATTAATTGCAGCTGAAAGAATCCGCGCTTCGCTTGAAGCACAACAGGTTGAAATGGTCGGAAAAATTACTGCAAGTATCGGCGTTGCAACATTTATTGAACAGACAACAAATTTGGATGAACTTGTTGAAATAGCTGATAAGGCAATGTATTTTGCAAAACAAAACGGCAGAAACCAGGTTAAACTTGCTGAAGCTGAGGGCGATATTTCTTGGCAGGAAGTTGCAGTAGATGCGTTTGTTCAAATTTTAGATAACCACAAAATTCCATTTAATACCTCAATGGCAGAAAACTTGTCTAAAAAACTACAGACAAATCAAGACAAAACAAGCGGCAATTCTACAAAAGATTTATTGTACACAGTTGTTGATACAATTTCAAAAAGCTATGCCCCGCAGCACCAGGAAGGAATTACAAAGGCAAAGGTGCAGCTTGCTTCAGCCATTGCGAAACGATTTGATTTACAAAAATCAGATGTTGATAAATTAAAAATTGCAATGCTTTTGTATGATATCGGCAATATTATGGTTCCAAATGATTTGTTAAAGAAAACTTCGCCTTTAACAGAAGAAGAAAAGGCAACTATCACAAAACATCCGATTTATGCTGCACAGGAAATTTTAAAACCCATAAATCATGTTTCAAATATTATCCCGATTATTGAACATCACCATGAAAACTGGGATGGTACAGGATATCCGAGCAAGAAAAAAGGGGACGATATTCCTTTGATTTCACAGATTATTTTAATTGTGGATTCATATTATGCAATGATTTCAGAACGTCCATATCGTAAAGCATATGCTGAAGAAGAGGCTGTTGAAGAAATTAAAAAACTTCGCGGCAAAAAATATTCTGAAGAATTAACGGATGAATTTGTCCATGCAATTAATGATTTAAAAGGAATGTAGAATAACAAGGAAAAAATATGTATTGTTCAAAATGTGGAAAAGAAACAAGTGATGGAAGCTCTTTTTGCGCAGCTTGCGGAAATAATTTAGCTGGCAAAAAACAGTCTTTATACGACCTAAAACCCAAAAAAACTGCCTGGCAGGCTATTTTATTATATTTGTCTGCCCTTGCAATAGAATTTTTGTGCTTAATATTATTAATTGTTACAATAGTAATTGTAATGCAGGCTTTGGGTATAAAAATCAATATTCCGGAATTTAAAGCACAGGCTAAAAAATGGACTGTGTTCTTAAATCCCGTGTTTGCAATGGTTTTCAGCATTTTAATTATGCAGGCGAAAAATCTCTTTAAGCAAAAAAGAGCAATTATTTTTACTGCAATTTCAGCCATAGTTTCATTTTTGGTAGGTTCTGTTGTAGGATTTATCTTTGTTGCAATTATGACAAGGTTTACACCCAAAGACCCTGAAACCATTGAACAAAAAGCTTAAAATAAACTATAAGATAAATGGGATTCATAAATATGAATCCCATTTTATTATATTTGCAATTAAAATTTTAAAATAACTTTAAGTGTATCTTTGTTTCTGTTTAATTCAAAGGCTTCAACTCCTTGGTTAAACGGCAAAATCTTTGTAATTAACGGTTTAACATCAATAACCCCGCGCTCTAAAAGCCTCATCACAGGTGCAAATTGCCCGCAGCGTGAACCAACTACTGTTATTTCATTAATTACAACAGGCGCAAGGTTTAATCCTTCGCTCGCCGCTATTGTGCTTTTTAAAACAAGTATTCCTCTTGGTTTTACAAGATTTAAAGATGTTTCAAAGCCTCCTTTTGAGCCTGTAGCCTCAATCACAATATCAAAAGATTGCTCTAACCCTTTAATATCATCTAAAAGCAATGTCTTATTGCTTGCATTAGCCGAAATATCAAGCTTATTTTGATGTTTTCCGATATGTGTTATATCAATATTCAATGCTCCTAAAACAAGTGCGATTGAAAGTCCGAGTTTGCCGTCTCCTAAAAGTGCCACTTTATCAGTCGGTTTTATATGTACCTGCTCGATTATTTCATATGCAGCTGCCAAAGGTTCAATAAATACAGCTGTTTCATCAGATACAGAATCAGGAATTTCAAGCAAATTTGAAACAGGAAGTGTAAAATATTCGCTAAAACACCCTTCTTTCTGCCAAATACCAAGAGTGCCTCTATTTGGACAATGTCTTTCTAAGCCTTTAGCACACCATTCACAGTTTTTACACCCTGCATTTATTTCACCGACAACTCTTTTACCTATCCAGTGTTTATCAGCTTCATCAAAAACTTTTTCAACAACTCCTGTAAATTCGTGCCCTAAAACACCCTTATAGCCCATATACCCTTTCGTAATCTCTTCATCTGTATTACAAACCCCTGCATATGTTGTTTTTATAAGGGCTTCTCCTTTTTTTAAAACAGGTTCTTTGTAATTTTCATCTAATTTTAGTCCATTATCAAAAATTAATGCCTTCATATTTGCTTCACTTCTCCTCATTATTAAATTAAAAAAGCCCCAAAAACCAAGGGGCTGTAAAATGCATTGTTTATCTGGCGCCGACCGCTGCTGTCTTAAGCTCTTCTATATATTTAACGGCTGAAATACCTGCAACTGCACCATCAGACACTGCAGTTATCACCTGTCTTAGAGGTGTAATTCGAACATCTCCTGCTGCAAATACACCCATTGTGCTTGTTCTCATTTGTTCATCGACCTTGATAAATCCTCTTTCATCCTGCATAATCTGTCCTGAAAAATCTTTAACATTTGGCGTAAAACCAATATATGGAAATACTCCGTCAACTTTAAGGTCTTGAATCTCTTTTGTTTTAACATTTTGAACTTTTATGCTGCCAACACATCCTTCGCCATTTGAATCAATTTCTAATGGCACCGTGTCATAAATAAATTCAATTTTGTCATTCTGGAATGCACGCTCCTGAACAATTTTATCTGCACGGAGCTCGTCACGTCTATGAATTATATAAACCTTTTTTGCAAATTTTGTAAGGTAAGCGCCTTCTTCAACCGCAGCATTGCCGCCACCAACAACTGCAACAACTTTATCCTTATAAAATGCCCCGTCGCATACGGCACAATAACTTACGCCTTTTCCTATATGTTCAAGCTCGCCTTTTATGCCAAGTTTTGAAGCGCTGGCACCGGTTGCAATAATTACTGTACGCGCTTTATATTCATTTTTTAGAGTTTTAATTGTTTTAATGTCTGAAACAAGGTCTATGCTTTGAATTTCTTCCATCATAAACTTTGGAACATTAAATTTATCAAGATGGTGTTCAAATTTTTCCGCTAATTCCCATCCTTCAATTGAATCAAACCCTAAATAATTTTCTATTTCAAGATAATTCACAGGCTGTCCGCCAAGAGTTGATGTATCTACTATTGCAACATCCACATTTCCTCTTTTAGCATATAATGCAGCGCTTATTCCTGCAGGTCCTCCCCCTAAAACTATTAAATCAAATATTTTTTCACTCAATTTTATCTCTCTCCTGATATTTTTTGCCCTATTACAATATATTTTACTATATCTTTAGAAATTAGTTTGTTATTTTCATATTTTTCAATAATAAATGTATCAAATCCTCTAAAAATATTACCGTCAAGCACAAATTCGGGGCTTTCTTTTTCCACAAAAGTATATTTACCCTCTTTTTTCTCTTTTCTTCTGTTGAATTTTAAAGTTTTGCCATCAAGTTTATCTAAATCTGATTCAATTTGGATGGAAGATTTCGCACCCGTCATTGAGTTTTCAAGGATTAAGACGTTACCGCCCCCAGAAAGGTTCCAAATATCTACACTTAATTTATTAAAAATTCTTGGGTTATTAGAACTTTGCATTTTGGATGTCACATGCCATATCCCAAAAAAGCCTTTTGGAATAACATCATAGACAGCACCGCCCTTTAAGGTTTCCGCCCTAGCATCAAGCATAAATAAAAATGCAATAAGAATTATTAACCATCTGCAAAACTTCTTCATAAAGATATTTTAATTAAGAATATTAAAAAGAAAATTGATGAAGGGGATATATTTTTAATTACAATTATTTTCTATATCTTCAAGATTAGAAATCAAAAAAGTCTTTAACATTTACACCAAGAGCATTCGCAAATGCTTTAAGCCTCAAGCTTGAAACATTTATCTGCCCAATTTCCGCTTTGCCGATAGTAGTATAGTGAACATTTGTATATTCAGCCAGTTTTTCTTGTGAAATCTTTTTTAATTTTCTGTATTTTTTAATATTTTGTCCAAGCTTTATAAGAAATTCTTTGTCATCTGATTTCATACTTGACAATATAGACTGAAATTCTTAGAATTAGTATAGAGTGATATTCTTATAAAGCTGAAAATATTTAGTATGAAAGAATTTTGCAATGACTGAAGAAAAAATGATTTATAACAAACTTATAGAAATATCAGCTTTGCTTTATGTATTAGAAGCTGCATTGAATACTGATATCCAACCCACTAAAGATACAAGCCCTTATGCCTGCTTTGCAAAACTCATAAGAAATAAACTTTGCGATTTAATTGAATCATTGTAAAATACTATAAATTAAAAATTATTTTTGTTTTTGAATCATCTGTTTTATTGCAATATCAAAGTCTGATTCTATTTTTTGCGTTTTATTAAATTTGTCATATTCTTTTTCAGCCTTACTATCCGCCTGTTTTTTGGAAATTTTCCCCTTGTTTGTTAAAATTTCATATCTTCTAAATTCTAAAAACTCATTCACGCTTTTTGAAAACTCTGCCATTGTAAATGTGTTTTCTCTTTCAATTAAATCTTCAATATAATCAAAATATCCTGTTATCGCGCGCTCTAATTGCCTGATTTCTTTTTCGCTTAAATAATTCTTTGCAATTGTAACATCGGATTTTAGAATCCTTCCATCTGGACAGTTTTTCCATGTGGTAAGTCCCATGTTTTCTTTTGAGCTGTCAGATTGATTGTAAACAATTTCAGCTGCAGTCTGCCCTGTGATTGCAAAATGAAATTTGTTTTGAATAGTTGCATAAAATTCTTTGGTCACAGGAGATTTTTTATCATAATCAATTGAACATTCAGCAAAAATATCGGTTATCTGCTGCCAGATTCTGCGCTCAGATGCTCTGATTGAGCGTACTCTTTCAAGCAGTTCTCTGAAATAATCCTTGCCAAAGGCGGTTTTACCTTGTTTTAACCGTTCATCATCAAGTACAAAACCTTTTTGGATAAATTCTTTTAAAATATTTGTTGCCCAAATTCTAAACTTGGTAGCTTTTGAAGAATTAACTCTATAGCCTACAGAAATTATGGCATCTAGATTGTAGAATGATGTTTCTCTTAAAACCTGCCTGCCACCTTCATTTTGAACTATTTCCATTTTGGAAATAGTTGAATCTTGCCTTAGTTCTTCTTCTTCATATATGTTTGTTAAATGTTTACTAATAGCTGGAACATTTACACCGAACAGCTCTGCCATTGCTTTTTGTGTAAGCCAGATTGTTTCATCCTGAATAACCGCATTCACGCTTACATTCTCTTCAGGGGTACTGTATATTAAAAACTGCATATCTTTGTTCATTTTTATCTCACTAAATTATAATTCTTGTCTCAATTCTATCATTAAGGTTTTAAAAAAGAAAACTTAAAAAGAAGCATTTATACTACTTAATAAAAATTCTTTTTTTTTTGCGGAATAGAATTATAATTATTCTAAAGGGAATTAAAAATTTTATGAGAATTATTTCAGCCGTATTTTTCACAATACTTTTAAATATTGCACCGGCTTGTGCAGAATGGGTGAATGTTCAGGATATTAAAGAGCCTATAAGGCTTTTAGATACCGGCAGCATCAAAAAGGTAGATTACAAAAACAATGAAGGTGCTATTTTTGCACTTCGGTATATGGATAAAAACAATAAAGAAAGCGTTGCCACCTTCTTTGCAGATTTTAAAAACAATAAAGCAGGCGTTATTTCTATCCGTCCTTATATAAAAAATATGAAATACGATTTTATCATTCCTGATAACTTTGAAATGAAGAATATATCTGAATTTAAGACAAATTTTTCTGAAATTCAAAAATATGTAAACGGAAAAATGGCAGAAACCAAAACCTCTGAATCATCCACAAATGCTTATTTAAAAGAAGAATCAAATTTAGAAAAAATTGACAAAGAAGGACAAAAAGCAGAAAACCCCGTTGTAGAAAGCAATGCCCCATATTGGAAACCTTATATGACAGGGCTTGAAAAACGAATAAAGAAAAACTGGCACCCGCCGAAAGTTAATTCATCAAAAAGAACCGTTGTATTATTTAAAATTTCAAAAAACGGCACATTCTTTGATTATAAAATAGTAATATCTTCAAATAATAAACTTGCAGATGAAGCCACACTCCGCGCCATTAAGATGGCTTCACCATTTGAAGCTTTCCCAAAAAAATCAAAATCCGAGAGTATTGATGTAGAATTTACGTTTGATTACAATGTTATTAATAAAGGGTCTTTCAGCCCAAAAGTTAGCCCGAATAATACTTGGCATGGAAAATATTTAAAAGGTTCTCCTATATAAAAGGGTTTATATGAAAAATTTTTTAATTATCGTTTTTATAATGTTTTTAGATTTTGCACCGGCTTTTGCTGAATGGGTGAATGTTCAGGATATTAAAGAGCCTATAAAGCTTTTAGATACTGATAATATTTATAAATTAAATTACCAAGGCGCTGACGGTGCGGTTTTTAGGTTAAGGTACATTGGAAAAGACAAAAAAGAACAAGTTGCATCAATTTTTGCGGATTTTAAAAATAATAAAGCAGGTATAATTTCAATTAAGCCGTACCGCGAAAATACTATACCTAATTTTGCTATTGTAGATGAACTAAAAATGAAAGATATAACTGAATTTAAGACTAATTTTAAAAAAATTAAGGCTTTTGCAGGCGAAGATTACATTAAAGCCTGCCCTGAAACATACTTGATTCCGCCATATACACAAGAAGAGAAGGCTGCAATAAGAAATTATATTAAAAAAATGGATTCAAAGATTAAGAAAAATTGGCATATGCCAAAAGACCAAAAAGAGGCATATGCTGTTGTTTATCTAAAAATAAACAAACACGGCAATATTGAAACCTGTGATATCACCCAATCCTCGCATGATGAAATGTTTGACCAAACTGTGCTTCAAGCAGCAAATCTTTCAGAGCCTTTCGGCGCATTTCCAAAACAGTATGATAAAGATTTTATGTGGATAAATTACGTTTTTGGGTATAATGCAGTTTCAGCAAGGGATGAACAAAATAATACATTATATAAAATTAATACTGCAGCAAATGTTCTAACCACGCTTTTACTCATACCCTTGATGATTTTAGGGATTGATTAAAAATCAAAAAATTCTTTGGGGTTAACTTCTAAAACATCCGCAATACAGTAAAGCATTAGTGTGGAAGCGTTTAGTTTGCCTGTTTCAATTCTTCCGATTGTTGTCGGATGAATATTAATTTTCTCAGCCAAAGCTTCTTGTGAAAGTTTTTTCAGCTTTCTAACACTTTTAATTTTCTGCCCTAATTTTAATAAAAATTGTCCGTCTTTTGATTTCATTATTGGCAATATAGCGTGACATGCATAAAATAAGTATATCCTGAAACGCAGATTTTATAAATAAAATGTTAAATCTATTGATATGAAAGAATTTTGCAATGACTGAAGAAAAAATGATTTATAACAAACTTATAGAAATATCGGCTTTACTTTATGTAATTGAAGCAGCATTAGATACGGATACTCAACAAACTAAGGATACAAGCCCCTATGCCTGCTTTGCAAAACTCATAAGAAACAAGCTGTGCGATTTAATTGAATCTGTTCAATCTTAGATAAAAAATAAAAACGCGCCCAAAGGTTACTAAAAGGCGCGAAAAAGAAATTGTCATCATTTATCTTCTATGTAATTTATCTTTATACCCAATCGTTTGAGAAGGCTTTAGTGCCGTGTTTAACACAGGTAAAACACTTTTCTGTATCTAGGTAAACTTTTCTTGAATACCCCTCCAAGGTGGCGCCTGTACGCGCTCTAAAATCGTTACATAAAACAGGACAGCAAAATACCCCTTTTGAACTTACAATTCTTGAATTAAAGCAATCAAGTCCGTTTTTATCAAAATCATTTGTTTCAACCTGATTAAAAGTATTTGCAGCGGGGTTAAAATATGGAATAATCTTTAAATTAATATCTTCAAATTCAAAATCAATTTTATTCAACATTTCTTTAAACCCGTTAAATAGCTCTTCTTTAGATTCATTATAATAATTTACGGTTGATATAATAGGGTTAAATTCATATTTATAAAGACTTTGAATAGCAAGCAATGCTTTTCTGAAGCTGCCTCTGCCTCTTATTTCATCATTTTTTTGTTCTGTATAATGGTCAAGACTAATTCTGTATATGGTTTCAAAATTTGATTCATCATCAATTTTTCTTAAAAAACGGGCTTTTTTATCGTTTATAAGCGTACCGTTTGTAAGAACAGATGTATTTGAAAATTTTAAGCACAGTCTTAAAATAGTATTAAAATCAGGGTGCAGCATAGGTTCACCCCCTGTTAAATATATACATTTAACATTTTCTTTTTTAGAAAGAATTAGGGATTGTTTGATTTTATCAAGATGGATAAAATCTTTTTCCTGCTTATAAGGATTTCTTTTAATATAGCAGTGGCTGCATTTAAGGTTGCAATTTTTTGTAGTAAGCTCAAAAAATAAATTGTTTAATTCTTCCATTTTTACTTCAGGTGCCTGCATAAAAGTACTGCTTTTTACGGCACCTTTGTTTTGTGTGCTTTGCATTTCGTTTTCATTCCTTAAAATAGTCTAACTTTAAAATTATTTTATATATTTATAAAAAAATTAATATTACTCTTTCGGGCAGTGCAAAAAATGGGTATACATACATAAAAGACCGGCTCTGGAATTAAGCCGGTCAATTTAAGTTTTGTAATCCCTCATATTCTATTTAAGGAAGAGCGGGAGCTGCAGGAGCAGGAGCTGCGCTTTGTGAAGAAGTACCAGGGGTTTTTGTATAAAGTCTTACCTTCACATTAGAGATAAGTATTGTTCTATCTTTATCCCAAGGCTGCATTTCAACTTCTGCAAGATAGTTAAGATTTGAATCCTTCATTAAGCCCTTAAAGAAGTTTTGAATTTGAGAATAAGTTCCAACTGCAACAATTCCTAATTCACAAACATTATATTCAGGAAGGTGTGCTGCAAAAATCGGGTCAGATTCAGGAGAGTAATTGTAATCAATAGACCTGATTCTTACACCTGAATTTTGAGCAATTGTTAAAACAACTTCAAATAAAGGAGCAAATGAAGCTTCAGGGCTAAACTGTGTACCTTCAAGCTCATATATTTTCTTACCATCAATAGTAGGAGCTTTTGCTTTATTTGATAGCTCTGCTTGTATTCTTAAATTATTTTCAGTGGCTTGTTTGTCTGATAATTCCTTTTTTGCAGTACTTGCAGAGTTTACAATATCTATTGTTTTAGTAACTTGCGGAGGTATAACCTTAATACCAAAGACAAGAACCACAACTACTATCAAAAAATAAAGCCAATTATCTTTTACTATCTGTAACATTTTCTATTTGTTTCCTTAATTTAGTTCATATCAACAGGTTCTAATCTTGGAAGAACAGGCGGCGGAGCAATATTTGTGCCGGATGGACCTGGGTTTGATGAACCTGTTTGTTGTTTATTTTGATTACCATCAGCTGAATTTCCTCTTAAAGATTTTGGAGAAGTAACGTTTGCAATCTCAAAATCAAATATTTTTTGATTATCGTTTACTGCAAGCTCCATATCATCTAAAGGACCGGTTACCACCTGAAGTCTGTTAAGTTTAATGCTTGATTGAGGTGAAATAACCTTTAAGCTTTTATAATAACCATAGATATCATTTATTGTGGTTGATATACCTTCAACTGCAACTCTCTCGCCATCTTTGTTATAATAGTAAGTGAGCCATACATTATTTGGTATATCCGAAGCTAAAGAATCATAGAAACTTATAGCTTTTTTGTTATCGTTCATTATTTTGCTGACAATTGAATTAATATCCACAACACCACCTTGGCTTTGCAGAGAATTAATATCACTGTCTGTCTTGGTTATAGCACTCTTTGTTCTTTGCAATTCACCTTCCTTAATAGAATATAAGAAATGCAAAAGACCGTATATTAAGGCACCAATAAGGAAAATTACAACTGCAAGTGCAACTGAAACTCCCCTGATAAAATCAGGTGTAACGAGGATTTCCTTATCAAGGAATGTAAAAGTCGCATACAAGGTTTGCTGGCTTGTTACACCTTTTCCAAATATATTCAACACCAAAAAGTCTGACATTTGGCTGTTTGCAGCACCCAAAGCAGAAAGTGTGATTGATGAAGCTTCTTTGCTTGTAATTTCAGGAGCAACATCTACAAATGGACGTTTTGAATATTTGTTACAATCAATTGTTTCAATTTTTTCGTCAAATATAATTTGAGTTTTTAATACCTCAGCACAGATATCATCCGCTTGAGATACTATCAATAATTTTTTAGCAGGATAATCCGGCAATATTTGTGATACAGAAGTTGTAATTGCTTGATAAGCTTCTTCATATGAGAATGACTTAATTGCAAGAGGAACTTCCTGATAATCAACCAATCTTGTTCCAACAAGAGAGAATATTGCATAGCTGTTTGTATTAATTAATAATACGTTCCAGCTGTAATTTTCAGCAATTTCTTTTGAACAAAGATTTGAGAAATAAACACCTCTTAATATTGCACTGTATGCAGTTTCAATACCTACAAGGTTTGAACCTATATCCGCAAAAACATCTTTAATCTCATCAACAACTGTTTTTTGGAATGATGAATAAACAATATGTCTTGTATCAGTATTTGCATTAGTGTTTATATCAAGCCAAGCTGAAACGGGCTCAACTCTTTTAAATATAAAAGACTCTTCCGCTTTAGCTAAAATGGCGTTACCAATAGCATCTTCACCAATAATTAAGGGAAGATTCATAAAGTCAAAATGCACGTTTGGCAGTGTCAAAAAGACATTTGACTTTGGATTAATATCCAGTTCATTGAATAAATCTATTACAGCGCTTTTAAATGCACCGTAATCTTGAATTTCCCTGGTTGAGAAATTATACTCAATGAATCTTCGTCCATACTTAATTACCTGATTAGATTTTCTATCAGTAATAAGAACTTCTACACCAATGTTAGGTGTAACTGAAACTCCAACTATTTGTTTGTGTGTTGTACCGGCAAAATTGAACATTGCTCTATTTTTTCTTTTTTAACTCTAATAATACTTATAATATAGAATTTATAATACAATAATTAAATCAAATTAAAAACCGTTTTTGTAAAAAATACAGTAAGTGGAGTATAAAAATTATGAAAAATTACATTTGGGGAAAAAATGCAGTACTTGAAACACTATTAAAAAACCCCAAAAGAATCAATAAAATTTACATTTCAAAAAATATTGGCTTAGATAACAGATTAAAAAAAATAAAAGAGGAAGCTCTTAATAATTCTGTAATAATTCAATTTACAAATCTTAATAAATACCTTGAAATTATCAAACAGGATATGGGCGAAGAGGTTAATTTGCAAGGCGTGGTGGCTTCTGTATCTCCTGTTGAATATATAACTTTGGAAAATTTTATTGAGGCATGCCCTAAAGATAAATTCAAAAAATTAGTTATTCTAGATGGCGTGTCAGACCCTCATAATTTTGGCGCAATAATAAGAACTGCAACTGCTGCAGGATATGATGGGATACTAATCGGAAATCACAGAAGCTGCCCTATAACACCTGTTGTTGAAAAAACTTCAGCCGGCGCTGTTAACCACATTCCTATAATAAAAGCAAATAGTCTGTCTGGTGCCGTTGATTTCTTAAAGAATAACGACTGGTGGATAATTGCCTTGGATATGAACAATAGTGATAATTATTTTAACGTTAATTATAAGGATATGAATTTCGCCCTTATACTTGGCGCTGAAGGCGATGGTATATCAAAGACATTATTAAATAAAGCAGATTTTAAAATAAAAGTGCCCTCAAAATTTGAATCTTTAAACGTAGCATCCTGCGCTGCCGTTGTAATATATGAAACTATAAGGCAGACAGAATATACATAATAATATTGGGCAAAATTTAAAAAATAAGTTATAATGGCTTTGTCTTTTTAGGAGAAACCAATGAAAACAAAATCAAGCAAAAAAAAAGATAATAAAGATTTTGAAGAATTAGAAGAACAAAACGAAGATTTAACATCTGAAGAAGATGAGGATTCTGTCTTAGATGTTAATAAGCCGGAAAAAGTCGATTATAAAAGCGTTATAGCTGATGATTCCGTTAAAATGTACCTGCAGCAGATAGGAAAAATTCCTCTGCTCTCTTACGATGAAGAAATGGCCGTAGCAAGAGAAATTAAAGAAAATAATTCTCAAAAAGCAAAAGAAACTTTAATAAGTTCAAATTTAAGACTTGTTGTTAGTATCGCAAAAAAATATATAGGGCGAGGTCTTTCTTTTCTTGATTTAATTCAAGAGGGGAATATGGGCTTAATGAAAGCTGCTGAAAAATTTGACTATACAAAAGGTTATAAGTTTTCAACCTATGCCACCTGGTGGATTCAGCAATCCATAACTCGAGGAATTGCAGATAAATCAAGAATGATAAGACTTCCTGTGCATATGATTGAAACTTTAGGAAAAATTAAGCGCGCTTCAATTGAACTTTCAACAGAATTAAATAGAATGCCTACAAAAGAAGAGATTGCAGCAAAAATCAATATGCCGTTATCTAAATTATCAGCACTTATGAAATCCGCACAAAGTACAATAAGTATTGAAACTCCTGCAAATCAAAAGGATGATTCTTCTAAAATTGCCGATTTTATTGTAGATGACAGCCATTTAACCCCTGATACCAAAGTTACACAGGAAAGTTTGCTTGACGATGTTCATAAAATGTTAAATCAGCTCAATCAAAAAGAAAAAGATGTTTTAATTATGCGCTACGGGCTGGATGATAACGGTCAGAAAAAAACATTAGATGAAATCGGCACCAGATACGGTGTTTCAAGGGAAAGAATCCGCCAAATTGAAACCCGCGCAATTTCAAAATTAAAAAAACTTTGTAAAAACCAAAACCTGAGCGGTAATTTAAAAAATTATATAGGGATGTAACAATTAAATAAATTTATTTATCAATAAACATACAATCGCCGTAGGAAAAGAATCTGTATTTTTCTTCTACGGCTTTTTTGTAGCAAGAAAGTGTAAAATCACGTCCCATAAGTGCTGAAACCAGCATTATAAGGGTTGATTTTGGCAGGTGGAAATTGGTTAAAAGTTTATCTATTACTTTAAATTCATACGGCGGGTATATAAAAATATCAGTTTCATCTTTTACAGATAAAATTTTCCCGTATTTTCTATATACGGCTTCAAGAGTTCTTGTGACAGTGGTTCCAACCGCAACAATGTTTTTGCCGCTTATTTTTGCCTCATTTATTATATCAGCTGTATCTTGCGGAATTTCAAAACTCTCCGTGTGCATTTTGTGGTCTAAAATATTATTTTCTTTCACAGGCAAAAATGTTCCAAGCCCGACATTGAGAGTAATATAAACAATCTTTACACCTTTTTCTCTGATATTTTCAAGTATTTCAGGCGTAAAATGCAACCCCGCTGTAGGTGCAGCAACACTCCCTGGAGTTTTTGCAAATACTGTCTGGTATGTATTTTTATCTTCTTGAATATTTTTTCTTTGAATATAAGGAGGCAGCGGGATTTCACCGTATTTTTCAAGCACATTTGATAAATCATCACCTTCAAATATAAGTTCTACAAGGTTTTCACCGGGTCCTGCAGATGTTATCTCCCCTTTTTGCAGCAGCTTTACAGAAAATTCATCTGAGATTTTTACTATATCATTGGGTTTTAGACGTTTTAAATTCTTAATAAGTGCATACCACAATGTTTTAGGCGTTTTTTCACTATTTAAAGAAGAATCGGAAGCCGGGTGAAGCAGGAATATTTCTACTTTTGCACCAGTTGATTTAGTCCCAATCAGCCTTGCTGGAATAACTTTAGTATTATTTAATACTAAAACATCGCTCTTTTTCAGGTAATTTATAATATCAAAAAAGTGCTTATTTTGAACATCCTTATTTTCCCTTGAAACTACCATCATTCTTGAATTATCACGTTTTTTTAAAGGAAATTGCGCAATCAGTTCCTCCGGAAGGAAATAATCAAAATCTTCTAAATTTTTATATTGAGGTATTTGTTGCTCATTTATTTGTTTAGTATCAAAATTTTTCATATCTTTTACTATTTTTGTCATAAAATTATTGTATAACAAAACAAATTACCTCAACAAAAAATATAACGGGAGAAAAACTATGACAATAAAAATTGCAGACCGTGAATTTTCAACAAGATTAATGGTTGGAACCGGTAAATTTGATGATTTTGAAACAATGAAAAAAGCTCACGCTGCAAGCGGGGCTGAAATTGTAACTGTTGCCATAAGAAGAGTGGATGAAAAATGTGCCGGGCACGTTGGTTTAATGGATAATATTGATTTAAATAAATACTGGATTCTGCCAAATACTGCAGGGTGCGCTACAGCAGAAGAAGCTATCCGTATTGCACACCTGTCAAGAGCTATGGGCATAAATAACTGGATAAAACTTGAAGTTATTCCTGACCCGAAATTTTTGCTTCCAGACCCGATTGAAACCCTAAAAGCAGCTAAAATCCTTGTAGATGAAGGTTTCACAGTTCTTCCATATATTAATGCCGACCCGATTTTAGCAAAAAGATTGGAAGAAATCGGCTGCGCCACAGTTATGCCTTTAGCTTCTCCAATCGGCTCAGGACAAGGGGTTGTAACAATGGAAAACATTAAAATTATTATCGAACAATCAAATATCCCGGTTGTTGTAGACGCTGGAATCGGAGTACCTTCTGATGCCTCAAGCGTTATGGAAAAAGGTGCTGATTTTTGCCTCATAAATACAGCAATTGCAAAAGCTAGTGACCCTGTAAAAATGGCAGAAGCCTTTAAATACGGAGTTATGGCAGGAAGAGCAGCTTATGAAGCAGGAAGAATCCCAGTAAAACAGTATGCAAGCGCATCTTCACCTTTAACAGGAATAGTAGGCAAATAAAATAAGTTTTAAAGGGTTTTAGACAAAAAATAAAATCAGTCTAAAACCCTTTTATTTATCCAAAAATTTCCAAGCAGAATATATTTAGTTTAATGTTTAATTTAATTAAAAACCAACTATACTTTATATTTGAGCAGTTTTTATCCTTAATATACAAGGAAAATTGCTGTATTTGCGGTTGTTCAAAAGATAATAAAATCTTGTGCAAAACCTGTTCAAAAAGTGTTGAAATTTTATCTGGTTTTCCACAAGGCAAAATTAGAGACATTGAAATATACTCTGCCTGTATTTATAAAGGCAATATACGCACATTAATCCATAAACTAAAATTCCACCATAAATTAGCAGTAGCAAGGATTCTAGGCGATATATTATTCAAATATTATAATAAAATTCTGGATTATAAATTAAATAACAGCAAATCAATAAACAGATTTCAAAATGTAGTAATAGTGCCTGTTCCAACCTCTTTAAAAAATAAAAAAGAAAGAGGTTATAATAATGTCTTTCAAATAGCAAAAGAGTTTTCAAAACTAAGTAATATTCCTGTTTTAGAGAATTTTCTAATAAAAATAAAAAATACCCCTCCACAGTTTAAAATAAGCAAAGAAAATCGAAAAACTAATATCAAAGGAGTTTTTAAGGTAAATTTAACCTCAAAAATAAAATCTCAAATAAAAGATAAAACCATTATTATAATTGACGATATAATTACTACAGGCGCCACTTTAGAAGAAATTATCAAAACTCTTCAAGAAAACAATATAAATAATATTATTTGCATCACCCTGTCAAAAGCTGTTTGATTTTTTAAACAAGTTTTACACATGCTAAAATTCAATATCTACAAGCATTAAACACCCTTTTGCACAATTTTTATTTGCTTATTATATATTATTAAATTTTTATAATATAATTAATTTATATATAATATAAAAAACAAAAAGTTTAAAAAACAAAAAAGGAAGTTTAAATGGAAATTGTTTTAAACAAGGAAGATTTTCTAAACGGTATCAAAGTTGTAAAAAACATAACATCATCAAAAGGTGTACAGCCTGTTTTATCAAACATTTTAATTGAAACCATAACAAGTGACAGAGTAATGTTTATAGCAACAGATTTAAACCTTGGAATAAGCTTTAAATTAAAAGCTGAAGTTATACAGACAGGTAAAATTACCCTTTCTGCTAAAACTTTGGAAGAAATTGTAAATAAACTTCCTGATAAACCAATTGTTTTAAAATTGGATGAAGAAACAAATGTGATAACAATTTCCTGCGGTAAATCAAAATTTGAACTTATCGGAATAAATGCAAATGAGTACCCGAAAGTTTTTGATGATGCTCAATCAGCAGAAGAAGATAAAGAGTTTGAAATTAAGACAGGTCTTCTAAATAAAGGGATTAAGCAAACAGCTTTTTCAACTGCCCAAAATGAGACGGGTAGTGTACTTTCAGGTGTTTGTTTTAATATTGATTCAAATATTTTAGAAATGGTTGCAACCGATGGCAACCGCTTAACCCGTGCCAGAAAAGAAATTAACTCAAAAGGTGAAAGTGTAATTTTTATCACTCCTTCAAGAACTCTTGTTGAAGTTTCAAGAATAATTTCAATGTTAAAAGATGATACGGTTAAATTTGTATTAAAGAAAAATAAAATTGTTTTTGAATTTGAAAATGTGACTTTCCAATCAAGATTAATAGACGGTACATACCCAAAATACCAGCAATTAATCCCAACTACAAATGAAAAAACCGTTGCAATTGATAGAGAAGAATTAATTAAAGCAATTGAGCTTGTTTCAGTTATGGTAAACGAAAGAACAAATATTGTTAAATTTAATTTTGAAAATAATGGTCTTGAAATAAGCACGGATACCCCGGAATCAGGCTCAGGTAAAGATTTTCTTGACATAGAGTATTCTTATGAAAATCTTTTAATAGCATTTAATTATAAATATGTTTTAGACAGCCTTAAAAATATGGATTCAAAAAATGTTAAGGTTGAAATGTCTACAAACCTTTCTGCTTCAATATTTAAGCCGGAAGCTGAAAATGAAGAAGAAGATAATAACTATATTTGTCTTATAATGCCGGTACAGGTAAGATAACAGATTATAAAAGGAATTTTTTCATGAAAGTATCAGCTCAAGTACCTGCAACAATTGCAAACCTAGGATGCGGTTTTGACTGCCTTGGTTTAGCACTTCCTATATACAATACGGTAACTATTGAAGAAACAGTATTACCTGGTTCAGGGATTGAAATTAATATTTTGAATGAATACGGCGAAGAAGACAGTGTAAGTAATGTTCCGAGAGATAAAAATAACATAGTTTATAAAGCAATTGAACTTTTATATAACTATATTGGTCAAGTGCCAAATGAACTTAAGATTACAATTAAAACCCAAATTCCAATAGCGCGCGGTATGGGCTCTTCCGCTTCTGTTATAGTAGGGGGGCTTATTGCAGCAAATGAACTTCTTGGACGTCCGGCTGATACTGCTGTTTTATTATCTATTGCAACAGAAATTGAAGGACACCCTGATAATATCTCTCCTGCAATTTTAGGCGGGGTTGTATTGTCTGATTGGGAAGAGGATGGTTCTGTTGTTACAAGAAAATTACCATGGCCTGATGATTGGATGGTTACAATTTGTATCCCTGATTATGAACTTTCAACAGGTATTTCAAGAAGTGTTCTTCCAAATGAAGTTCCTATGAAAGATGCAGTTTATAATTTAAGACATTCTGCAATGTTTATTGAAGCAGTTCATACAAAAGATGAGGAACTTTTAAAGCTATCTTTAAGAGATAGATTGCATCAACCGTATAGAACAAAACTTGTACCCGGTTTAACACAGATAATGGATGATTTAAAACATGTTGATGGTGTTTTAGGATGTGTATTAGCGGGAGCAGGTCCCTCGGTTGCAGTTATTCAAAACGGAACAAAAGATGATACTATAAAAGAAATCGTAACTGCAGCTTGGAATAACATAAATGTAGATGCCCAAATTTACACTCTTCCTGTAATTCAGGACGGTGCAAAAATAATTTTATAGATTATAATAATAGTTTAAAAAGGAGAAAAAACTATGAAAAAAACAGTTATAACAGCACTTTTTGCTTTAATTTCAATGGTTAGCATTAACGCTTCATTTGCAGCAATCGGCTATGTAGATTATGGTAAAGTTTCAACAGATTACCCGCTTGCAAAAAAATACACACTTGAATTAGATAAAAAAGTTGCTGCAATTAAAGCATATACAACAGCACAAGATAAAAAAATTGCTGCTGCAAAAACCGATGCTGAAAAAAAAGCAATTGGTACAGAATCTATTAAACAACTGCAAATAAAACAAAAAGATTATGTTACAACAAGAACAAGATATGAAAATGAATTAACTGCAAAAGTTGTAGCAGCAGCTGAAAAAGTAAGAGTTGCAAAAAAACTTGATATGATTATTAAAAAAGATTCAAGAGTAACAGGCGGTGTTGATTGCACTCTTGATGTTTTAAATGCTCTTAAATAAGGATAATGCCACGTTTCAATTATGTTTAATTTTGATTGTATAGTGGTTGGTGCAGGACATGCAGGTTGTGAGGCGGCAATTGCCGCCTCTAGACTTGGTGCAAAAGTATTATTAACATCTTTAAATCTTGATAATATAGCATTAATGCCCTGTAATCCTGCGGTAGGCGGTCCTGCTAAATCAAATCTTGTAAAAGAAATTGACGCCCTTGGAGGGGTGATGGCAGATGTTACTGACCATACCTATATGCAATTTAAAATGTTAAATTCTTCAAAAGGTCCTGCAGTGCGTGCTTTAAGGGCACAATCTGATAAAAAGGAATATAAATCCTTTATGAGGAATATAATTGAAAATGAAGAAAATATTACATTAAAACAAACTCAAATAACAGGATTATTATCAAAAGATAATGTTATTACAGGGGTTGTGGATGAACTTGGGCTTGAATATTATGCAAAAAGCGTGATTTTAACTACAGGTACAAGTTTAGAGGGTAAAATTTATGTAGGGTTGAAATCTTTTAGAGCTGGTCGTCTTGGAGAACAGGCTGCAATCGGTTTATCTGAAAGTCTTTTAAAACTCGGGCTTCCTCTAAAGAAGCTTAAAACGGGAACCCCTGCAAGAGTAGACAGCCGCACAATTGATTATTCTAAATTAATTGTACAGCCCCCGGATGGACCGGATGATAATCCTTACTATAAAGGGTGTCTTAATTTCTTTTCATTTAAGAAAAATCACCCGATACGCCCTATGGTGCCTTGTTATTTAACAAAAACAAATGAGTTAACCCATAAAGTGATTAAAGATAATCTTGATAAATCCCCGATGTATCAAGGGATGATAACGGGAATTGGACCAAGATACTGTCCTTCTATTGAAGATAAGGTTGTAAGGTTTGCACACAACCCTTCTCACCATATTTTTATAGAGCCTGAAGGCACTGATACTTATGAAACCTATGTTCAAGGGTTTTCAACAAGTCTGCCTATTGAAGTTCAAATTCAAATGCTGCACTCACTCCCGGGGTTAGAAAATGTTTCAATAATAAAACCTGCTTATGCTGTAGAGTATGATTCTGTTCCTGCAGTTGAACTTACCCACTCTTTAATGACAAAGAAAATTAAAGGATTATTTTTAGCAGGGCAGATAAATGGTACATCGGGATATGAAGAAGCTGCAGCGCAAGGTTTAATTGCAGGGATAAACGCTGTAAAATATTGCAATAATGAAAACCTGCTTGAACTTGATAGAGCAAGTTCATATATAGGTACCTTAATTGATGATTTAGTTACAAAAGACCTGCTTGAACCATATAGAATGTTAACTTCCCGCAGTGAATACAGGCTTATTTTAAGGCAGGATAATGCTGATTTTCGCCTTATGGAAATCGGCAGAAAAATAGGACTTGTAAAAGAAGAGAATTATCAAAGATTCTTAGATAAAAAACAGGCTATTGAAGAGGAAATAGTAAATTTAAAAAATACAAAATTCTCCCCGAATAAAGAAAATAGGGAAATTTTAAACAGATTTAATGAAAATCTTGAAGTTGGTCAAAGTGCTTATCAGCTTTTAAAAAGACCAAATATTGACTACAAAGTGCTATATAACCTTGGTTATGTTCCAAGTACAATAAATGTTGAGGATAAATATTTTATTAAAGAGGTGCTTGAACAAGCTGAAATTTTAATAAAATATGACGGATATATCAAAAGACAAAAAGAACAGGTAAATTCAGCAGATAAACTTGAAAAAATAAAAATTCCTGAAGATTTTGATTATTCACCCTTAAAACAAATTTCAACAGAAACAAGAGAAATTTTAACAAAAATTCGCCCTAAAACATTAGGACAGGCTATAAGAATAGGCGGCGTAAAACCTGCGGATATTTCTTGCTTAATGGTTATTCTTGAAACAAAAAAACATAAAGTATAAAATCTGTTTTGTTTAATGTAACTAAGTTTAAAAACCTAGCCTGGGGTGGATTTTAAGAGTGGAGCACAAGGTTTTTTATGATTAAAAAAATATTTATAGTATTTTTATTTTTGGTATACATATCTCCGGTTTTTGCGCTTGAAGATGGAGAAAAATTATCAGCTGCAACTGAAACAATTCAAGAAAATCCTGAAAATATTGATATAAATAACAAACTTAAAAAAGAATTAAAAGAAGCTATAGTACAGGTGTATGGCAAAAAAGATGCTGATGAAATATATGAAAATGTTTTAAAACATGCACAAAGTGCCATAAATAACCGCCCACAGGAGCTAAAAAATCAGGATAAAACAAGAAAATCCGATTGGTATAAAAATGAAATTATTTATATGTTTTATGTAGACCATTTTGGCGTTGTAAAAGATGATAAGAATAATACTTTTAAAGATACAGCCACTATGTTTGATTATCTTGAAGATTTAGGAGTCACCACCCTTTATATGCTTCCTTTTGCAGATAGTCCCATGGCAGATGCTGGTTTTGATGTTAAAAACCCGAGAAAAGTTAGAGAAAATCTTGGCGGCATGGCTGAATTTAAAGAATTTGCACAAGAGGCGAAAAAAAGAGGTTTTAAAATTAAGGCAGATTTGGTATTAAACCATTTATCAGATGAGCATATATGGTTTAAAAAGCTTAAAGAAGGCGATGAGTCTTATCTTGATTTCTTTATTTATAAAGAAAAAATGCCCGAATATACTAAATATAAAGATGAAAAATTAGGCACCGTCTTAGAATATAAAGAAGAAGACGGTAAAATTTCAAAAAGAAGATTGATTTTCCCTGAAAGTACGGAAAATAACTATAGAAAAGTAACCGTAAACGGTAAAGAATACTACCTTTATCACACTTTTTACCCTTTTCAATTGGATATAAACTGGCAAAATCCAAAAGTTTTATACTATATGCTTGATACAATTTCAAGCTGGGCAAATTTAGGGGTAGATATATTTAGAATGGATGCCATTCCCTATCTTTCAAAAGACTCCGGGACAAATGCTGAAAACCAGCCTAAAACTCACGCCATAATTAATATTTTATCGGATTATATTCAATTAACCGCACCATCTTCAATTATTCAGGTAGAAGCCTGCCAATCTCCAAAAGATATACTTCCTTATTTTGGAAAAGACAGAGAAGTTCAGGTTAGTGTAGATAATGAAAATATTAAATTTAAAAGAACGTCAGAAGCACAGATTGCATATCATTTTCCAAATATGAACGCCATTTGGGCAAGCCTTGTTACAGGGGATAAAAAATATTTTATTGAAACTAATAAAAAGACACCATCTATCCCAAAAACAGCCACCTGGGGAAATTTCTTAAGGGTGCATGATGAACTGACTCTGGAGATGGTAAGTCCTGAGGTTAGAAATATTATTTTTGAAGACCTGGTTACAAAAGGGGCAGATTTTAGAAACGGTTTTGGCGTAAGCGGGCGTCTTGCAAACTTTTTGGATAAAAACCCGAATAGAATTGAAGAAGCTTTTGCAATACTCTTTTCTGTTTCAGGGGTGCCTATAATTTATTACGGTGATGAAGTTGGTGCTGCAAACAATTATGAAAATGCCAAAAAATCAGCTCAAAACAGGGCAAAGAAAGAAAAAGAATCAATCAATCTTTTATCCGTATTTGATTCACGTGATATAAACAGGGGGCAAATTCCGCAAAAGCTTTTCTATGGCTCAACAAAAGGGTATTATGAATTTAATTCAAAAGTTTATAAAAAGGTTAAAAATTTAATTGAAATAAGGAAAAAATACCCGGTTTTAGTGGATGGAGATTTTGAAATCTTAAAAACAAAATCCAAGCATAATTTTTGCTACATAAGGAAAAATAAAGACCAGCAAATCCTTGTAATAAATAATCTTTCAAAAGATAAACTTATTGCTGAAATTACGCTTCCGCCAACAGTTGTTTTAAAAAATAACGGAAAAATTACAAGTTTAAAAAATTTAATAAACAATGATGATGTTAAAGTTAATATCTCTCTGCAAAATAGAACAATGCATCTAAGAATTGCACCATATCAGGTTTTATGGCTGGAATTATAATTTGAGTAATTTAAGGGAAAAATATGCAAAACGTTGTTAATACAAATGAAAAAAAGAGAAGTTTTTTAAATTATATAAATGTATTCAGAGGACTTGCAATTCTTTTAATTGTAATGGGTCACAGCATGCAAATAGGTGCCGATAAAAGTCTGCTGCACATTCTCTGGTGTGAGATTGTTTGCGGCGGGACAGCACTTTTTATCTTTATTTCAGGATTTTTATTTCAGCATTTGTCAGGAAAATTTGAATATAAAAACCATCTGTCAAAAAAATGGACAAATGTTATCATTCCTTATTTAATTACAGCAATCCCCGGGCTTTTATTTTGTTTTTATATGCCCTCTGTTTATAAAAATTCTTTTGATGGGATGAACATTTTAGCGCAAATTCCCGTATTGCTTTCAATCGGGCGGGTTCACAATACTCCGGCGTGGTTTATTCCTATGATTATACTTTTCTTTTTATGTTCATTTTTGCTTTTAAAATTGGAAAGAAAGGGAATTTTATATAAACTTTTACCAGTTCTCTTTTTAATCACAATATTTTTGCAAAGAGGAGAAATAGAATATGAGCAAATGCTTAATTTAAGCTATCTTGAAAGATATTTAGCATATGTAAAATATATAATTTTAGGATTTATCCATTTCTTTTCTTTGTATGTTTTTGGGATGTTTTGTTCTAAAAATAAAAATATTATTGATAAATTTTACGAAAAACGCGCGCCATTGTGGGTTTTAACATTATTTTTTGCAGGACTTGATATTTATTTAAGCTATAAAAATATTTATTCAAACTATACGGTTTCAAAAACCTTTGTAACAATGCTTTTGCTTGGATATTTAAAACACTATGACGGGTTTATTTTATCTCACAATAAAACAAATAAAACACTTGATTTTATTGCAAAATACAGTTTTGGAATATTTTTTATACACTGGTATTGGATTTTTATTTATAACCAAATTACCGGGCTGCAGGGGGTTATTCCTGTAGATAATATAGAAACTTTACCCATGGTTTTAATTACTGTTTTTATAAGATTTTTAGCTGTAACCGGGCTTTCAATATTAACTCTTTGGGGTTTAAAGAATTTTATTTTGAAAATAAATCCAAAAGCAAATACAAGAATGTTTTTAGGGGTGTAGCCCTTGCGTATTTGTACTTAAATTTTCTTGAAATAAAATTATTTTGTAAAAAAAGGACCATTAAAAATTCGCGTCGCAAAACTAATCATGGATTTTTTAATAAAACTACGACCGGGCGAATCCTGCGTCCTGTTTTACAAAATAATTTTATGGAGAGAAAACGTTTATTGCTTTATTACCCCTTCATTTTGAAGCATAGTTTTTACTTCTTGTAAAATATCAGCCTTGGTTTTTTCATAATCTGTAACCTTATGATTAAACATCTCACCCTCACCTGAAATAAACCAGTTAAGATTGACATTTAGTTTTGTGTACAATTGTACACAAAGAGTAATTGAAGGTGTACGCTTTTGATATTCATACCCTGCAATTGTATTGTTGGGCATTTCAAGCTTTTCAGCCAGCTTTGCTACTGATAATCCTAATTCTTGTCTTAATTTTTTTAAATTTTCTATATACATTTGCATTAAATTACATATATTCTATAAAATAAGGGTTGACAATTATGTCCTTTTAGATATAATAAAAATATAATTAAATTATCATTTTTATCACCCGAATATTAACATAAAATGTTCATTTGGGCAAAATCTTTATATACAAAAAGGTAAAATTTATGAACGCTGATTATAAATGTTTGGATGAAATCCGCCTGCAAACATCTGCAAAAACACACCAAATAAGAGTTTTATTCTCAAAAATATATGAGGAAGAAACAACCCAGGAATCAATGATACTTTCTGAAATCGGAATCAATATTTGTAAAGAAATTATTGAACAGTGCAGTAATTTTGAAATGCTTATAGATAAAATCAAAGATAAAAATTGACCATAAAATAAAATCCCCATACCACTTCGGTAAATATAAATTTTTATGCTACAATGTTTGTAACCACGCTCCACGGGGTGTTGCAAACTCTTGACCGGAAGCTTATGTCGGGTGCAGAGCCTACTGTGAGGGTGTGAAATATAAAATTCAAAAGTTTAAATATTGTTGATACCATTTTTTAAAGCGGCGTTTATGCTGCCCCACCGTGTCAGGATGGAAACATAGCAGCACAGGGTTGATATAGGCGGGTGTTTCTAAAGAGTGGAGTAGATATTTAACCTGGAGGTTTTATTTTTTGCAATCGATAGGTAGTGGCGTGGTTATTTATTAACTTTTTTAATAAACTATGGGGAATTTTGGATGCCAAAGAAAAAAGATGAGATTGAAATTGTTTTAGATGTTGAAACCACAGGGCTTGATTATACAAAAGAAAAAATCATTGAATTTGGCGCAGTGAAGCTTGTTAACGGTGAAATAACCGACAAATTTGAAACCCTTATAAATGCTAAACAGCACATAAGAAAATCATCTGAAGCAATCCACGGTATCTCTGAAGAAATGCTGGCTGATGCCCCAACAGAAGAAGAAATTTTCCCTAAAATATTTGAATTTATCGGCGATTACCCGATTGTAGCACATAATGCAATTTTTGATTTCAGCTTTTTAAATAGAACCTCAAAAAGGCTCTACAATAAGCCTTTAGAAAACCATCATATTGATACGCAAATTATGTTTAAAGAAGTTTACCCCCAGCTTGAATCTTGCGGATTAGAATCTTTAATGAATACATTCAATGTTGACTTTTCTACCCGCCATAGGGCTTTTGCCGATGCTGAGGGATTAGCGCTTTGTTACCCCAAGTTAAAACAATTATATTTTCAAAAATATGAATGGCAATTGAGCCAATTGAACAATATTGAATATCTTTTTGAAAGATATTTAAGACTTCAGCATACTATAACCATTATGCAGTCTGAAATTCAAGACCTGCGTTCAATATTTAAGGTTTATTTTGAAAAAGGCGGCTCTGATATTGTTTCAAATTCAGGCGAAATTTTAACTTATAATTCTAAAAAAACTTTTTCATATGATTTTGTTCAAATCAAAGATATTTTAGATGAAATCGGCGCTCTTCCAAAGGCTGTAAGGCTGAATAATGCCTTTGTAGACAGGCTTGTAAACGGAACAAGCCTGGATTCTGATATAAAAGATAAAATCAAGGCTGCAAGGTGTGAAATAACGGAAAACAAGACATTTAATGTTGTAAAACCCGATAAATGCCATTAATTTTATATCATTATTGCAATAAATATTCTTTATTTGTCATGGCAAGGGAACGTTAGTGACCGCGGCAACCCGAAAATTATTTCAAGCTATTGGCGGGTTTTAGCCCTATATTGTAAAGTTTTATTACCTTTTATTACAGAATTTTAAGTAAAAAGTATATAAAAAAGCAATATTTTTTAAAGCAAATACTTTATATAAGTACGAGAGAGAAATTAGAAACCACCAAAAACCAAACCACAAAAGAAAAACAACCACTTCAAACCACAAAAAACGAGAGAAATTAGAAAAAATTACCACAAAACAAAATGAGAGATTAGAAGAGAAAAGGCAACAGGTAGCAGGCCTTAAACTAGCGTACCAATTTACTACCACACGAGGATACTTACAAAATTTAGGGTCGCACGAAACGACCCTTTTTATTTGCTTTTACGATTTAATTAGATATATTTTTTATTGCTATCCGCTTTCAATTAACCTGGAAAATAGTCACAGATAAGCTTTTTACCCCTTTTGAATTTTAAAAGGTTTATGATTTTTTTTACACTTGGCATTGTCTCATTTAATTTTTTGTATTTATCAATGAGTATAGCTTTTTTAATAAGAACCCGGTTGTATGCCTCTGCCATAGAGGCGTTTGAATCTATATAGGGGCTAAGTTCGGACAATTGTTTTTTACAATTTAAAATTTCAATTTCTATACGTTTTATAAGTTTCTTGTTCATAACTTTATGGGGATTTCATTCCTTTTCGTTAATAGTATATGAAATTTTGGAATTTTTAAGTTCCCCTAAAAAATGGAAAATTATATGTTGAATATGGTAAAATGTGATGTATGAATTTTTCCTTATATAGAGGGCTTTTTGGGCATTGTATAAAATATTGGATTTTAAAACAGCATTTACAATTCTTAATATAAGTTAACAAATTTTAGGACAGAAATTTTTTAAAAAGGCAAAATATGGCAAAAAAGCAAGTAATAGCATATCTTCACACCCATTGGGACAGAGAATGGTACAGAACAAAAGAAGAATTTAATTTAAGGCTGCTCGAAGTTTTTGATGAAATTTTAGAAGAGCTTGAAAGCGGCTCCATGCCTTATTTTTACTTTGACGGGCAAACTGCCGCGCTTGAAGATTACCTAAAATTTCGTCCTGAAAAATTAAATACCGTAAAAACCTTGATAGAGAAGGGAAAGCTTGCAATTGGACCGTTTTTTGTAAGTGCAGACAATTTTCTTGTTAACGGAATTTCTTTAATTAGAAATTTAAATTTAGGGCTTGAATACTCTAAAATCCTTGGGGAGAAGGAATTTATAGGATATCTGCCTGATACTTTCGGGCACTCTAAAAGCATTTTTGAAATTCTAAAAACATTTGAAATTGATTTAGCCCTTGCCTGGCGCGGGATTGGGACATTACCGCATAATGATTTTAAAATGAATGGTATAAATACAACAAAACTTGTTTACGGATATTTTATGGATATTCTACATCCTTTGTGTATCAAGGATTTATGGGATATTTCAAAAGAGGAATGGCAAAAAACCGCAGATTCTCTTGAAATAATTTTGGATAAAATTGCAAAAAATTCTTCAAATACTTTGCTTTTGCCAATCGGGGCAGATCACCTTGCTGTATTAAAAAATTCTTCAAATATTATTTTAAATATTAATAAATATTTGAAAAATTATGAAATAAAATTATCATCCCCGTTTGAATATGTTCAAAACGCTGATTACACAGGGCTTTCGTTTGAAGGAGAACTTTTAGATAACTCTGAAACATATATACTGCCTGGAGTTTATTCTTCCAGAATCCCGCAAAAGGTTGAAAATGCTAAATTTCAATGGGATTTATTCAGAATAATCGAACCCTTTAATTATTTTATGCAAACTGCTTACGATAATAAAGGAAACTACACACCCAGTCTGGATTATGCCGTTAAAACACTTATAAAAAATCACGCACATGATTCAATTTATGGCTGCTCGACAGACGAGGTTCATAAATGCGTACAATCCAGATTTGACAAGGTTAAAGCCGTTATTGATGGTGTAAAACATAGGCTAATTCGTGATTTTAAGCGTGAATATCTTGAAAACGACTTTGCTGCAGGAATTTTAGAGGCGGATACAAAACTCGTCAAAAAAAATCAGCGTTCAAAAATTGGTATATTTAATTTTTCAAATTATAAATATTCAGGCACAGCAAAGATTATAACCGATTTTAAAATGCAAAATGCCCAGCTGATAGGGAAATTCAGAGGCTTTAGTGATGAAATCCTTTATGACACAAGGCAAATCCCCGTCACCGAGCAATATTTACCTTTATATGAATATTTAATAGAAGTAAAGGGCTTGTCCCCGTTTTCTTTCAGCTGTATTGATAATGTCAAAACTCAATCTACACTTGAAATTACGGAAAATAAAATTTCAAATTCATTATTAGAGCTGAATTTGACACGTAAAAACGGAAAAATAAGCATTAATTTTCTTGATAAAAGAAACGGCAAAAAATATTTAGATGTCCTGAAAATCCTTGACATCAAAGATGTTGGGGATAGTTACAATTCTGCACCAAAAGGAAAATCAAGCGAATTTAAGCTTTTGGGGACAAAAATAATAGAAAAAGGCAGTATTAGAGCCTGTTTGAGGCTCATTTTTGAACATAATTTTAAACTTGATGTTTTCCTTACAAATCTTGGAAGATTTTTTGAATTTGAGGCAAAATTCAATAATAACAAGAAAAATAGAAAAATTCAGATGTGCTTAAAACTTGAAAACCCCATAGATACTACATTTGCAGAAGATGCAATAGGGTATATTGAAAGAAAACACGATTATAACTGGCTTTTAAGCGCAAATATGCCGGCAAAGCCTAAAATAGAAGTAAAAACAAATTCTTATCCTATGCAAAGATGGGTAATAGCGCAGGATTTAGGCGTTATGACATTAGGGTTAAACGATTATGAAATTTATAAAAACGAACTCAAAATCACTTTAATTCGTGGTACAGCAAGGATTTCAGAACCCAAAAATCCTGCAAGATATATACCTGCAGGCCCTCCTATTGAGACTCCTGATTTGCAATGTTTAGGATTTCAGAAATTAAATTTTGCTGTTTCCATAAATCCTGATATAGCTTCAATTCAACAAGATGTAGAGGCGTTTTATCAGCCGACAGTGGCGGTTTTGGGGAATTTTAAACAGATATGTTCAAAAAAATTCCTGGATTTGCCTGAAAATTTAATTTTTTATGGGCTAAAACCAACTTATAATAAGTGTTTTGGGGTTTTCTATAATTCAGGAAGCAAAAACATCATATTCAAAAAGAAAACAATAGCGCCTAAAACCATTGAATTTATTGAACTATAGCCACTTGAAGCAGTATCTTGCGGGCTTATTTTACAGATGTTTTTTCTTCAGGCTGCTTAGCGTTTGCTAAGTCTGCCATTGCACCCTGCATAATTGCGCGGTTGCTTTCAATTTTAGATAAAGAGTGTCTTTTTTTGTATAAAAAGTAGAAAAATGCAATAATAACAACGGTTGCGCCTACAATTACAAATTCAATGTGGTCTTTAATTTTTTCTCCAAAAATCATTAGAACGGTACTTACAATGAAAAAGCGCATACCGCGTCCTACAATGCTTGCAGTCATAAATGCCCAAAAATTCATATTTAAAATACCGCTTGCAATTGTAAAAACTTTATATGGAATCGGCGTGAAAGCCGCAAAGAATACAGCTTGTGCCCCGTATTTATTATAAAGAGCCTCTACTTTTTCAAACTGGTCAAGGGCTTTTTTGTTTCCGTTTTTGCTGATAAGTCCGAAAAGCCAGTTAAATACAGGTCTGCCGCCAAACTTACCTATAAAATAACCAATAGCACCGCCAAGTGCAGACGCTATAGTGCATATAAAGGCAAAGTATAAGGCACTTTGAGGTGCTTTTAAATCCATTGCAATCAACAAAAAATCAGGTGGCGGAACAAGGAAAAAGCTCTCTATACAAGAATTTAAAGCTAAGCCTATCGTGCCAAGTTCAGTAAAATATTGATTTATAGTATTTAACATAAATTCATCGTTCCTTTAATAATGCATTATATCAGGCTTTCAAACATTTAATTAATGTTAAACCGCCTGTTTGTCGGGATTTTTAGCCTTACAATCTTCTTTTAAGCCTAATAATCCTGCTAAATCTCGTATAACCCTGCCGTTTTTATCAATTGCGGTTGCCCGAACTTCAGCTATAGTACAAATTTTGCCGGTTTCTTTAATTTTTACAATCTGAGAAAAAGTAATACTTACCGCGGAAAATTCTTTTACGGTAGTGCTTACAATTACGTTATTCAAGAGTTTTGCCGGAAATTTGTATTTAATATTGATATCTACAACAGGCATCACAATGCCGAAATCTCGTGCTAATTCATCAATTCGGACCCCTTTAGAAAAGAGCCACTCAACACGCCCTGCCTCCATCCACCGAAGATAAGTACCGTGCCAAACCACCCCATAGGCATCTGTATCAGCATATTGCACCTTATATTCCAAATTAATTTCAGATTGCATTTTTATTTCTTTCTCTTTTTGCTTTGTTTTTCTAATTCGGTTAAATCCCTTGTGTAAGTAACAAAAGAGGGTGGTTGTATAACTGTTCTTATAAGCAGAATGCTGTCTTTTGTGTTTGCTTCCACTGTAATTGAATTTGTTTTGTCATCAGGGTTGATTTTTACACATCCTTCGCACTCACATTTGGCTAAAACACAGTAAGCAGGCTGCTTTTTAGAAAATGGATTTTTATTAACAGCATTTAATTCTTCAACTAATTTATTTGATATTACGGATGCTTTCATTTTTGGATTTGCTGAAAATTCACTTAAAGCTTTTGATGTAAAAATTGCAGCATTGGTCTGAATTTGCGCATATTTGCGGTTTTCAGCCTTAATTAGAAAATTTGGCGAAATATATAATGCAACACAAATTAATAGTAAAAATAAAACAAAAATCTCAAAAAGAGTGATTTTGTTTGGGTTTTCATCTTTTTTTACTACTGAAACCTCATTATTCTCAGTATTTTCAAGGTTTTCACTTATTTTATTTTCATCCATTTTATTATTTCTCCATTTTCAATATTATCATAAAACCTCTAAAATAAGGTTTTTGCTTGCTAAGCGGGTATTTATTTTTCCACAACCAGGAAAGATTTTACCCTTCTTTGGCTTCCAAAACTTGAGAAAATCTCTAAATCCTTGAAATTTACAGAAGTTGAGGCACCTCCATCAAGCGCCATTGCCTTATCAAACTTCATTTTTTTGCAAAAGTCTCTGATTTCATTGACATTCACCTTATTTTGGTTTGTAAAAATTATAAAATACAGTATTTCATTTTTTAATGCCAAAACCGTTCTTTCCCTTCGCTTTAGCACATCTGCTGCCTGTAATTTTATTTTGTCATTTTCCATCACAATAAAGCTTTCAGCCTCAAGATTCATCTTGGGATATACCAAAGGACCGCCCTGAATAGAGTGTTTTATGGTTTTTCCTTCAGGCACGCCTGCAAAGTGATTATCTATATCAAAAGAAAGATTCCCTCTTTCATTTTCAAAGATTCTAAACTCTGCACGGTTTAAAATTCCCTCTAAACGGTTAGTTTTGCCGGCATTTTGAATTAATTTCATATTGGAAAATGGCGTCTCTACTACATTTCCGTCTATTGTAACATATGAAACGGCATCCCCTGTTAAAATATCAAAAAATCCGCCGTTAATTACAAACGCAAATTTGTCATTATTTTTGTATATATCAGAAGCTGTAGTGAGTTTGCTGGCTACAAACGGCTTAATTTTATCCCCGATTTTTTTAGTATTTATTTTAAAAACATAAATACCCGGTGTATCATGCACCATTAAAATTTCGTCTTCAACACCCTTTGAAAATGCACTCTGTGAAAGGTTTTGCGCAGCTGCAAACATTATTATAAAAACTGTTAATATTAATTTTTTTATCATTTTCTTTACAAATCCTTAACTTTCTTTATGAAAAATATTGATATTATAAATGCAATTATTGGAAATGCAGCAGCCAAGAATGGCGGTATAACGCTTTTTTGTGCCATTAAATCAAAAAACGGCAAAGTAATATAATAAGCAAAAATCATACCTACTGCAACCGTAAAACCTATTAACCTCTGGCTTCTTGGCGGTGAAAACCCAAGCAGACAGCCAATTGCAGCAAAAAGAATACAGGTTAGAGGATGCAGGTATCTTTGATAATATTTTGTTAAAACAAAATTATATTCATCCGTAAAATCTTGTTCCTTCAATATATCCTTGTACTCTTTTAATTCTTTTGTGGTAAAAAAGCGGTCTTTTTTTGTAGAGTTTAAAATCATTGTATAGACATCTTTTGAAAGCTTGCCTTCCAAAATTTTATAATTTTTGATTTCATTGATATCTGTATAAACCCCGTCCTTATTGATTTTATATTCTTTTGCCTCAGGCAGAAGCCAGGCATCATCCTTTAAAAGCGCATATGGTGCAAAAACAATGCTTTTAAAGGTCATTGCATCGTCGTATTTTTCATTTGAATAATTAATAATAATAAGGTTTTTGATGCCATCTGTCATAAAATTTGAAATGATGATACCGCGTGTCGGCACCTGATGTTCATCTTTTTGGAGGTAAACAAAATGCTTATTAAAATTTGCCCCTTCGCCCGTTGCTTTTGAGGCATAAGGAATCAATTTGTCGCTCACATAAAAACATGCAAACGCAAGAAAAAGGCTAAAAACCAATACCGGCACCATTATTCTGCTAAATGAAAGACCAATACCCCTTAAAATACTAAGTTCGGAATCTTTTGAAAGTTTATCAAAAGTAAATAAAGAGCCAAGCAAAATTCCAACAGGGAGAGCCTTTCCAAGGACTTTTGGCAATTCATAAATAAGATATTTAAGCCCCTCCGTAATTGTCCACACATTGTTGAAGATTTTCTTAATAATCTTAACAAGAGTTTCAGGGGCAATCCAAACAATAATAAACAATAAAAGACACACCAAGGTTGCTTTTAAGACCTGTTTGAATATAAATCTGTCGAATATACTTATTTTTAACACCATTTTTCCTTTATAAAGTAAAGTCTTTACCAAGGTAAAATTCTTTTGCAACAGGGTCTTCGGCTACTTCCCTGCTTTTGCCCTGAATCTTAATTTTCCCGTCAAAAATTACATAAGCTCTATCTGTAATTGATAATGTTGCTTTTGGGTTATGGTCCGTAATTAATACACCAAGACCCTTTTCGCGGGCAAGTTTATAAATATTTTCTTTGATATCGCCAATAGCGATAGGGTCAATACCTGTAAAAGGTTCGTCTAAAAGGATAAAATGCGGTGTTGCAGCCAAAGCGCGCGCAATTTCAACCCTTCTTCTTTCACCCCCTGAAAGCGATACTGCACTTGATTTCCTGTGGCGAGTCATACCAAACTCTTCTAATAGTTCTTCCAATTTTTCTTTTTTCTGGTTTTTATCAAGCTTATCGTTTAATTCTAAAACCAGTTTTAAATTGTCCTCAACAGAAAGCTTTCTGAAAATTGAAGCCTCCTGCGGAAGATACCCTACACCGAGTTTCGCTCTTTCATTCATTGGCATTTTGGTCATATCAATTGTTTCATTTGTTTCTTTATTCAAAAGACTTACTGTGCCTGAATTTGCTTTTACAAGTCCCACTATCATATAGAATGTAGTTGTCTTTCCGGCGCCGTTTGGTCCTAAAAGCCCTACTACTTCGCCTTTGTTAACCTCAAAAGACACATCATTAACAACTGACCTGTCACCATATATTTTTATAAGATTTTGAGCAATAATCTTCATTAATAAACCCCCGCCCTTAATGATATTTAATTCAAAAGGCTTGTTAAAAATATTATACTATAAAATAATGCAAAGATTAGAAATAATTATAACTACAGTAATTGATATTTACCTTGTCCAATAAATTTTAAATAACCATAATCCCGCAATATTTGTAATTGCTACCTGATTTTTTCTTGAATATGATTATTGTCCGGATGTTTAATTTTCAAAACTGATTCAAAAGCATATATTTCAGCAAGTGTAAATTGATTCTTATCAAGCAGCTCAATGCATTTAAGTGTGTCTAATAACCATCCTTTTGGTATGTTATCCAATTTTCTTAAAAAAGCATTTTATTGAAATTTTTAATTATCAGATTTTTATCTTGTTCAATTCCATCTTTAATTATAAACAGCATACCGCTTTTGGAATATTGGAGACATCAATATTACAGCCTATCCACCCTGCTCGTTTTGCGGTTTTTGGTAGAGGAGGACGTTCTTTTATTATAGTTTTTGTAAAATAATGTTTTGGAATAATAATTAAATTGTTGATTTTATAGTCAATTAAGGCATAATTCAAATAAAAAAAATTCGGAACTGTTCCATTATCAATTTTTTCTATCATTGTCTTATATGCACCGTCTACAATTTGTTTGCCCAATTTTGTTTTACTGCTTTTTAATTCAAACTCTTCCCTGCATTCGCCGCAGTAAAAATCCCCTACAGGTTTGTTATTTTCAAAATGTATAAGTTTGTTGCCGCATTTTACACAATATGCATTGTTTTGTGTCCAATTTTCGCTCATTACTCGTATTTTTTGACATTTTGAATGATAATTTTTTGCTAAACTGTCATTAAATAATAATTCCATATAAAAATCCTAAATATAAAAACCGTAATGTGCTTAAAATTAATACTCCATTTAGTATAAACAATTTTATAAAAAAAAGGAACCGATTCTCTCAGTTCCACTGTATTGCCATCACCAGTTAGATATAAATTGCATAAATTGTGTTTTGTATAGTCTTATACTAGTTTATTTTTTAACATTTCGTAATTATCCCTTCGTTAGAAATTTCTCATACTAAAGTATAAATTTTGATGATATAATAAAACCCATGGCAAAAGTGAGAACAAAATGGGTATGTCAAAACTGCGGATATGAAACTGCCTCATATCTTGGCAGGTGCCCTGATTGCGGTAACTTTTCAACATTTGTTGAAGAAATTACTCAAGCCAAAGTTGAAATTAAAACAAATTCCCCTGCAAATGCTGTTGTATCAAGCAATTTAACTTACAGTAAAATTGATGAAATCAAGCTTGATGAAACAATCAGAATAAAATCTAAAATTGAAGAACTGGACAGGGTCTTAGGGGGCGGTTTTGTTGAAGGAAGCCTCGTTCTTTTAGCAGGCGACCCGGGGATTGGTAAATCCACCCTTGTTTTGCAGGCAGCAAAAGCCATAGGGGATGATGGTAAAAAGATTTTATACATTTGCGCTGAAGAATCCCCAAGCCAGGTAAAACTTAGAGCACAAAGGCTGAACGCAAATTCAGATAACCTTTATGTCACAGCACAGAATTGTCTTGAAGAAATTTTGAAACAAATTGATGAATTGAAACCCGATTTTTTAATTGTAGACAGCATTCAATCCGTCTTTAGCGCTCAAATAACAAGCTCATCAGGCACGGTATCACAGATTCGTGAATGTACAAACCTTTTAATGCGCATCGCAAAGACTAAAAATGTGACCACTATTGTAATAGGACATGTTACAAAAGAGGGAAATATCGCAGGACCAAAGGTTTTAGAGCATATGGTGGATTGTGTTATAAATTTTGAAGGGGATAAATTCAGAACATACAGAATGCTGCGCTCAATTAAAAACCGTTTCGGCACTACAAGCGAAGTCGGTGTCTTTACAATGAATGACTGCGGTTTAGAGGAAATTAAGAACCCGTCTGAACTTTTTCTTTCAGAAAAAAACGGGGAAAATTGCCCCGGCTGTACGGTTATTGCAACGGTAGAAGGCACACGCACGCTGCTTTTAGAGGTGCAGGCGCTTGTTGGGAACACCCCATACCCAAGCCCAAGGCGGGTTGCACGCGGCGTAGAGTATAACAGGTTGCTTCAAATCCTTGCTGTGCTTGAAAAAAGAGTGGGTTTAAACCTTTCAAAACAAGATGTTTATATAAACGTAATTGGCGGGGTGGATATCATAGAGCCTGCAGCGGATTTAGGGATTGCAATGGCAGTTTTAGCCTGTGTACGTGATGTTTGCTGCAAAAAAGATTTGGTAATAATCGGTGAAATTGGTTTATCAGGTGAGATTCGCGCTGTGGATAACCTTGAAAAACGCTTAAAAGAAGCGCAAAAACTTGGTTTTAAAGAAGCAATAATCCCAAAAATCTCATCCGAAACTGTTCAAAAACAAATTAAAACCCTAAAAATCAAAACCACAGAAGTACATAAGCTGATTGATGCCATCACAAAAGCGATGGGGTAATTTTAAATGTAATTTTTTCTCCATAAAATTTTTTTGCAAACAGGACACGGGGAAATTTGCGTTTTTATATCATTTATTGATATTGTGCTGCACTTGGCAAATTTCTTTTTACGGTCCTTTATTGCAAAATAATTTTCTTCCGCAAAAATGCCCGACAGTATCTATATATCTACATCCCTCATCATATCTTTAAGAGTTTTTATTGTGGTGTCCATTGATACAATATCTGTGGTTTTTTGCTGTAAAAATCCGTTAATTTCGGGCATAAGTTTAATTGCAATATCCAGTTTCGGGTTTGAACCCGCTTGATACATACCAACATCAATTAAATCTTTATTTTCACGGTATAGCGCAAGAATTTTTCTCATTTTGCTTGCAGCCTGCTGGTGCTCTTTATCCGTGATTGCAGTAAAAAGCCTTGAAATGGAGCCAAGCGTGTCGATTGCAGGATAATGATTCTGCTCCGCCACCTTTCTTGATAAGAAAATGTGCCCGTCCACAATACCGCGGACAATATCCACAATCGGGTCTGTGATATCATCTCCTTCCATAAGAACGGTGTAAAGTGCTGTGATGGAGCCTTTTTCGGAATTTCCTGTACGCTCTAAAGCTCTTTGCAGCCAGCTGAATATAGATGGCGGATATCCTTTCATTGTTGGTGGTTCGCCCAATGACAGCCCCACTTCACGCCCTGCCATTGCGCACCTTGTAACGGTGTCTGTCATCAAAAATACTTTTTTGCCTTTATCTCTAAAATATTCACATACAGAAGTCGCCGCAAGCAGGCATTTCATACGGATTAGAGGAGGAAGGTCGCCTGTAGCGCAAACAACCACAGACCTTTTCATACCTTCAGGGCCGAGAGAATCTTCCATAAATTCTTTAACTTCCCTGCCACGTTCTCCAATCAGCGCCATAACGTTTACATCAGCCTCTGAATTTCTTGCAATCATACCAAGAGTGGTACTTTTACCAACCCCAGACCCTGCAAAAAGCCCCATACGCTGCCCTGTACCCATAGTAAGGAGTGAATCAATCGCTCTGATTCCTGTTGAAAGCGAATCTTTAATAATCGGACGGCTGAAAGCATCCGGTACAGAACCGTTAATATTTACATATTCAGCATTTGTAACATCCAAAGGGCGCCCGTCCATTGGTTCTCCAAGCGGGTTTATAAGACGACCTAAAAGAAAATCCCCGACAGGAAGCATAATCGGACCGCCTGTGCTTTCAACCAGGCTGCCCTGTCCGATACCGTCTCCATCATAAAGAAGTAAAAGCTGCGCCACATCGCCTTTAAAGGCTTGTACCTCAGCGGCTTTTTTCTCCCCGGTATAGGTTTGGATATAACAAAGGTCGCCGATTTTAAGCCCCGGCAGTTTTACATCCACAGTCAGCCCCAAAAGCTTTGATACAACTCCTCTGTACTCATAAAGCTTAGTATTTTCAAGAATATTAAGTGCCCGCGTTTTTGTATTATGAATTTTTAATTGAATACTTTCATCCATAAAAACATTATAATGATTTTTACACCCGCAGGCAAAAAGGTTAAACTAATCCTTATTTTTAATTTGCTTTGATTTTTTAGCTTTTGGAAGGAAGTTTTCATCTGTTACAACTTTTTTACCTGTTTGAAGTTCAAGATTTTTCTTTGCTTCGCGCGCAATTTTACCGCCTTTTTTAGCAGATTCTTTATTTTCAATCATTCCTGTTGCATTTTCTGCTTCCGCAATTTGTCTTGTAGAAAGCTCTGCTAATGCTGTAAAAATTAATTCTGCTTCACTCATATGGTCTCTTAAGTTTTGGGATTTTAATCCTTTTAGATTTTTGTGTTCTTTAACGCTGAATCCGCTCCATTCCTGATGAATAATGTTGGTTAAAATTGCAAATTCTTCACCCTCTTTAATATCGTGCTCTTTCCAGTAATCTGTCAATTTATTACGCGTCTCTTGACCCGTCATTCTTTGTTGAATCCATTTTTCTGAACGACCAAGCTTTTTATATGTTTCTCTTGCTCTGTCAATGGCAGTTGTCGGGTCTGCCATTTCTTTAATTCTTTCATATCCTACTTTTGCAAGCCATTGTTTAATGGGTTCAGCCTTTTTCGAAGGAACGGATTGAATTATGCGAAAAATAGTTTCAACGTCTGCACAATCGGTTTCTCTTTTTTTGCCATCAGGAGCAGTTAATTTCAACTGTACGATTTTTTCGTACAGTTGACTAAAGCCTTCATCCTCAGCCAGTTTTATCTTTAAATCACTCCAGTATCTTCTCGGGTTTTTACTTTCTGTTAATATCAAAATGATATCAATAATTGAAAAATACCACTTTTCGCTTTTTTCTTCATAATAAGAACGAACATTACTTTTTTCAAACAATTTTAAATCTTCAGCCATAATTTCTCTCTAAAATTTTCAAACATTTTCCATTATAAAAGATTCAAAAATAAAGGGCAAATTTCTGTCTGCAAAAGATTTATGAAAAATAAACGGTTTTAATGATTTTTCAAGATGACGGTTCATCAAAATCAAAAAGCTCTTTTAAGCTGATATCAAGAGCATTAGCAATGTCTATTATTGTGCCAAAAGACGGTCTGCTATATGCAACTTCAATTTTGCCCAAAAAACTCAAGTTTTTATTAATTTTATCGGCTAGTTTTTCTTGAGTTAAACCTCTTAGTTCTCTATAGCTTTTAATGCTTTTGCCAAGCTTTTTGTAGACGGCTTTCTTTTGCATATGTACAGTGTATATGTAAAAGTTTATTAAGTTTATGACCTGTATAGACATAAATGATATGCTAATCTCTATTATATAAAGGGTTTTAGCTATGAAAAATAAAAGCAGCCATTCTTCTTTAGATGAATTTATATTAGAACAAATAGAAGGCACAAAAATACTGCACCTTTTATTTAACAGAATACATAAAATTACAAAAGATACTAATATAAAAGATATTTCAAAAATTGGTGCAAAATTTAGCAAAGAACTTTATAAAGACTGCAAAAATTTTGAAAAGGTTCTATATGAAATAGAAAAAATGCTAGACCAGTTCCTTCAAAATCCCTATTAATGCAAGTTTTACATGGAAATAGCTTAAACCTCCCTGCATATAAACAGCGTAAGGCGAACGGCAAGGTCCGTCTGCCGATAATTCAATCGTGGAGCCTTCTATAAAGCTCCCGCCAGCCATAATTAATTTATCCTCATACCCCGGAACCCCGTCAGGAATCGGGGTCAAATAACTTTCTACAGGAGAATATTTTTGCAGCGCACGGCAAAAAGCCTCTTGTGCTTCCTGTTTTTCAAATTTTATGGTCTGAATTAAATCACACCTTGTACAATCAGATTTTGGATGGGTTTTAAAGCCGACATTTTCAAACACCTTAGCAGCAAGTATTGCACCTTTAACCGCATAGGAAACTACACTCGGCGCCATAAAAAATCCTTGCAGCATAACGCGTGTCTGGTTAAACATAGCTCCGCCTTCTGTGCCTATGCCGGGCGCAGTTAAACGTCTTGCGCACATTTCAATTAAATCTTTTCTTCCTGCAAGATAGCCGCCCGCTTCCACTATGCCGCCGCCCGGGTTTTTAATTAAACTCCCTGCGATTAAATCTGCCCCAACATCTGTTGGTTCAAGCTTTTGTGTAAATTCGCCGTAGCAGTTATCTACAAAACATACGGTTTTTGGATTGATGCTTTTTACAATTTTTATAATCTTTTCAATGTCTTCAATGGTTAGAGAATTTCTCAAGCTGTACCCTCTTGAACGTTGAATTGTAACCATTTTGGTATTTGGCTTTATAAATTTTGGGATTGCATTAAAATCAACATCAAGTTCATTTACTAATGGAATTTCGCTGTATTCAACTCCCATTGCACGCAGCGAGCAATTATAAAATTCGTGGTTTTCATTTTTTCCTATGATTTCATCTAAAGTATCATATGGAGCTCCTGCTATTGATACAAGCCCATCCCCCGGTCTTAAAACTCCAAAAAGCGCGCAGGCAATGGTGTGCGTTCCTGAAACAAAGTGCGGGCGCACAATTGCAGCTTCACAATTAAAAGTATCTTTAAAAACGTTATCAAGTGCTTCTCTGCCTAAATCGTCATGACCGTAGCCGGTTACTGTGTAGAAATGCTCTTCGCCGATTTTATTTTTTTGAAAAGCCCTTAAAACTTTTAGCTGGTTATATTCTGCAATTTCATCAGTTCTTTTAAAAAGTTCTTGCAGCACGGATTCCGCCTCATTTACTATTTGGCGTGCTTTTTCTATTTTTATATCTTTTATCTCTTCGACAGCTTCCATTATTCTTTTCCTTTTATATCCCCTTTTTAAGGGGGATTTTTATTAATCTTTTTTTACAAACTGACCTTTTGGTGCATAACATACAGGGCATTTATAATCTTCAGGAAGGCTTTCAAACGGTGTATTTGCTTCAATTCCGTTATCAGGGTCCCCAATTTCAGGGTCATAAACATATCCGCACAAAAGGCAAACGTATTTTTCCATTTTGATTCTCCTTATATTTTACAATAAAAAAATTACTTAAAATATTGTCTTTGTCATCAGACAACAAGACTTAACAGAGTATAATTTAATGCTTTAAAAATTAATAAAATTAATGATTTACTAAAATTTTCTCTTCTTGTTTTAAATTATGAAACTTCGGCTTTAAATCTTTCATAATTTCGCTTGCAAGCAAATAAGCCATATTTACTGGAACTGCATTTCCCACCATCTTATATCCATTAACAAGATTTGAATATTTAAAAATAAAATTATCTGGAAAAGTTTGTATTCTTGCGCATTCTCTTAATGAAAGTCTTCTATATAGATGTTCTTGTCCTTTTACAAATTCTCTTTTATTTTGTTCAATAAAATTCATTTTAGGAGCCTGGGGATGAATTGGCGCATGGCGACCGCCTGCTTGAATGGTAAATGATGGCTCATCCCAAGCCCTAACTCTGTTTCGAGACATGAATATAGTTGAAAATCCCCCTATCATGTATTCATGATTTGGAATTTTGCATTTGTTTCCATTAGTATAGTTTTTTTCTTTTGCAGGAATTGCAGAATTTTGTAAATCCCATATTGCATCTTTTAATACAGGCTTATAATTTTGCATTTCAGGAAATTTAAAAGTTAAATTCAAATCGCTTCTATAGCCTACAAAAATAACCCTTTTTCTATCTTGTGGAACATTATAATTATTTGCATTTATTAATCTAAAACTTAAATTATATCCTGATTCTTTAAATAATTTTTTGATATTAAAAAGCGCATCAAAATGTCTTTGTGCAAGCATTCCCTCCACATTTTCAGCTAGAAAAAATAAAGGTTTTTTATCTCTTAAAATCCTAATAAATTCGTAAAAAAGTTTTCCGCGCTCATCATTTATACCCCTTAATGCACCTGCTTCACTCCAACTTTGGCAAGGGGGACCTCCAATAATTCCTATGCAATCCGGTATATCAAAAGACGGGACATTTCTTATATTTCTTTTATCCAGATGAGTATTTGGAAAATTATATTCAAATGTTTCCCAAATAGATGGGTCATATTCATTTGCCCAAATAATGTCAAAACCAGCTTGTTCAAAACCCTTATCCAATCCTCCGGCACCAGAAAATAAGCTTACTACTTTTTTACCCATAATAAAACTCCATAAATTTGGCTTGAATTAAATCAGCAGGATTATTTGGATTTTTTATATGAACATCATGAATAAAAAAGTTTTTATAATTAACTAATGAATACAAGCCATTTTTATCTTTTTTAGGGAATTGTTCAAATTTTTCTGTTTTTATAACACAATAAAATTGAAAATTTGAAGAAATGTTTTGTTTTGGAAGATAAGCAAAAACCTTTTTAGGATGGTGCATTGTCCACATTCCTCTAATTCTTAAATCAGTAATTCCTAATGGGTCAACCCTTTTAACCCTACCTAACTCATTGGTTTTTGTTAGTTCTATATCTTCAATAGAATTTATACCGGCAATAACTTTATTTTTAGTATTTTCATAAATATCACTGTTTGCAGCACAGCAGTCACCATACACAAACCAAAGTTCTTTTAAATCACTATTGCTTGTATTTCCGACGATATAAATAATATCTTTTTCATCCCAATTTTCACAATTTTTGCATTTAGAAGTTATCATTTTACTTTTTGAATATAATTTATTTTTTGGGTATGAACTGTTTAGGGGTAATGCATTTGTATTGCCTTGAAGTTTTTTTACCTCAATAGCATCGCCATTTTTTAAGATAATATCCGGAGGATTATTTTGATTTCCTGTATATGAAAAAGTTTTATTATAAGCATCTAATTTTGAATACTCATCTTCGTACAAAAAAGTATTTGCAAATAAATCTTTTATATAAACTTCCAAAGCATTGCCGATACCGTTTACTCGATTTTTGCCTGAATAATGAGCAGTCAATGTAACTACAGGATTTTCTATTAAATTTTTAATTGCAATTAAAATATTTGAAGTCATTAATACCAAGTTCCATAACAATATTTTATATTTTATTAAGACCTTGAAAACTTCAAGGTCTTAATAATGATAGAAATTTACTTATGAGCATCCGGAATAGCCGCAATTTAAGCAAATGAAGCATCCTTCAGCCATTTTAATTGAATTTCCGCATTCAGGACAAACGACTGTTTTGATTTCAATCCCATGTTCGTCTATTTCTGTTTTTTCAATCTTTAATTCCTTATGTTGTTCAGGTTTTGCTTCAACAGCTGTTTCTGCCTTAGCTTCTGCTTTTTCTTCTTTCTTTTTGCCTTCTAAAAGCATAGGTTGAGAGTATCTTGAATTATTCCTGTAAACGGTAATTCCTTTTAGGTTATTTTTGTATGCAAGAATGTATGCCTGTGCTACATCTTCAAGTGTGGCATCTTCTTCAAAATTAACAGTCTTTGAAACAGCGTTATCAGTGTGCAATTGGAACGCTGCCTGCATCATAACGTGAGATTTTGGTGAAATATCATGCGCTGTAACAAAAATTTCTTTTGTTTTTTCATCAACTCCGTCAATATGTGCAATTGAACCTGTTTGTGCGATTTCACCCATAAGTTTATCTGAATATATACCTTTTTCAATCGCATATTCTTTAAAATTCGGGTTTACTTCATACATTTCAGTGTTATCCATAATGTTTCTTTTAAATACAAGCCCGAATAACGGTTCAACACCGCCTGAAGCCCCTGCTATCATAGATATTGTGCCGGTAGGGGCAATACATGTTGTGGTAGCGTTTCTTATGCCGTAATTTGCAATTTCTCTGTCAAGCTCTGCCCACATATCATCAGTGATAAGCCCTGCAGATTGTCCTTTATATTTTTCATATAAATAATTGGTTCTATCATAAACTGAGCCTGCAAAGTTATTGAATTTACCGCGTTTTTTAGATAATTCAACACTTTCAACCTTTGAATGATAATCGATAAATTCCATCACTTGCTTGCCTAATTTGCAGCCCTCTTCTGAATTATAAGAAACACCCATTTTCATAAGCATATCTGCCCAGCCCATTACGCCAAGACCGATTTTTCTATTATCTTGCACCATTTGGGCAATTTTTGGAAGAGGATAATTATTTGCAACGATAACATTATCAAGGAAATGAATTGCAAGTCTTGAAATTTCAGCCAGTTTATCCCAATTAATTGAAGGATTGCCGGAAGAATCAATTTCAACCATTTTTCCAAGGTTAATTGAACCTAAATTACAAGCTTCATAAGGAAGCAACGGCACCTCTCCGCATGGGTTTGTTGATTCGATATCGCCAATTAGAGGAGTAGGGTTATCTTTATTCATTTTATCAATGAAAATAACTCCAGGTTCTCCTGATTGCCAAGCACCTTTAACAATTAAATCAAAAATTTCCCTTGCTTTTAATTTTTGAACAGCAGTTTTAGTATTTGGATGAATTAATTCATAATCTCCGTCTTTTTCAAGTGCTTCCATAAATTTATCTGTGATTGCAACAGAGATATTAAAATTGTTTAACTTTGTTAAATCACTTTTGCAGTTTATAAATTCTAAAATATCAGGGTGGTCAATTCTTAAAATTCCCATGTTAGCGCCGCGTCTTGTACCGCCTTGTTTTACGGCTTCAGTCGCTGCGTTAAATACTTCCATAAAGCTCACAGGACCGCTTGATACACCCATTGTTGAATGAACAACATCATTTTTTGGTCTCAATCTTGAAAATGAAAAACCTGTACCTCCGCCTGATTTGTGAATAAGGGCTGTATTTTTAATTGTTTCAAAAATACCTTCTAAACTATCTTCAACAGGAAGAACAAAACAAGCGCTCAATTGCCCGAGCTCGCGTCCTGCATTCATTAAAGTTGGGGAATTTGGCATAAAATAAGCATCTGCTATCATATCAAAAAATTGTTGCTTTGTTTGGTTAATTTCATCTTCACCGGCTCCAAAGTTTTTATCAGCATCTGCTATGGTGTATGCTACACGCTCAAAAAGTTCTCTTGGAGTTTCTGTAACATTTCCTTTAATATCTCTTTTTAAATATCTTTTTTCTAATACCTTTTTAGCATTTTCGGATAGTTTTATTTCACGTTTTTTGTTTTCTTCAAGAGTATTCACTCGTTTTGCCTCCCCAAATAATTAAAATAAGTAATTTATGACATTATACCAAAAACGTTTTCTAAAACTATGAATGTTAATTAATTTTGTTAAAGAATATTAATATTGAAAAAAATTGCCAAAATCATTTAGCCATCATGGTTTTTGGATTTAAATAAAAAATATTTAAGCCCAAAATTAAAAACACATGTAGAATAAAAACGGTATAAATTTTGGATAGAAAAAATAAAATGAACGTCGTGCATTTTATAGCGGAAAAATACTACAGGCTTGCTTTTGATTATTTTCATTACGAAAATAATATACAGCTTGCTCAAAAATATATAAATCTAGCTTTAAAAGACGATAAAAGCCACATTAAAAGCCTCATGTTAAAAGGGGAGATTCTTTTAAGAAAAAGAAATATGCAAAGTGCGCTTAAAACATTTTTAAAAATACAAAAATTAGACCCAAACAATCTATTGAATGCTTTTTATCTGGCAAAAACATATAATTTAATTGATGAATACAAAACAGGTTTAAGTATCTTGGATAAAATTTTAAAAAGTAAAACACAAAATATAGAATTTTTATCTGAATGCTATAGACTAAAAATAGATATTTTAATGAATCTTAATCAATATAGTAAAGCTGAAAAAATACTAAAGACGCTGAATAATAAATTAAAATCCGATGATATTTTTGATATTGAGGAGAATTTTTATAAAACGGTTGAAAATAAAAAATATTTTGAACAAAACACAAATAACAGAATTTTACATATAAATTTTTAATTTTCCATCGTTTGATTACTTTTAAAATATAAAAAAGTATGGTTAAATAATAAATGTAATGTTTTAATTAGAAGTTGTGAGATTAAGGAAGATAATGAAAAAAGGTTTTACACTTGTTGAGGTCGTGCTAACACTCAGTATTATAGGGGTTATTGCTGCTACCACAATTCCTACAATGATTCACTATACAAATAAAAAAGCGACTATTGAACAATTAAAAAAATCTGCTGCTACATTAAATCAGGCTATTTATAATGCAACAATAACAAACGGGGAATTAAATACCTGGTCTTGGCAAACAGATGACGGCATTTTTAATATAATGCAAAATGTTATTACTCCAAGATTAAATGTCGGCTATATGTGCAGTGGAAGTACAGGTACGAACAGCCACTGTGTTTACAAGATACAAACACTTGGTGGTAATGAAGAAGACATTGATAAAGCGTTTATAGCAAAAACAAGAGTTTTATTAAACGACGGTTCTCTTGTCGCCTTTACTGATGCAAGTAGTTTTCTGAGTCCAGATAGCAGCGAAGGTGATGATGGGGATGATGACAGTATAGATAAGCCAACAAACAGTGTATGTAACTGGGGTGGAAATCCAAAAACTCTTTGCGGCGTGTTTATGGTTGATGTAAACGGAAACAAAAAACCAAATATGGTTGGAAAAGATATATTCTATTATGGAGTATATTTATCAGGAACAGTTCTTCCATATGGTGCAAATGAAGGGGATGAATTTATTGAACAAAATTGTACAACCGGTTCATCTGGTACTACCTGTGCTGCAAAAATTACAAGAAACGGCTGGGACGTTTGCTATAGTAATTGCGGTGACAATGAAAGTCCATATCCTGTTCGTTTTTAAATTTTAAATAAATCTTTTTATCAAAAATATTTATGGTATTCTTAAAGTTAATGAACGAGAATACCATAAATTTTATATTTAACGAAATAGAAAAAGCACAAAAGATTCTTATAATATCTCATGTTAATCCAGATGGTGACACATTAGGAACAATGTGTGCTCTTAAATTGTTTATAGGAAAAAAAGCTGATACCTTAGTTCAAACCTCAGCTGCAACTGGGATTCCTGAGACTTATAAATTTTTGCCTGAAATAAATTTAAGTAAAAATCTGGACAATGTTCAAAATATTTATGACCTTGTTATAGCTGTAGATGTAGCATCAATAGACAGAATTGTTCAAAATGCAAGGCAAATTTTTGATAATGCAAAAATGACGATAAATATTGACCACCATAAAACAAATAACGGCTATGCAAAACTGAATTATGTGATTGGGAGTGCTTCAAGCGCTGGAGAAGTTTTATATAATATTTTTAAAGAAAAAAATATTGAAATTACAAAAGATATGGCAGATTGCCTATATGTTTCAATCTTAACAGACACAGGCGGATTCCGCTATGAAAATACAAAGCCTGAAACTCTGGAAATTGCAGCAAAATTAATAAAACTTGGCGTAGATAATGCTGATATAACAAAAAAATGTTACAACAAAAAAGCAAAAAATATGGTGCTATTCCAGGCTTCAATAGTTTCAAAAGCAAAATTTCTATTAAATAATACCGTTGCAATAGCTTTGATTGAAGAGAGCGATTTTAAAAAATTCGGTGCAAACAATGAATATACAGAAGGTATCGCTGAAACCTTAAGAACAATAAAAACAGTTGAAGTATCTGCAGTTTTAAAAGAATCTGACAATCAAACAACCAAGGTAAGCCTAAGAAGCGATAATATTGATGTATGTGAAATTGTAAAAAAGTTTAATGGCGGAGGTCATATCCATGCGGCAGGATGCACAATTAAAAAACCTCTGAAAATAGCGTATGAACTTTTAGTAGATGAGATTGAAAAATGTTTAAACTCGTAAAGGAATATTTTTTAAACCTTATAGACAGTATTGTCCATGAAGATTTTCCTAATGCTGCAGCCGAAATGGCATATATGCTTGTAATTGGTATTTTTCCTTTTATGCTTTTTTTAACTGCTGTTTTTGGATGGCTTGGCAAGCAGTTTTTTATGACAAAATTGCTCTCTGCATTATCTACGATTGCTCCTGCTGATGTAATCAAGCTCATAACATCTGTTTTGAAAGAAGTGACCCTGTTTCAAAATGGCGGATTAATAGGTATAGCAGGGTTTTTTGTAACGTTGTTTTTAGCATCAAATGCTATTGCGGTAATTATCAAAGGTTTAAACCGTGCTAATAAAATTCAGGAAAACCGCTCATTTATTCATGTCAGGCTTTTATCAATTTTAATGGTGTTTGTAAATACATTTTTTCTTTTTATTTCAATAAACCTTGTTATTTTTGGGAAAGTAATTTTATATGTAATATCTCCTTACCTTCATTTGCCGGATGAATTTGTAAATACAATTCTTATTTTAAGATGGCCTATTGCTTTTATTTTACTGTTTATACTTGCAATGATAAATTATTATGTTCTTCCTGCAAGAGATTTTTCTCTTAAAAGAAAAAGTATAGTCCCGGGCGCTTTATTTTTCTGTATATTTTGGCTGCTTGGCAGCTGGCTTTTTTCTTTGTATGTAAATGAACTTGGCACATACAATAAAGTTTATGGAACAATCGGAACATTTGCCATTCTTATGGTTTGGCTTTATTACACATCAATTATCATGTTAATTGGCGGGGAAATTAATAACCAAACCCTTGATAAATTAACCAGCAAAAAAGATACGGATTATCCTAATTTTAAAATTTCAACCCCATGGGATAGCAATCAAAACCTTTAATTGTATCTTTACAAATTGTAAAAATTATCATAGAATTGTTGAATGGTTGATTTAAATGCAGATTATGAAGTAATGGCATACAGTGTGGGCGATACAAAAGCCGGCACAAAGATGGGAAAACTTCAATTAAGAAATATTAATGAAAATTCTACGCTGAATTGTATTTTATGGGAAGAAACCCTAAACAGACTGGACCCGAAGTTGTTTAGAACCGGCAATATTGTAAAAATTACCGGAGCAAGTTTTAATGAAAAATTTAATAATTGCCTTGTAAGCAATATGGAACTTATAAAAGAAGCTGCTCTCGGGCTTAGCGAAGAAACAAGAGAAGAGCTTTATTCTAATATTTTAAAGATAATTGATGAATTTAAAAACGACAAACTTAAAGAGTTTGTTAAAGATATTTGGGTAAAAAATAAAGATTTAATTAAAATCTCTCCTGCTGCAAAAATGATGCACCATAATTATTTGGGCGGTCTTATTCAGCATATCTATGAATGTCTTGAATTTGCACAGTGTATTTATCCAAATATGTATAAAAAAATCAATAAAGATATACTTTTTGCTGCCTGTATTTTGCATGATATTGGAAAAATCTTTGAATATAAAATTAATTTTGAAACAGGTTTTGTAGATTACAATGAAGACTTTAGAAAAGATTGGATAAGCCATTCCCAATATGGTTTTACCTTATGCATGTCAAATGACCAGCCTCAAATTGCAAAAATGATAGCTTCTCATCACGGGAGAGCTGATTGGGGTGCTATGATTGATTTAGGAGAGAAAGATTTAGAAAACTATTACTATATAGTTCATCATATTGATGATTTATCTGCAAAATTTGGCAGAATCTATGTCAGTGATTTGTAGAAATATTGTTTAAAATAAATTTTATACCGGAACAAAAGAGGAATTTATACAAAAATGAAAAAAATAATTGCGATTTTTGCTTTTTTAATGCTTATAATGTTTGGTTTTCAAAATGCTCAAGCTTATCAGATAAAAGCGGATGCGCAGACAAAAAGAATCCCTATGGGTACAAAATTAAACCTTGAAGCAGCAAGCACCGTTACAACAGAGTTATTGCGCAAAGGAGATATGTTTAGTGCCTATTTAACACAAGATGTTTATGTTGATGATGTGGTTGTTTTGCCTAAAGGTACAATAGTAAGAGGTAATACCGCAGATGTTGTGCGCAAAAAAAGGTTATCAAAATCAGCAATCCTATACTTGAATTTTGACCATATAGTTGCACCAAACGGAAAACAGCTTCCAATAAGAGCAGGAATAAGTTCTCACATGAAGCTGACAAATGATGGCGGTATTGGCGGAGGTGGATACAAAGAAGCTTTTCTTGAAAACGCCGATAAATCAGGCGAAATTATTGCAAAAAGTGTGGACTGGGGTGTAAATTCAGGTGAAGAATTATTTAAAGGCGGAAAGTTTTTAATAACACCTTTTGCCGCACTAGGCGGTACTGTTGCAGGTGCAGGCTATCTTATAGGAGATAGCATTGCTGACCTTTTTAGAAAAGGTCAGACCATTGTAATAACTAAAGGGCAAAGATTTACCATTATGCTTCTTGAACCTTTGGATGTACCTATATATTAGGTTTTATTGTTATGGATGAAGTTTTCCAAAACCTTAAAGGTATTTTATTAAAAAATAATCTTAAGCTCTCTGTTGCAGAATCCTGTACAGGAGGGCTCATAAGTTCATATTTAACTGATATAGAAGGAGCTTCAAGCTTTATTGAACAAAATTTTGTAACATATGCTCCTTTTGCAAAAGTTAAATTTTTAAATGTAAATCCTAAAACCATTGAAAAATATACTGTTGTAAGCAAAGAAACAGCATATGAGATGGCTGAAGGGCTTTTTCAATATGCTGATTGTTCCATTTCAACCACAGGTTATGCAGGAGCTTCAGATGATAAAAATAATCCCATGGGTACTGTTTATATAGGCTTTGGTTTAAAAAACGGGAACATAATAAAAACAATCAGGCATGTTTCAAAATTTAAGACAAGAATAGAAATTAAAAAAGACTTTGCAAAAACTGCCATAAAAGAATTTTTGATTTTCTTAAATGAAAATTTAGTTTAATTTTCTTCAAATTACTTAATCATTTTCCTTACCCTGTAAAATATAGTAGAATATTTTTGTGGAATAGTATTAAGTTTTATGAGCATTAAGAAGAATAAAAACCAGTTAATAATTTCTATTTTGGTGGGTCTTGCGATTTTTATTGTAACCTATCAGTTTGTAATAAAGCAGCATCAAGAAAATGTACACCAAAGGGAAGAAATTGAAAAATTAAAAAGCGGTATTGGAATAGAAGCTGTTAATTCTGAAAATAGCACCATTTATGTTGTTGCAAAAAAAGATATCCCAAAAAACTATGTTATAACATCTGACGATATTGAAATGAAAGATTTGGGAATGAAAATCAATGGTGCTTGCAACGATAAAAAAAATGCTATAGGTGCAAAAACAACTGCTGCAATTACAATAGGGCGCCCTGTTATTACAAAAGATATAATAGTTAAAGAAGAAACAACTGGGGCAGAAGAGCCAAGACCAGGCTTTAGGGCAGTTGCCGCTACAATTGCTGCAAATAAAATTCCACCTTTTGTAAAAGACAATGTAAATCTTGATGTTTACACAGCAAATGATACTTTTAGAGCAACAAATGTAAGAATAATAAAGGTTTCAGATACCAGCAATAAATCAAATAAACTTGTTATTTTTGAAATAAAAGAAGAAGATGTAGGCGCTTTTATTCTTGGAATGAATACAGATAAGCTTATCCCGGTACAAAAAAATTCAAATGATAAAACCGCTTATTCGTTCTCTTTTGATTCTTTTGAATACCCGTCAGAAGAAATTATAAATGATTACAAACCTGAACCTGTACCTGTAAATAATACAAACTATACGGTTCCTGTAAACAATGTTCAAAAGAAAACGGAAACGGTTGAATTAATTCAAGGAAATGTGGTAAAAACACTGGATTTTTAAAAAATTATGAAAAATATCTTTAAACTTATAATTCTAATATTGATATTCACTCAATCACAAAATGTTTTTGCAGAGTTTCGCGATGTTGAAACAAGTGCAATAATAGGCGACATTCCTGTTGTGGAAGCAAACAAAAATCAACAAGCACCTTCTATTGCAAAAAACACTATTCAGGATAACAATAAAAAACTTTATGGTATGGTTGGAAAATCCCAAATTCTAAATTTTGATATGGGAGTTAAAAGAGTTTCAATAGCAGACCCCGCTTTAGCCGATGTTGTTGTAGTTTCACCAAAACAATTAATAATAAATGGTAAAAAAGCAGGCTCCACAAGTTTAATTTTCTGGGGTAAAAATTCTAATACTCCTGCATTTTATAATCTTGTTATCCAGCAGGATACAGATGCATTTTTGGATGCTGTAAGCTATCTTGCGCCTGAAGAGGATATAACAATCATTTTTAACAGCAACGGTGCTGTGATGAGTGGTTTTATAAGTTCTTCATCCATAAAAGAACAAATTCAAAATCTTGCAAAAGCGTATAACATTAACTTAACCGATATGACAGAGAGCCCTACAAAACAAGTATTATTGGAAGTTCGCGTAACAGAAGTTTCAAAAAACTTTACAAGAGATTTAGGGGTTGAATTTGGATATGGGAAAGATGCCAAAAGCTTAAGCGAATACCTATCAAGCCTTATTGCAGGAAATCCTTTAACTAAATTGAATCAAGTATTTTCAAGCAGCGGATTGAATTATTATCTTTACAATCAATCAAGTAAAATTTCAATGGCAGTAAATGCTGCAGAAACAAAAGGTGATATTAAAATCCTCGCTGAGCCCAAACTTCTTGCCGTAAATAATGAAGAAGCAAGCTTTAATGTCGGTAATGAAGTACCAATCCCGTCTGAAATAGGGGATTATGGGAATGTTACATATAAATTCAAAGAAACAGGGGTTATTTTAAAATTTAAGCCTACAATTATGGAAAAAACAGGCAGAGTAAGGTTAAAATTAAGTCCTGAAGTTTCTGAAATTGACCGCTCAGCTGGAATTGTAACGGGTGACCAAACACAGGTTCCCGGGTTTAAAACAAGAAAAGTTGATACAACCGTTGAGCTTATGGACGGTGAAACCCTTATTATAGCAGGGCTTTTAACCAATACTTCAACAAAAAGCAAAACTCAGGTGCCTCTTTTAGGCAATATTCCTGTATTAGGCGTATTGTTTAGAAGCTCTAATGATGTTACAAATGATTCAGAGCTTGTTATATTTATCACACCAAAAATTGTAGATAATATGACCCAAATAGATAATATTTAAGGTAAATAAACTATGGGAATAAAAATAGATACCGTTATAATAGACCCTGAGAATAATTCAAGAGAGATTATTCTAAACTATCTTGCCCAGATTGAGGATATAAATGTAACTCAGGAATTTAACGATATCTTAACTGCAATGAATTTTATTACAGAAAGCAGACCAAATTTAATTATTGTAGATATTTCCCAAAAAACTCAAATGGCGCTTGATATAATTGTTAAAATATCAAACACCTTAAAAAATTCTAAAATCATAGTTCTATCTTATGATATGAGCCCTGAAACCGTTATAAAGGCTTTAAGAGCAGGGGCAAGAGAATTTCTTGTAAAACCTTTAATCGAAAATGAGTTTTTACAATCCGTTGAAAAACTAAAAGATTTAATTTTAGGAAATATTAACGATACAACAAAATGTAAAGTTATTACAACCTTTTCAAACAAAGGCGGTATAGGAAAAACAGCTATTGCAACAAATTTAGCGGTTGAACTTGCCAATATGACAAAAGAAAGAGTTGCTTTAGTTGATTTAAACATGCAAATGGGCGATGTCACAACGTTTTTAGATTTAAATCCGTCGTTTGATACTGCTTATGTAATCAATAATTTAGAAAGGATTGATGAAGGATTTTTACTTTCAACCCTTGAAAAGTATAACAACACAAGCCTTTATGTTCTTGCGGACCCTCCGGATTTAGAACAGGCAGAAGTTATCACTTCAGATAATATTACAACCCTGATAAATGTTTTAAGAAACGTATTTTCTTATATTATTATTGATACCACAGCAAGTTTTGACGGTAAAACTATCACAGCGCTTGATAACTCTGATTTGGTGCTTTTAATTACAATTATAAACTTGCCTTCTGTTCGAAACTGTCAAAGATGTTTTGATTTATTTAAGCGTCTGGGGTATACAAAAGATAAAATTAAAATTATTGTAAACCGTTACATGGAAAATGATGAAATAAAAGTGGAAGATGTTGAAGAGGTCCTTGGACACCCTGTATACTTTAAAATTCCAAATAATTATTTTACAATAATAAACGCCATAAATAAGGGTCTGCCTGTTTGTGAAATCAATCCTCATTCAAATATTGCAAAAAGCTTTAAAGAGCTTGCAGCGCTTTTATCGGATAATTTCACATATTCAAATACCCAAAAACCGCAAAAACGTGAAAAAAGCTTTAACCTTCTGGATATTTTTAAGAAAAAAGGAGAATAGTTAATTGTCACTTAAAGATAGATTAAATTCCACATCAAATAATCAAGCCCCCAAAAAACAAGAGGCTGATGCGATAGCAAATATTGCCCCTCTAAGTGAAGAATTTGCTTTTTTGAAAGAAAAATTACATTCTCTTTTAATTGAAAAAGTAAACTCAACTCCAAGCTGGTCAAATTATAACGATGATGAACAAAAAGAGCTTATCCGCCAGTTTATTGAAGGACAATTAAACGCAAATTTCCGTTCTGTTCCTTTAAATAAATCAGAAAAAGATAAATTAATAAAAGAAATTATTCAAGAAGCAAAAGGTTTTGGACCTTTAGACCCTCTGCTTGAAGACCCTACAATAAGTGATATTCTTGTAAACGGGGCAAAAAACATTTATGTTGAAAAAAACGGTAAACTTTATAAAACATCCATAGTTTTTAAGGATAATAACCATCTTAAAAACATCATTGAAAGAATTGTTTCAAAAATTGGAAGAAGAATAGATGAAAAATCTCCGATGGTGGATGCAAGACTTGCAGACGGAAGCCGTGTAAATGCTATTATCCCACCATTAGCGCTTGATGGACCATCTTTATCCATAAGAAGATTTAAAGCAGATGCAGGAACTATGGAAAGCCTTTTAAAATGGGGTTCTATAAGTAAAGAAATGGCGGAAGTATTGGAAGCTGCTGTTGCTGCGCGCTGCAATATTGTAATTTCAGGCGGTACTGGTGCTGGAAAAACAACTCTTCTAAACAGTTTATCTGCTAAAATTCCTCCGGGAGAAAGAATCATCACAATTGAAGATTCTGCTGAATTAAGTCTTCAGCAGGAACACATTGTAAGACTTGAAACCCGTCCTGCTAATATTGAAGGCGAAGGTGCCATAACAGCAAGAGATTTGGTTATAAACTCTCTCCGTATGCGTCCGGATAGAATAATAATCGGCGAGTGCCGCGGGGCTGAAACCCTTGATATGCTTCAGGCGATGAATACAGGTCATGACGGTTCTTTAACAACCCTCCATGCTAATTCTCCAAGAGATGCCCTCTCAAGGCTTGAAACTATGGTTATGTATTCAGGAATTGATTTACCCGAACGCAACATTAAAAACCAGATAGCATCAGCTATAAATATTATCATTCAGGTTTCAAGACTTCAGGATGGTTCAAGAAAAGTTACAAAAGTATCTGAAATTGTAGGCATGGAAGAAGGCACCATTACAATGCAGGATATTTTTGTTTGGGAACAGACAGGAACCGGTGCTAAAACCGTAATGGGTATGCATGTTTCAACTGGTGTTCGTCCAAAATTTATTGAAAGAATTAAGACAAGAGGAATTGAAGTAAACAATCAGTATTTTGATAAAAATCATCGTCATACCTATTTAACAAGAACAACACAGGTGAATACAATTCAAAAAGAAGAGCCGGACCCAAGGCTCCGCATGCCAAGCGCACCGCAGAAAAAAATCACCCATGCTGATTTAGATATATTAAAAAGGCTTAAAAGATGATACCTTTATTGGTTTCAATTATACTTGGGTTTTTATGCTTCATATTTGTTGCAAATCTTTATCAGGTGCGTCTTCCGAGGGCTCCTGAAATTGAAAAGCGCCTTGAAAGCATTAAAAAAAGCAATGATGAACCAAATAATGCCATTATTTCAGACTTTATAACGATGGGAACCGAATTTAAATTTGGTTTTTTGGGAAAATATTTGAAGAATTTTAAACCTGCAGAATTTCTTAAAGACCAGCTTTATTATGCAGGGCTTGATATTCAGGTAGATGTATTTATTTTAATTTCAGCTATCTGTGCGCTTCCTTTTTTCCTGATTGCAGCTTTTACTACACCTTTTTGTATTTTGCTTGGAATTTTAGCTGCTTTTATTCCTTTTGTTATAGTTAAGTTTTTGATAATGAAAAGAACAAACCTTTTTACGCAGCAGTTTCCTGAAGCTCTTGATTTATTATCAGGTTCACTAAGGGCAGGACACTCTCTATACAGTGCTTTTGATGTAATTGTAAAAGAAATGCCGGCGCCCATTAATCAGGTTTTTAAAAATACTGTTGATGAAATAGCTTTCGGTATTGATACAAAAGATGCCATCCTTTCTTTAACAAGGGTTATGCCGTTTAGTATGGATTTGAAATTTTTTACAACGGCAGTACTTTTACAAAGAGAAGTGGGTGGAAACTTAGCCAGAATCTTAGATGGGCTTTCTGTCACCATAAGAGAAAGATTTAAAATGCTTGGGCAGTTGAGGGCGCAAACCTCTCAATCAAAATTTTCTGGAGTAATCTTAACCCTTGTGCCGCCTTTAATTGCTGTAATTCTGTTCTTTATCTCGCCTGGGTATATGGACCCTCTCTTGCATACTACTCAGGGAAATATAGCCTTAGGTGCTGCAATCGGCATGGTTTTTTTAGGAATATTTTGTATTATAAAAATTCTCTCAATTGAAATATAAGGAAACTTTTATATGACCTATCTTTTAATACCAATATTATTTGCTGTTTGGGCGGCTTATGTAACCTTTATTTTTGTTGAAAAAGAAGAAAGTTTCTTAAAAAGAAGAATAAAAAGTGCAGGGAAAAAATACAAAACAAGTTCAAGGCAGTTTCTTGACAATATTTTAGAAGCGCTCAAACCGCTTACGGCAGGAAACATTAAGGATATTAATGTTAAAAACAAAATAAAAGAACTTTTAGTTAGAGTTGGCGCCCCATCATCGGAAGATGATATTTTAGATTTTGAAAATAAAAGACTTATGGCAGTTTTATTGGTGTCATTATTTTGCGCATTTTTGCTTACTATATATAAATTAAACTATATTGTACTTTGTGTCAGCTGTATTGCAATATATTTTATATATAAATTTCCTGAAATGAGGATAAAAAAACTAATTAAAGCAAGAGAAAAAGACTTTAATAAAAATTTTCCAGATGCCATTGATATGCTTTCTGTTTGTGTTGAAGCAGGATTAGGTCTGGATAGTGCAATAGAGCGTGTGGGACGTGAATTTAAAGCATTTTCTCCTACAATAGGACATGAATTTATAAGGTTATCCCAAGATGTAGCCTCAGGAATCCCCCGCCATGATGCTCTTAAAAATTTAACAAAAAGAATCCGCTGCAAGGATTTACAATCTTTTGTAGCTCTTTTAATACAGTCGGAAACTATGGGAACTGGAATTGTTCAGCCTCTGTCTGTTTATTGTGATACATTAAGAAGCAGAAAAAAACAAAGGGTTGAAGAACTTGTACAGACTTCATCCGCCAAAATGACTATACCAATGGTTTTATTCCTTCTTCCTGCAATGTTTATTGTGATTTTATATCCATCAATTATTAAGCTTTTAGAAGCCCTAAAAACAATGTAGGATGTACACATGGATAAAATTTATAAAAAAATGATGAAAAAATGCTTAAACCTTGCAAAAAAAGGAAAGGGCTTTGTTGCGCCAAATCCTATGGTAGGGTGTGTTATAACGGATGATAGCGGTAATATTTTATCTGAAGGGTATCATCAAAAATACGGTGAAAACCATGCAGAAAGAAACGCTATATTAAATTGCAATAAAGATTTAAAAGGTTCAACTCTATATGTAAATCTTGAACCCTGCTCTCACTTTGGAAAAACACCTCCATGTGCGGATTTAATAATAGAAAAAGGGATAAAAAAGGTGGTCTGTGCAATGTCTGACCCCAACCCAATAGTTTCAGGAAATGGTTTTAAAAAACTTAAAAATGCGGGAATCGAAGTTGTAACAGGCATTTTGGAAGATGAAGCAAAAGAGCTGAATAAAGTTTTTATTAAAAATATAACGAAAAAAAAGCCCTATGTTTTAATTAAAACCGCAACAACGCTGGATTCAAAAATTGCGCTTTCAAACGGAAAATCAAAATGGATAACAGATGATTATTCAAGGCAGATTGTACATAAATTGCGCTCCTCCTATCAAGCTATAATGACAGGCTCTGGCACTGTTTTAGCCGATAATCCAAACCTTACCGCAAGAATTAAAAACGGAAAAAATCCAATTAGAATTATTATGGATAAAAAAGGGGTAATTCCTCTTGATTACAATGTTTTTAAAGATAATACGGAAAAAATTATTTTAATTACAAATTCAAATAAAACTTATCCCAGCCATATTCAAAAGATTGATTTTGAGTGCTACGATACCCTTTTTAAGACACTTTATTCTCTAGATGTATATGATGTGCTTATTGAAGGAGGACAAGGCTTAAATTCAAGCATAATTGCTGCAAATGAAGCAGATGAAATTACAATGTTTATGGCGCCTAAAATTTTTGGGGGAGGAAAAAGTTTTATTGACGGTTTTTGTTTTGAAAACCCCGATGATTGCATACATTTAAAAGATTTGAGCATAAAAAAACTAAAAAATGATATTTTAATTACGGGAAAATTCCTGTATGATAAGGAAGAAATGCAAAATTCTTTGCAATAAAAAGAGGTAGCAGTATGAAAATTTTAGTTATAAACGGACCCAATATAAATCTTTTAGGAACAAGAGAACCTGAAATATACGGTACAACAACGCTTTTAGATATTGAAAAAGAAATAGAGGAATATTCAAAAACCTTTCAAAATGTTCAGGTTGAATTTTTCCAATCAAATCACGAAGGAGATATTGTAGATAAAATTCAAAATGCAAAAGATATTTATGACGGTATCATCATAAACCCCGCAGCATACACTCATACATCTGTTGCAATAGCGGATGCAATCAAGGCCGTAAATATTCCAACCGTTGAAATTCACCTTTCAAATATTCAATCCCGTGAAGATTTTAGAAAAACATCGTTAACTGCGCCATCTTGTATGGGGCAGATTGCAGGTTTTGGTAAAGACGGCTATCTTGCAGGGCTTTTTTGTCTTGTAAAATATTTGGAAAAATAGTTTTTATGAAAAAAGAAGCGGCATTTTTAAATATAATCTCTAAAACCCTTAGTAATTCAGAGTTTTTAGGAGATGATTGTGCCTATCTTCCTGAATACAATCTTGTTATATCAACTGACGCTCTTATTCAAGATGTACATTTCAGCCTTAAAACCATATCTTCTTATCAATTAGGTAAAAAAGCGCTTTTGGTTAACATTAGCGATATTTTAGCATCCGGTGCCGTTCCAAAATATCTTACCATAACTCTTTCAGGAAATTTGGATGAAGAATTTGTTGAAAATTTTTATAAAGGTGCAAATGAAATCTGCAGCTCATACGGATTGAAAATAATTGGCGGAGACCTTACGGGCGGGGATAAAATCGGGATTTCTGTTACTGTGTTTGGAGATACAAAGGGGCGGAATATCTCATCAAGAAAAAATGCAAAACCAGGGCATACTGTGCTTTTAGCGGGGTACCACGGCTCAAGTGCTGCAGGATTTAAAATTTTAAATAATATGCAAGAGCAGCTGCCTTCTAAGCAGTTACTCCAAAAAAAAGATACTGCTGAATGCCTCCTTGTAAGGGAGGATATCAAAAAAGAATTTATACAAGCTCATCTTGAACCTGTTTTATATCCTAAAATAAGCAAAATTGTTGCAGAAAACTGTAAAAATCCTTACGCTATGATGGACACATCAGACGGGCTCTATGACGGGCTTAAAAAGATTTCGGAAGCTTCAAACGTTGGTTTTAAAATAGAATACGATAAAATATTAAAAAAAATCAATGATTTTAATACGGTTATGTTTGGAGGAGAAGACTACGGGCTCTTAATTTGTCTTGAAAAGAAGGATTGTGAAAAAATTCTGCCTTATTTAGCGGATGAGAATATTACTATTATTGGCGAAGCAACGGAAGAAAAACGAATTTTGGTTGATAATAAAGAAATTATGGAAGATTTAAGCTATGACCACTTTTAATAAAATATGTGCAATTGTTACGGCGGGCGGGGTTTCAAACAGGTTTGGCTCAAATAAACTGCTTGAAACTTTATCTAATGGAAAATCCGTGATTTGTACTACAATTGAAAAGTTCTTACCTTTTTGTGATGAGATTATAATTCCCTGTCATAGCGATGTTAAAGAGCATATTGAAAATGTTATACCTTATTTTTTAGACAAAATAAAATTTGCACAGTTTGGAAAAACAAGGCAGGAATCTGTGTTTAGAGGACTTTTAGAGTGCGAAAATAATGGCGGTGCCGATATTGTTTTAATCCATGATGGCGCTAGACCATTTATAGAGCCTGATACTATTCAACAAACCATTGAAAAATTAAAAGAACACAAAGGTGTGTGTGTTGGAATTTATGCTACAGATACAATAAAAATCACGGATAATAACGGTAAAATCATTAAAACTATTGACAGAAATACCGTATTTCAAGCGCAAACCCCTCAAGGATTCGATTTTAATACTATTTTAAATGCTCATAAAAAATTAAAAAACGAATCCTTTACAGACGATTCAAGTATGCTTGAACATCTTGAAATTGAGGTCTATGCACTCCTTGGCACCCAGTCAAATAAAAAAATCACATTCAGGGAAGATTTGAATTAACTGTCTAAATAACATTTCCATCCAAATCTGATAAAAATTTATCAGCTGGTTCAAAATCAGGGTTTATGGAAATACAATATTTCATATTAATTTTTGCTTGTTCCCTGCTGCCGCCTGCCATCTCGGAAAGTCCTTTGTAGTAATAATAGCCGTAGCTGTAATTATTTGTAAAAGATATCATATGTAAAAAATTCTCCATATGTTTGTATCTTTTATTTTCATTCAAAAGGGCAAGATAGGCATTTTGAGCATTTTCAAATAATAAATTTTCAGCTAATGATTTTAGTAAATATTCTCTTTTTAAAGATTTATCATTTTTCAAGATTGTGATTGAAGCCAAATAATATTCATAAAATAAGCTTTTTTTACCTTTTAAAATTTCAATTTGTTTTTCAATTTTTGCTATAGTTTTTTCGTTTCCAGGTGTTTTTTTATAACAAATTAAAAGTTTAAATTGTGCCATTAAGTCATTTTTATCTAATTTTGCAGCCTTTTTATAGTATTCGGCAGCCTTTAAATTATCTCCTTCAAGATATGATATATCACCAAGAGCTGATAAAGTTGGTGCATAATTTTTGTTTAATTTAAGACTTGATAAAAGATTCTTCTTTGCAAGTTCGTCTTTCCCAACATTCAATTGGCTTTGAGCCTGCAAAGTTAAAATTTTATAGTTGTTTTTATTAAAATTTAATATATTCTGGCATTCGTTAATTGCCTTATAGTAGTCTCCTTTAAGGTAATTAACATTAATTAAATGAAATCTTTTATCATTTTCATTATTTGAAAGGTTGGCTAAAACTCTTTCTTTTTCAATAGATATTTCATTTCTAAACTCAGGTGTTATAGTATCTGAGATTTCATATTTTTCAAGATATTTAAGTGCTTCTTTTGATTTTCCCGAATTATTCAAAATCTTTGCTTTATAGCATATATAACTTGGGTTTTCAGGGTTTTTCCTGATAGCTTCATCGATAAACATTAAAGCCTGCTGATATTGTCTTGATTCTAAAAGAGCCTGTGCCATTACAAAATTCGCATAATCGGATTTTTCTATCAGGCTGGTTTTTTTACTTAAATCAAAAGCTGTCTCTTCAGGTGTATTATCAAAATATATTGATGAATATGCTTTTGCAAGATAAATTTCTTCCTGTTTATCTAAAGGATAATTATCTTTATAGCTTTTTTTCAGATGGTTAATTTGTCCTTCAAAATATGTCTGGTTTTTAACCTTTGATAAACTTACATCTCCAAGGGTGAAAAACCCCACTTCATACATGCTTTTTGCAAATATTATAAGTGCGATGTCATTATCAATTTCTGAAACTATTTTTGAATAATCGTTATATGCAACAGAAACATTTCCTTGATTAAATCTTTTTGTGGTTTCAATAAATTCTTGTCTTTGACGTGCTTTTTCATCTAAATTTTCATAAGTATTTGAGACATTGCTGTCAAGGTTTAAAAAACTGTCTACAACAGTACTCAAATTAAATGAGATGGTTGTTTCCTGACCTTTGGAGTTTTCCTCTTTATTATTGCTTCCGCTATAAATAGCAGGTCTTACTCGCTCAATCCCTAAAACTCTTTCCTCTTCATTATTTACAGGAAAATTTGTAAAGGAAAAAGCCATATTTTGTGCTGATAAAAAAGCACAAAGCATAGTAGCGCACATCATTTTTTTATTAAAAAATGCACTTATAGAAATTTTATGAACTTTTTTATTTTTTTTATTCATCCTTGTTTTGTTCAATGTCATCATTGTAGTATTTCAAAAATGTTGAAATAAACCTGTCCTCTTCTGATGTATGTTCTCTTTCATTGTGATTAACAATTAGACTGTGAAGATTTAAAAGTGTATAGTTACTTAATACTATTCTATCATTTTCTTCAAGTTTTTTGTTATCGGTTATCATAACATTTATGATTTTATCTGTTTCAATTGATAAAAATGTATCAACCATTTCTTTATCAAAATGGGTGCCTGAATCTTTTATTAAGATATCTATTGCTTTTTCAATAGGCATTTTAGACCTGTAGTGTCTTTTTGATGTTATGGCATCAAATACATCTGAAACTGCTAAGATTCTTCCGCCCAAAGGAATTTTGTGTCCTGCAAGTTTTCTAAAGTATCCGCTGCCGTCAAATTTTTCATGGTGAGAAGCTGCAATGCGCGCAATATCTTCATATTCTTTTGAAAAATAAATTCTGGATAATATATCATAGGTAATTTTTACATGCTGCTGGATATGCTTATATTCTTCATCTGTAAGTTTACCTTCTTTTTGAAGAACAGAATCTCTGATACCTATTTTTCCTATATCATGCAATAAAGATGCCTGTCTTATAACCTCTTTTTGTTTATCATCAAAGTTTAATTTGTCACAAATTAGCATTGTGTACATAGTAACTCTTTTGGAGTGACCTGATGTAATCTTATCTCTGGCATCAATAGAGGCTGATAAAGTATCTACAAAGCTTGATAACAAAAGTTTTTGCTCTTCAATAAATTGTTTTTGCTTATTAAAAAGAGTAGCATTTTCAAGTGCAATACCGGCTGATGAACCTATAGCAATAAGCAGGTCTTCATCTTTTTCTGTAAAATAACCGTCTTTTTTGTTTAAAACCTGAAAAACACCTACTATTTGGTGGCTCATATTTCTTATCGGCATACAAAGAATTGATTTTGTAACATATCCTGATTTTTTATCAATTTCTTTATTGAATCTTTTATCTTTATATGCTTCTTTAATGTTTACTGTTTCACCTGTTGTTGCAACATGTCCTGCCAGCCCAAGGCTTGAATCAAATCTGATTTCTTTTGTGTTCATTCCAAGTGCAACTTTAGACCATAATTCATTTTTTTCTTCATCTAAAAGAAAAACCGTACATCTATCTGCATCAAGTGCAAGTTTAATTTCCTGAGCAATAATTGTTAAAAGATTGTCTAAATTTGTTTCAAGCGCAATAGTTCTTCCAACTTTTAAAAGTGCTATGAGAGGGTCTTCACCATGATGCTTTGGAATAAAGCTTGGTTTTTCAGATGAAATTATCTTTTTTTGCTGTAATTTTTTAATTTTATCTTCAATCTCGGATATTTTTTCATTAAAGTCATATTCATCCGAAACTATTATATTTAATGCTCTATTTATTAATTCTAAAGAAACGTCAAAATTTCCTTCTTCAAATTCAATTAATCCTGTAAAGAAATTATTAATTTTTTGTGCGGGATAAGAGGCTGATGAAACTGCTAAATATTTAGCATCATTCAGGATTGCAAGTGTTTTATAATAATTTAATTTATTAAGTTTATAATTTACATAGGCAAAAATCGACATTGAAAAAGACACTAAATCAAATGCTTTAATAGCAATTGACATCTTCCTTAAATTATCAACGTCAGCTATATTTATCTTTTTATTATCTTCAATAACTATATTGAATAAGGAAACTAAATTTTCCTTTAATTCTGCATAGTCCTTATTTTCTATACTTTTAGTATTGTTTAACAAAATAAAAATAACCCTTCCTTTATAAAAGGATTATACTACATTTTACAAAAAAGAAACTAATACGGATTGTGGATATTTGCTATCTGAAAATTGTTAAGAAGTTATTTAAATAATTCATACAATTCAATTTTAAGGGCTTTTGCAATTTTTTCTAAAACATCTAAACTTGGTTTTCTTCTGCCAACCTCTATAGATTGCAAATAATCTTCAGCAATATCAGCTTGAATGCTAAGTTCCAGCTGTGTAAGTTTTAATTTTTTTCGAAATATTTTTATATTGTTTCCAAGCTTCTTAGCTAAATCATCTTTATTATTTGCCATTTGTTTATATTAATGGTAAAGTTATTTTTAAATCCTAGCTTATCGCTAGGAAAAATAAGGGAAGATAAATGAAAGATAATGAAAATTACAACAAAATTGCTAATAAACTAGCTAATATTGATGATAAATTTATTGAAATTGAATCAATAATTAAAATGCTTAATATTTGGGTAAAGGAAAAGGACTATGAATTAATTCCTGTAATGAATATTTTAAATAATAAAATTAATGATTTAGTGCAAATTTTAAGAAAGTAAACTTAAATTTTTATGTTAAAATAATAATATGTTTAAAAGTACACGTCAGGAATTTTGCATAAAAACCTGCCCGATAGATGATATTTCGGGTTTAGAAAACACTTTAAATTCAATGTCAAAACAAGGGTGGGATTTATATTCGCTTCATGAAGGCGAAGTTAATAATAAGGTAGTTTACAACATCATCTTTATGAAAGAGGTTGAATTTTCTAAAGACGAAAGTGAATTTGAAGATATACAAGGTTATAAAACAAAGATGGAGCGAATGCTCTATTCAAAAGAAGAACCATACGAACTTTGTTTAAATTTCCAAAAGAAAATAAGAGAAAAAAGAGAAAAAATTGAAGATTTAAAACATTTCTTAGAATCTGCAAAATCGGATGAAAGAGAGGTTTTAAATGAAGAAATTGCAAAAGAAGTTAATGACCTTAATAATCTTAAAAAACAGTTAAAAAGCCTGTTGGCGCCTTCAAAAATGGCAAGCTCTCTTGGAGAAGAAAGACTCTCAATCCATTTATCGGAAGAAATTTATTCATTGAATAATCCTTCAAAAAACGGTACAAATCTTCTTGCAGAAACTGTTAAAGTAAGGCAGGAATTAACAAATGAAGTAGGATATATTATTCCAAAAGTTTTGTTTTTGGAAAATCCTGAGTTAAATGAATATACTTTTACAATTAATATCCACTCTATTCCAATTGTTCAGGCACAAGCTTATCCAAATCATATTGTTTATTTTTGTGATGAACTGAATTTAAAGAAATACCCGTCAAATTCAATCAAAGGTGTGGATTTTATTACAGGAAGAAAAATTGTCTGGATTGAAGAAGAAAAGGCAAAAGATTTTTGGGCAAAAGGTTTAAATGCTTGTGAATACATTGCACAGTATCTAAAATATTTTTCAATTAAGTGTGTAAATGAAATTTTTAATTATAATGACCTAAACCGCTATATTGAGATTGTAAGTGAAAATAACGCACTTTTAATCGATAATATTTTGGGAGATTTTATTTCCCTTTCAGAATTAAAATACCTTTTCTGCTCCTTAATAAGAGAGCGCGTTAGTGTTAAAGATTTAATTTATATCTTTGAAAAAATAAATGATTTTGCAGATGATGCCTCAAAAGCTGATTTATTGGATAAATTACGTGTTGCGCTCTCAAGACAGATTTGCTGGTCTTTAAGTAATGAAGATAAAGAAATAATAGGTTATGAAGTTAATCCAAAAGTTATAAAAATGCTTGAAGTGCAGTCTGATTCGGTTGATAGTAACACAGGAATTGTAAAAATTGACGGTGAAAAATTTGAACAATTCACAAAAACTATTGAAAAAATCTCTTCTAAAAAAACCGAAGAAGAAAGAGACATAGTTCTTGTTGCACCGCAGCATTTAAGACATATGCTTTTTGTCCTTGTATCTGAATTATACACAGATATTCCCGTTATTTGCCTTGAAGAAATTACCCCTGAATTTGAATTAAAGATATTGGGGAGTATATAATTTCCTTTTCCTTTTTGTATTTTCATTATGTTTATTGTAAAATAAAACGAAAATCTAATTAAAAGGAGCAAATAATTATGGGTATTATGGAAGGTAAAAAAGGCATTATATTCGGTGTTTCAAATAAACACGGTATAGCAAATGCCATTGCTGAACAGATTTATAAAGAAGGCGGCGAAATCGCTTTTACTTATGCAAACGAGGTTATGGAAAAAAGGGTGAAACCTATTGCAGATGAAATGAATGCCAAAATGTGCGTTGAATGCGATGTTACAAAAGATGAAGATGTTAAAAAAGTTTTCGAACAATATGCAAAAACTTATGATTCATTGGATTTCGTAGTTCATGCTGTTGCTTTTGCAAACAAAGACGATTTGATGGGTGAATTTTATACAACGTCAAAAGAAGGCTGGGACCTTGCAATGCATGTTAGCGCTTATTCTTTGCTTACAATTTCAAAATATGCTAAACCTCAGATGGAAGCAGCAGGCGGCGGTTCAATTTTAGCACTTTCATACCTTGGCGCCACTAAAGTTGTTGCAAATTATAACATCATGGGCGTTGCTAAAGCTGCACTTGAATCTTCTATGAGATTTATTTCATATGACCTTGGAAAATACAATATCAGATGCAATTGTTTATCGGCTGGTCCTGTTAAAACACTTGCTGCTAAAGGTATTTCAGGTTTTGATAGGATGTTAAAAGCAAATATTCTAAAAGCTCCTCTAAAAAGAACACCTTCTCTTGAAGATGTTGGTAAAGCCGGTTTATACCTTGCTTCTGATTTATCTTCAGGTGTCACTGGGCAAGTTCAATTTGTTGATTGCGGTGCAAGCAGTGTATTTGCCTCAATTGAAGAAATGGCTCAAATTCAACTATAGTTTGAAAATGATAAATACATATTTAAAAACCCGAAGCAATAAACTTCGGGTTTTTTCTCTCTTCTCTCTTATCTTTGTCCTTTGATGGTGTTTATTCTGTCTTTTATATCGTACTCTAAATTATCAGCTTGAGTTTGATATAGTATTGTGAGTCTTTCTCTTTCTCTTTCATTATTTCCTTTCGGATAATAGTTTTCCATAAATTGATGTGAAACTATCATACTGCCCAATTCAAGAGCACTTCTTGGGTGATTAACAGAATTATCCGTAGCAATAAAATCTTCATATAATTTCTTATGGCTTAAAGAAGGTATAGATGGGGTAATTTCCCATTTATCAAAACCATTTATGCTATAAATTGGGTAATTTGAGGATACCTCTTTTTCATCCTTATATTCGCCGGGATAACTTCTCACCCAAAAACCTGTTGTACCCGGCATAAGCCTGTCTGTGTCTTTTAAATTATTATAATAGTCATTAATAAGTTCATGTTCTCCGCCAATTGTTTCTGTATTCATAAGAACATGAAAAGCCATTGCGCGGTCCATTTCCTGCGCTATGTACTGTGTAGCAAGTTCAGCCGTTTCTTCAGAAGAGAGCTTGTAATAATAGGATTTACCTGATTCCTCGCTGCTTTGAAGTGCGAAACCTATGCTTCTGTCTCCCAAATCCTCAAATTTTTCTAAATATGGAACATTAATTGGAGCATTTTTTATAAAGCTGCTTGCAGTATCTTGTGATATTAAGGCTATATTTCCATCGCTTATAAGTGCCATATTTGGCAAATAACTCAAGTTTATTGAAATTTTGTTCTCTGCCCAGTTATATCTTGAAATGTTGCCGCCTTCATAACTTCTGGGCATTTCTTCTTGTTTTATTAATTGAATACCGGGACGGTCAATTTTTAATATGTCAAAATATTCAGAATATTTTGGATTGTTAACAATCCAGTGCCAAGTAATTTCACTTTTTTCATCCAAAGCATGTTTTAAAGAGGCAATATAGCTATCTGTGTTAGGCTTGCCAAGTATTTTTGGTGGCTTTCTATCAAAAATGCCTGTAAAATTTATATTATTATTTGAATTATTTTTTATAAATGCATCACAGGATATATTTTGAGCGTTATTCGGGTTTAAATTTCTGTTTATTTTTTGGTTTGCAGCTGTAAATTTTATGCCCGAACAGGGTATTATATTTGGATTTATTGTTAACAAATTGTTTATCCTTTCAAAATATCCTTATTCGTTTTTGGTGTTTGTATAAAACACGTAAATAAATTTTTTTAACCTTGCATTAAAATTATGTTAAGAAAAATTATCCCAAATGTACATTATACTTATGGGTAGTATTTTTATTAAAAACCGGGCAGTTGTAATTTTAAAACTTTACCCGGTTTATGCTTAAATGCTTGTTATTCGCAAATGGCTCCAAGATTTGCCCCTGAAACAGTTTTTGCGTATTTTGAAAGGAAACCTTTTTCAATTTCTTTAGTTTTTGGGGTAAAGTTTTTCCTTCTTTCCTCAATTTCAACTTCAGGAACCAATAAATCAATCGTTCTTTTATTTATATCAATTTTGATTTTATCACCGTCTTTTATGAGTCCTATAATGCCGCCATCAAGAGCTTCCGGGCAGATGTGACCAATGCAGAGTCCTCTTGTTCCGCCTGAAAATCTGCCGTCTGTAATAAGCGCACAGCTTTTTCCTAAACCCTTGCCTACTAAAAGCGAAGTCGGTGCAAGCATTTCTCTCATACCCGGTCCGCCTTTTGGTCCTTCATATCTTATTACTACAACATCTCCTGCTTTAACATCATCGTTTTCAATGCCTGCCATAGCATCTTCTTCTCTGTCGTAGCATTTTGCAGTACCCTCAAATTCAAAACATTCTTCTGCAACGCCTGAAATTTTAACAACAGCCCCTTCTTTTGCAAGGTTTCCATGTAAAATTGCAAGTCCCGGGTTTTTTGTAATCGGGTCATCAAACGGATGAATCACTGAATTATCAACCCAGGCTTCATTTGCACGTTCTTCGACAGTTTTCCCTTCAATATTTATCACATTTTTAAGTTCAGGAGTTTTGCCCCACAGTGTTTTAAGTGTGCCGGGGATTCCGCCTGCATTATCAAAATCAGTCATAGTAGGAAGAGCTGATGGGTCTAATTTTATAATTTGCGGGATTTTAAAGCTTAATTCTTCAAAATCATCAAGTGTTAAATCAATCCCGGCCGTGTTTGCAATTGCAAGCAGATGCAAAATTGAATTCGTACTGCCTCCAAGTGCTAAATCAACCACAACAGCATTTCTCATAGAATCTTTTGTAACAATATCCCTTGGTTTAATATCATTTCTAACCAAATCCACTGCTAAAAATCCTGAATCAAAAGCGATTCTTCTTTTTTTAGAAGACACGGCAGCAGCTGAAGCACAGCCTGTAATGCTCATACCCATAACTTCTGTTAAGCATGCAAGAGTGTTTGCAGTATATAGCCCCTGGCATGCGCCTGCTGTAGGGCATGCGTAATGTTCCATCTCATGCAATTTTTCTTCACTGATTTCACCTGCTCTGAATCTTCCCACAGCCTCGCTTGAACCTCTGATAAATGTTAAAGTTTCACCTTTGCAGTGCCCTTCTAATGAAGGTCCTGCAGTTACAACAACCGTTGGGATATTTAATCTTAATGCCGCAATAAGCATACCGGGGGTAATTTTGTCGCAATTTGTAAGAAGTACAAGCCCATCTAACTGGTGTGCTCCCGCAACTGTTTCAACACAATCTGCGATTAAATCTCGAGAAGGCAAAGAATATCTCATGCCGCTATGCCCCATAGCAATACCGTCGCACACGGCGGGGGTACCGAAAATAAATGCCTGACCGCCGTTTGAATGAATACCTTTTTCAATTTGTCTTTCTAAATCTCTCATTCCCATATGCCCGGGCACCAGGTCTGAAAAAGAGCTTGCAATTCCTATAAACGGACGTTTAATATTTTTATCTGATAAGCCGCCTGCGTATAAAAGTGCTCTGTGCGGGGCTTTTGCTATTCCTTCTTTAATTGCGTTGCTTTTCATTTTATTCTCCTTGAAATTATGATTATATGGTTTATAATATAGATATCGGGCGTGCAGGTTGAGTCCCTGCACTTTAAAAGCCCTCATGAAATTAGATGTTTAAGCGCTAATATTATCAGTAAAATGATAATTAGCGCTTTTTCAGTTACACTAATGTTCACTTTTGTCACCTCCTTTCTGTTGATGTCACCATTAAAAATGTTGTCCAACAGAGGAGAGTAAGCAATAGGGCTTACCCTTTTAACTAAATATTTAATTTAAAATGTACGGTTAGCTTAATTATATAATATTTTTTATGGTTTTAGGGTCGCATATAGTAATTTTTCCTGTTTTGGTGTCAAGTTTTATATCAACAGTAACATTGGTCATATCATCAAGATTGCACCCTATGGATTCAAGCAATGATTTTGGCAATATTACACCGTAAGATACACTACCTTTCCCGCCCTTAAAATTTATAAGTTTTTTTCTCATAAATTTATTTTATAAGATTGCATAACTCTAGATTAATTGTAAAGATATTATAGATTTATCTATAGATATTTTTAAAATGTGCTATAATAATTTGGTATGTATATTTTGTCTAGAGAGTAATTATAAAAGATGTTAAGATAAACATTTATGATTTAGAAAAAATATTTATAAATTTAAGAGCAGGAATTAACATTCTTGAAATTTACAATAGCCATGAAGAAAAATCTTCTGAAATTAAACTTATGTTGAAAAACATACAACAAAGCCTTTTTAAATTAGAAAACGTAGTATACGATATTGATGATACAGATTAAATCTCCACCTTTTGTAAAAATTTGTTCATAACTTTATAATTATCTCTTTTATTTGTTGATGTTTCATGAGAAAATACTTGCAAAAACAGTTTTGTCAGGTCGGGTCAGGTTTTTTATGAATGGAAGTATAAAATCAGTTATTCTTGCAGCAGGAAAAGGCACAAGAATGAAATCCGAAAAGCCCAAGGTTTTGCATGAAATCTTTAACAAGCCTTTGGTTTCCTGGGTAATTAGTGCCTGCGAAAATATAGGGTCAAATGAAAATATTGTAGTTGTAGGGCATAAGGGTGAAGAGGTTCAGGATTTTATAAATAAAAAACACCCAAAATCCGTTTGTGTGTTTCAAAAAGAGCAGCTTGGAACAGGGCATGCGGTGAGCATGGCAAAGGATGAACTAAAAAATTTTGACGGTCTTGCAATAATTTTAAACGGTGATATACCTTTAATTACGGCTAAAAGTCTTCAAAAACTTGTAGAATTTCATCAATCTAACAATGCTGATATTACAGCCATAACGGCAATTTTGGATGACCCTAAAGGGTATGGCAGAATAATTCGGGATGAAAACAATCATATAAAAGAAATTGTTGAACAAAAAGATTGTAATGCCACTCAAGATGCCGTTAAAGAAATAAATGTCGGTATGTATTGCCTTAACTGGCAAAAGGTTAAAGGGTTTTTTGATGACCTTAAAAATGATAACTCCCAGAATGAATATTATTTAACGGATATCATTAAATGGGCAAATGAAAACTCTTATAAGACTTACGGATATATTTTGGAAGATTCAAACGAGGCATTCGGTATAAATTCAAGGGTGCAGTTGGCTGAAGCTTTTAAAATAATGAATGAAAGACATTTAAATAAATTGATGGAAAATGGGGTGACAATAGTTTCGCCTGAAAATACGCAAATTTCTCCTGAAACAGAAATCGGTGCAGACACTATTATTTTCCCGAATACATTTATAAACGGTAAAAATACAATCGGAAAGAATTGTAAAATAGGGCCGTTTGCACATCTTCGAGGTGATTGTACGATTGAAGATTTTGTTAAAATCGGCAATTTTGTGGAATTAAAAAAATCTTATGTTAAATCTCATACAAATATTTCCCATTTAAGTTATGTGGGCGATACAAAGGTCGGTTCCGGAGTAAATATAGGTGCCGGAACGATTACCGCTAATTACAATTCAATCACAAAAGAAAAGAAACAGACAATAATAAATGACGGAGCTTCAATCGGTTCAAATACGGTACTGGTAGCGCCTGTGGAACTCGGTGAAAAGGCTTTTATTGCGGCAGGTTCCGTTATTACAAAAGATGTAGGGGCAAATTCTTTAGGTTTGACAAGAAGTCCCCAAAAAGAGATAAAAAACTACGTTAAGTAAAAAGGAGAATAAAATGAAACTAGGGCTTGAAACTATGCCTGCAAGAGAGAAAAATGTGCTCCCCACACATGAGATTAAACTCTTTTGCGGTCGTTCAAATACGGTATTAGCTGAGGAGATTGCGCAATACCTTGGGACAACGGTTGGTCCTATGATTATCAAAAATTTCTCTGATGGCGAAATTTATGTCCAAATCCAGGATTCTATAAGAGGTGATGATGTTTTTGTGGTACAGCCTTTATGTAATCCTGTTAATGAAAATTTAATGGAATTATTAATCATAATTGATGCGTTTAAAAGAGCTTCAGCTAAAACTATTACAGCTGTTATCCCGTATTACGGTTACGCTAGGCAAGACAGAAAAACATCAGGCAGAGAAGCTATTACTGCAAAACTTGTTGCAGACCTTTTAACCACAGCAGGGGCAGACAGAGTTCTTGCAATGGATTTACATACAGGTCAAATCCAAGGTTTCTTCAATATTTTGGTTGACCATATTTATGCAACACCTATTATTGTAAATTATATGAAGAAATTAAACCTTCCAAAAACTGAGCTTGTAGCCGTTTCTCCTGACACCGGCGGAGTGCAGAGAACAAGGGCTTTTGCAAAAGCTATGGATTGTCCTCTTGCAATTATTGACAAAAGAAGAACACAACATAACGTTGCAGTGGCTGACCATGTTATAGGCGATGTTAAAGATAAAATCTGTGTTATGTTTGATGATATGATTGATACAGCAGGTACAATTTGTGAAGCAGCCAAGCTTCTAAAAAGAGAAGGTGCAAAAGATGTTTATGTTTGTGCGGTTCACCCTGTATTTTCAGGTCCTGCGCTAAAGAGACTGGATGAGGCGCCTATTAAAGAAGTTATAGTAACAAATACTATTCCTCTGGACAGTCGTGAATTTATCCCAACAAAAATAACTCAGTTATCAGTAGCACCTTTGCTGGGTGAGGCGATTTCAAGAATCCATGATGACCAGTCAGTAAGTTCACTGTTTGGGTTTGAAAAGGAATATCAAGCTAATTAGGTAATTAAATGAGCTCTCTGGATGATTTAAAAGAGAAATTAAAGCATTGCAAGGGTTGTCCTTTATGTTCACATAGGACAAACCTTGTTTTTTCTGACGGGAACCCCGAAGCAAAAATTATGCTTATAGGAGAGGCTCCGGGCGCGGATGAAGATAGGCTCGGTGTACCTTTTGTAGGGCGTGCCGGGCAGTTATTGGATGAATTCTTTATAAAAGCAGGAATAGATAGAAAAAACGATATCTATATATGCAATACTTTAAAATGCCGCCCTCCTGGGAACAGAAAACCTGAGCCTGATGAGAAAAAAGCTTGCGCCCCGTTTTTAAAATTCCAGATTGATACAATTAAGCCTAAAATCATTATTTTATGCGGCGCCACTGCATTAGAAAGCTTTATTAAGGGAAAAGGTATTACAAAATGCCGCGGCAAAATTTATAAAGGTTCTAAAGGTACGATTTTTGTACCTATTTTCCATCCTTCTTACCTTTTGCGGAATCATTCATTGGAACCAGGTTCTCCAAGAGATTTAATGCTTAAAGATTTAATTATGATAAAACAATTATCCTTAATGGATAATTTTGATAATTTGGGGAAGTAGATTAACATCCGCTTCAATATGTATTGGTATTTGTGGGCTGGTGCAATGAATTGCACCATGCTGTTAAAATCGGGATTTTAATTTATATCTTCAAATATAATTTTATAACCTAAAATATCTGCTATGAGCTTAATTTCCCTATGCGGTATGGTTTCAAGCCTTAATTTATTGCCAAGATTCTTTGCTGTGTATTTTTTATTAAGCCTTTTACCCATTTCTTTTGCAAGCATTTCTTGTGTCCAGCCTCTTTTTGCAAGCAATACCTTTATTTCGGAAATTATAGTATCTTCTTTGTTCATAGATTTAATTTTATCATTTGATGTTAACCGAATACAGAAATTAAATAATAAAATTGACAAAGCTATTTATTTATATATAATACTATTATATAATAGGAAATTATTACAATGAATGAAGAAGATAAAGAGCTTTTATATATAAATTTGATAGAAGTGCGGGAACTGCTTTATGTATTGGAAGTTGCGCTTGATAACGATATGCAAGAGACAAAAGACGCAATACCTTTTGCATCGCTTGTTAAGTTAATAAGGCATAAAGTTACGGATGCTTCGGATGTTTTATAATCATAAATATCACTTACAGGATGGATTTTCCTCCATAAAATTATTTTCTTTCGTAAAATGTAAACAAAACTCAACAAAGGTGGAAATACGGAATGGGTTTGTATTAAAATGTTGTTTAAAATTAGGGGATTTATAGGATTTTAGGTTTTAAACTATGGCGGATAATTTAGAGATTAGAGTAGAGCAGCTTACAGACGCTATCAGGGGTTTATACAATAAACCTTCTTTAACGCCTGCCGAAATTAATAATGCATTCAATACAATGCTTCAAAGGTTTGAAAATCAAACTAATTTAAGCAGTGAAAAAATGCTCCAAATTATATCAAACGAAATTAAAAAAACGGCAGAGGAAAGACAAGGTTCTCTTCAAGAAATGCTCTACAGCGTTGAAGATTCTATAAAAAGTGCTGCTGCCCAAATTTCAAACCCCAAATTTGAAATGCAGATTTCAAAACTATCTACAGACCTAAATTCTATCTATACTAAAATGAATAATCAGGAACTCCAGTTCCAAAAATTTTCTCAAAGCATTGAAGCCCTAAGGACTTCAGGCACAGCAGCCGAAATGGTGAAATTAAGTAATGATTTTGCTGCTTTTTCTAGAGGTTTTGACAATATAACATCTACTTTAAATAAGAATTTTGCTGAATTTTTAACTCAAGTTCAAGGCTATAGTCAAAAAGAAGAACTAAACCAAATTAAATATAATTTGGAAGAGATAGTTAAAAAATCTGCCAATATTACCCTAGCAGGTGATAAAATTGATGTACTTTCAAATAAGCTTCACAATGTCTGCACAAAAGAAGAAGCAAATTACATTAATGAAAAAATCACCATTTTGACTTCATTCCTATCAGACCTTAAAGCCTACATGGAAAAGAACGATATTGAAAACAAGGAGCAATTCAGGCTTACAATTACAGATATCGAGATGAGGCTAAGCAGTTTAAATTTTGGCACAATTGATGAAATTAAAGCTGATGTTAAAAATTTATTTAATGAAGTTAGAAACAACGTAAGCTATTCAAAAGATGAAATTATAACAAAATTTGCAGATGTTGTTGATATTATAAATAAAAGCTATGGTGAAATCGGCGAAAAATATGTGTCAGAATCAAGCAATATAAATAACAATCTGGCGCAATTAACAGGTGAAATTCAAAAGGTTTATACAACTGTAACCGATGGTATTACAGGAAGAACTGAAGAAATTAAAATGCAATTGCAGACTTTAAATGAAGATTATCAGAATTTAAAGAATGTACTTGTTAATCTTTCATCAAATGCAAATTTTGAAGAATTGGCAAATAGTATTGTAAAAAGTAATTCTGAGACTATTGAACTTAGCCATGATTTTATCCAAAGCCAAATCGGTAAAATTGAAGAAACCATCCAAAGGCAGGAAGAATCTGGAAAGCAGCATCTTGTAAATGCTGTTGAGCTTTTAAAGAATGAACTTAGTGAAGTTTCAAACAGAATCTGTTCCCTTGAGGCTGATTTAGGCGGCGAGAATACTGCAAAAGCTTTTGAAGAACCGCTGCAAAAGATTTTAGATTGTGTAGATACCTTAAAATCATCAGATGCCATTAAGCAGCTATCCAGTATGATGGGGGATGTTACAAAAGAAATTAATTCTTCCATTGTATCTCTAAAAGAAAATTTTGAAAAAGCACAGGATGGCACAAGTGTTGAAGTATTAAAACAGCTGAATGAAACCGTGCCTAGAATTTCAGATAAGCTTGAAATCTTTAGAAACCATGTTGTGTCTGAAAATTCGGCAAATATTACAGAATTAAAACAGCATTTTGCGCAAGTGGTTGAAACCATAACATCCCGTGTAGAATTTATTACAGCTTCTATTAAAGAAGAGTTTAAATCTGCAAATTCAGGAGATTTAGACAGCGTTAAGGTTGATTTGCAAAATCTCTCCAATCACATTATGGAGACTATTGAAAATATCAATTTCAATATTACAAAAGAATTTAATGACCATAAAACAAATATTGATGAAGTTTTGTCTAAAATCACCGACTATGAAGATAAATTCAGAGATAAATTAAACTCTATAGAATCCACAGTTGAAACCGTAAACCAGGAAGGTGTGGATAGAATTAATGATGCGATAAGTTTAAACCAATTGCAAATGCATGAAAGCTTGAGCGCCTTAAAAAGCGATATTCAGGCAGGAATTTTAGGTATAAACAAAAATTCTAAAACAAATTTTGAACTCATAGATGGTAAATTAGAAAGATTAATCAAAAAAGCCATTGAAGATTCAAATAATAAAAATCCTGTTTCTTCACTGCAAGAGGCAAGCCAGCAGGAGCTTTTGGCTGAAATTGAAAGCAAGGTTGAAAGATGCAATCTGCAGCAAATTCATAACGGTAAAGAGCTTTTATCTGAAATCCAAAATTTAAATTCAGAACTTTCATTTAAGCTTGAAAATTTAAACCCAAATAGTGAAATACCTCCAAGCTTAATCAGAGGAATTGATGATAAAATTCAATCTTTGCTTGAATCAAATGTTGATAAAGAAGAATACGTTAAGCTTATAAAAACACATATGGATTTAAGGATGAAAGAAGTCATCCAAAAAATCGCCAAAATCGTAAGTGTATTCAAACCTGATGCAGAAAAAGAAGAAGATGCCCAAAAGGTTGCAGCCAGCGTTAAATTAGACGGGCTTATTTCGCAGTTAGAATATTTAAAAGACAATATCTTTGCTGAAATTAAAGAAGGTTTCAGCCAGCTTGATAAAAAAGAAGAAATCATAGGTGATATTTATAAAAATGTAGGCGAAGTTTTATCTAACACTGTTTATATAAAAAATAATGCACCTAATGAATTTAAAGCTATTTTAGAAGAAAAACTTGAAAATCTTAAAAATGTCGAGTTTTTGATTGAAGATTTAAAAAATGCTATTCAAAATAATCAAACAAGCACATTAGAGAGAATTAATTCTTTAAATGAAGATTTAAATTCTGCACGCTCAAACGCCAATGAAAAAGCAGACGGATTATATGACAGGGTTAATAATCTTGATAACTCGCTTGTTGAGAAATTTGGAGTTGTAAATGGTCTGGTTAACGAAAAATTTAGTAATGTCAGTGATTTGGTTAACGAGAAATTTAATCATCAATACAATGTTTTGGATGAAATTCCAAAAAGAGTTCAAGAACAGTTATCCGGTACAACTGGAGATTTATCCTCTAAAATTGATTCTCTTCGCGATATGATATGCGAAGATATTAAAAATTCAATATCATCAAAAATTGATACTAATTCAATAAATACGTCAGAAAAGCTTATTAATATAATAAGCGATGCCTCAAATGAATCTTCTCAAAGATTTGAAGTTATGATGAATCAGGCTTCTGAAAGAATTGCAAGTACAATTATTGATAATGTTAAAAATAATCTTGTTAATATTGAAACATATCTTGAAAATCTTCAAAAAAGAAAGGAAAATCAACCTGTTATTAATCCGGGTGCTGATGCTTCCAAAATTTCAGAAGATATTAATGATAAATTAAATGACATATTAAATCAGGCTTCAAAGAAAGTTGATGATACTTATTCAATGTCTGACCTTGAAGCAGACCTTGCAAAGCTAAGATTGAGTGTTGAAAAATCTAATAAAAATATTGGTACAGATTTTCAAAATATTGGCGGATGGCTGAAAAACACTAATTCAAGGCTTGAAAACCTGTCTAATATGGTTGGTATGTTGTCTAAAAAAATAGAAAACACTGAAAAACTTGGTCTTGAAGAAGTGAAAACAAGGCTTGTTCAAAGCGAAAGAGACTATGTCGCTCCGCAAAAAATTGAAGAAACCCTGAATGGTGTTTATAAAAAGTACAAAATTCAGGAAATGCGCTTGGAAGAATTGGATGAAAAAATTTCATTAATACTCCAAAAACAATCGGAAGGATTTGATGTAAAGTCATTTATAGATTTATTCTATGACAATACAACCCAGACAAAGAGCCTTGCTTCCCGTGTGGATAATATTGAAAATAAATTAAATACAATTTCTAAGAATATTGAAAAAATCATCTCATATATTGATGAGTAAAGAAATCTGAAAATATTAAAGCCCTCTAATTTTTACAGAGGGCTTTTTAATTTTATTTTTTAAGAATTTTTTTTAATAAACTCTTCTTCGCCCTTGAGTTCCCTATTCATAAGGTTTAAGAAGATTTCTTTTGAATTTTCTTTTGAATAAACTGCTTTATAAATAGCGTTTGAAATGGGTGTTTCAATATTTAATTTTTCAGATAATTCACAAACTGCTTTTGATGTTTTAACTCCTTCTGCAACAGAGCCTAAATCAGCCAGGATATCATCAATCTTTTTACCTTGGGCAAGCATACGTCCAACAGTATTGTTGCGGCTTAAATGGCTTGAACATGTTGCAATTAAATCGCCCATTCCTGATAATCCCCACATAGTAGAAGGGTTTGCACCCAATTGAACTGCTACGCGTGCAATCTCTGCCATACCGCGCGCTAAAAGTGCACCTTTAGAGTTGTCTCCAAAGTTCATTTCATCTAAAAAGCCTGCAGCAATTGCTATGACATTTTTTAAGCTTCCGCCTAATTCTACCCCTATCATATCAGTATTTGTATATAATCTGAATTTATCTTTAACCGTAAGCATTTTTTGAACAGCTTTAGCGGTTTCAATGTCATCCGATGCAACTGAAGCTGCCGTAGGATATCCCATTAATACCTCTTTTGCAAGAGTCGGTCCAGATAATACTGCAAATTTTTGATTTGGAAGCTCATCTTTTATAACTTCACTCATCCTCTTTAATGATGGCAGTTCAAGCCCTTTTGATGTATTTACAAGTATCTGATTATCTTTAATTCCTGCTTCTTTTAATTGTTTGCACACAGGGCGGATGGCTGAAGTTGACACGACAAGAAGAATTACATCAGCATTTTGAATTGCTTCTTTCATATCAGATGTGATTTTTACCTTTTCATCAAGAGAAACTTCAAAAGGCACACTTGTTTTGCCAGTTTCTAAAAGTTCTTTTGATAAATCTTCTTTTCTTGACCAGCCATATACAACATCAAAGTTATTTGTTAATAACTTTGTTAATACTAATCCCCAACAACCAAGACCTATAACGGCAATTTTCAATTCTATTCCCCTTTTTATAAGGATAATTTATTATATTAAGCCCATATCTATTAATTCTTTTTCTATTCGGGCATCTCGTGTACTTGCTGCTGCAAGCCTTACGAAAACATCATTTTGAGTTATTCTATTATTATAAAAAGATAGTTTAAGAGCATTTGTAGCCGAATTTTGTTTAAACGCCGCATTATTTTGCTTGTATTGATTATTTATTAATGAATGAATGGGCGATACTCTCATTAATGCTCCTTTATAATAACAATCATGCCACCTGAAATTGGTATCTGGCGACCTTTTTAATATTACTACAACTAGCCAAAATATGCAATAATAGAATTTTGATTTTATGATTTATACATTTCATAGAGGACAATTCCGGCCGAAATAGCCAAATTTAGCGATTCCACACCCTCTTTCATAGGAACTGTATATGAAATATCGGATAGACTTAATAATTCTTTACATAAACCATTTGCCTCGGAGCCAAACATAGTGATAACAGGCTCTTCAGTGATAAAATCTTTTATTGAATTTTTGGAATTAACAACCGTTGATACCATTTTATGTGTTTTTTTGAGTTCTTTCAATTCCCTGATTGAGGCATGGACAATTGGTACTTTAAAAATATTCCCTGCAGCAGAACGTATGGCTTTTGGAGAAAATTCATCAGTGCAGTCGCCAAATAGTATTATGCCATCAATGTCAAAAGCAGCAGCGGTTCGAATTATTGTGCCCAAATTTCCGGCATCTTTTATTGAATCAAGCAGAATAATTTTTTTATAATCTCTAAAATCTTCAATATTGTATTCAGGTTTTTGTAATACTCCTAAAATAGCGGGCGCACTATCTGTTGTAGATATTTTCTCCATAACTTTCTCATTTACAAGGATTGATTTATCATCCTCATATTCTAAAAGCAAACTTTTATCCGTCCCAAATACATATTTTGTTTTTAAACCGGATTCTACAGCCCCAAGAAGTGCTTTTTTTCCTTCAACAATTATAAATTCTTCCCTGTATTTTTTTTGATGAAGTTTAACAATTTCTTTAATAAGATTATTTTGTACACTTGTTATTTCAATCACTTTTCCCCCAGAGTATTCCCTTGTTCATCTTTTGCCATATCCTGCCAGATTTGAAGCCAATTTTGTTCTTTTTTGGTCAATTTGTTTTTATCAATCAAATCTTCTTCATATGGAAATTTTGAAAGTGTTATTTTTTTGCCGTTATTAAAATATACAGTATTTTCAAGTCTTATGCCAAATTCTGAGCCAAAATAGTCTGTTTTGGTTGTGCCCATTTTGTAAAGCCCGGGTTCAATTGTAAATACCATATTATTTTTTAATTTTTTATTGTATTTTGGATTTAAAGTTAAAGTAGGCGGTGCCTGATGAACGGGAATCCCTACCCCATGTCCTAATGAATGCGGGAATAAAAATTCTTGTTTTTCATATTTTTTTAAAATTTTTCTTGCACAAAAATCAAGTTCTCCCGTCATTTCAAAATCTGTAAAATAACAATTTAATTGTGCTTTTAATACTGCAGTGTAAATTTCTTTAACTTTATCGGACATTTTCCCCTTGCAAAAGAAAACCCTTGTTATATCTGTTGCATAGCCCCCTTCATAATATCCGCCGCAATCAAGAAGAATAATATCGCCTTCTTTTAGAATTTTATTTTTATCATAGTTTGAATAGTGGATGGAGCTTGAATTTTCTCCTATTGCAAGAATTGTTTTGAAGCTTGTGCACTTAGCGCCTTTTTTAATGAGTTCTTCTTCAAAAAGTTCTTTTAATTCAAATTCTGATAACCCGGGTTTAATTTTTTCTCTAAAGGCGTAAAGTGCACTATCAAGCTTTTTAAAAGCCTCTTTGTAATGATTAATTTCAGCCTTGTTTTTAGTTGAAGCCATTTTTGCAGCAGGGTTTGATAGCATAAATTTTGGAGTTTTAATTAAATTAAAATCATTAAGGGAAATTGTGTTTTTATCAATCAAAACCGGCTCATCAATCTTTGTAAAGATTGATTTCATTTTATTAAACGGCTGAACTTCAATATTTCTAAGCTTTGGAATTTTACTATCTGTAAAAATTATGCTTTTATCATTCAAAATAAGCATTTTTGCTTTTACGACAGATGTATTTGCAATATCATAACTTCTTAAATTTAAAAGATACGAAACATCCTCAAGGCTTGAAACAAAGATATTTTGTCCTTTTACTACCCGTTTTAATTTGTCAATTTTTTTATTATAAGAAACTCCGCAAATATCAAGGCTCACTTCTTCAACAGCAGCCTTTGTTTCAGGCTCATCTTCAGTATCATACGGAGCTATATTTATTTTTGTAAGTGTTTTTTGAAAAAGGTTAAAAATAGCATATTTTGTTGATTTAGAAGGTACATAAAGAGTACTCCCCTTTGGCAAAGTTTTTTTTAGGGCAAGAATTAAATTTGTGCCCATATCAAGCTTTATGACATCAACATTTCTTCCCCTAGTTTCGCTATCTGCCTGTTGATGATATCTTGGGTCAACAAAGAGTATAATTTTACCTGTTGTATCAATTATTGCTTCCCCTGCAGTGCCTGAAAAACCTGTCATTTTATATAGAGGCGTATTTTTATTATGTTCAAAAGTCAAATCATCTTTGGATTTTATAAGAATGTACTCATTTTCTTTTAAATTTTTAATTAAATTGTCCTGCTTCATTATCCGCCTTTTTGTTATTTTGGAATTATTTAACCTAATTCTACAACATATTTTAATATATGTTAAAAGAAATATTTAAAATTTAATAAATAATCTGCACTATAACACTTCTTGTGCGGGGTTTGTTATCAAAATCAATAAGGACAATCTGCTGCCAGGTGCCAAGTTCCATTTCGCCGTTTGCATAAGGAATTGTTATTCCGTTACCTATAATGGATGCTCTTATGTGGGCATATCCGTTTCCGTCATGCCATGTTTTATCATGGCTATAATCTCTGTTTGAAGGAATAAGTTCATTTAAAATTTCAGGAATATCCTTTAAAAGCCCGGGTTCATATTCAATGGTTGTAATGGAAACTGTTGAACCGGGTGAAAATATATGAACCATCCCGTTTTTAATTATTGTATCATCAGCTCTGACGGCGGATTTTTTAATGACATCATTGACTTTTGTTGTTATGTCAATGATGTCAGAAAATCCTTTTGTTTGTATTAAAAATTTTTCGTTTTTAACAGCCATAGTTTTGTTTATAGCTTATATTTAAGCTATAAACAATGTCGCACAGACTAATGACACAATGGTCATAAGTTTTATTAAAATGTTTAACGAAGGTCCTGATGTATCTTTGAAAGGGTCGCCGATAGTATCACCTACAACGCTTGCAGCATGCTGTGCTGAGCCTTTTCCTCCAAAGTGTCCTTCTTCAATGTATTTTTTTGCATTATCCCAAGCACCGCCTGTATTTGCCATCATAATTGCAAGACAAACACCTGTTGCAATAGCACCTGTAAGCATTCCGCCAAGCGCTTGAGCACCTATTGTCTTATCAACAAGGGCGCCAACCCCAAGCCCCACAACAAGAGGAGCACCTATTGCTAAAATTCCGGGCAGAAGCATTTCCAATATAGCTGCCTTTGTTGAAATATCAACACATTTTTTGTAATCAGGCTGGCATTCTCCTGTCATAATGCCCGGTTTTTCTTTAAACTGGCGTCTTACTTCGTTCACCATTTTGCTTGCTGCGCGTCCTACTGCACCCATTGTAAGAGAGCAGAATAAAAACGGCAGTGAAGCACCGAATAATAATCCTGAAATTACAAACGGATTTAAAATATCCATATCTGAAAGGTCTATAACTGTAGCATAAGCGCATAAAAGAGCTAAAGATGTAAGGGCAGCTGAACCTATAGCAAAACCTTTGCCGATTGCTGCAGTTGTATTACCGACAGAATCAAGCCTGTCTGTTCTTTCTCTCACTTCTTTATCAAGATTTGCCATTTGTGCTATGCCGCCGGCATTATCTGAAATAGGTCCATAAGCATCAACTGCTACAATCATTCCAACGGTTGAAAGCATACCGATTGCAGCAATGCTTATACCGTAAACCCCAAGAGTGTAATTTTCCATTCCGCCTATTGCAAGGAATGAACCTATTGTTGCAATGCTTATTATTGCCATAGGGAAAAATGTTGATAACATACCAACATCAAGTCCTGAAATAACGGTTGTAGCCGTACCTGTTTCTGTAGATTTTGCAATGTTTTTAACCGGGTTAAAGTTATATGATGTAAAGTATTCAGTTAAATACCCTATTAAGGTTCCTGCAATAATACCTATTAAAAGCGCAAAGAATATGCCGTTTCCGCCCATATCATTTGGAAACCAGCTTTTTATGAAAAAGTATGAACCGGTAAGAACAATAACCATAGCACTTGTTGTCCCTATTTGAAGAGAGTGCATCGGATTTCCTTTTTCTCTTGTTCTTACAAAATAAACTGCAATTATTGAAGCAAAAATACCGATAGCCGAAATAATAATCGGTAAAAATGCACCCATAAGATTTAAGCATAAAGCACCAAGAGTGATTGAAGCTATGATTGAGCCTACATAAGATTCAAACAAATCTGCTCCCATCCCTGCAACATCCCCAACGTTATCCCCAACGTTATCTGCGATAACAGCAGGGTTTCTATAATCATCTTCTGGGATTCCTGCTTCTACTTTGCCTACCAAATCTGCTCCAACGTCAGCTGCTTTTGTAAAAATACCTCCGCCGACACGTGCAAATAAAGCAATTGAACTTGCACCAAGTGCAAAACCGTTTATAATTTCATAATCTTTAAAAATAATATATAAAAGTGTAAGTCCGAAAAGTCCTAAGCCCACAACAGTCATACCCATAACAACACCGCCTGAGAATGCCAATCTGAAAGCTTTATTTAAAGATTTTTCAGCCGCATGTGCAGTTCTTGCGTTTGATTTTGTTGAAACGCTCATACCGACATACCCTGCTATAGCAGAAAATATAGCCCCGCAAAGGAAGCATATTGAGGTTTTTGGGCTTATGAAAGCAGCAATTAATGAGGCAACAATAATCACAAAAAATGATAAAATTTTATATTCTCTTTTTAAAAATGCCATAGCGCCTGCATATATGTGGTCTGAAAGTGTGCTCATTGTCTCATTGCCTTTGCTTTTAGACATTATTTTTGCAGTCTTAACTGCCGCAAATAAAAGTGCCATAATCCCTGCAATAAGCCCTACATATACGGCTTTTGAGCCTTGTGCATATATCCCGAATGACGTAAAAAGACCGGCAATAAGCACTATCCAAAATAAAATTTCCCAAAAGGTATTTCTGGTTTTTGTATTCATTTATCTTCCCTATCTTAAAATAATATCCATCATTTTTAAGGGAATTATAGCATACTATTAACTTTTATGTAAATTTGGAATCCATTTTTCCTTTATTCTGTTGAGTCTTCCTGACTGCTGCATAAAATCTATTAATTTATTCAATTCTTCTTTTAATTCTTTGCTTTCATCCCCTTTTCTTAAAGCAATTGAATAATATTCTTTAGTATATCTTGCGGGAAGAATTTTATACCCTCTGTTATCCATAACAAAGCCGTAAAGAATGCTGTCGTCAGCTAAAATTGCATCAACCTTATTTTCCTTTAGGAGATTAAATACTTCACTATAAGTTTTTCTTCCTATTATTGTGGCATTTGGAGCTAAATGCCTTATGGTTTTTTCACATGTTGTGCCTAAAATTATACCTGCTTTTTTTGTGTTTAAACTTTCAATTGAATTAACTTTTGAACCCGATGGCACCATTAATGCCTGTCCTGCAATAAAATACGGGTTAGTAAAATCTACAATATGAGAGCGGGTAGAATTAATGCTCATTGTTGCAATAATCATATCCACCTTTCCTGAATTAAGGTCAGATATTCTTGATTCCGGGGTTACATATATAAATTCTATCAATTCCCCTGTAGTATCCCCTAAGAGTCTTCTTGAAACGCTTTTTGCAATATCAACATCAAACCCTTTTAATTCATCATTTTCAATATAACCAAAAGGTTTTGAATCATTTTTAATTCCAATTACAATTTTATTTTTGAGCTTTATCTTTGAAAGTAAATCTTTAGAGTTTTTTGAAACTGTACAGCCTGCCAAACCTAAGAATAAGAAAAATACACATAACAAAATTATTACTTTTTTCATTTTTTTATTTTATCATAAAACTATGAATAAAATTTTTTTTAAAACTTTATTTTTGAGATTGTTTTTTATAACGTTCGGCTGCTTAATCGCAGCATTTGCACTTGAATGTGTTTTGATACCAAGAGATGTAATTGACGGTGGCGTTGTTGGTATTTCAATTATGGCAAGCTATTTAACCAAGCTGCCTTTGGGTTTATTTTTAATTGTTTTAAACCTGCCTTTTGTGGTTATGGCGCTTCAAAAATTTGGCAAAATGTTTGTATGCCTTATGTTTTATGGTGTCATAATGCTTTCTGTGTTTTCTGAATTATTTCTTGAAACGCAATATGTTTTTACCGAAGACACATTTATTGCTTCAATTTTCGGCGGAATAATTTTAGGATGCGGAGTCGGGATAGTTTTAAAAAGCAATGCGGCACTTGATGGTACGGAAATTATGGCAATAAAACTTGCAAAAAGATACCCGTTTGCTGTTGGTGAAATTGTAATGTTTTTTAATGTATTTATATTCATAGTTGCAGGCTTTATATATGGTCCGGATAAGGCTATGTATTCGGCTGTTACATATTTTATTGCAGCAAAAGCCATAGATACGGTGCTTCAAGGGATGAGCGAGGCAAAATCAGTATTTATTATGAGCCCGAAATATGAAGACATTGGCAAAGAAATTATGAAAAATTTGGATAAAAGTGTTACATATTTAAGTGCAGAGGGCGGATATTCTGGCGCAAAACAAAAAATGGTATATTGCGTTATTACAAAAATTGAAATTCCAAAAATAAAAGAAACCGTAAGCGCTATTGACCCAAGCGCCTTTATTGCGATTGAAAATGTACATGAGGTAGATGGTAAAAGATATAAGAAAAGTCATTAATAAGCTCAATCTAGCTCTTTTGGCGGATAAAAATATCTGATTTTTTAATCACAATAATTAATAAATTATTAAAAATGTTATGATTTTTGAAATTTTAATTTAATATAAAAATATGAAATATAAAGATTATTATGAAATTTTAGGCGTAAAAAAAGATGCAAGCGAGACAGAAATAAAATCTGCCTATAGAAAGCTTGCACGCAAATATCACCCTGACGTAAATAAAGAAAAAGGGGCGGAAGAAAAATTTAAAGATATAAATGAAGCCTATGAAGTTTTAGGGGATAAAGAAAAACGTCAAAGATATGATACATTAGGCTCAGGTTTTCAAAACGGGGCAGATTTTGACCCTTCAATGGGCGGATTTTCCGGGTTTGATTTTTCACAATTTGCGCAAGGCGCTGCCGGGCGTGGAAATGCCGGTGGTTTTTCAGACTTTTTTAGTGCAATATTTGGCGATTTAATGTCAGGCGGTGCTAAAACCTCATACGGCAGGGGATTTACAAATGATATGTTTGGCGGCGGACAAAATTTTTATGGAGCAGGCGCAGACCCCAGAAGTACATCAAAAAGGCGTGATAATCCGAATAATGCGCAAAAAGAAAACCTTGATATAAATCAAAATCTTATTTTAAACATAAAAGATGTTATAAATGGCGGAACAAAAAATATAACCATAACCGATTATCAAAAATGCAGATACTGCCATGGTAATTCTGGCGGCAGTTTTTGCTCCCATTGTGCAGGCTCCGGTATTGAAAGAAATTTAAAAAATTTATCCGTTAAGGTGCCAAAAAATGTTAAAGAAGGACAAAAAATTCGTCTTAAAGGTGAAGGCAGAGCAGATGATTACGGAAATAAAGGTGACCTTTATTTAACCGTAAAAATTAAAGATTCAAATTTTATAATAGATGGTGAAGATTTGGTTAAAACTGTTGAAATAACCCCATCTATGGCAGTTTTAGGCGGTAAAAAAGAAATCGAAACTCCTGATGGCAAGGTAACTATTACTATTCCTGAAAAAACAAACTGCGGAAAGCTTTTGAGATTAAAAGGGCTCGGGCTGCCTAAAAAAGATGGCAGCAAGGGAAATTTAAATGTTAAAATTTCAATTGTGCTTCCAAATACAATCTCAAGCAATGAAATTGAACTTTATAAAAAACTCCGCGCAATAGAAACAGAATAGAAATTGAAAAATTCAAAAGTTAGTATATAATAGAAATATAGGGGGAAGCCCCAAAGAAGTCGAGGTTCCTTGAGGATTCACTTAGTGCCCTATAAGATTAACTGTTTAAAAAAAGTTCCAACATCTCTAGTGTTGGGCTTTTTTTCTTATACTTTTTTGTTATAAAAAGCACAAGACAAACTAAATATAATCCCATATCCTACCTCCTTTCCCGCCGGTTTCTTAGTTAAAACGTGTGCTGGAGAAGGTGCGGCACTACCCTTATTCTTCTTTAGAATGTTCTTCCATGAGTTCTTTTAACAGCTCATCCAAAACTTTAACTGCATCATCAACTATTGCAATGTCAGAATTTTCAATGATTGGTGCATTTTCATCATTATTTATTGCAATGATTTTTTCTGCATTATTAATTCCTGCAAGATGGTGTATTGCACCTGAAATTCCAAATGCGATATAAATTTTCGGCGCAACGGTTTTTCCGGTCTGCCCTATTTGGTGCTCTTTATCAATTAAACCCATATCAACGGCGCCCCTTGAACCTGCAATGGCAGCACCTATGATGTTTGCAAATTTTCTTAATTTGCAAAAATTTTCTTCATTTTTTAAACCCTTGCCGCCGGCAACAATGATTTGAGCATTTTCAAGCTCTGAAGACAGTTTATTTTTATTAGTTTCTTTTGCTAAAATTTTTATACAGTCTTTATAGTCTTCAAAATTTGGAGTAAATTCCTCAAATTCGCCTTCTTTTTTATAAATATCTTCTCTTTTTAAAAGAACGGATGGACGCACAGTAGCCATCTGTGGCGTATTTTTACACAAAATCGTTGCCATCAACTGTCCGCCGAATGTCGGTCTTGTTGAAGCCAGCTTTTTTTCATCCTTAAAGGTAGTAATTTCAAGTTTTGTGCAGTCTGCAGTAAGCCCTGTATCAAGTTTTGAAGCTATTAAAGGTGCAATACTTCTTCCTAAAATTGTGGCACCGATTAAAAAGATTTCAGGTTTTTTTGTTTTGCAAAGTTCTGCTATACCTTGCGCAATTCCTGTATAGTCAGTCATTTTTTCATGTTTTATATGATAAATTTTGTCTGCACCGTTTTCATAAAGAGAAGCTTTAATATCATCCGGATTTTCATTTGATGTAACAATGGCACAGACCTTTAGTTTTTCAGGAAATTTTGAAGCCAAATCCTGTGCTGCATTTAAAAGTTCATATACGACAGAATGAAACATTAAACCGCCGTTTTCCATGCAGGCAGTTTGGGCATAAACAAAAATTTCTTTTGATTCAGTCTGTTCTTTTACCTCATCACATTTTTCAGCTTCTTTTTGTTCTTCAAAATTTTTTATTTCTTTCGATTCTTTATTTTTATTGTTCTTGTCTGATTTCTTTGCCATTTTCTTCCCTTATATGAGATAAAATCTCTTTTGCATAATTATATTTAACTTTTCTAACCCATCTTTTTATTTCAGGTTTAAACGCTCTTTGAACAAAAGTCGGCGACCCCTTAATTCCTGCTTCATCCGGGTTTAGTTCAATTTCTTCAATGTTGAAAGATTTTATTTTTTTATTTTGAGCATTTATATAATCCTGGATTTTTGGGTTTTTAATTTCCTTATTGTTTTTTAAAACACACAATACACAAGGAACGGTAGTCTCCATTGTAATGATTTCATTTTCACCTTCGCACCGTGCTGTAATTTTTTCATTATCTGCATCCAGTATACTTTTTACAAAAGTTAATACCGGTAAATTAAGCTGACATGCAAGCGAGGGTCCTGTTTGTGCCGTGTCGCCGTCTATTGCAAATTGTCCCGCTATTATAATGTCATAATCCTTGATTACATTTTTTATGGCAGCAGCAAGAGTTTTACTTGTAGCTTTGGTATCTGCACCTGAAAATCTTTTGTCGCACAGGTGTACCGCACTGTCCGCTCCAAGTGCAAGCCCGTATTCAAGTACTTCTTTAGCACATTGGGGTCCCATTGAAAGTAATGTAATTTCAGAATCCGGGTTTATCTTTTTAATATCTAAAGCTGCTTGAATTGCATATTCATCATAAGGATTAATTATATTGATAAGCCCTTCTCTTATGATTGTATTTTCTTTGCTCCATTTTACATCATTTGTGTCCGGAACTTGTTTTATGCACACTATAATTTTCACTTTTTTACCCTAAAACATTTTTTAAAACCTATTTAATTATATCATATTATTTCCATTATTAAGAAATGTTAATAATAGTAAATTAATTCAGCAGTTATGTGTTTATTATTATGTATAGGTAAAAATTAAGGACCAGCCATGGTTTCAGGCTTAAACCAACAACAAAATAGAAACTTACAATTTGGGGCTCAAGGTGCTGTATCACAAAACACCTCATATATCCAAAATGCACAGCAAGCTCCATATAACCAGCAGGGGCAAAATTTTGGCGCCTTAACTTCAAAACCTGATACCTTTGAAAATAGTGCAGACCCTAATTTTGGAGCAATAGATAAACAAGCTCTTGAACAGGGAGCTCAGGAAATAACAAAAACAGTTGAAGATAGCCCTTTTACCCAAATGTTAAAAAACATGTTCGGAATAGATATCCATAATCCTAAAAAAACTTTAATTTCGCTTGGGTTAACCCTTACTACGGTTATAGGTCTTGCAAAACTTGGAAACAGCAAAATATCAACAGATACCCTTCCAGATTTAGGTATAAAAGTAAGTGAGGCTTTAAAGAATAATAAAACCTACATGGGTATTACTAATAAATTAAAAGGTGCAAAAGATAGTGTTGTTAAATTCTTAAGAAAAAGTAAAAGTATTAATGATTTATTTGAAACATTTGCAACCCGCAAAGCAAAACCTGTAAATCCATTAGCAAAAGGTACAGGTACAGGTTTAAAAAGAATATTCTCACTTACTGCTCCTGATACCCTAGAAACTGCTTTTGCAAAAATGACAAATCCTGAAGATATTCAAAAACTTACTTCCTTAAAGAAACTTGCACAACAAGGAGATGGAGCAGCAAAGGCTTCACTTCAGGCTTTGCAAGATAAAGTAGACGGTCCAAAACTTGATTCGTTGAGAAAAATCGTCGGCGATTCTAAAGCAAGAGAAATGCTTGATTCTCTTGGCGGCGATTCTATGGATGTAAGCAACAAGCTTTTAAATTTTGTCGGTGAACACTTTGGAGTTATGAAAGATGGAGTTGTTACTGATGAAAAGGGCTTGCAGACTATATTAAGACAGTTAAAATTAGGCAAAATCACAGGTCTTGATGGCAAACTCAATATAGATGTCTCTGAATTTACAAATATAACAATGAATAACAATAAAGGCTTAATGAAGCTTCAAGGCGACTGGTGGCCTACAAATCTTATCAATAATATTGGCAGGAAAATAAGAGGAGACAAGTGGAAAGATATATGTAAGGGAAACCTTGGCGATTCTTTAATTAAACATAGTGTTATTTCAGGAAAAGCTACGAGTACAAAAATGGGTTCATTTGTCCAGCAGTCTTTATTATTCCCCACAGAAGCAATCTCAAACTTTGTTAACGATAAATCAGGCTTAGGTTTCTTCTTATGTGGTATGATTATGAACCTGTATAATAACGTTCAGGATGCTCCCAAAGATAAAAAAGTTGCCACAATGGCGGATGATTTTGCAGGCACAATAGGTTCTCTTGCAATTACTATGCCTTTATCCTGCGCTGTTATGTATGGGGCTGCGACTCTTGGCAACGTTAAGGGCGATGGTCTTATATCAAAATATTTATTAAAACCTGTAGGTAAATTCTTTGGAGCAGGTCTGGGTCAAAAATATAAATATATTCAGCCATCAGGTAGCAAATTTAAAGACTTTTTTAGAAAAATCCCCGGCAGAACAGTTGGTTTTGCAGGCGGCTTTATGAGACTTGCACTTGTTATGTTTGCTTTAAATGGCATATTTGGCAAGCCTGTAAAAAGCGCTATAAATAAAGTATTCGGTAAGCCTTATGACCCTGCTGAAGAAGAGGCTCTAAAAAACCAACAGGCACAGCAAGCTGAACTTATGAAGAATTTGAATATGACTCAGGAGCAGGCTATGGCAAAACTTCAGGCTCATCCTGAATTTATTGAGGCTCTTCAAAATGACCCTCAAACTCTTAAAGCCATTGAGCAAAACCCGGCGCTTTTATTACAGCTTATTGCTGCTCTTCCAGATACACCGGGTACGGGAGCACAAAATACAAGTCAGACAGTTCAAAGTGCTCTGCAAGGTAACAAATTTGCAAACAGTAATGTTCCGCCAAGCCAGCTTTTGAATAAACATTTAAATGCAGCTAATGCAGTGCAGAATCAAAACCCCGGCATGAATAATATGGCGCCGCCGCAAGCAAACAATCCTGCTGTACCTGTTCAGCAAAATATGACAAATCAAACTGCAACACAAAATAATGTTCAGCTAAGTCAAAACTCAGCTGCTCAAAACAATGCTGTACAAAATGAAGCACCTGCAAATAAAACCGATGAACCAGTGAGAACGTATATACCTTCTTCAAAGCCGTTTAACTATGTTGAAGGCGATACAAATACAATAAAGCAGGAAGAAATTACAAATGCTAACGTTCAAGCTATGCTGTCAAAAGCAGATAAAGCAGAGCAGGAAGCTATGAAGATATTAGGCTAGCAAACGTATTAATAAGGATTTATAAGATATAAAAACTCTTCAAGATTTGAAGAGTTTTTAATGCAAATATTAAGTTTTTTAATATTGTTAAAATATGCCGCCAGGTCCGTCATCATTGCTTTGTGCAGTAGCCTTAGCGCTCATTTTTACACCGGATTTACGTACAGGAATAACAAATCTGTCTGTACCCACTCTGTTTGGACCTTTTACGCCGTTTACATCATAGTAAATCATAGCGCATGCGCCTGAAACCACAACCTCTGATACCATTCCTTCATCAGGAGGTAAAACTTGAACGGTTTCGCCCTCATGCAGTGCACAGCCTTTATTGTATTCTATGCCGAATAATAATCCGTCAATCAATTCTCCGTAGTAAGTACCTCCAAGCTGCGCATCTGGTGTGGGGTTTGTGGCAGACATTCTTGAAATTTGAAGATATTTGCCATAAAGTTGTGTAAGACATTGGGCAGAAGCGCAAGCAGTACCGCCGCTTGCAAGATTATCCATCTTTTTTGTTTGTGAATTAAACAATAATACTTGTCTAGTAGCTTCCGTAAAGGTTCCAACCGCTTTTCTTGCCATAACCAGATTTGATGCTTCATTAGGATTTATATTTTTTATGGTAGTAATAAGCATTGCTGCACAAACACCGATAATAGCAAGAGTTATTAAGGTTTCAGCCAAAGTAAAGCCATGCTTTTTTGCTTGTTTTTTCATAAGTAACTAAATCTTTCTTAAAATATTAATAACCTGATAAATTTATTATAGGTCATGATATATATTTTAAGCAAGTAAAACCTAAATAATGTCCTACTTATGTTTGATTAATTTTATAATTTTTGAAATTCCTTTTGGAATAACCATAAGAGAAGCTATCCCAAGAGAACCAAACATCAAATACGCACTCATTTTTCCTGCGTTTAATGGTTTTTTGCCAAGTGCTTGCGGTACCAAAGATGAAGTTGATTTTGCAGGGTTTGGAATATAAGTTCGTTCAATATCTTGTGCTCTTGAATTTAAATCATCGGTTATAGGGGTTAAAGATGCATTATTTGGGGCATCTACCACACCTACATTCAAAGAAGGAAGAATTTTTTCTTGAGCATTTTCTTCTGCATTTACAGCTTCATTTCCTGCTAGTGTTGATGTTTGCTGTATAGCTTGTTCTGTTTTAATATTTGGTGCAGGCATTTGTGCATTAAGAGAAGAATCTGTAATATTTGGATTATTTGAAGAATTGTGGGAAGGAGCAGCATTCAAAGGTTGTTGCGTCATATTTTTTGCTGGGTCATGCAAGTTTATTTCTTTGTCTTTTGAATATTCGGTAGTCAGCGATAAAGCATCCTGCTGTATTGGTATATTTGAAAGCGGTGCGACCTGCATACTGGAGTTTGGTGAAGAAGTCAAATTTTGATTATAAACAATTTTTGGAGGAACCGTATACATTTGATATCCTTGTGCGGGAACAGATTGTGTATAAGGTGTGGTATAAATGGCAGGAGCGGCATCATTAGCTTGCGTATTTTGCACAGCAGCATTTTGCGTACTTTTATTTTGTACAGGAAGCGCTGTTTGCAGCTGCTGCATTTGATACTGGTTATAACCGGTATTAAGACCTTGTACCATATCGTTTTACATTAATCCTTTTAACGCACACTACAATTTATATAAAACAAAATACCCTTAAAAATTGCCCATAAATTGCATCCTGTGTTTGATGTTAAAATATATTACAAAAACTTTATAATCTCATCTTCATTTTTTATTATATTTATCTTGTTTTCTGACCTAAAAAATGTTATTTGCCTTTTTGCAAAGTTTCTTGTTCTTTGTTTAATCTTTTTTATTGCATCATTTAAATCTTCATAGATGCCGTCTTGAAGTTCAAAAAATTCCCTAAATCCTATGGTATTTTCTAAAACTTCATTTCTTGAATATTTTTTTACTGCGCGTTCCCATTCATAATAAAGCCCGTTTTGAACCATAATCTCAACCCTTGAATCAATCCTTTTATAAAGGGCATCACGATTTTTTTCTTCTATAAAATCATTTGAAAACCAGATTGAATCATAGTCATTTGTTTTTCTTTCCGCAGAAGATACAGAATCTCCAAGGGTTTTTACCATCTCAATTGCCCGTATTACCCGCTCTTTATTATTTTTATGGATTTCTTCTGCACGAGCCGGGTCAATTTTTTTTAGCATATTCCAAAGAGTATCATTATCATATTTTTCAAGCTCATCTCGAAGTTCTTTGTCTGCGCTGATTTCGGGCAATTGTTTTTCATCAAGAAGGCATTTTATATAAAACCAGGTTCCGCCCGCTATGATTACAGGCTTGTTTTTTTCTTTTATTTTTTCAATTACGGCTTTTGCATCATTTGCGAAATCGCCTGCACTGTATGGTTCACCGACAGGGTCTTTAATATCAATAAGATGGTGAGGCACCCCGTCCTGTTCAATAATATCGGGCTTTGCACTTACAATATCAAGCCCTCTGTATACTATTCTTGAATCAGCGCAAATTATTTCAGCATCAATCTTTTTTGCAAGTTTAATTGCTAATGCCGTTTTCCCCGATGCTGTCGGTCCTGTTATCACTATTATTTTTGATGCAGATTTTTTCACAGATTTTGGTTTTATCTGATTCATATAAATCAAATATTAGCACAATCATATAGGCTGCAAAATATATTCTTAAAATCATTGTGATAAAAGAAATTATGACGTTTTCAATAAATATTGCCTGCAAAGATATCAGTACAAAATTTGCGAGTGTTAATAATATAAATACTAAAAACGTTTGCGGGAATTTTTTAAACATTGTCTTAATTGAATCAACAATTGCAAAGAAAGGATTTGTTGAACAATCTTTGTTTAAATACAAGCTTGCACCCCAATATAGGAAAAATAATGTTATAAGGTTGCATGCTATATAAGAAAATATGCCTTTTTTGAATATAACAGCCCAGGTGGAATTTGGTAATGAAACAAAATAATTTCTTAAAGCTTCTGCATCGTTTGCATATTTTGACAGCTCATAAATTACTGTATCAATTTTGCCGAATATTACATCTGAAAGATAGGAGTGAAGATAAAAAAGGGCAATTGTTAAAATGGTTCCTGCAATAATTGGTAAAATATACCCTGAAACTCCGCAAAAGAAATCATTTTTTAATTTTAGCGCTTCTTCAAGTTTTTCTTCAGGAGTTTTATTTTCCTTATAATGAACTGTAGAAGCTTTTATCATATTAAACCATCCTGAAACAAAAGCACAGGTCAAAAGCAGAATTAAAACTCCTATAATCATCCCAAGAATTATATTTCTTCCTGCTAAAAAAGGAATTATTAAAAATAAAACAATCAAATATAATACAAAATAAAGGGTAATAAAAGGATTATCCTTTATGATGTTGAAAGATTTTTTTATAGAGTTTAACATTATTTTCTCCGCCGATTTTAAATAAATTTACTAAATATGAATTATTACTTATAATATTATTAATAACGGGCACTAAAAACAAGGTACAAAATGTTAAGATTTAATAAAGACCATGACCTGAAAGGCGTACTCATTTGTGTTGAGGGAATTGACGGCAGCGGTAAATCAACGCAGCTTGATTTATTGTATAGCTGGCTTAAATCCAAAAATTTAGATGTAATTCTAACCTGTTGGAATTCTTCTGATTTAATATCGGAAACAACAAAAAGAGCTAAAAAGAAAAATCTTCTGTCAGGGCGTACCTTTTCGCTTTTGCATGCGGTAGATTTTGCAGACCGTCTTGAAAAAGTCATAATCCCTGCAATGAAGGCAGGGTTTATAGTTTTAGCAGATAGATATGTATATACCGCATTTGCCCGCGATGTTGCCCGTGATGTTGATAAAAAATGGGTAAGAAATATGTACGGTTTTGCGATTAAACCTGATTTAACCCTATATTTTGATGTAAGTGCAAAAGTTTCTTTGGAGCGTATTTGTATGAACCGTCAGCCAAAATATTATGAGGCCGGCATGGATTTGAAACTTTCAAATAATCCTTATAAAAGCTATGTATTGTTTCAAAACAGGGTAATTGAGCAATACAAAGATATGATAGATGAATACGGGCTTGTTCCTGTTGATGCAAGCGAGACTATCCACAAAAAACAAGTTTATTTTAGAAAACTTGTCACAGAACTTTTAAATTCGAAAGGTATAAATATTTAATATGTATCAAAAACACGGCTATGACGGGCTTTTAATTGTAATAGAAGGAACAGACGGTGCCGGAAAATCAACACAGGTTAACCTTCTTAAAAAATATATTGAAAATGAATGTTTTGGCTGTATGCTTTCTGAATGGAAAACATCCCGTTTGATATCAGATGTTATTAATGAAGCAAAAGAGCGAAACTTACTAAATACAACAACTTTCAGCCTTTTATACGCTGCAGACTATGCTGACCGTCTTGAAAATGTTATAATACCGGCCTTAAAAGCAGGATTTGTTGTGCTTTTAGACAGATATGTATACACAGCTTTTGTAAGAGATTCTGTAAGAGGGCATGATATTAAATGGGTAAAAAAATTGTACGATTTTGCACCGGTGCCTGATTTGGTATTTTATCTAAAAATGCCTGTAGATAAGCTTTTAAAACGTATGATAGGTACAAAAGGACTGGATTATTTTGAATCAGGGCGCGATATCGGGCTTTCAACCGATATTTATAAAAGTTTTGAAATATATCAGAATAAATGCCTCGAAGAATATGATAGATTGCAGAAAGAATATAATTTTATAACAATAGACGGCGAATTACCCATAAATGAAATTCATCAAAAAATTAAAGATGAAGTAAAAAAAGTCCTCGACCTTGGAGTTGTAGGGTAAGTTCAAAATTTAGGCATTTTTATCTAAATTTTTTATTTTAACTTCTTTAGCATCATATTTTTTAGCAGCTTCTTCAACTTTTTTATTTGCAATCAAATTATTAGGCAAGCAGGTTAACATTGAAATGCCGCAAAATGCAAAAAATGCTAGAGGTATTTTTGCAATTAAAGGTATTTTCTTTGCAAATTTTACTGCTCCTATAATGGTTAAAGTTCCTACGATGCCTGCAGCAAGCGAGTTTTGAGCTGTTTTTGTTATATCAATTGAATTAAATTCTTCTGCAAATTTTTTAACGTTTTTTTTATTAACCAAATATTTCTTTGATGTCGTCTCATCTGTACCAACAATGTATTGATTTGGCATACCGGATTTGGCATTATAAGGTTCTACTTTTACCGACATATCTTTCCCCAAGCGTATTTATTGAATTATATCATAAATTTAGATATAAAATATGCATTGCTAAACATTCTTTATATTTTTTACTTAAAATCAAATAATGTATTAACCGAAACTTTTAAAACATCTGCAATTAAAAAAATTTTTTTAAGACTTACATATTTTTGCCCTGATTCAATTCTTGAAATATACTCGCGGGACAAATCGCACTTTTCAGCCAAAAATTCCTGACTGTAATTGCTTTGCAGTCTGTATTTTTTGATATTTTTTCCTAAAAATTGCAGTCTTGTCATGTGAACTATTTTGCCGTATAATTCTTAAATGTCTGTGACCTATTTTTCCGAAACGCAGATTTTATTGAATAGATTGTTTATCTTAAAGGAGTTAAAACTTATGGTTTTAAAAAGATTCAATACAAACAGTGCCTGGTTTTCAATTGCCGGCATGGGCAGTTTTCTTATTAAAAAACAGGTAAATACGAGATACAGGACTCAATTTATTGCACCACCTGTCATTCCAAATTCAGCAAAAAATCCGAAACAAATTCCAAATGGCAGAGCCGGGTTTTCCCTTGTTGAAATGCTTATGGCGCTTCTTGTCGCATCTCTTCTTCTTGCAGCACTTGCTCCTGTTATGACAAAGCGTATGAACGAAAATATGCACATTACAGGCAGTTTTTCACAGAATACAAGAAGTGAAATAAGGGAAATAAAATTCGGCGACCCTGATTTTTGCAATAAAATTGTACGCGACAGTAACAATAATCCCCTGTATTGTGAAGGAGAATACGTTGTACCTCAAGGGTTTAAAAATATCACGGTAACTGCAATTGGCGGCGGAGGCGGCGGTGGAACAGCGCCAACCGCAGGGTATACAGAATTTACTACGGCAGGAAGTACAAATAATTTTTTTGTTCCCGCTATGGTAAATCAGCTTGAGGCAACTTTGATTTCAGGAGGTGCTGGCGGCGGTGCTGGCGGACAGACTTTCGTTAATAAAGATTGGCTTGAAGGCGGACAGTATACTTGGGATATTCCTGAAATATTAAAAGGTAAATATGCTCTTGTAACTGCTTGTGGCGGTGGCGGCGGAGGAGGCGGCAGCTCTGATTACCAGGGTGGAGGTGGTGGTTCTGGCGGGTATATTGTAGATAAGTCTGTTAGTATTCCTAATATTGATTCTTTAACTGTTCAAATAGGCGGCGGCGGAGGTGCAGGTGGCGCTGATAACTTACAAGGTCATGATGGTCATTCTTGGGATGGTGGCGGTGGCGGCTCTGGAATTAACGTTATATCGCAAAGCTACCCGGTTAAAAGTGATGGAGGCGGCAGGGGTGGAAATTGTACAGATGATAATGGCGGATATGGTGGAATTGGCGGAAATTACCAAGCCCAAAACGGGCAAAGCGGTGCTGTATTAAATAGCCTTATCCGAGGAGGACTGGGAGGCAATGGCGGAGGAAAAGGTGGCGATGCACCTGCTTCAGGATTTTTTGATGTTGCTGGTTCTAATCGCACAGGCGGTGGAGGCGGTGGAGGCGGAAGTTTTCAAGGCGGCGGTGGCGGCGGTGCAGGTGCAGGTTCAGGCGGCGGTGGAGGCGGTGCAACCGTGTTTTATCAAACAGCTGCTCCCAACGGAAGCTCCCAATTATTTTATGCGCCTGGCGGTGGCGGCGGTGGAGGCGGTGGAAATAGCACTGGGCTGGCAAAGAATCAAGGCGGCGGCGGTGGAGGCGGCGGCGGCAATGGCGGCGGCAATGGCGGAAATGCTGGCGGAGTTGATGCAAACGGTAATAAAGCCTTTGCAATAGAGGGTTCTCCAGGCTCCGGCGGTACTGGAGGAAATTCGGGTTCAGGTATTAATGGGGGTGTGGTTTCTACAATATTTGGCGTTAATCATTGCTCTGGAGGCAATGGAGCATTAGGCAAACTTGTTAGTGGTTCTTACCAAACAGGAAATGATGGAAAAGATGGTGCTATGCGGATAAAATATTTGTCTTATGGTTCTGGAGGTTCTGGCGGTGGAAGTGGAAGAATTTATGCTCTTTATCCTGTTTCTGTATCGTCCAAGGAAAATTTAAAAGTTATAGTGGGCAAAGGAGGAAAGGGAGGTATGCCTGGGCATATAAATAATAGTGGAGAGCAAACCCCAATAGAACCAAGTTGTGATTTTGCCGGTGGTACTTATATACGAAAAGCAGATGATACGATATTATTAGGTTACGCGCAATCCTGCTATTATGGCGGGTATCCTGGTCATAGCCAGGGGACATCTTGCGGTATATATAATGCTCCAGACCATGGTGAAGGTGCTTGGGTATTTTCAACTCTTGGACAAGCTTACCCTATAGTTGGCGGAATGTCAGGAGCTGTACCAAGCGGCTTTTTTGGTACGAATGGCAGACCTGCAGGAGATAACGAAGAATTAAACTGTGATGCAAGCACTATTGCTAATGCAACAATTGGAGGCAGGGGTGGAAGTGGAACCACACCATTCACAGGTACATGTATACCTGGTGCAGGCGGTAAAAATCCTGGTGAAGCTGGTGGGAATGCCCAAGGATACGGCTGTGGAGGCGGCGGCGGCTTTGGATTATCAAACGGCGGCAACGGTTCAGGCGGATATGCGCGTATATCCTGGAATATGTATTGGGATACTGCATTAAATAGCGGCACAGGTGCATATAAATATGCTGAAATCGGTGCAGGAGGAGGCGGTGCTAGCGGTAATGCGGTAACTGAAACTATACGTGTAGCAGAGGGACAGGTTATAAAAGTGAGAATCGGTGCTGGTGGAGCTGGTGCAAAAGTTGTAAATAACGAAATTGTTCCTGCAAATCCTGGAGGTACAACTATTTTTGGTGATTCAAATTTTATTGAAATAAAAGCAGGTGGCGGTGGCGGCGGTGAAAGCCCAGCTATAGTTGATAATACCCTAATAAATGGTAAAGGCGGTGAAATATCAAGGGTTTGTGATGTTGGTTCGCGCAAATATATAGATAATCAAAATCATTGCACAAAAGGCAAACCTGGTGCAAATGCTGACGATAATGACAATAAGGCTTTAGGCGGCAAAGGGGCGGATTTTTCCTATGATAAATATTCAGGAACCGGCGGTCTGGGCGGAATGCAAGATACAGGCGAAAACAGCAATGGTAAAAATGCTGATGCGGCAGGAGTTTCAGCAGGCGGAGGCGGGGCTGCAATAAGAATTTTTAATTCTGCCATAGCGCCTTCAAATGTATTAAATAATCCAAATAGAGGCGGAGATGGGGCTTCCGGTATGATTATTTTGAAATTATGGGAATAAATTTTTGTAATTTATTTTCAAATTATAAATTTTAGATGAACAACTTTTCGGGGCGCATTTTGTAACCTTTGCGCCTCTTTTTTTATGCAAAAACTTTTATTAAAATATCAGTAAAGCAGCTTATAGATTAGTTTTTTGCTGTGTGAATCTGTCGATTAAATTCTCAACTTCTTTTTGGAATTTTCCCAAAGTTTTGAGTTTTTTACTTGTTTCTTGTTGTTTTTGTGTCATCTCATCAAGTGTTTTGTTCATATCTGCCGTAAAATCAGGCGCTTCCGCAATGGCTTTAGCAGCACCCAAAGTATTTTCCGGTGTCATACCGTCCACAAACTGCTTTACGCAAACTAAAACTTCGCGCAAATTTTTTACAACATCCATAAAATCGTTAATTCTAAGTGCTTCCGTGGTTACAATTCCTTTTATATTGGGGTTTTCAGTCTTTGGAGGCATAATTTCAATAGATTTTGAGCCCACAATACCGTTAAATTCAACCTTTGCAAGAGCTCCGTCCGGAATTTTAGTATTAGGTTTTGTTATAAAAATTTGGCATAAAATTAAGTCGCCCTTGCGCTCCAACTTTCTGACGTGTCCTACAATTATGCCCATAAACCTTACAGGAGAGCCTTTTATGATGCTATCTATGTCATGAAACCTTATGGTGTATAGGTTTGGTTTTACAACGGTGCGGTGATAAATTTGATAAGCACCCAAAACACCCAGTATAAGCAGGGTTACAAGGATTACAATTTCAATTACACGATTTTTGGTAATTTTCAATATTCAACCCCTTCTCGTGCCTCAACTCCTATATCCCAGTAGTGTTTTACGGGTTTTATTTCAGAAACAAGATGTGCCATCTCTATTACTTTTTTGTGTGCATTGCGCCCTGTGAGTACTATTTCGACCCCTTTGGGCTTATTTTTTAAGGTTTCAAGCATATCTTCAAGGTCTATAAGCCCTAAATCCAGCGCTATATTTGCTTCATCAAGAATTACAAGCTCGTATTCGCAATTTTTAATTGCGTTCTTTGCAAAAGCCCATCCCTTCTGGATTTCAGCTTTGTCATCTTCATTTACATTATTTTTGTATACAATCCGCTTAAGTCCAGCATTTATTACTTTAAAGCGGTTTTTGATATCGTCTGAAAGGTTTGAAAACGAGTGGATTTCACCATAATCAGAGCCGCCTTTTGTAAACATTACAATGAGTACTTTCCAGCCCCGTCCTAATGCACGAAGTGCCAAACCCAGGCTGGCAGTGGTTTTTCCTTTGCCGTCCCCTGTATACACCTGTATATAACCGATTTTGTTGAAACACGGATTATGTAAGTTTTTAGCATCCATAGTTAAAATTTTAACATAAAATTCTTGTTATTTATTTATTGCCCAAAAACCTCTACAGACGGGCAATAGCTCGTTATGTTAAAAATTTAAAAAAATGTGGAATATTCCATGTGATAGATAAAAAACAAAAGTTTTAAAGGTCGGAAAATCTGTTATGTCTATTTCCCCAATATCAGCTTCCAGTCTATATCAGGAGCAAATAAATTACTTTTTAAACGTCAATCGTACTGATTATACTTCAGTAAGTAATTTGCTTGCTAGATTTGGCGTGAAATCCACCGGGGATGAGCAAAAAGACCTTGCTAAATTAAAAGAAGTACAGGTTAAAACGGCTGTAGAGGGCTTACAATCGCTATCTGAGGAAGACGAAAGCTCTAAAAGCCAGTCTAAGCCTGCATCTTATATTTGGTATAGCGTTATGTACCAGCTGGGGCTTAATCCTACAGGAGACCCTGAAAAAGATTTTACTGAAATTATGGAATGTTTGGTTGAAAAGGTTGAAAACTCACGCGATATAAACGAATACAACAAATACATGGGCTTAATCGATATCGTAGAGACACTTTTCATATCATCAGGGGTTAGAATTAGTGATTTAGGCGCGGATTCGGTGTCTGTATTTAGCTCAATGCAGCTTCTTGCAGGTTATAACAAGGCAAAAATTGAAAAAACCTAAAATAAATAAAACATTCTAAATCAATGATTTACGAGGGTTTTAGGGCATCTTGCAGGCGCTTTTTCAATATATTCTTATCTGTAACGTGAATAAATTCCCAAGGCAGCTTATCATCAGGGTTTTCAGGTATTGGCATTTCAGCGTACGAATTTAGCTCGGGTAATTCCCCGGCTTTTGCCATTTTGCGCCAGGTTTGCTTGAATGCACCAAGATTACCCCCATTCTCAACGACTTTGAGTAAATATGAAGAGAGCGAAAAGCCCGCACGGGAAAGGATTGATTGTATCAAATCCCAGTCAACGCTTGTAGGGCGCATATTTATGCCGATTTTTGAAAGTTCATTTTTCAAATGTGTCAATTTAACATCTAATTCCTTACTATTAGCCTTTTTTGACCATTGAAAAGGTGTCTGAGCCTTTGGTATAAAGGAACTCACGCTCAATGTCAGCTCAAAGCCTTTATTTTCAGCCTTTATGCGTTTCATTAAATTTATGAGTGCTTCAATATCTTCATCGGTTTCTGTTGGAAGCCCAATCATAGCGTAAATTTTAAGCCCTCTTAACCCGTAAAGTCTCGCATTTTCAACGGTTTTTAAAATCTGTTCATCTGTCAGGTCTTTATTTATAACCTTTCTAAGCCTTTCACTTCCTGCTTCTACCGCTATTGTTGCGGTTTTTTGCCCGCACTCAACAAGCGTTCTTATAACATTTTCACCTGTAAGGTCGGCTCTGAGCGAAGATAACGTGAGCTCAACAGGGCTTATTTTATTTTTTTTTCGTATGTATTCCAAAATTTTGTCAAAATCCGGATGACCGGCAACATATGCACCTAAAAGCGCAATTTTACTTGTGTGTTGGAGTCCAAAGTCTATTGCTTCAAGTATTTTTTCAAGCGGGGTATACCTTACAGGCAGATTCAGCCAGCTTGCTATGCAGAAATTACAGGTTTTTGGGCATCCGCGCTCAATTTCAATTATAAATGTGTCTTTAAAGTAGCTTTTGTCGCTTAAAATAGGCGTATAAAGCGGCTCTTCAAGAACATCGCTGATTTTTTGTATAGGTTTATTTTTTCCGTATTTTGGTACCCAAACTCCATCAATCTCGGATAGAGCTTGAAGTTTGGCTTCTTTTGTTTCATTTCTTTTTTCAACTAAAATTTGAAAAATTTTGTCAAAAGTAACCTTGGCATCGCCAATACTTATAAAATCATAAAAATCTTCATAGGGTATCGGATTTGCAGTAATAACAGGACCTCCGGCAAAAATTAGCGGACAATTTTCGTCTCTGTCTTTTGATAAAGGCGGGATTTTAAATTTTGAAAACATTTTTAAAATGGTTAAAATATCAATTTCAAAGGAATTTGAAAACCCTATCACATCAACATCTTCCAGGTTTGCAACGGTAGTTTTTGTGTCTGCATAAATTCTTTCTACAAAAACATCTTTCATTAAATCAATTTGTTTAAATAGGGATAAGAAGCCTAAAGATGCCATTCCAAAACTTTCAATAGCAGGAAATGCAAACCAGGCATTGATTTTAGGGGTTTTATTCTGCAATCTTTTGTATAGAAACTTTTCCATTATTTTAAGATTTTTTCTTTCATATTAATGGGTTTTATATAGAGTTCATCCATTAAAACGCAGACTATACTTACCATTGCAGGTGCTAAAACCACTCCCCAGAAGCCCATAAATTTTGCCCCGATAAGCAAAGAGACAATAATAAGCAGAGGATGTGTATCCATAAATTTACCGAATAAAAGTGGTCTAAATATTTGATTTTGCAGCCATTGAGCGATAAGCATTATAATAAGCGTGAGTATTATATACCCAAAACCGCCTGCTGCTGCAGTGTACACCCCTGCAATAACGGTAATTGTAGCGCCAACAACCGGGACAATATCAAGAATGCAGGCCAAAAACCCGACTAAAAGAGAATGCGGGTGCCCGATTATTAATAGCCCGATAAATGTAAACAACCCTACAACAAGCATAGAGAGAACCTGGGCAAAAACATATCCTCCAACCTTTGTTTTAATTGAATCTAAAATATATTCCGCTTTTTCTTTAAATTTTGGCGGGAAAAATTCTAAAAAGCGCTGTTTCATTAGTTTTTGGTCATATGATAAATAGAAAACCATTATGGCTACTGCAATTGAGCCAGTTATTGAGTTTACAATGAGTTTTGAAATATCCGCGCCTTTTGATAAGATTTCACTTGCAACATTTGTTATATCAGTGTTTGCTGTGTTTATGACATCAACATTTATATATTTTGAAATTAATATTCCAAAATGGTTTGTATTTAAGAAATTTTGTAAATTTTGAATGTATTGCGGAACATTTTTTACAAAAATTATGCTTTGCTCAATTGTAAGGGTTAAAAGCGGTATAAATATAAGTAGTATTCCTATTAAAATCATTAATAAAACAATGCTTACAGCTAAAACACGCGGCATATATTTTTGAAGAAAGCTCACAACAGGGTCTATCGCGCAAGTTATTATAAAGGCTATGAAAAACATTATTGCTATATCTGCAATGTTTGAAATAAATATTAAAACCAAAATCAGCATTATAGCAAAAATAATATTTTTATATGTCAAAATATTTGATTTTTCTGGAGTTTCACTAGCTTTATTATTTTCCAAAATTTTTTCCTTATAAATCTCAACATCTTTATGTTACAATTATCGTAAAGATTTAGCAAGGAGTTAAAAAGATAATGCCGGATATGCCTAATACACCTGTAACAGTGAATCAAAATATAAGACCGTTAAATACAAAAATAAACGAAAAAGGCAACCTTGAAATTTCAGGATGTGATACGGTTGATTTGGTTGAAAAATACGGTACTCCCTTATATGTGATGGATGAAGTTACTCTTAGAACAATTGCAAGAGAATATAAAGAGGCATTTAAAGATTATAAAAAAGTAAATATGATGTACGCTTCAAAAGCTCTTATGACAGCGCAAATTGCCAAAATTCTTCATTCTGAAGGCTTTGGTTTTGATGTTGTATCAGGGGGTGAAATTTACACTGTAAATAAAGCGGGCGTAAATATGGAAATGACAACATTTAACGGTAACAATAAAACAACCGATGAATTACTCCTTGCGCTTGAGCTTGGCGTTGGAAGGGTAAGCGTAGATAATTTCTTAGAATTATCATTATTAAATGAAGTTGCAAAATCTTTTGATAAGGTTCAAAAGGTGCTTTTAAGAATAACTCCGGGGATTGAATGCCACACCCATGAATACATTCAAACAGGGCATTTGGATTCAAAATTTGGTTTTGACCTTGTACAGATTGATGAAGCGATTGAATTAATCTTAAAAGAATTTACAAACCTTGAAATAACAGGGCTTCATGCACATATCGGGTCTCAAATTTTTGAAACAAAAGTTTATTATGATGAAATTGGTGTACTGCTTCGCGAGATGAAGAGAATAAATGATAAATTTGACTTAAATCTAAATGAAATCAATATGGGCGGCGGGTTAGGCATAACCTATATGGAATCTGATTGTCCGCCATCAGTGTATACAATAGCGGATGTGATTAAAAAATCAATTAAAGACCATTGTGAAATGTATGATATAGATGAACCTGTATTATTTATTGAACCGGGGCGCTCAATTGTAGGTACGGCAGGAGTTACGCTATATACAGTGGGTTCAAGTAAACAAGTTCCAAATGGCAGAAAATATGTTGCAGTAGATGGCGGTATGGCTGATAACCCTCGTCCTTCAATGTATGGAGCGAAATATGAAGCTGTGATTGCAAACGGTAAAAAAGAAGAAAAGATGCAAAAAGTCACAATCGCAGGAAGATTTTGTGAATCAGGCGATATTTTGATTAAAGATATTGAACTAAATTCACCGGAAGCCGGAGATGTGCTCTGTGTATTTAATACAGGTGCTTATGGGTATTCAATGTCCAGCAATTACAATAGAGTTTTGAAGCCAAAAATGATACTTGTAAATAATTCCCAATCTGATATTATAGTTAAAAGGGAAACATACGAACAATTAGTTCAAAATGATTGTTTGCTTTAATGTCTTTAATGGGTTAAAGCTTTATCCCTGCAGTGTTCTGGCTAGTAAACTTAAAGAGAAAAAGGCATAAGAATTGGATTTTACTTATTTATACCAAAATCTGCTCAGGCAATTTTATGAATTTTCCCGCGCATTTGGCGGAGGGCAGCTTGGTGTTAATATAACAGAAGTTGTAATTCTTGCCTTAATTCTTGTGTTTGTATACAAAAAATATATTAAAGGCACGCACTCGGAAGCTCTTGTAAGAGGCATTTTCGGGCTGCTTATAATGTGGCTTTTTTCTGAATTTTTAATCAAAATTAATCTTCAAATATTCGGAATGTTTTTAAAGACCCTTGTTTCTGTTGTTACAGTTGGGTTAATCGTTATTTTTCAGCCCGAATTAAGACGTTTTTTGGGTTATATCGGGCAAAATGATATCTTAAGCCGTATATTATCCGGTAAAAAGGCTTATGTAAGGCGAAATGAAAATATTGATGTTGTAAAAGAACTTATTGAAACTATCAAATATATGTCCAGGCTTAAAATCGGCGGTTTGATTGTTCTGCAAAAAGGCGATAAATCCTTAAGCCACTCTGATGTCGGGGTTGAAATTAACGGAAATCTTTCTCAGGAGCTTTTATTAACAATTTTTCACCCGAAAACCCCGCTCCATGACGGCGCTGTAGTTATCAATAATGATATAATTCAATCAGCGGGCGTACTTTTACCTTTGACTGAAGACCCAAAATTAAGCTGGAGATATGGAACAAGACACAGGGCAGCTATCGGGGTGACTGAAATGTCTGATTGCGCTTGTATAGTAATCTCAGAAGAAACAGGTGATATCTCTATTGCAATAGACGGCAACTTAAAAAAATATGATGACCTTGGAAATTTAAAGGTTGATTTGGAGCGTATTTTAGGGCTCAAGGATGAAGAAGAAGCCCAAAAACCCTATATGTTTAAATTTGAGAATATTTTGCCCCCTAAAAAGAATAAATAAATTAAACTAAAAGGCAATGATTTTAAATTGGGGATAATTTATCATATAATTGAAGACCTGTAAAGGCTTTCAAATTAAGTGTGTAGAGTGGTTAAATGGTGCAAAAAGTGCACTAATTTTGGATGCTAGTTTTATGAAAAGACGTTTTTATGAAAGTTTTTTATTTAAAGGCTGCTTTGAAAATTGCTTAAAAAACTGTTTAACAAATTGTTTTGGCGGACGTTTCAAGGACACATTTAAAGTTGTGCCCAAAGATGTTTCTGATGAATCATTTAAGAAAGTAACAAATGAAAATATTGAATCAGCCAAAAATCATTTAAATAAATATCTAAATGACCTGAAACTTCACTTTGACCTTACAGAAGCTGATATCCAGCAAATTTTAATAAATACTTATCGCTCAAATAAACCTCAAAACCCTTTTATTCAATGCTTGAGTATGTTAAAATATTGGAGCTAAAAATTATAATGGAAGATTGATGGATGAAAATTGAAAAATTTATACCGCTTGAATTTGCAGCAAATAACTATCTTTTATATGATGAAAATATTAAAAGTGCAGTATTAATTGACTGTGCAGGCTCAAATGAAGAAATCTTTAAATTTATTGAAAAAAATAATCTTATCCTTGAATATATTTTGATTACCCATGCACATTTTGACCATTGTCTGGGTTTAAAACAATTTAGAGAAAAATTTCCCGATGTTAAAATTTTAATGGCAAAAGCTGATGAAGAGCTTTATAAAAATCTTGCCTATCAATGCGATTTGTTTGGTCAAAGACGGGTGGACCCTGTTGGAATTGATGAATTTATTGATGATACAAAGAAAATTAAATTTTTAGATAATGAAATCAAAGTCATTTCAACACCCGGGCACTCAAGAGGCTCTGTGTGCTATTTGATTGATGATAATTTATTTTCAGGAGATACTTTATTTTTTGAAGAAATCGGGCGGTGTGATTTACCTACAGGCTCTTTTAAAGAAATTGAACAAAGTATCAAAGAAAAATTATTTAAACTTGATGATAAAATTAAAGTTTTTCCAGGGCATGGCGATAATACAAATATAGGGCATGAAAAAATCAATAATGCATATTTTGGTAAAAATGCGATTTTCTAATCATCCAAATATCTTCAATGAGTATACTGTCTATCATCACAAGGAATAAGGAAAAAGTTTATATGAATGAAAATGAAATACAATTTACTGAACTTTTAGAAAAGGCAAAAGAAGCGAGCAAAACAAGCTATTCTCCTTATTCAAAGTTTGCTGTTGGTGCAGCTTGCCTTTTTGAAAGCGGAAAAATTTATTTAGGTTCAAATATTGAAAATGTAAGCTATGGGATAGGCTTATGTGCTGAAAGAAATGCGCTTTCAACAGCACTTGCTGCGGGTGAAAAAAGCCAGCTTACAACAATTGCTGTGTACAGCCCTAATCAAAAACACTGTCTTCCTTGCGGAGCCTGCCTTCAATGGCTCAGCGAATTTAGCACGATGTGCGGCAATAATTATGATATTACAGTAATTTTAGAAGGTGACAATACAGATTATACAGCTTACAAATTAAGCGAACTTTTGCCTTATGGTTTTAAATTTCAATAGTTTCACCCTTGAACTTAAATCACCCGTTTTGAAAGACTTTTAATTAATCGTTCAAAATTTGCTGCATTTCTATATCAGGCTTGCCTAAAACTCTTACAAGCTCCAACACGGAAGCTTTCATTTGGCATTTTTGAGATGATTTGCCAAAAAAATCTGTATAAAAACATCCTTCACAGTTGCATCCTCTTTTGTAGCATTCCATTGCTGTTGTTGTCCATCTTCTAACTGCAACTGCACGACCCATATCCCTACTTTTGAGCACTTGTTTTTTCTCCATTTTAATAAAGCACTACCCGAACATATGAAGCCTTTCAATTATTGAAAAGGCTTGTCCTAACTGAATTTAATACTATTATAACCCTTAAGAGCTATGATACAAGTGTATTTTAGCCAATTATTAACATCATGTAACAAACTCTAGAGAGCTTACTTGGCTTGTATATTAAGGAATTGAGTACCCCAAGATAATCCTTGCACATGGGTTTCCATGATTTAATACATGCAAAACCCATGGGCGGTACATGTTTTCATGGTTTCGATTTTTTCGATTTTTAGTTAAGAAATGTAAATTTATGTTTTTTCCATGCCTTTTTCGGGCATGCCCAGCATGAGAAAATATAAATTTTAATTATTTTACTAGCAAAAAAAATTCTTGATGAGGTTTATAATAAAGTGTTGTGTAATTAATGGGAAAATTATGAGAGTTAGTAATGTTTCATGCGGCATTAACCGGTCTTTAAACTTCGGTTATGCATTGTCTTCAAAACAAGAGAAGAAATTTAAAGAGTTTCAGGAAGAGGATAAAAGAACACAAGGATACGCAGGCGGTGTGAATCTTGTGAAGTATTATATTCCGTCATTGCCTTCAAATGAAAATGAAGACACCGGTATTGGGAAAGTAAATTCTAAAGAAGCTCAAAGAGCATATGAAATAGCAAATGTTTATTATAATGCAAATGCGATAAAAGTTATGCCATTAGGGCAATTAACTGATAAGCCTGCATATAATGGCAATATGCAATGCGACCGTTATGCCGGGGCATACAACAGGTCAGCCTTTGCGCTTGGTGAAGATATGATAAACCTGTTTGATTTGGCATCTGATAAATGGGGCAATATTCTTCCAAAAAAAGAAGCAGATAATTTTGCTCATAAACATAAAAGTTTTATGAATAGTATAAAACCATTATTGAAATCTCTTGTTGGCGACTTTATTGATTTTGATACCACATTAAACTGGAAAAACCAGCAGGATTACCCTGTAAATGAGCCTTTAAAAATCGCTTTTGAAAATTTTAAGAATCCAAAATATAAAGGTGAAAAGCTTGATACTTTAAGAAGAGAATTTGAAGAATTTAAACACCAAAAACATCCTGTTGATTATGACGAAATTTATACAAGACTTGCTTTGTTTCCTTATATAAAGGATGGCAATGCGGAAGTACCCTTATTTAAAGGTTTTGATTCTGACCCTGCAATCAGGGCAAAAAATATGCCTGAATATAATAAGCGTAAAGAACAATACAAGGATGAGATTGAGTTTTACAAATTTAAGCAATTTATTGCCCGCAAGACACTTGAAGAAGGTAAAGCAATTGTGAATAGCCAGGGAATGGATTTTACAGGGGATTGTATTATTGGTTTTTCCTGGGTCGAACAGCAAGTGTTTCCAGATGCTTTTCTTGATAAAAGTATAGGCATAGGCTGGGGACTTCCTGCTTTAAATATTTTTGATTTAAGAGATAAGGATGATAGTCCTGCCCATAAAATGTTAAAGGCGAAAGTTACACATTATCTAACTCAATATGACAGAATAAGATTTGATGTAGGCTGGCAATATATGAATCCTAAACTGGTATCTGAATCACAGCATTGGGAAGAACATTTTGATTTTGGCAATAAAATAACAGACTTTATTGAGCAAACTGCAAGAGAGGTTAAAGGAGATGATTTTGACCAAAAGAAATTGATGTATGAGTGCGATGCAAATTACAAAGATTTTCCAATACAGGATGAATCTGGAAAACAAAAAATAAAGAAAATGAAAGGTCTTGCAATATTATCAACTGCTGAAGAAAAGAATGATGATAAAAATATAGGCTGGGGAAATGCTGCATTTATAAGAGAAAATCTTAAACTTGGAAATGACAATGTTATTTTGGGTACCAATAATCATGATACTCCCAGCGTGTTAAGTTGTGCTAAAGATAAAGAAATTTCGAAAGAGCATTCCGGCGCCTTGATGCGTGTATTCAGATTAAGAGATGAAGACGGCGTAAGAGACGGCTGGAAACTTGTAAAAGATGATAATAATATGTCTGAACATATTAAAAAATGTACAAGAGCGCGTTTTGCAGAAACTTCAACTTTTAAGAATAAATTTATTCAATTCTATGATTTGCTTGGAAGAGAAGAAGCAACCGATTATCATACCGGGGGTAAACGTACAGACCCAAATCATAAAATTGACTATAAAAACAGGCTTGAACGTAATTATGAAGAAAACTTCCATAGAGCATTGCAGGATGGTGTAGGATATAATGCAGCAGACGTTATTAAATTCCGTATGGAACATGACGGCGGCAAGGAAAGAAATCCTGAATTATATGAAAAAGCGGCAAAATATGCAGCTTATCTTCAAAAGAAAGGCGAAATTTATACAAGAGACCAGGCTGATAATTCTAAATTAGCAGATTTAGATATTGAAAAAATGTCTCTTGAAGAAATTCAAAATTTACAAGTTTAATAATATGCACTATAAAAAATTATTTTTGACAATAAAAAGCACTCTGATTTTACAGAGTGCTTTAAATATCAAAACTTTTCTCCTCTTTTAAACTCCTTAAAATGCTTTTATTTTAATCAAGCAGGGCTTCCAGAATACTTGCGTTCTTTTGGGCAAATGTATTTTCACGGATTTTTGTTCTGTGAATATAAGTTCTCAATGCCTCACGGATTAATTCAGAACGTGAGCGGTTTTCTGTATCTGCAACCTGGTCAATCTCATCTAAAAATTTTTCGGGCATTGAAATAAGTACTCTTGCCATTGGTTAATTCCTCCGTTATATTCTCTAATTTTTAATTATTTTAGGCTTCGTACTTATATAAAGTTTTTTTGTATTAAAAAATTGACTATTTTGTATATATTTTTTATATTCCTGTAATATTTCTTAATATAACTATTTTATAGACAGTGAAATTCAATATCAAATTGGTATTTGCAAACTATATTTCTACGTCCTCTTTATAGTCTTCATATTCTAAAAGACCAAGAGAATCTTCTTGATATGTGCTGCTTTCAATTTTTATAAGCCATCCTTTTTCCCAAACATCTTCATTAATAAGTTCGGGAGAATTTATAAGTTCTTCATTTATTTCTATAACCTTACCGCCAATCGGCATATAAATTTCTTCTGCAGCCTTAACAGATTCAATTGTTGCAAACACTTCATTTTTTACAAATTCTGAGCCGACTTCCGGTAATTCTACAAAAACAATGTCGCCCAATTGCTCTATAGCATAATCTGTTAGTCCGATTATGATATTATTACCGTCTTCAAGCGCCCATTCATGGGTTTTAGAGCATAAGATTCCTTCAGGTGCATTAGATTGAGATGTGCTCATATTTAATTTCTTTCCTTTTGTTTCTTTTCATAAATGGTTATTAAAAAATTATGGCATTATACATACAACTTATTTATCATAACTTGTATATTTCTGCCAATAGTTTTTTAAAGAAGTGTTAAGGGATGTATTGTCATATAATTATTTTTTTCATACCACTTGTAAAAAAAATGCTTTTAATTTATAATAATTACCCCCAGTATAAAAACTAGAAGAGGTTGTTAGAGAAATGAGAATATTAGGTATTTCCCCAAATTTTAACCAAAACAGGAATGTTAATTTTGGATGGTTTCGTGACGATAATGCAAGAAGGATTGTAAAAGAAGCTTTAACAACAAAAGCTCCGGATTATTTTCAGTTTTGCAGCGATACTTGCTTTGAAAGAGTTGAAAGCTGTGATTATTTTGAAGCATATACAAGTGATGATGGCACTGTAAAAGGTAAATTTGATGATGAATTTGAAAGAAATGCTAATAAAAAAATAACCCGTCGTATAGAAAACCTAAAAAGACGAGGAGTATTAGAAGATTTAAGCCAATTTGACAATGCAGAAGAAGTCTCTTCAGAATTAGAGGATATGGATAATATTCTTAAAGGTGTTGACCTTGCTGCAAAGCTTGCCGAAAGACAATCATCAAGCAGCAGTGAACCTGCTGAAAACTATGCAAGTATGCGTGCTGAAGAAGAAGCATACAGATAATTTGAGTTAAATTGAACATTCATATATAATAATACTTAATATTTAAAAAATTTCTGTAACATTTTATAAAAGTTACAATTTTTTAAGCAATTTTTTATATTTATTTACTTTATATAATTAGGTCAGGAAGTAATATAAAGTAAAGTTAGATGAAAATTGCCCCGTTAAATTTAAATAACGTAAGGCAAGGTGTAATTTTTAAAGGAAAAACACCTAATGTTGATGACCTTATAGCTTCACGAAGATTTGCAAATTGCGCATTAGATGGGTTATGGGATGATTTAGCAAGTTCAATAAAAAAGAAACGCCCGGATATTATTAAAAATATTGGCGGCGTTGAATATGTTCCAGATGACACGCTTTTAAGAAAAGTATCTTCAGGTTTTAAAACATTTATCTCAATGCCTCTGGATGTGCTTGATTCCATTGCAAGGAGATTCCCGAAATCAAAATTAAACAACGCTGAATTTTTACAAAAATATAGAGATTCTGTTCAATTAGAAGATGAAATCAGAGCGCTGCAAGGCATTCGCACAAATACTCATGATTTTGTTTCAAAAGCTATGCCTGAAGGTGGAAAATATCCGACAGGTGCTTGTGATAGTTATTGTGAATCAATCTGTAATCCTGTAACTAAAAAATTTAATGAAAATTTAAACAAAGCAATGGCTGATGATGTTGCAAACTATGATACTAAAAAGGAAAGATTTGCAACAAGATTAATTTCAGGTTTCACTGCTGCATTATTCCTTGGTAATGATTTTTACAATAAATCAATCCAAAAAGGAAAAACAAATGAAGAAGCTAAAAAAGAACAGCACATAAAGCAGGGTCAGGAAATAAAGGAAAATATCTGCGAAGCTATAACCCAATTTGCAGTGTTTGCTTGTTTTTCAAAAGCTGTAAATAAAAGCGTATGGGCTCCTGCTATAATTGGTGCTGCAATAGGGCTTGTTTCACGTGTTGTTTCAAGAAAAGCTTCAGGAATGCGTATTACCAGAATGGAAGTTCCTGAAAACAATAATTCTAAAAAACAGCTTCTTTCTATGAATGACTTTGTAGCATCTGCAAAGGCAGGCAATATTGAAGAACTATTAAAACAAAAATGCGAAAATAATGAAACCGGTAAAACAAAAGGCAAAAAGAAAAAGCCTGTCTTAAGTGCAAAGAATATACTATTATTCTGTGCTGCAAGTATAATGGGCGGATATGCTTTAAGGTTTGGCAAAAACCATACAAAAATCGGTCAGAATATTGCAGATATGATGAAAAAGCATACTGATAAATTCAACGAAGGAATTATTGAAAAAATAACAGCTAATGAAAATGAACTTAGCAAAATGTCAGACATATTAAAGGAAAATGGAAATAAAAAGATTTATGAGAATATTAAAACTATTATAGACAATGTCGATAATGATGGTAACATTTCTCTTGGTACAGATTTTGTGACCAAAAAATTATTTGGTATTGAAGTTGAAGTAAAAGACCTAAAAGCTCTAAAAACCGCACCTTTCAGATTTATAAAAGAACTTGTATCTTATCCCTATAAAATAGCAAGCAAGCTTGAAGAAGCAATTAGAAATTCACGTTTAAAAGCCCAAGGTAAAGTGCCTCCTAAAAAATCCGAACTTACACAAGATATCTACGGCATTAAAAACTTATACAAACGTTTCCTTGAATTTGAGGCAAAATATGGCGATGATGAAGCAAAATTAAGCGAAGAATTTGGTAAATATGTAAGAAAAATGCAGCTCGCTTCAAATAATAGCGTAACATCATCCAAAGGTAACAACTCTAAAATTGCAGTAATTGCTCAAACCTTAGGAACTCTAACTGGCATGTGGTTTAATATGAATGATGAATTTAATGCTGCTGTTAGAAACGGCTCCACAAAAGAAGAAGCTGAAAAGGATGCAAGACTTAGAGGTATTAATAAATTCTTTAGAATGACAGTGCAGGTTATTATTTCAGGTTCGTTAAATAATATCTTCTCAAAACAATATAATAACTCAATTGCAAGCTCTGCCGCAGTTGTTGCAGCAAGTACGGTTCTAACTGATATGGCTTCCCGTGTTTTATCAGGTATGCCATCAAAGAAAATGACAAAAGAAGAACTTGAACAATACCAAAAAGACCACAAAGAAGGGGCTATGAGCTGGTATTATAAGATGATTGATAAACTTGCTTCATAAAATTTGAGAGTTATCTTACATATATCCTTGGCAGCCTTACTTTAAGCCTGCAGGTGAGTTCATAATTAATCGTATTTAAAATCTTTGCCCAGGTATCTATTGAGTAATAATTATCCTCATCTTCTCCAAGAAGAGTTATAATATCACCGACTTTTGCCTCTTCGACATCTGTTATATCAAACATCATCTGGTCCATTGTAATTCTGCCTATTTGTTTGATTTTTTTGCCGTTTAAACCTGCTTTAATTTTATTTGATAAATTTCTTGAAACGCCATCTGCATAGCCTATAGGAATTGTTGCAACACGTGTTTTATTATCTGCAACGTACGCCCAGCCGTAGCTCACTCCCTCACCTTTTTCCATTGTATGGATATTTGTAATTCTTCCTTTTAAGCCCATAACAGGTTTTAATTTTGGAAGCGAAATACCGCACTCTACGCCTTCAGTTAAAGGGGAAAGCCCGTAGAGAATAATTCCAAGCCTTATCATATCGCATTTTAATCCCGGGTCAATAAACGCGCCAAGACTGTTTTGACAATGGATTATAAGGTTTTTCCTGTCTATTGAATCTATCACCTTTTTAAAATTTTCTTTTTGAAACGCTAAAACCTTATCTGATTCAACATCTGCAAAATGGGTAAAAACTCCCCTTAAATCAATATAATCTGTATTTTGAACCTTTTTAATAAAATCTGCTGCAATATTATGCGGTATGCCGATTCTATTCATGCCTGTGTCAATTTTGATATGGGCTTTAAGTTTCATTTTTGTTCTGTCATAGAGTATTTTTGCAGCTTCAAGATGTTCTTCATTAAAGATGGAAACCGTTATATCGTTTTTAGCTGCACTTTCAAATGCCCAAATTGGAACTGCTCCAAGAACAAGAATCGGAGCGGTTATTTTATTACTCCTAAGTTCCAGCCCTTCATCTACGCTTGCAACACCGAATGTCTCCACTCCGCATGCTGTTAAAATTGGGGCGCACATTAAGCTTCCATGCCCGTAACCATCCGCTTTAATTGTAGCTAGAAGCTTTGGCATTTCAGCATTTTTTGGCAAGTTTTCTTTTATTTTTTCTTTAATTGAATTTATATTATATTCAAGATTTCCAAGGTTAATCTCAACCCAGGCATCTCTCAATTTATTGACAGGTAAACTTCTATTTATCATAATCCGTTCCTTAAAAGGTGTAATTTATATGTATTTTCCATCAGCATTGCAATGGTCATAGGTCCAACACCGCCGGGCACAGGTGTTATAAAGCCTGCAATATCTTTAACATTGTTAAAATCCACATCCCCTCTCAGTTTGCCGTTTTCATCTCTTATAATCCCGACATCAATTACTGCGGCACCTTCTTTTACTATATCTTTTGTAACCATATCGGCACAGCCTGTGGCTGAAATTAAAATATCAGCATTTTTTGCAATTTCAGAGAGGTTTTTTGTTTTAGAATGTGCGATTGTAACAGTAGCGTTTTTATTCAAAAGAAGCATTGAAAGAGGCTTGCCTACAATGTTTGAACGCCCTATTATAACAGCGTTTTTTCCTTCAATCTGGATTTTATATTCATCTAAAAGCCTTATAATACCCTTTGGTGTACAGGGAACAGCATAAGGATTCTCATTTAAAAGAAGTTTTCCTGCATTAACAGGGTGGAAACCATCCACATCTTTTTTAGGGTCGATTTTATCCAAAAAATCATATGGGTTAAGATGCTTTGGCAAAGGCAGCTGCAATAAAATTCCATCTATATCTTCATCATTATTTAAATTATTTATAAGGCTTAAAAGTTCACCCTTGCTTGCAGTTTCAGGAAGTTTATAAACAATAGAATTAAAACCTGCATTAAGTGCCTGTTTTTCTTTATTTTTTACATAAATACTGCTTGCAGGGTTATTGCCAATAAGGATTACACTTAAACCCGGTCTTTTTTTAAGAAGGGCTGTTTTTTCTTTTATATCATCTAATATTTTTAATGACAGGCTTTTGCCGTCCATAATTTCTGCCATAGCTTATAAATTTCCTTTAATATTCTACATTTTGGGGCAGATTGAGCCTTGAATATAAATTTTTTAATATTTCTTTAATATTTTCTTCATCTATTTTATCATCATACTCCTTAATAACGCCAAGAGTATTTAAAGAGAAAGAATTTGCGTTTTCTATATCTTTTGTTTCACATCCTTTTTTCAATTGGTTTAAAATAACGCCAAATTGCCCTTCTGCAGCATATTTTTTATTACTTTCATAGATAATTGAAGCTAAATGAAGTGATGCTAAATCCCCTTTTGTGACTAAAAGAGTTGTATCAATAGGATAATCAACTAATTGCACTAAATATTTAAGGTCATATTCGCAGTCAAAAATTACAAAGTCATATCTGTCTATTAATTTTGAAACAGCCTCCATCATCTGGCGTGTTATTGGGCAGATACAGTCTTTTGAAGCAACAAGGTGGGAAACTATAATATCTGTATTTTCATCAACCTCTGTTAAAATATCTTCAAGCGCCCATTCAATGTACTCCTGCTTTGTCATTTTTTTTGGAATACCTGTATTGTATTCGTGCTTTCCGCTTCTAATACCATAAATAGTATTGCTTATTCTAAGTCCGAATCTTCCTGCGAGTTCTTCAGTGAGGTCATTATCAATAAGAAGAATAGTTTTATCTTTAAACTGTTCTTTGATAATTTCATATAAAGCTTTTACTACCGTGGTTTTTCCGCTTCCGGATTTTCCTATAACAGCAATTGTAGAGGTCATATATTTATCCTGATTTCCTTCTTTAAAGTTTGTGATAATTCCTTTGTAAGGATTGATGCTTTTTTTGCTAAATCGATACTCAAAGAGCCGCAGCCGCAGCCGGGCGTTATAAAACATTGTTCTATAATAAGGTTTTTATCAATATCTTTTGAGAGAATATTGATGGCTTCTTCAAATTTTTTATAGAGGATGTTTATATTAAGGCTTGAGAGCGCTTCTAAATCAATTGTTGGAACAATTCCAAGCGCTAAAAAACCGCCATTTTGTAAGAATATTTTTAATTTTTCAGAATAATTTTGAACATTTTCACTATAAAAATAAGCATCAAAATTTATAATATCTGTATCTGTATCTATAACTGAACCCCAGTCTGTTTTGCCGCAGCAGTGGATTCCTGAAAGTGCGTCAAATTTTTTAATATTATCGGAGATTATTTTTAACATTGAAAAAATCTCTTCTTTTTTATCTACACTATTATAGTAAGAACTCGTTTTAGAAATCCCGGGCTCATCAATAAAAATAACAGGGGTACTTTTTAAAGATGATTTTCTAAATTCTTTTATTTGCCACAACGCTTTAAGTGCAAGAGTTTTGACTGTAATTTCTTTTATGGCTTCATTAAAGATAACAGGTTTTCCTGCAGCATCGCAAAAGCTTGTCAAAAATGTGAAGGGTCCTGTTATTGTGCCTTTTACAAAATCAGGCTTATTTTCCATATTTTTAAGGGTTTTTAAGAAAATATTAATTGTATTTGAATAAGGAGAGGTAATTTTATATTTATCAAGAATGCTTTCAACTTCATATAAAGATGAAGCTGAAATAACCTCATTGTAATTATCTGAAAGTTCTCTTAAACCTTCTTTAAAATTTCCCTTTGTATCATCAAAATAGAATCTGCATTTTCTATCGTCATAATGTAAGCCTAAAAAATTTTCGGTAAACTGGTATGCCATATTTTCTTCTTTTTTAAAGTGCGGCAATTGTGCCCAGTATGGGAAATTATCACAATAATCAAACACATAATTTATAGATTCATTTGGAGCATTTTTGTCTTTAAAAGGAAGAGAGCCTATGCCCGTGTATGTAAGGCGCAGTTTTTCTCTATAAATTTTATTAACAAATTTATCCATATCAACATTTTATTATAAAATGGGAATTGGGGAAATTTAAAAATGGAAAACCTTAACAAAAGTATTGAAAACGTATACAAAACGGATGATTTCAAAAATGCTCTTTTTATAAATTACGGCGGTCTTGGAGATGAGATTTTATTTCTTCCTTGTTTAGAAGAGTTTAAAAAAAGTTATCCAAATTGCAAAATCACCCTTGCGCTTGAAGGAAGAGCCAAAGGAATAAAACAATTAACAGGGCTGATAGATAATATTATTGAAGTAGATATTAAGGCAAAAGGGATAAAAAAATATTTAAATGTTCTCGGGCTTATTAAAAAAGCAAGAGCAGGCAAGTTTGATACTGTTATATCGTCAGGAAAATCTCCTCTTGTTGCCATTATTCTTTATTTAACAGGAATCAAAAGACGGAGCGGATATTTTAGCAAAACAGCATTTTTATTAACGGATGGCGTGGAGCTTGATGAAAATCAATATGCAGGAAATATGTACCATGATTTAATTCTACCTTTTTTAGATGAAGAAGATATTGAAGATAAAGTTTGTGTTCCTCATCTGAAGGCTGATGATGATTTCATTCTTCCTGATGAATTAAAAGGGTTAGAGAATGAATTTATTGCTCTTCACCCCGGCGTTTCAAAGATGAGTATAGAAAAAGGCATTTTCAAATGCCCTGATGTTAATTTCTGGCTCGATGTTATAAAAGGTGTTCTAAATAAAGGTAAAAAACTTGTATTGTTTGGCGGAGCTGATGATAAGGATATTATTGATAAAATTTTAGGATGCCCTGATGTTATTAATAATCCGAATTTTATTAATTTTTACGGCAAAACAAAGAACCTGGCTGATTTAAAGAATATTTTATCATATGCTAAAGCCCTTATTTGTGCTGATAGCGCTCCATTGCATATAGGAATAGGACTTAATATCAACATCATTACAGTTTTTGGACCTACTAACGAAGAAAAACTTGTACCTAAAAAAGATAATATAAAAGTAATCACCAATAAAAAAATTGATTGCAGACCCTGCCTATGGCATAAAAGAATGGTTAACTGCAATCAATCTTATTGTTTAAATATCAATGTTTCAGATGTTTTAGAACATATCTGATAATTTTCTACAGGTCATCGTTATTTGGAATAATTAAATCACCTGTTAAAAGAAGGTAGATGTTTTCATCTGAATCAATCTTGGTTTGAACAACCGGGATTAATTTATCAACATATTTAAGAAGGAAATCACCCTTGCTTAATTTTTTAGAGCTTTCTTTATATTTTTTCTTAGAGTTAGCATCTGTTACAAATACTACATGACCTTTATTTGTTGTGTATGACACAGCAGCCATTTCTTTTTCAGTGTTATTCGGGTAATTTGCGTAATCAAATATAAATAGGGCTTTATTTTGTTTATTTGTCCAAAGTCTGTTTTTGGTACGGTGAACTTTGGCCCTAAACTGTGCGCCGGCTTTATACAAAAGAGTTCCTTCTTCAGTGTATAAATCTGTAGGGGCTTCAAACACAACAATTTCACCTCTTTTTAGAGTTTTTGTATTTATGTTGTTTACAGGGTGCCCGATTATTACGTTTCCTGCTTCAATAATTTTTTTAGTGTTGTAGATTTTAACATTATTTCTTGGGGCTTTATTATAAATATTTAAAGTTTCTTCGCTAAGAAGAATATCTTCTTGTGCTTTTGAATATTTTAATTTTAAAACATCAAAATCGCCTGCCATTTTTGCAAATAATACGGCAGCTTCCGCTCTTGTCATTTTTGAATTTGGGCTGAATCTTGATGGGTCCGGGTGATTTACATAAAGATTCTCTGTAGCGGCTTTAGCATAAGAATCAAGCGCCCAAACAGGAATTTCGCCTGAATCGGAGAACTGTTCAAGAATTGATTTATCATTCATTGAAGTTTTTGAGATATTTGCAATAACACTTGTTGCTTCTGAGTGTGTTATGGCTTCAGTTGGTTTAAAAGTTTTATCCGGATACCCGAAAACAAAACCCATATTTTGAGCAATTGCTATATCTTTTTTGTATGGTGAATTTTCATTCATATCTTTAAAATATGCTTTAGCACCTGTTACGGCATCTTCACTTTCCAAAACTTTTAAAAGCGCATTTAAAAATGCTCCTCTTTGAATTGTGCCGTTTGGGTAAAATTTGTTTGAAGAATCCAGTTTGAAATACCCTCTGTTTATACAATCAACAATGGCGCGCTCAGCCCAAAAGCCGTCTTGCACATCTTGAATAGACGAAGCTATACTTGCATTCAAACCTAAAATAACAAGACATAAAACTAAAAAAAGTTTGTATGTGTTTTTTAAAAATTTCATTTATTTCCTCACTTTTTCTGGAATAATATGGCAACAGTTTAATATAAATATTATAAGAGAAATTTTACACCAACAATTTTTTAAAATCAATAATTCAAAAGCAGTATATATTCTATATTTCAGCATGTTTTAACATTTCTAAACACTATAATTTAATTTAAAAACTTCCATGGTAATATTTTTTTATGGATAGTTAATATTTCCCCTTTGGAATAGAAAAACAGGTGATTAAAGTGTTAAATTTATTATCAAAGAACACATTCAGCGGAACAAAATTACAAGAGGTTTTTGCAAAGGTTAAAGATATCTATTGCATAAATGATGTATCTGAAGAGAGAAAACAATATTTAACCGATACAATCCAAAAATACGGCTATTTGCCTTACCCTCATTATAAGGTTTTGGATGAATTAACACCGTCTGAAATTATTTATGCCTATGTGGAAATTTTAAAACTTGAAGGCACATATGAAAATTTTAAGTTAAAAGATATACTTAACCCCTCACCCTTAGCAAGAAAAAAGGTTAAAAATTCTAATTGGTTTAAAAGAGAAGGACATAATATAAAACTTATTTCATTATCTGCTCTTGGTGATGGTTGTAAAACATCTAATACGGGGCTTTTTATTGAATGGGTAGCGCAAATTTTAACATTGCCAAGGGGTAATGCAAATTATGGGGTTCTTGGAGATACCATTTATCTTCTTCCATTCCATCCGAGAGAATTTGGCTGTGCCTACCTTCCAATGTCATCCGATGTGAGTGCAAAACTTGAAGATATTAAATTAAGCAAATTCTTGGGATTTGATGCAAAAAGTCAGGTAAAACTATTTATCACCATGGCGCAGTTAGCAGGGCACCCTGTGATATATGATATTTTGCCCCAAACAGGAAGATTTTCTAAAATTGTTTTATCAAAGCCTTATGTTGCAAGGTGGTTTGATATAAATGAGCTTATAAATGACTATAAAAAGGAAGTTGAAAAAATAGCAGCCTCGCTAAGAGGACAGTTTTCTGCTGATGAAATTGATAATGCTAAGAAGCTATATCTAGAGATATTATCCGGTTCAAGAAAAACATTTAAAAACGGGAATGAAGAAATTTTAAAAGGTTTTGAAAGCTTAATGGAGCCTTTTAAAAAGAATCTTTCAAATCAAATGTTAAATAGATTCAGACAAGATGACATCTTAAAGAAAGTAAGCCAGATTATTGAATATGCAAATGGCAAAAAACCTTCAAAAGAAGAAGATATACTAAAACAGCCTGAAATTGTAAAAGCCTTAATAAAAGAAGGCTTATGGCCCGCACCGGGCGGGGCTTGGTGTTCTTGCGGCTCTCCTGTATTTGATAAAATGCATTCAAGTAAAGAATATCCTATGTTCAGGCATTTTAACTATAAAGGTGAAGATGTAACCCATTTTGCAAATCTGGACTGCCAGACCCCTTATTATTTTGTTTATTTTGAAAATAATAAATATAATAAAAAAGTTTGTGAATTTTTCTTCGAATACACAAGAGCTATAGCTGAAGAATATAATTTTGATGGCTTTAGAGTAGACCACATCGACCATATTGTAGATGATTTTTCAGAGAAGAATAAATTTCCCATAAGCTACAGGGCGCCAAGAGAAGTTTTAAATAAAATGAATTCCGTTTTAAAAAGAAGAAGCCCTTATTTTGCAGCATTAGCCGAGTATATGCTTTGGGATGATTTTTATAAAGAATATCATATAGGTATGGGTTTTGATTTATTGTGGGGTAATGACATAGTTTCCCAGAATACCAAGACCCCTGCACAGATTATTGACGATAATGCAAAACTTGAAAAATATAATGTTAAAAATGGCATTGTAAATCCTTTATCTATTTTAAAAACTTATAATAATCAAGATGGTGAGTTTGAGGCAATTGACCAATACCCCGGGCAATTAGGGGCAGATGGTGCTTTATATAAATGGTTTAAATATAAATTCTTGCCGGGCGGCAAAAATGCAAACAGGCCTTCTTTATATATTGACGGGGATGAAAGCTTTACAAAAACAGGGATAGAATACATTATAGGCAATGAAGTTTCCATGAAAAGAAACAAGGATTGGGCTTTTTATGAAAAATTTAATGCGATTAACTATTTTACCCAAAATTCTTCCGTTATTCTAAACGGTAAAGCGCAATTAATTCAGGAAACCAAAGAAGGGCTTTCTGTTTGGGAAATTTTATCAAATGAAGGAAATTTCCTTGTTGTATCAAACAGTCAAAATCCAACAGAAAAGAAATGTGTACAAAATCCTGACGGTACATCTTCTATGCAGGTTGTAAAAGGCAGAACTATTGAGGGTAATGAAATTAAACTTGGAAACAGAGTATTGGTTTCGTTCTTTGAATTTGACTATGATGAAATGAACAAATGTCAGTTTATGGAAAAGCAACTGTTAAATAATATTGAAAATATAATAACCTTCCACGTTTTAAAACCAGCAGAATTTAAGGTTTATAGGTTTGTGGTAAAGTAAATATTAAAATAAAAATATTAATACAAATGCTCCGAAATTTTAAGAATCGGAGCATTTAATTTATATATGTTTTTATTTCAACTATTTTATTAAATAGGGTTATTTATTTGAAATTAAAAGACAAGGGTCAATATTTAAAGTATCTGCAATTTCATACAAAACTTCCATACCAGGAAGCATGACCCCTCTTTCTATTCTTGAAATATACTCAGAACTTTTTTGTATTTTAATACTCAAAGCCACCTGTGTAATACCTGAAGCCTCTCTGTATTTTTTCAGGTTTTTTGAAATTATGTCTTTGGCTTTGTTTTTGTAACTTGTCATAATTCAATTCTAGTGTTAATATTGATTTGTAATTCGTATTTAAAATACGAATAAGAAACTGACAAAGGAGTTAATAATGGTAAATAAATTTTGTATTAGACATAATCTATTACATCTTCAAAAAATTACAGTATCTATTAGTAAGTCGGGCAGTATTAAAACTAATAAATTAGGTAAATATACTAATGCCTTCTCCCTCATTGAAATGCTTATGGCGCTTCTTGTCGCCTCTCTTTTAATGGTGGCATTGGCTCCTGTTATGACAAAGAGAATGAATGAAAACATTAAAGTTAACGGATTAGGGGAAACATACAGAGCCCCTGCCGATATGCAATGCTATACTTATTCTGATTCAACACCATCTGTAGATGTAAGCATTAATGATGTATACTCTGTAAGTTTTCTGATAGCATCAGCAGGCGGCGGAGGAGCAGGAAGTACAAGTACAAAAAAAATACAACAAACCCCAATTCAAATAACAGGAACAACTACATCAGATACTACACAAGAAATAACAATAACAGAATATATGACAGATATTAAAGCAGCCCTTGTTGGTGCAGGCGGCGGAGGTGCAGGCGGTGCAGGGTATGTTGCAGGCTGCCCAACTGAAACTACAGAGCTTAAAGGTAACTCTACCGTTAAAGCCTTTTGTATGACGAAATATAATGTTGGCGAAAGAGTAAATTTGGTATATCCCAAAAATTATGATTATGTGCCAAATACTATTGGTGCTGCAGAGGTTCACTACGCTGCTGATTCAAATGTTGCAAATTATTGTTCTCCAACAAGTGGTTATGCTCATGCAGGAAAGTGTTGCTGGCGAGTTAAAGATGCCTTAGATGCAAATTCCACAGCAAATCAAAAAGATGGAAAGTGTACAGGCTGGGGTTATTCAGCATGTAATAGGACTGTTTGTCAGTTTAATGCAGCAGATAATGCTTGTAAATCTTTTACGTATGCACCTGGCGGAATTGAGTCTGTAAATTGGAATTTACCAAGCTATAATCAGGCAGAGTATTTGAGCAAAGTCCCCCTATTGCAGCTAGGAAGCGGAGGTAGCGGCGGTAATGGCATCTGGCTTTGTAACAACTATACATCGCAATATGGTTATTGGTGTCAAGAGGTCCCAAATAGATGCATTGGTTCTTATGATAATTGGTGTCATCCTTATCATATATGGGTATCTAAAAGCGGTTCGCCAAAATCATTTAGTTTTGCTAATGAAACTGCAAAGATTAATAATGCTGTTGATAATGTATATTATGCCTTCTCTGCCCGCTGCACCCTTGAAAAATCCAACCTTTTTAAATCTTATTCAGGAGCAGGAGGCGCCGCAGGCGCCTACATCTTCGAAATAGATTTAACAGAATATGTAAAACAGGCAGGAGTAAACGGAAAAATAATATTAACAGCAGGAAAAGCAGGAATTGGAGGAAACAAATCAGCCTCAAATAATACAAAAGCAAGTGACGGCACAGCAGGAAATCTTTCCCAAATAATAATAAAGAAACAAAATGGAGACACAGTATATGGAATAAGGGCAAAAGGAGGCAGCGGAGGAAAAGCTGCTCAAAATATTACAGCAGCAGGAACAGCTGCAATTAATCCTAATATCTCATCATCAAGAAACTGTGAATATACAACAGATGGTATAAATTGGAGCGAAACATCCTGCACAAAGAATATATTAAAAGGAGGAAACGGTGAAATTAAATGGAAGGAAACTGCAGCAAAAGGCATAGCTTCAATTTCTCCAATCTCATCTAATACATCAGGATACGGTGCAGGAGGAGAAGGCGGTACTTCATCATACGGATATAATGATAAAGCGGATTCCACGCAAGGAACAAACGGTAAAGCCGGTTTTATTAAACTTACCTACTCCAACGAATACCCTGCAGCCCCAGGTGGCGGTGGCGGAGGAGGAACAGTAGCCCAAATAAAAGATGTTCAACTGGGTCGACAGGCAGAATGTAAATTAACGATAGGTAAAGGCGGTAAAGGCGGAAATATTGATAATGATGGAATAGACGGAGGGGCTTCATCAATTAAATGTAATACTGACACAAGAACATTTATAGTCCCCGGAGGCAAAGGCGGAAAGAAAGGGACACCAGCATTAAGTATATCGGGAATAAACTCTATCCCAATTCCAGGCAAGGGTGGAGAATATGGAAATATTAAAAATGCTAGCACCCCTGCAATAAAAGATTATAACAATTCTAAAAAAGTAATAAATGAAGGAACAAATGGAACAGATGGAAAATATAATCAAACAACAAAAGAAAGCATAGGAGGAAGAGGAGGAACAAGCGGTACCGGTACAAAAGGAGCCTGCGGAGGATTGTATATAGAAGAAGATGAAGCAAAAGGAATATGTAAAGTAAGCGAAACGGATAATAAAAGAATAGATGGAAAAGGATTTACATATGAAGATGTAATAATTCCCAATTCAAGTACTCTTTCAACATCTCTTGGAATAGCATCAGCAGGCGGAGGCGGAGGAGGCTGGATAAGAAATCTCAACCCCGGTAAAGGAGGAGATGGAATGAATGGATATGTATGCGTCTATTGGTACAATGATGGATATTAAACTAAATTTTAGATGAACAACTTTTCAATCGGGCGCGTTTTCAAGTAACCTTCGCGCCCATTTTTTTATTTAATTAATTATGCATTTCCATATTTAATAATTGCAGTACAATAAAATCAATTAATATCGGATTGTACTATTTTATTGGCAGCATATAAGGAAATTTGTAAAATTTAGTATGAATTTAAAAATACATCCCAATTGCTTCTTTGGCGCCATCGAGGACTTTTCTTGCCTCAATCCTTGCCTTTTTAGAGCCTTCAATTAAAATTTCCCTTACAGTTTCAGGGTTTTTTGCAAGTTCAATCCTCTTTTCCCTCATAGGGGCCATATATTCATTAACTTTCTTTGCAAGGCATCTTTTGCAATCGGCACAGCCCAAGCTTGCTGACCTGCAGCCGGTCTCAATTTCTTTAAGTTCATCTTCGCTGCCGAATATTTTCCAGTAAGTATAAGCAACCTCGCAGTTTTCAGGGTTTCCTTTATCATCTCTTCTCATCCTGTTTCTATCTGTGATGCATTGCATTATCTTCTTTTGAGTAGTTTCTTCATCATCTGATATTTTTATATCATTATTGAATGATTTACCCATCTTGTTGCCATCAATTCCCTTTAAAAGCGGAATTTCAGTTAAAAGCGGCTTTGGTTCTTTAAAATATTCAACATTATAAATATTATTGAAACGTCTTATGATATCTCTTGAAATTTCAATGTGTGCAACCTGGTCTATACCTACAGGAACATAATCTACATTGAAGGTTATAATATCTGCAGTCATTAAAACGGGATATCCTAAAAGTCCGTATGTTATTGAGCCGTCATTATTCCCTTGCGTTCTTAGAATTTTTGTCATATCTTTAAGGGTTGGGTCTCGCTCTACCCAGTTTTGCGGGGTTATCATACTTAAATATATATGCAGTTCCGCAGTTTCAGGCACCAATGATTGAAGGTAAATTGTTGCCTTGTTCGGGTCAATTCCTGTTGCAAGCCAGTCAAGTGCAACATCTTTCACATTTTCTTTTAAGTTAGCAGTATCATTGTATTTTGTGGTTAGGGCATGCCAATCTGCAATAAAAAAGAAAGATTCATATTCATTTTGTAATTTTACCCAGTTTGTAAGAACTCCAAAATAATGCCCAAGGTGCAGTTTGCCGGTTGAGCGCATTCCTGAAACGATTCTTTTTTTATTGCTCTGGTTCATTTTGTTGTACCTCTTTTAAAATTTTTAGTCCGTATTCAAAATCAGGGAACAATGTTAAAGCCTGTTTAACATGTTTTTTTGCATTTTTATACTCACCAATTTTGGTTTCACATTTTGCTAAATCACAAAGAATAATATGATTATTAGGATAAGTTTCTGTTAATTTATTAAAAATACCTGCAGCTGTTTTATATTCTTTCAGCTTCATAAAATTTTGCGCCAAAAGGTTTAAAATTTCAGGATTATTTGGTGCATCTTTAATATCTAAAAGTAAATCTCTGGATGTTTTATAATTTTTATCCTCAAAATATATTTTTGCAAGAGTGAATTTAGCTTTATAGCTTGCATGTCCTGATTTTATAGTTTTTAGTAAAATTTCTTTTGCTTCATCCTTTTTATTAAGCGCCAGAAGATTTTCACCATAATAAGCCAAATATGCAGGGTTATCCTTATCAAGTTCAAGTGCTGTTTTAAAATATTCATCTGCTTTGGCATATTCTTGTGTTTGATAGAGCGCTACGGCATAATTGAAATAATGTTCTGCATTACTTGGTTCAAGATTGATTGCAGTTTGAAATTCATCCAAAGCCCAGTCTGCATAGTTCATCTTTAAATATACAATCCCTAAATCCTTCCTTGCAACCGGATTATCTGGTTCCAGTGATATACATTTTTTAAGATTTTCTTTTCCTTGTTCAAGTTCATCAATATTCACATAGGCAATTGCAAGATTATAACAAATTTCAAAATCAATTTTGCCGCGTTTTAAAAGCTTTTCCAATATTTCAATTGCATTTTGTGGTTTTTTTGTAAGTCTATAGAGATAAGCAAGTTTTTTTTGTATATCAATTGATTTGGGGTTTAATTTAGCAAGTTTTTGAGCTATTCCCAATCCGTCTTTATATCTGCCTATTTGAATGCAGCAATTCAAATAATTCATTTTGAAATTGAATTTTTCAGGATGAATTGCAACAAGGCTTTTGTATAAATTACACGCAGTTTCCCATTTTCCCGCCTGAATTGCACAATATGCAAGAGAAGACAAGAAGGTGGAAGACGGCTCTTTCATATATGCTGTATTAAAATATGCAAAAGCCTCTTCAAAGCTTCCTTTTAGTTGATATAGAGAGCCAAGATTATAGTTTGTAGAAGGGTTTTTATCATCTAAACCAAAGGCTTTTTTCAAATATTGCTCAGCCTTGTCATACTCGCCTTTTGCGATGTAGCATGTACTTATGTTATTTAAAATCTGTATATGTTCAGGGCTTAATCTATGTGCTTCTTCGAGATATTTTAAGGCTTCATCATCTTCTTTTTTTGCCATAAGAGCGGATGAAATTATGTAAAAGAGCTGGTAATCATCTTTTTCAATTTCAATAGCCTGTTTTATAGTTTCAACAAGTTCATCAAATCTGCCCATTTTAAGATACAAAACACCAAGTGCCTTGTATGCATCAATATATTTAGGTCTTAATTCTATAACTTTTTTATGGGAGATAATGGCTTCATTAAAATCATCCAATTTTTCCTGAATGCTTCCTAAATAATACCAGGCATTAGCATTATCAGGGTCTTTTTTTGTGACGGAGATAAATATTTTTTTTGCTTCAATAAAATCTTGCAGATTTATTAAAGTGAGTCCCAGATTTTTTAATATTTCAATATTATCAGGGTCTTTTTTTGAAGCCTTTTTTAAAAGTTCGTAAGCATCTTCAAATTGCTCATCATTTATGAGCTCTAAAGATTTATCCAAAAGCTCTGTTGTTTCTATATTATCCATAAGTTAAATTATATCAAAAAATAAGAAAAGTACACACTTTTAAAACATTAAACGCCTTAAAAGTGTGTATGCTTAGGTTTGATAAAAAACTAGTTTAAAGCTTCAATACTCTTTTTGTAAGCTTCGTCAATTCTTGCTTTTCTAGCCTCAAGTGCCTCAATTTGTCTTTCGTATGCTCTTGTTTTAATTGTTTTTTCAGTTTCTGTCATTGTTGTAGATTTTTTTGTAGCATTTAGCTGCTGTTTCTTTTGTTCTATTTGTTTATCAATGTTTGAAATTTGAGTATCTCTTTGCTCTTTTAATTTTGCTTTCTTTTCTTTATTTGCAGCTTTATTTTGAGCTTGCTTTTCCTTATTTGCTTTTTCTACATCGCTTTTAATAGCTTTTTTTGTAGCTTCAACATCTTTTTTAATTGCATTTTTAAGATTTGAGCCCATATTTGTTTTAGTTGTTGCAGCATTGCAAATTGAAGTTGTTAAGATTAAAGCTAAAAGCATAGCTAATACATTTTTCATAATTAAAACTCCTCTTTTAAATTTAAAGGGCGAAAACTAATTTGATTATATTGATAATCAAATTTTGTCTATCCTGTGTCTAAAGATAATAATATACCCCCAAGGGAATTCGAATCCCTGTCTACACCGTGAAAGGGTGTTGTCCTAGGCCTCTAGACGATGGGGGCATAGTATTCAATTATTTTTTTTCGTTGTAAACGAACAATCCAATTATATCATTTAATTTTGAAAGCTGTCTTTGGTAACTTGCACTTTGCTTTTCAAGATTTTTAATATTACTTTTGTATTCTTGTATAGTATAGTGACAATCCTTAATTGAGCTGTTTAAGCAGTCTCTAACTCTTTGAGCATCTTGTAAAACACTCTTCATTGGAATACCAAGTGCTTCAATTGTTTGGCGTATAATTTGTGCACCGGTTTGTCTGGGTACACCTGATGGAAGTTGTGAAATTAAACGTTTTAAAACGTTTATGTTATTTGGCATTTCAAATTCTTCAGAATCATCCTCTGAATCAATCGTAAGTTTTAATTCAGGGTTTTCATCAACATCTTCTGTATCAACATTGAATACAGGAGCTGAGTAATCTGAATTGTTAAATTCTGATTCAAAAGCCATGCTTCCAAAATCATTATTTTCTGCTGTGTTGAAATCATTGTTATCAGCAGTATTATTATATTCTTCAGTAACAGTTTCTGTTACAGTATCAGTTTCTAAACCTTCATTTTGTTTTTTGAGTGCATCTGCTATTTTTTTTCCCATATTTTTTGGTAATTCATTTTCAGGCATCTTGCAACCCTCTCCTTTTAAGTTGATAAGTCTATTATAAATAAAAAATAAATTATTTCAACTATTAAAATTATAAAATTTAGTAAACTTTTTGGAGGATATTTTTTTATCTTGAATTTTACCTTAATATTTTAAATTATTTAATTAATAAATTTATATAAATTAAAAGGTCTCATTTGATAATGAGACCGGTTTTTGTGTTGTGTTATGCTTCGGGATTGTGTTGTTAGGTGTTGATAATGCTCTTTGCTTAATTTAATTAAGCAATCATATCTAATTTTTTAGTTTCGTTCACGCCGTTTTTAATACTTTCAGCTCTTGAGTTAATTTGGCTGAAATTGAAAAGGGGTGAATCTTTAATTACGCCGACAAAACCTGTTAAAATCCCTTGGTCAACAAGATTGCCTGTTTTTTCTTGTACGCCGTAGTTTGTTTGAACGCCGGCTTTAAAGCTTATATTTTTTAGTGTATTATTTACATTTGATATGGTATTTACTCTCAACATTTTATTTTCTATCCTTTGGTTTTTGTTTTCTTTTTAGTGTTTGTCTAACACTTTATTTTGTATACTTGTATTATGTACCTAAAAAAAATATTTGTCAACCCCTGTGAAAAATTTTTTTTCTCCTTATTATACCTGCATTTTAACCTGTTTTATTAAAATTTGTCACATGTTTTATTTTCTATATTGTTAAAAGTACACTTTATTTTTTATCAAATTTATTAATCTACCCAAATGGCTAATTGTGAACTTATTGTATGTATTGTTATATATAATTAAATCTTTTTCATACTTCCAGCTATTCTTAATTCCAGACAGTTTGGACTCTTTATCATTAAAGAGTCCTTTTTTTTCGAAAATAGCTTTTTACATATAAAAAGCCCTCCCCTGGACAAAATGTACAAAATAGGAGGGCTTAATAATCTTTTAATTTTATTTTTGAGTTTCTTCAGCTTTACTTACATTGTTTTCTCTTGCAAATATCATAAATTCTTTTACAAGTTCTTCTTTTGCATTTGGTATGAATAGTTTTGAATTATCAACTAAAACCTTATTTTTTGTTTTTGGGTTTAAAAGATAAATTGTAGGAAAGCCCTGGATTTGGTATTCCTGCACTAAATCCTGATTTTCGGCATACTCAGCATTTACATATGCAACAGCAAAATTGTTTTTAATTTTTTTGTCTTTTGTAACTTTACCGAAAGTTGGTGCAAATCTTTGGCAATATCCGCACCAGTCTGTGTAAAACCAAACAATTACAGGTTTTTCTTTTTTAAGAGCTTTCTCCATTGACTGCCCTTTATCATATTGTTTTGAAATTACTACAGGGCTTTGAAATAAGCCTTTTTGGGCTAATTTATGTATCAAAATTCCATCCAGTATTAAAGCGATACTTGAAAGTGCAATTGCAACTATAACAAGAATTGTTAACGTCTTCTTTTTTGTGCATTTTTCTTTGTTTTCATCTGACATTTATTTTTCTCCTCTATAAATGATTATTTAATTTTATATCATTTTATATGATGTGTAAAACTTTAAATATTTAATCTTTAAGACAGCAGTTTTTGTATTTTTTCCCGCTGCCGCAAGGACAAAGCTCATTTCTGCCTATATTTTTTGTTTCTTTTGCAGCTTCATTTTGTATGCCTATTAATTTTTCAAACGTTTTTGAATTATATAAAACCATAGTCGGAGAAAATTTATTTTGAATTGTCCAATCCTCTTTAAATGTGGAAATAATCTCTCTTATATCTTTAAAATTTTTATCAAAAACATTATTTATCAAAGGAATAAAGTTTTTAAATTCCTTCTCTTTTTTAATTAAAAGATTTGGTGAAACTTTATCCGATGTAATAAAATATTCAATGCATTCTTTAGCATTTTCAATTGTATTAAGCGAATTTTGTTTCAATATTTCGTTAAATGTTCCAAGAAAAGGTATAATATAAAGCCCTGAAGCTTCATCTGCAAAGAATCCTATATCATAAGGTTTATCCGAAATTGAAAAGCCTCCAGTAGCATTTTTTATAAAGTCCTCTTCTTTTCCGTTATCTATTTCAAAATATTTATATTCAAGTTCTGTTTCATACTTTTCTTTTGAAATATTATTCACACCATCTTCTATTAAAGAGTTAAAATCTTCTAAAAATATGTCTGCAAGGGTGTTTGAGGTTACAATTTCATCACAGTTAAAAATTTCAATGAATTTTTTATTAAATAGTTTTGTTGAATTTTGTAATTCTTTTAGTTTTTCATCATTATACATTGTTTGTGATTCAGGGTATTTTATAAGGCATTTAACAGTTTCAACATTTGCGCCGTATTCTCTGAATTGCCCAAAACAGTCAAAAATTTCCAATAAATAAAAAACATTATCAATTTCAACCATTCTTGCTTTAATATAATCATAAAGCCCAATCTGCCTTAAGTTTGTCATTTTAACAAGGGGAATAAGTTCAAAATCTTTTTCATTTGCAAGACAAGTTGCTTGATATGCGTTTTTTAAGATTTTATTTATACGAAATACTGATTTAAAACTCCTTTTAAAAGAGTTTATTATTTTTTGATTACAGCTTGGATTTTTTTGGCTGAAATAACCTAAAACCCTTATAGTATCTTGCGTTTTTTCATCCAGTATATATTCTATAAGACATTCATTAAGTTCAGTTTGTCTTTCAATGTTAAAATTATTAATTTCAAGATATTTTTCAAAATCCTTTGATAAAACTTCATCATTTATTACAAAATCAATCAAAGCATCCATTGTAGAGCTTATTAAACCAAGGGTTTCAACAACTGCCATTAAATTCTCCTTAAATATATAAGATATTCTGTATTTCCCTGTTTTGCCCCTTGTATGGGTGAAGTTGTTACTCCTAAGGTTTCAAGGGATAAGGATTTTGCAAATTCTTTTATATCTTCAATAATTTTTTTGTGAATATTTAAATCTTTTACAACCCCGCCTTTTTGAATTTCATTTTTTTCAGCTTCAAACTGCGGTTTTATTAAAAGTACCATTTCAGCATTTTTATTTACAAAATTTAAAACGTTTTGAAGCACTTTTTTTATTGATATAAAAGATAAATCCATAGATAAAAATTCAGATAGTTCGCTATCAGGCAAGGTTTCAGTGCCAAAAATTTCATTAAACGTACAGTTTTTAACATTCACTTTTTCTATAACTTTAACCCTGTCACAGGAGCGTAATTTCCAAGCAATCTGTCCGTAGCCTACATCAACCGCATAAACAAATTTTGCCCCCTCTTGCAGCATACAATCAGTAAATCCGCCTGTTGAAGCTCCTATATCAATACATATTTTATCTTTTAAATTTATCTTAAATTCATCAATAGCGCCTTTAAGTTTCAAGCCGCCTCTTGAAACATAGGGGATAGTCTTGATTTCAAGCTTCATTTTGCCATCAGGGCTAAAAAGCTTTTCTTCATCGTATAATTCGCCTGCTTTTGAAACCACGGTATCATTAATTTTAACATTACCGGCTAAAATATTTACCTGTGCGGAGTTTTTTGAATCAAAAAAACCATGCTCAAAAAGAATTAAATCTAATCTCTTTTTCATCTTTTTTCCTATGGTTTTACCACATATTGTTCTTCTTGAATTGAAATTCCTGAAATTTCGGAAGATACAAGGCAAACCTTTTTAATAGGACCAAGTGCATCAAGTTCAATAAGTTTTGGAGCTTCTTGTGCTCTTAAAATATTTTGCAGGTTTTCATAAATGCTTTGCGGATTTTCAAAATAAAGGACAATCGGTGCAACAGAGCCTTTTAAAAAAATTAAAAGCGAAACTTTTGTTTGTATATTTTGATTATATTGTGCATTTTGTTGTGCAGACATCTTTATTCTCCTTTATTAAAATCAAAAATTATCTCAGCGTTTTTTGTGGTTTGTTTTATTACAAATTCAGACGTTAAATCTTTAATATTTGCGATTTCTTTTGCAATTAAGTTTAAATATTTTGGTGCATTTTCTTCACCTCTAAAGGGGTGTGGCGTAAGATACGGTGCATCTGTTTCAAGTACAAGGTTTTCAAGCGGGATTTCTTTTACAACATCCTTCATTTTTTTTGCGTTTTTAAATGTTACAACTCCGCCTATTCCAAGGTGCCAGCCAAGTTCAACACATTGTTTTGCAAATTCTACACTCCCTGAAAAACAATGTAAAATGACATTTTTCATATCATATTCTTTTAAAATTTCAAATGTATCAAGATGCGCTTCTCTATCATGGATTACAACAGGCAGATTGAGTGATTTTGCAATTTCCAGCTGCGTTTTAAAGACATGTTTTTGAACGTCAATAAATGTTTTATCCCAATAATAATCAAGCCCTATTTCGCCTATGCCGACCATCTTTGGGTGGTGTGCCAAAAGCATCATTTTTTTTGCTGTTTCATTGTTAAATTTTTGGGCTTCAGAAGGATGAACGCCTATTGTGCCATAAACGCAGTCATATTTATCAATATATTCTGTTATTGTGTCAAATGTTGCAGGTTCAACACCGGGGATTATTATTTTTTTAACTCCGGCTTTAAATGCTTCTTCAACCTCTGCTTCAGGGTTTTGAAGCATATCAATATGTGAATGTGTATCTATCATAATTTTATATTTTAGCAAATTTTAATTTTCTTGTATAATTATTAAGAAAGAAAGTCGGAGGATAATCGCGCGAATTTTTTCGTGAGGAAAGTCCGGACACCCAAAAAGGCGTGCCGCCTGGGAAAGCCAGGTGCGTGTGAGCGTGAGGACAGTGCCACAGAAATGAAGAATGCCTTATTTTGTCATGCTAAACTTGCCTCTTTTTGCTAAAATCTTGATTTTGTGCAAAATGAGCTCTCTTAGAGGGTTTTAGCATCTGCAGGGCAAAAAAGGTGATTGTGCAACGGCGGAGTAAGAGCCCACCGCCTTATTCCGTAAGGGATGAGGGCAAGGTAAACCCCGGCAGGGTGCAAGTTTGATTTTGCAGCAATGGTGCCTTTTCCTTTCCAATTTGGAAGCTGCATAAGAAAACGCATTAGACAGATGATTATCTTGAAACAGAATCCGGCTTATTACCGGCTTTCTTTTTATATAAAGGAAATTTTGTTCAAATCCAGGACACAGCGCACACCAAAAGCCCAGTTAGTAATACACTTACCATACATACCGGTACCACAACTGTTTGAGAAGTTAGCAAATGTACCTGATTCAAAACCAAACCCCCTGTGATAACTTGATGAGTCAACTACTGACCCTGACCATACGTAGTTCGGGTTGCAGTTTGTGTTGTAAGAGCCCTGGCAGCCGCCAGCCAAGTAGTAGCACCGCGCAGCGCCGTACTTAGAACTCTCATAGTTGTCGCAGAGCTGCAATGCGCTGTATTTTTAATGTTGTGCATTAATATTTGCAATGTTTAATTCAGTTTTTTTGGTATAAACCCCAAAAAGTCTTTAGTCGTTTGACATTCACCATCTTCTTGAGGATGGCAACATTGACGATTTGAAATTCTCATCTGTTAAAACCCTTAAGCCTTAACACTCCTGAGTAAATTTCCTTAAACAATATAATAATAAAACACTGAACTTATAGCAATATCAGTATAAAATTTTTCATAAAAAAAGAGGCGCGAAGGTTACTTGAAACGCGCCCCAGAAAAGTTGTTTATCGTAAATTTATTTTATATATCAGTTCATATATTACTTGATATCATCTTAATCAAGCATTGTGCTCTTATACTCTAGGATTACAAATCCATTACCGCCGTTACCGCCTTTGCCTTCAATCAAATTAAGAACGGCACCGCCCCCGCCCCCGCCTCCAAGTATGCCGTTTCCCCCATCAGCTGAAGCTGTTGTTGCTTTGGCGTTACATATGGGATTGTATATGGGAGATGGAATATGTGAGCCGCCGCACCCTGGACGGATGGGTCCAAGTGTAGTATCTGTTCCATCATTTGCATTAATAGTTGAAGCGCATATATTGTTCCCTGATTCATCTTTTGTTTTAAACAAACAGGATAAATATCCGCCCATGCCGCCATAATCATTAGTCCCTTTTTGTCCTGTAATAATACTTATATTTCCTTGAATATATTCTTTATAAAGTTCTGAAAAATCGTCAGGCAAGTTTTTATCCAAGCCGTGACTTTCTGCTTCACCCTTATTTCCTGCCGCACCGCCTTTTGCTGTACGAGTTACGGTTTTTCCTCCTGATATTACGCTTATACTTGTTTCTCCGCCATTACTGTTTGCAGAGTTACCGCCGCGACCTATTTTAATTTGCATTATTCTTTTACTTGTATCCCCGTCAAAGTTTGTTAACGTGGTTTTTACTATTTCGCCTGCAGTTCCTCCTCCTCCGTTATATCCGCCCCATTCAATAAATACATACCCATTAGCCCCTTTGCCGCCAAGTCCCGGGTTATGTCCATAGGCGGTAACTCCTCCTCCACCCCCGCCGCCTGCGCCGTAGCTTGCTGTTGAAGCATCTGTTCCGTTTGATTGTGATGTACCGCCATTTCCCCCGTTTAGTGCAGTCCCAAATCTATATGAAGTTCCGCCATTGCCTCCATTGGCACCACCTGATACAATGTTCCCTTGAGAGCCATTCTTACCACCAACAAGACTTTCGTCAAGATTTAACCAGTTTTTATATCTGGCACTCGATGATAAATTATTTTTATTTAATCCGCCGCCTAAGCCCCCTGAATTTACAATATAAGTATTATTTGTTTCATATTTTCCACCTTTGCCTCCTAATACGGAATACGAAGTTCCCCCAACAACAACGCTTGTAGCGCCTCCGTCATTGCCGTTTACATTGTATGCAGTTGTCCTTGCACCGCCATTTCCTATATTTATTTTAATAACCTGTTTTGGGGTTACATCTATTTCACCAAGCCATATCTGTCCTGCTCCGCCTCCTCCGCCTGAATTAGCAAGATTTTTATATTCGCATTTTAATCCGTTTGTTACTTTTGGAATGTTGTACCATATTTTTATTGCGCCGGGTTTACCGCTGTTGCAGTTATTTGTACCAAATATTGAGTTTAAACTGCCCTTGCCCCCGCCAATACCTCCAATACCTCCACCGCCCCCGCCCCCTGTGGCACTTTGACACTCATCATTTGTGCCCCGAGTTTGAACAAAACCAGTTTTACCTGGGGCGTATCCCCCTGATCCTGTTCCAGCTTGTGCTACATAACCAAAGCTGCCCGCGCTGCTGCTTATAGTGCCGGCAGGATATCCGCCCCAACCAACATTTTTGTTTAGAGTCCCGCCGCCCCCGCCCCCGGAACCGCCATTTGCCCAGCTTGCACGGCATATTTCTATAAAGCCTCCCGCACCTCCACCACCTGGAGCTTCAAAAATCATGCTGTTTGAAGAATTTAATATCGCGGTAGAACCGCCCCCGCCCCCTCCGGCAATAGCTTGATAAGCTACCCCGGCGTATGAACAATTGCTGCCGCCGTTTCCTCCTTTTGTACCCCCTGCACCCCCTGCGCCCCCTGTGCAAGAAGTGGTACTTAAATTATCCCAATGAATGCCGGTTCCGCTTTTACCTGCTTCGCCTACTTTAAAAGTAATGGCAGCGGGTTTTGCAGTATAGTTGATTGTTTGATTAACAAGATAACCTCCGCTCCCGCCAAAAGCCATATAATCACTTGTAGTGTTTGGTTCTCCATACCTGTTTACTGAATTACTGCTTCCTCCTCCTGCCCCGCATGCCGTAGCTTTTGTTATTGTAACATTTGCACTGCCATCACCCCCCGCTTTGCTTAACTTTGTATTTGGAGCAATATTTGTATTATTTGATATGAGCACCCAGTTTGTTGTACCTGATGTAGTGCAATAATTGTGAAGCGCAGGAGCTTTATATGCATCAGGTATTACAATTTTGTTTGCAAATGTATAAGTGCCTGATGTTGTTATACTGTAGTCTGCAGTATTTAGTTCTGGTATATCATTATGCATCCAGCTTTTTATCTGCCCGCCTGATGCACCGCTTCCGCCTCCTCCTATCATAAATACTCTTAATTTAGTAACACCATCAGGAACTGTAAAATTTTGTGATGTTGTAAATTCCTTATTTCCGTACAGCGCATCTCCTCCTTTGCCTCCTCCTCCCATCATTGTTACTCTTACCTGATAAGCATCTAAAGGAATGGTAAAATTAGTATCACTGTCAAATGCAGATATTATCGTATCTCTTTCATAATTAATTGATTCTTTCATTACCTTAATTTCATTATCTGCCATCCTTTTTGTCATAACAGGAGCAAGTGCTGCAAGTAACAATGAAGCAACCAATAATGCCATAAGCATTTCAACGAGGGAGAAAGCAGGCATCAACATTTTTGCTGCATTATTGCAGCGCAATTGAACAACTTTTTTTCGCATAAACAATTTCTCACATATTTAATCTAATAACTATTTTTGGTCTTTAGAACAACTTTTAAGTAAATTTTATTCTACACAATATATTATAATAATGTTTACATTAAAAATCAATAAAAATTTGTTGTATACATTATGCAAAGTTGTGTCGTAAAAATAATATGCTTATATCAAGTAAGCTTAATTAAGGTATAGAAAAAATGAATGAGCAGGAAATAAAAAAGCTCTTGGGTGCAAACATCAGAAGAATTAGGTGGAGCAAAAACCTAACCCAGGAGGTATTCTCAGAAAAAATCGGGATAGAGCCTTCAAGTTTATCAAATATTGAAAATGGGAAAAGCCTGCCTTCAACACTTACCATTATTAATATTCAGCAGCAATTTGATGTGCAGCCGAATGAAATTTTTGAACTGGATGCTGATTATCTTAAAAGCAGCCAGCATCTTGAAGATGAGTTATGTAACGCAATAAAAACATTTGATATAGACCGCAAGAGAGTTTTATATAAAATTGTTAAGGCAATTGAAATTAAAATTTAGGGTTTCTTTTCATACCCAAGAAGCTTCAAAGTATTTTCATCTTTCTGCCAGGCTTTTTTAACCTTTACAAAAATCTCTAAAAATACTTTATTTTGGGCAATTTCTTCTATTTCAAGCCTTGCTTCGGTGCCAATCTTTTTTAATAATGAGCCGTTTTTACCTATTATTATCCCCTTTTGGCTTTCAGCTGAAACTATTATCTGGGCTTTGATTTTATCTATTTTATCTGTGTGTTTATAATCTTCAACCAAAACTGCTACAGAATGCGGGATTTCTTCTTTTGTATTTAAAATAATTTTTTCTCTGATTACTTCTGATACGATAGCACGCAGGTTTTGGTCTGTAATTTCATCATCCGGATATAGCTTTACCCCGCTTGGCAGCTGTTCTTTAATTTTTTCAATAAGTGTATTTATATTTTTCCCTGTTTTGGCGCTGATTTTAATGATAGGATAATTTTTTTCAAACAATTGCTTATAAGATATAATGTTTAATTCAAGTTTTTCTTTTTTTGCCGTATCAATTTTATTTGCAACAATTATTATAGGCTTGTTAATATCCTTTAAATAATTTTCAACAATCCACCTGTCGCCTGCCCCTGCTTCATCATTTGAATCTGCTAAGAAAAGAATTAAATCAGAATCTTCAAGGGAAGATTTTGATTCATCGGATAAAAATTCCCCAAGTTTATTTAAAGGTTTATGTACACCAGGGGTATCAATGAATATTATTTGCGAATCATTATCTGTATGTATGCATTTTATTTGGTACCTTGTTGTTTGGGCTACAGGACTTGTGATTGCAATTTTTTGTCCTGCAATTTTATTTAACAGAGTTGATTTTCCAACATTCGGTCTTGCTATTAGGCTTACAAAGCCTGATTTAAAATTTTTGTCCATAGTATTAGTTCTTCTATATATTGATTTTTTGCCAGTTTTTTGTATTCATAGTATAATTAGCTTTGTAATTTATTATAGTATAAAAACTTAAGGAAATAACCCCGGAAAAATCCGGTATTGAAGGGATAGAATAATGAAAAAATATATTCCAGGTATAATTTTAACTATGTTTTTAGGGCTTTGGGGTGTTTTTAACGCTGATACCATGGCGCTTGATTCAGATTATAAAAATAATCTTTTAAAGGTAGATGTAGTTAAAGCAAATGATGGCAGCTATAAGGTGGATTTATTTACCCAAAAGCCTTATAATGAGCCGATTAAGGTAATTAAAAAAACTGATACAAATTATTACATTTTATTGCCTGAAACTTACCATTCAATAACATCTGTAGGTGGAACCGGAGATGTAAACAAAGTTGATGTTAAACTTTTCCCTTATGCAGGACAAGATTTGAACAACGGTTATACAAAGATAAATATTTCAACAAGCAAGCCTGTGACTTTGAGTGCAAATGTAAAAACTGCAGGAAAACAGGCACCACATATTGATTCAAAGAAATTAGCTCAATTAGATAGTGCATTTGACGGGAAACCTACAAGTTATTCAAATGTGCAGACAAAACCGGCTAAACCTGTTGTAAAACCTGAACCTGTAAAAACTGAATCCGTAAAACCTGCTGTTAAGCCGGTTCAAACTAATGAAACCGTAAAAATTGCCGGAAATCCTCCGGTTAATACAACGGCTAAAAAACAAGAATCTGTTCATATTGCTTCAAACAGCAATGAAATAGAAATTGTTACCAAACCGAAAACCCAGCCAAAACATATCCAAGAGACAGTTAAGCCAAAAGAACCGGTTGTGGCTGATTTAGAGGAAGTTATTGACACTGATATAACAGATAATGCTGATGAAACCCTGCTTGAAGAAGAAGCTAAAGAGCAAGGTTTAACAGAACTTGCTACTGGCGAACAGGAAGTTATACCTGAACTTACAAGAAAAGATGAAATTAAACAAAATATTAAAACTGCTTTAAGAATAATTAAAGATAATATCTTAGTATTAATAGCAGCTTTACTTGCACTGATTGCAATAATTCTTTTAGCTTCTCCAAAAACAAGAAAAGCTTCAAAAGAAGAAGTTCAAAGAGCAGCTGCACGAGCTGCATATGAAGGTCTGGACAGTTTAAAACAAGATGCCCAGGTAAAAGCTGCGGATAGTGAATATGACGTTTATGAGCCCGGAAAAGTTGAAACTCCTGTTGAAACACAGGCTCTTCCTGATGAAAACGGTATTTATGAGCCAAAATTAATGCAAAGCTTTGAAGAAGTTGAGGCAGCTGCTGTTGCAATGGCTCAAAAAGAGGAAGAACCAGCTGAAACCTCTGAAGATGAAGCTGATGTACTTGCAACAGAAAGCTTTGGAGAAAACAGAGGACTTTGCCTTGTTAATTATGACGGTAATATTGCGCTTATCGGCTATATTGAAGATGAAATCTTCGTTATTCAAAACTTTGGTAAGATTACACTTCTAAATCCTAATATTCAAATTCGTATAGCAGAACAAAATGATAATGATACAATTTATATCGTTAAAACTGCAAATTCTAAATTAATGGTTCGTGAAACCAAGGATTTGATTGGTTTAGAGATGGTGATGTAAAAGTACATTCAAGTTTAGTTTTTAAAATTCCGTCTTTAGTAAATAAAGACGGAATTTTAATGTACCAATATTTGCACCATGTTTAGTTTTAGGGGTGTATTTTTTCTTCGTAAAATTGTTTTGCAAACAGGACACGGGGAAATTTGCGATTTTGTGCATCTTTCATTGATATCTTATCGCATTTGGCAAATTTCTTTTTACGGTCCTTTATTACAAAATAATTTTCCTCTGTGAAATGCCTGTGACTATTGTAGAATTGATTTATTTGGCTGCTGCAAATTCCTGTAAGCTTAAATTTTAATATTCAAGCTTTTTTGGTCGCAGAATTGGTCTATTTTATTATTAACCGTAATACTTGTAGTATCTTTTAAATTACACCAGTCCCAGCCCAAACAGCATAAGCAAAATCAAAACGGGTGGAACGATGAATTTTAAAAGGAAAGTAAATACATCGTAGAATTTTTTATTGTTGGTTAAAAGCTCCATTTTTGGTTTTAAAATCCATCCTACAACCACGCAAAGTATAATTGTATTAAGGGGAAGCAGGATATTAGAAGCTGTAAAGTCCATTATTTCAAAGAATGTCATGTTAAAAAGCTTGTAACCCGCCAGTGGTCCAAATGACCAGGTTGTGGGCACCATAAAAATTAAAATTATTGATGACATAATAACGGTGGCAATTTTTCTTGATATTTTGAACTTTTCTAAAATTGCCGCAATGCTCACTTCCAATAAGCTTATTCCGGATGTTAATGCCGCAAAGAACAATAATACAAAGAACATTAGTCCGAAGAATTGTCCAAAAGGCAATGCTGCAAATACTTTTGGAAGTGTAATAAACACTAAACCAGCTCCTGCAGAGGGTTCTAAGTTAAAAGAAAATACTGCAGGGAAAATCATAATTCCCGCAAGCACTGCTATGATTGTATTTCCGATAATTAAAAGCGTTGAAGACTTGATTATATCACTGTCTTTCTTCAAATAGCTGCCGTATGTAACAAGGCATCCCATGCCGACACTTAACGTGAAGAGTGCCTGCCCAAGCGCTGTTAAGACTGTCTTAAAAGTGAAGTTTTCAACGTTAGGCTGGAACATAAATTTTAAGCCTTCAATTGAATTATCTAAAAATAACCCTGTAACTGCAAGGAAAAACAACATTATTATAAATAAAGGCATTATAATATTATTTGCTTGCTCAATCCCTTTATTTACGCCTCTAAACGGGAAGATTGCACATAGGAAAAGGAAAATAATTCCCATAATAAGCGGTGCAACAGGCTGCGCTGCAAATGTGTCAAAAGTTGCCTGGCTGATTTCATTAACAGGAATTGTGCCGAATAAATATATAAATATATAATTTACAGTCCAGCCGCCCACTACAAAATAAAAGCATGGGATAAAAATTGAAGTTGCAAAGCAAAGCCAGCCAAAAATGCTGAATTTTTTATTTATTTTTTCATAAGAGCGGATAACCCCTCTTCTCATCTGCTTTCCAAGCAAAAGTTCGCAAAGAAGCGGAACTGAGCATATAAATATGGTTAAAAGAATATACATTAAAAGAAATAATGCGCCGCCATTTTGTCCCATAACATAAGGAAAACGCCAAATATTACCAAGCCCTACGGCACTTCCCAGTGTTGCCATTATAAATGCAAACCCTGAAGACCAATTTGGGCGCTTTGCCATACTTCTCTCTACTGCCATTTTCTCTTATTCCTTATTTTTTACAATTGTAGTATATTTTAAATTTCACAAAGCAAAATGTCAAATATTATTTATATCTTTCCATTTCTCTTTGAATATCTTTTTTCTTTAAGGTTTCCCTTTTATCATGGAGCTTTTTACCTTTGCATAAGCCGATTTCAAGCTTTGCAAAGCCTCTTTCTATAAATAATTCCAAAGGAACTATCGTATAGCTGTCCTGCTTTACTTTTCCTAAAATTTTCAAAATTTCTTTTTTGTTTAAAAGCAGCTTGCGCACGCGTTTTGGGTCGTGATTATTCCTGTTTCCGCCCTCAAACGGGCTTATGTGGCAATTGTGCAAAAATGCTTCCATATCTTCAATCTTAGCAAAGCTGTCTTTCAGGTTAATTCCACCCTTTCTTATAGATTTTATTTCTGTCCCCATAAGAACAATGCCAGCAGTATATCTTTCACAAATAATAAAATCGTGAAAGGCTTTTTTGTTTGAAGATATTACCTTTTTAGTTAATTTTGTCATTTGAAAATATTATACCATGGTAAAAATGCTGTGGTATAATGTCGTTGATTATGAAAAACATTGTTAATTCAGGTATAAAATTTGATAACACGGCTCAAAACAGGCTTATTATTGCAGGGCTTTTTATTTCAACCATTTTAATTATTGCTGTTTCAATCTTTGCAATTGGAAAAATTCAGGAAAAATTATACGAAAGCTATGCAAACTTTGGGCAGCTTTTAGGGAAAACTATTGCAATTCAAAGCTATGAGCTTACGAAAAACAAATCTGAAAATGAAAAAGTTAAAATATTAAAATCTCACTCTGTTTCAATATTAGAGAGCAATAGCGACATTTCTTTCGTAACTTTTAAAAATAATAAAAATGAAGTTATTTTCTCCACCACAGAAAACTTTAAAGACAGAGCAGAACACACAAAAACAAACCTTTCGGCACCCATTTTAAATTCTAATGGGGAAATTGAAGGAACAGTTGAAATAGGTTTAAATGCAACAATAGCATCATCAGTTGCAAAGACTACCAAAAATTCAATGTTTATCGTATTTACGCTTGTTTGGGCAGTTTTCACCTTTGTTATATTAATAAATACTTTTTTAATAACAAGGGAATTATCTATTTTGCATCAGGGGGTAAAAGCCATATCTGGCGGTAAATTTGGCACAATTTTAGAATATAAAGACGCTTCAGGTGAAATTAAAGAACTTTTTAATGCTTTTAACGATATGTCAAGCAGATTACATATATATGAAGAACAAAATATCGAAGAATTAACCCTTGAGCGCAATAAATTTGAATCGGTTTTAATGAGCATTGCAAATGGTGTTGTAGTGTGTGATAGCGAGGATTCGGTTGTTTTAGTAAATCCTATAGCAGAGCACATTTTATCCATAAAGCAGGAACAAATCATTGATACATCATTTGCAAACTACCTTGATACAGAAGGCGCCCCCTGTTTTAAAGAAGAAATTGAAACATTTAAAAAGACTCCTCTTGAAATTATTGAGAAAAAACCCTTGGAATTTAGTGTAAATGTCAACAACAGAGTGGTGAAATCCGTTATTTCTCCAATGTTTTCAAAATCTCACGATTACCTTGGCTATATCATTGTTTTAATAGATATAACGCGCGAAGCTGAAGTAGACAGGCTAAAAAGCGATTTTATATCAAATGTATCCCATGAATTAAGAACCCCTGTTACTGTTTTAAGAAGCTATATTGATACTCTTTATAACTATGGAAATGAGTTTAAATTTGAGGAGCAGCAAGAGTTTATAGGTGTTATAAATCAGGAAATTATACGCTTAAATAATATGGTAAATGATATTCTTGATTTTTCAAAACTTGAATCAAATGCGCGCTATGAAAAGACTAATGGCGATTTAATGCTTACTTTGGAAAATACTCTTTCTAATTTAAAAATTCTGGCAGAAGAAAAAAATGTGAATTTTATTGTAGAAAAAGAAGGTGAAATACCTGAAATTCCATACAATGAAGAAAGTATTGAAAGAGTGGTAACAAATCTTATTTCAAATGCTGTAAAATATGCACCGAATGATACATCTATAAATATTAAAGCAAAGGTTTCGGATAGTATGCCGGGGTTTATTGAAGTTACTGTATCAGATAAGGGTATTGGAATTTCAAAAGAACATCAGGCAAAGATTTTCGACAGATTTTACAGGGTTGAAAATGATACCCACACAATAAAAGGAACAGGTTTAGGGCTTCATCTTGTAAAAGTGACCATTGAAAAACACCACGGCGGTAAGGTTTTTGTAGAGTCAGAATTAAACAAAGGCTCAACATTTGGATTTTATCTGCCTATCAACCCTGTTGAAGAAAATGTGGAAGAACTAAAAGCCCAAAAAGCAGAAGCCTAAAATATAAACAAATTTTTTCCTTGAGTGATTTGGGTAATAGAAAAATATTATGCCTTGCTTTATAGTTTAATTATAATTCTAAATATATACTGAATTAACTTTTTATTGTTTATTTAATCTTTTTTATCACACTGCCTTATATCTTAAACTGGAAAGGAATTAAGCTAATCTCTTTCACTTTCAAAAACTTTTTTAATAAAGTTTCAAATAATAACAGAATATTTACAAGTGAAGATATTAAAAATATGTCTTCAAAAGAATTTCAGAGAAATGAGAAGGCTATTGATTATCAAATGGAAAATTTAGGAATACCAACAAACTCTGAACTTAAAAACAGAGACGATGTTGTATTTGTACATGAATATTTAAGAGAGGATGGTACTTTTGTTAAGGCACATTATAGAAGCAAACCAGACGGGGCTAGTATAAATGCTAATCTGCAAAAACAGCTGCAAAGAACCTTTAAAGACTTTTTGGATGCTATTATTGCCGATGAAATAAGTTTAAATGACCCCAAAAATACTTTATTTCAAACTCTTGGTATTTTTTTAACAAATTATTACCAAATGCAAAATGCCAACACTATTGGTGCAGATAAATATTTTCATGCAAAAGCTAATCTAGAATCTGCACAGCGTGGAATTGTAGGTTCAATGTTTGCCAAAATAATTGGTGATTTGCGTGAAGGAACAGACTATTATAGAAATTTAAATAAAGGTTATTCTATTCAAGAAAGTCTGAAAGATATTCAAGAAGATTTAAATGCAAATCAAAAAGGTCGTGATTTGGGCAGATTATATCCAAACGGGATTCCTTATGATTTATTATTAGAACTAATACCTAAGGGATTTCCTGATAGGTACAAAAAATACTAATATGATAAAATAATAATAATATGGCAAAAATTTTTACGATTTTATTTCTAATTCTTCTATCTATATTTGCATCTTTATTTGTATTTTATTTACATCTTGATAACGATAAAGATATCTGTCTTGATAATGGCACTTGTAAAGAGGGGCTAATGATAAATACACAATATGGGTTTATTCGGATTAATAAAGAAAGCTGTCTTAAATATAACTGGTTTTGGGATGATAAAACCAAATACTGCATAATTCATTAATAGGGAAAAATATATAATTAATTATTTTAATAATTTATAAACAGCAGCAGCGTGCAATTTATTGCACCATCATTTGATTTACTTCAGCAATTCATAAGGCTCAATTTTTAAAGCATCAGCCAGTTTTCCAAGAACATCACACTTGGCTTTCTGGTACCTTTTTCTAAAAAACGTATGTAGGATTCCGTTACATCTATTTGTATGCCAAGTTCGCGCTGTGTGAGTTTTAGCGCTTTTTTGTATTTTTTCATATTGATACCAAGATTTTCTTTAATTTTTTCCGAACCATTTGTCATGCTTTTATCATAATGCTAAAATTTTTTTAAAAACCTAATTGTGTGTTCTACTTTTTAAAGAAAAGGAGAATAATATGGCAGATGATAACGATTTTCAGATGGTATTAAATAAATTAGTTGCGCTTGAAGATAAATTCAGTGAAATAAAATCCATAACAAAAGTACTTAACATATGGATAAAAGAAAACGATTATGAATTAATCCCCATAATAAACATGCTAAACGGTAAAATAGATGATATGACAAGGATTATAGGAAAATAGCCTAATTCAAAGATTCTCCGTATACTTCTTTATAAAGCTCTCTAAAATATTCAACACTTTCATAAAGCTCTTCTCTGTTAAATATCTCAAAAGTAATCTGCGGGTATAATTGCATTGTTTTTAATGTTTCTAAAATAGGTTTTATATCAAGTGTTCCATTTTTTAAAGAGCTGTGTGCATCTTCATTTTTGAAATTATTGTGAAAATGCATATGATGAAGCATTATGCCGTAATCTTTAATCCAATCCGAAACAGGAATGTCTGAATGCAGGTTGCAATGCCCGATATCAATTGTTGCCTTTAAATTAGGCGAATTAATCGCTGCAACAATATTTCTGATAAGTTCATTGTCTTTTTCATGTACATTTTCAATGGTTGCAATAATTCCTTCTTTTTCAAAATGCGGAATCAATTCTTTATAAAATTCAAGCGTGCCTAAGAAAAAATTTTGCCTGTACTGTTCCTGCTTTAATAAATTATTATAGCAAGTGTGAAAAACAACTGTCTTTGCGCCAAGCTCTGCAGCTATTTCAAAACTCTGGTAATATCTTTTGATTGAGGCTTCTTGAATTAAAGGGTCTTTTGAGCACACACAAAGATTTGAAAAGAAGCCATGCAGCGTTAAACCGTGCTCTAAATCTTTAACTGCATCTTTATATATATTAAGTGTTTCATCAAAATTATCTTCAAGCTCTTTCAATTTGCCAAAACGGCTTATTTCTAAGCCTGTGCCAAGTTCATTTGCTGTTTCTACAGCACCATATATATTATGGAAATCAACTGTTGATGATATAAATATTTCGCTTTTGTTTTTCATAACAATTAGATTATAATTTAAAAACAGACGTATGTATATTATAGAATTATTTTTTAAATTAAAAGAGAAGTTTAATAAAAAAACAGTTAAACCTGTCTTAGATGAGCCTTTACAGGAACAATCCGAGTCAGATGAAACATGTGAACATATTTTTTCGCCTATAGATTCTACAAATACTGTTCTTGCCTGCGTAAAATGCGGTTATTTAATACATTGCAACCCAAATGACTTTAAAAAGAAGAATATTTTTAAAGAAAATACGATAAACACTGACTTTGAAAATAACGAATAAATTTAAACCGCTATGGCTCTATATATTTTATAAATCAGTCTTAAGAGTTTTTCATCTTTATTAAAAGCCTCTATCATTTCATTTTTTAATTCATCCGGGGTTTTTGTCATATTATCAAATGCAAATAATTCACATGGTTCTACTTCAAGTGCGCGTATAAGTCCGATAAATGTTTCATAAGACGGATAAAATTTACCGTTTTCAATATAGCTTATGTTTGGCGTATTAATTTCAACTAGTTCTGCTAATTTTTCCTGAGTTAAACCTCTTTTATTTCTGATTTCTTTTATTCTTTTCCCAAGAAGTTTTTTCATGTTTTCAGTCATTTCTTGCCCCCCATTTGCTATTTTGCCTTAGAAGCGCAAATAAAATAATACTATTTATAGTATAAATACTACTTGAAATATATTGTCTGATAGTATAATATACTGTTAGACAATATTTTTCATAAAGAAATATAATGCAAAATATGATGAAAGGACTTGATAAATGAAGAGTTTTAGTAAGTTTTCAATATTTTATAATAAGCATGGTTTAAGGCATGGCTTCTCCCTCGTTGAAATGCTCATGGCATTATTAGTAGCTTCATTGCTGCTTGCAGCATTAGCTCCTGTAATGACAAAAAGAATGAACGAAAAAGTAAACTTTGAAGGAGTAGTAGAAAATCCTGTTAGACACAAAATAGTATATTTAACAGAACCAGGAAATGGTGAATGGGAAGTACCAAACGGAATAAGACAATATAAAGTAACAGCAGTAGGTGCAGGCGGAGGAGGCGGTGCTGGAAGTAATTATGGTTGTGTTGTATTTACAACAACAGCAACACCCACAGGCAGTCTTCTTTCAAATGATGCTGAATACTGTGAACATGTTAGAACTGATGGTAATGCAAATTTTACAATTCCTGATGGAATTGATGAAATATATGTATCATTAATTAGCGGTGCAGGGGGAGGAGGTGCCGGAAGTGCTAAATGGGGTAATACCATTACATATGATAAAGCTGGAACCTATACTTGGAATGTACCTGAATATCTTCGCGGAGATAGAATCCTTGTCACTATGAATGGCGGAGGCGGAGGCGGAGGTGGCTCTGATCAGGGTGGTGCAGGCGGAGGTGCATCGGGAGGGTATATAAAGCCCACCGCTTATGATGTGCCATCAAATAAAACAACTATTGCAGCTGTTGTTGGAGGAGGTGGAAAGGGTGGCAGTTATTTGACGGTTGGCGCCGGGGGTACTGGTAAACCAGCTGGTTCCAATGGTAAAACTACATCTTTTCCAGGGATGCAGGTAACCGCTCAATGTGCTGGCGGAGGCGGAGGCGGAGCCAGTAACTTTGATAATGGCAAAATCACTGCTTTTGGCGGAGGGGGCGGTGCAGGCACTCCATGGGAAACAGGGTGGCTAAGAGTAAGAAACACGCTTGGCATTCAAAACGATTTGTGGAATACAGTATTTAATTATGGCGGAAGCGGAGTTAGCGGCGGAACTTGCGGACCATATGCCCATCAAGGTATAACTTATGGCGGGGCATCTGGCGGTAATGGCGGAGAGGGTGATGGGGTTTCTATGGGAGGTAACGGCAGCAACGGCAGCATTGGCAGTGATGGTAATGCATTGGGCGCATCGAGGGGTGGAAGTGGCGGTGCACAGGGAACGTCAGGACAAGGTAGAGGAGGCTATGGACAAGATAGAAGTTCCAGCAGCACCCATGGAGGTTCAGGCGGAGGCGGAGCGGGAAGCTATTTTGGAGCAGGCTCAAATACCAATACTAATTGCGGAACACTTGCCAGTAATACTTCCAAGGTTACCATTGCAAAAGCAGGAACAGGTGCAGGCGGAGCAGGAGGAAGCTGTGGATACTATATTGGTGGAAGCTCAGTAGGTGGTGATGGTGGTGATGGTATTATAAAAATCAATTATCTTGCTATGAATTATGGCGGTACAGGAGGACAATCGGGTTTAGTTATTCCAAGAAGCAGGGTAGCTCTTACTAATTCAATGAAAAATGGCAGTACCCTTACAATAAATATCGGTCGCGGCGGTAAAGGAGGGGATAGAGTAATAGCGTATCCAAACGGTAATAATATTGAAATTAGAACTATGAATTCATCAGGCGTTATAAATTCTACAACAAATCTTAACAATGCAAAAGGCGCATATGGTACAGCAAGTGGAATTTCTTTTGGAAGCAATATTATAGCAGATACAAAGTATGGAGGATGCGGCGGCGGATATCAGACAACATCATCATATGCAAGAAACTGTGAAATAGTTTGCGGTACCGTGACCCTTACCGGAGGCGTTTGTAATACAAGCGGCAATAACAATACAACGGGATGGACATGGCATGGGCACACTTTAAGTGCAGTATCTTCAAGTGCCGGATGTGGCTATGCGGGCGCAACCGGCTGTGGCGGAAATGGAACAACCCTAGTATGGAATAATGGTGCAAATATTATAGGCGCCTATGGCGGTACTATATCTTCAAAAAATGGTAACGATGCTCCTGTAGCACGCGGAGGAGGAGGCTCCTATTATGGAGGATATGGCGGTAAAGGCGGAGACGGGTATGTAAAGATTGAATGGGGTATTCCAAGAAATATTGATAGAACTGAAGCTGAAAGATACGCTGGAGGCGGTGGTGCAGCAGGAGAAACAATTACAAGATATATTACAGTTTCACCAATAACAAGAAAAATTAAATACACAATAGGCACAGGAGGTGCAGGTGGAAACTTTGATTCAAATGCTCTAAAAATGACTGATGGAGTAGATGGGGGAAATACAGTATTTGGAAATGGCGGAAGTTATGGCTTTGATACAATAACAGCTAAAGGCGGTAAAGGAGGAAAGAGCGTAAAAATAACAAGTACATATGATAGTTATTTTACCATTACAAGCCTGACAGGAACTAATGGAGATGGAGGTATTGTATGCACAGATGCTAATAAATGTTCAATCAGCTTAAATGGTAAATCTGGTAATAATAACATTGGTGGGGATGGAGGAAATTCAAATACAGGTATAGGAGGCAAGGGAGGAAGCGATACAAATATTAATGGATTAAATGCACTTGAATTTGATGGAAAAACAGGAGGAGGTGCAGGAGGCGGAGGCGGTGCAAGCGGTAATAACTCCTACGGTAAAGGGGGAAAAGGAGCTAATGGCTATATTAAAATAGAATATGATGATTAATTAATAAATTTTAGATGAACAACTTTTCAATCGGGCGCGTTTTTAAAGTAACCTTCGCGCCTGTTTTTTTTATGCAAATCCTAGAATATATTTGAAAATGAGCTTATATAATCTGTTATAACATTGATTAGCATTGGAAGAATCCACGTTAAAATAAGTGAACCCAATACAGGTTTGAATAAAAAGCTCATCTGGAAAACGTTAATCTGAGGAGCTGTCTTTGAAATTGTACCGAGAATTATATCCTGCCCGAGTGTTGCAAGAAGCACGGGAGCGGCTATTTGCATGCCAACTACAAAAACATTCGATGTTAAAAGAATAAGATAATCCATATTTACAACTTTTTCAATCGGCATACTAATGCCATACATTGAAAAAATGCCGAAACTTCTTATAAAAGCTTCAATAAGCCAGTAAAGCCCGCCAATTTGCATAAAAATAATGACGCCAAGGAGTGTAAAAAGATTCCCTACAATTGATGTTTGAGCCTTTGATGTCGGGTCCATAACCATAGCAGAAGACATACCCATTTGCGTATTTATCATATCGCCGCCAGCTGTGATGGTTGCAATTACGCAATTTACAATATATCCAATCAAAGCGCCGAACATATAGTTTAGCATAATGCAAAGTATAATCGACGTATGCTCCGGTACAGGCGGAATTTTTACAACAGATGCAACAATCACGGTGATAATCAATGCAAAAGACAGTCTTGCTATTGTTGGTATCTCTTTTCTGTTAAACCCTGGGGCAAATTGCATTAAGCCTAAAAACCTTGCAAAAATCATAATGCCTGCACCGAGAGCCAGGTTTATTTCAGGAAATAATTTTGCAAATTGACCTAATACTAAATCCACTAAACCCCCTAGATTACATCTTCAAACATAGTGCAATCTCCAAAATGTATAAGAGGCGGCACTTCATTTTTAGAATTTATTGAAAGCAAAACCGTAATCGGGTTTGGAGAATTTGTATAAATTTGCATATAAGTGTATGTTTCATATTTTGTTTTAATGATTACATCGTTTGGGTTTGCAAGCTCATAAAGCATCTTTTCTTCATCAGGCTCATTGTTTTCAAATGCCTTAAGATTTTCAGGGTCGCCTATTGCAATTGCCGTTATTGCATCGGAACATCTTAATTTATATCGTCTTGTGGTGTTTAATTTTAAATGGTAATCTTCCTTTGATAAAAAAGCGGAAGGATAATCCTCTCTTAAATATTGAAGAGCAGGCGCCACAACTTCAGCAAATACAGGCGGTATCAACAAAAGCGTTGTAATTAAACACAATATTAAATTTTTAAATATTTTTAGCATATATTATCTTCCAAGCATTTTATTTGTTTCAATAAAGTTTGGTCTTGGGTCAGAACCCCTGCCTCTTGGGGTGTATTTATCTTTAAATTGTTGCTCTGACCAGGGTATTTTCCCGGGGTTTTTCATAATTGTATTTATTTCGCCCGAGTTTTTGTTTATAGTATCCTTCATTTCAGATGCAAAAGGTCTTGAATGGAAATAATAATCTTCAGGTAAAACATAATTTGCAGAACGCGGGATGATATTAAAAGCTATATTTGTGCCTTCTCTAAAATATTCTGTCAAAATTTTTACATAAAGCATTCCAAGTATTATTATTGTTAAAAATACTGAAATAATTTTTGGTGCAGCGGCAATTGTTTGCTCCTGAACCTGTGTTACTGCCTGCAATATACCAACTACAAGACCAACGCTTGCTGCTACCAATACGCATGGCAGTGAAATTGAAAGCATTGTCATAAAGCCTTTTGCAAGATATTCTGTTAATAATTCCATCAGTTAAAACTCTCCACAAGACCTTTTACAATCAAACTCCATCCATCTACCGCAATAAATATTAAAAGCTTAAACGGCAGCGATACAATTGTAGGAGACAGCATAAACATACCCAAAGCAAGCAGTATGTTTGCAACAACAAGGTCTAATACAATAAAGGGTATAAATATTATAAAACCTATTTCAAATGAGGTTTTAAGTTCACTTATGATATATGCCGGGGCAACTTCCCAAAGAGTTAATTCTTCAGGTGTTTCAGGTACGGATTTTCTTGTTTTTTCAATAAAAAAGGCTAAATCTTCCTGCCTTGTCTGTTTTAACATAAATTCTTTTAAAGGTTCAGACCCCTTTTGCAGTGTTAAAACAATATCTCCGTTTGTTTCGTAAGGTACTCTTCCTGCTTCATACATACTTTGAAAAACGGGAGACATAGTATACAAAGTCATAATCAAAGCAAGACCTATTAAAACCATTGCAGGGGGAACAGATTGGGTGCCCATGGCGGTTTTTAACATTGAAAAAACTATTGTAAATCTTAAAAATGATGTCATACAGCAAAATACAAATGGTAATAGGGAAAACAGCGTCATTACCATTAAAAGCTGAATGATAGGGTTTAAATCTTTTATTGCAACATCCATAGCTAAATATTAGTCCTTTTTGACTTATTCTCTAATTCTTTTAAAATGTTTTTCATAATATGATTTTTTGATTTAATATCAACTGCATTTGAATAATCATCTTCTGTATTTTCAAGCTCAATACGTGCATTATCAAGCATTTGAAGCTCTTTTATATATTTTTCTACCTGTTTTTTAGAGTCTTCATCAGTTGTTTTGATATCATTTGGACTGTATAAAGGTGTTTCCGTTATTCTTTTAGAGTCCAAAGTTAGTCCTTCTGTTTCTTTTGGTGTTATTGCTTTACTTGCAAGTTTTGCAAGAAATGTTGTGTTTTCAGGGTCTGATGCAATTAAAAACCTTTCTCCCTGCACATTTACAATATACAAGCTTTTTCTTTGAGAAAGGCGCAGCATATTTTCAATCTTAATGCCCTCACCGAATTTTGAACCGTTTGATTCTATAGTTTTTTTGTATACAACAAATGCAATAAAGAAAATTCCAATCATTGCAAGGGTATATAAGCTGAATGCTATTATATGCTGTAACATTTAAAACTCCTTTATCTTTTTCACCTTATTAATTTTCAAAATCCGAATAATCAAATTCTTCAACATCACCCGCTGTTGCTTGAGCCATTTTATTCACCTGTGCAGGGTTTGGTGAAGTCTGGGTTGCAGGTTTTGCCTGTGGTTTTTGGGCTTTGGGCTGAGCAGGTTTTTGCTGTGGTGCAGGTGCCGGTTTTTTAGCCTGCGGCGATGGTGTCTGCTGAGGTTTAGCTTGGGGCTTTGCCTGCTGTTGAGCTTGCTGAGCGGGTTCTGCCGAATTTGAAGAGTAGACTTCGTCAATCTTTACCCCATATTTATCATTTATAATGACAAGTTCTCCTTTTGCTACAACTTTATTTTCCACAAGGAGTGAAATCTTGTTGTCGAAAATAGCTCCAAGGTCGATTACAAGTCCTTTTGAAATTTGTTTTAAATCCCCAAGTGTCATTTTGACTTTATCAAATTCTGCACCTACTTCAATTTGTATATCATCCCATATATTTTGATTATCGGTCATATCTACTCCCAATTCATGTTCATCTTCATCTAATTCAAGCATTAAGGAAGGCTCAGGATTTACTTTAAAGCCCTGCTTGATTTTTCCTGTTTTTATTTCCATATGGTTAACATTACTGTTTTCAAGGAGGATAATATCGCCAGGATATAAGCTTTTAAGGTCATTTAAGGCAAGTCTTGAAGTTCCTGCCAAAATGTTTACATAAGTTGTAGTTTCAAGAAAATCATCCATTGAAAAATTGCGTTTTCTCTGGATTGGTGCTGCCATAATACAGTTTTGAGGCACCGAAATTACAATTTTTCCTGTTATTTCTTTGTCTTTTGCAATTAGAAATGTTGTATTATACATTCCTTTATTTTTCAGGCTTTCTTTTGGAATTTTATCGTGTGGAATAATAAAGGTTTTTAAGCCTTCATTTAAAAATTCGCAATAAGAATTTAAAATTTTAATCTCAAGCTCTGAGAGGTCTTGAAGCTTAAAAATCGGAGAAATTGAGCCGAATGTTTCATGGAATAAGACCCTTACAAATTCACTTGAAAGCCTTATGTAAGCGTTTTGGTGCGTGCATACGGAAAGTTCTGCTGTAAAATAGATTTCGCCTTTGGATGCAAAGTCATTTCGAACACTCGCATTTGTGGTTAAAGATTGGGTTATAATGTCAAATTTATTTTCCCAAAAAGCAGTCAAAGATTTAGACAAAAGGGTTTTTAGCTGGCTATCAAACCAACCGAATAAAAAACAAATGTCATTATCAGAATTTTGCCCCAATGTGCTCAATTTTATTTCCGAAAATTTGTGATACGTATCCATGGATATTATAAGTATTCATTTGACTTATGGCAAAAAAGTTAAGAAATTTTATTGTATTTCTTTTAATCAAAAGGAGTTTAATATAAAATAATACACTTTAATATAAAAAAACGGGCACGAAGGTTACTTTAAAAAACGCGCCCGATTGAAAAGTTGTTCATCTAAAATTTATTTATAAGTTTTAAACCCTGCTTAATTTAAAGGTCATTCCCACCACTCAAGGATTATTCTGCCATTGCTGCCGTCTCCTCCTATGGTTTTATTGTTTGTAATGTTGCTTTGAGAGGATGAATCTACTTTGCCAAGGTCTCTTATGGCTGCTCCGCCTCCTCCGGATGCATAACCGGTTGCATTTTTACCATTCGCATTATCACCAGTATCTTGTATGCCGCCAGTGCCGCCCACACCATAATTTGCCATATTAGCACCTTTACCGCCTTCCTTGTCGCTTGCATTATTTCCTTTTGTACCTTTAATGCAGCTTGATTTATTCAGAAGATTAGTGGATTTATAATGACAAATATTTGATATATTTCCACCTGCGCCGTTAACAAATGTGTTATTGGATGAATTAATAGAAGGACTGCTTCCCCCTTGACCGCCGCCTGCTTTTATTTCACCAAATGCGCTGTCGCCAAATATCGTATCCCCACCTTTTTTTGCCTCAACTATAACATTATTTGAAACATGTGCACCCTTGCCGCCCTTGCCTATTCTTACTTTTATCACCTGCCCCCCTATAACACTTACGGTATAGGTTAATATGTTTCCTGAGGCTCCTCCTCCGCCCGCGCCTACTTCTGCTAATTTGTAAGCTTCACTTGCAATATCCCAATATTTATTCCAGGATATTCTTGCATATCCGCCAGCACCTTTCCCACCGTTACCAAATGCATATCCGCCACCCCCTCCGCAGCCGCCGTAACCTGCTGCATCTGTGCCGTTAATGGAAGTTGATGTACCGCCTTTACCAGCAATACAGTGATTTTCAAGACCAAATAATGTAGTCACACCACCATTACCTCCCGATGTTTTGGGAGAAAAGCCTGTTTTATATACCGCAAATATATTTCCTGCAGAATTGCTTCGATAAGAAATAAATCCGGATGTCTGAATTGTCTCTATAATATTAGGATTGCCCGTAGTTATCCTTCCATGGTTTCCACAAGTGTGGTTCAGATTACCTCCAGACACTTCACCATTCGGACAGCCGCCTTCTGTGCCATTATATCCATCAGCCACAGGTGAAGTTGTTAAAATTAAAGTGTTTCCTCTAAATAATTTCGATATAAGAGAAGGGTGTATTTTTGCGCCATATCCGTTTGCAGGGCTTGTAATCACGCCTGTAGAATTTATATTTCCAGTTGTTCCACCGGAAGCTCCGCTGCCAACCAAAATTGTAAGATTTTCATTCGGAATAACATCAACAGGCTGTATTGGCACAATCTGCCCGGCTCCTCCACCGGAAGCTCCGGGACCATAATCTTGATAAGTTAAACGTATTGCACCTGAATTACCAACAAGTCCTATATCGTCAACTCCTCCATAAATACCGCCGCGTCCTCCATTACAATATTTGCTTCCAAAAATCGTATTTATAGTGCCGCCATTATAACTGTAGCCATTTGCACCACCTGTGCCGCCTCTACCGGGACCCGCCATTGAACTGCCGCCTGCACCGCCACCGGTACCACCACCTCCGCCGCCTCCTGCAATAAAACCTGCAATACATCTATCGTGTGGATTTTTTCTTACCGCACTTGCACCACCTCCGCCGCCCGGGGCATTTAAATAAATTCCTGAACCAACCACAATCTGAGAAGCACCTCCGCCTCCGCCGCCTGCTCCGGAATAGCAGCCGGAAAAGTGTACTAAACCCCCTCCTCCTCCGCCCGGTTGACCGCCATCAGCAGCATAGGCATACAAATTATAATTAATTCCGCCTGCCGTTGTTGTTGACCCATTTGGAACTCCTTGTCCGCCAATGCCGCCAATATTAGATGCTGTTAGCAGTTTGCCGGCAGCAGGAGGTTTTGTATTTATTTCACCTGATACAAAACCTTGCGTCCAAAAAGCTGTTCCATTACCGCCGCCAATAGCAGCGGCATATAAAGCTAAATCAGTTGAGCCGGAGCCTCCTCCACCATAATTTTTTGCAGCATTTGAAGTAGAAAGAGGACCCTTATGATAATACGCTCCTCTGGCGCCCGCACCACCACCACCTATATAGTAAGTAAAATTATTGGCGCTACCAAAATTTAGTATTTTGTTTAATACATATCCGCCGCTGCCACCACCATGTCCGCCATTATCTGATGCAGGATTACTCGTACTCACCCAGGTCCCCACCGTAGAACCCCCGCCTCCGCCTCCTCCGCAGGCAGATGCAATAATGTTTTTACCACGGGTGGCGTCAGGAATTGTCCAAGTTCCAGTACCTGACGAATTTACAGTTACTTTATTGTTATTATCTGCGGTTATATTGCCATTTCCTGATGTTACAAAGGTTTGAGTTTTTATTATTTGACCGCCCGCACCACCGCCCGCACCGCCTGATACGAGAGTAACTTCTGCTTTGTTGACCATTGCGGGAACAGTAAATTGATGAGTGTTTGATACTGTTGTATATTCAGTATATCCTGCGGTAGGAGCTGTCCCTCCGCCTCCGCCTGCGCCAACAACCGTTACTTTCATTATCCCGTTATAATCAGGCGGAACAGTAAATTCTCCTTCACAATATTCACTACCGTCAGCATCAATTTTAGGCTCTTTGCATTTATCTGACATATAATCTATTACTTCTTTTGTCACATTAGCATCTGGCGGATTCATATTTCCGTTTATATTTATATTTTCATTCATCCTTTTTGTCATCACAGGAGCAAGTGCTGCTAAAAGCAATGATGCAACAAGTAGCGCCATAAGCATTTCAACGAGCGAAAATGCAAAATAACACTTCTTTGACAGCACATGTGGTTTTGTTTTTGAAGGTTTCATGGTTTATCCTTTCATCAATTGATTTTCATATGCATAATTTGCTATTTTTTATATTTATTTTTTTCAAGTTGTAGCAATTTTCATGTTTATTCTTCCATAATTTAGCAATTTTTGCAAGAAAAATTACCAAATTGTGCAATGTTATGTTGGGAAATTTAGATTATTCTTTAATTAGGGGGAATTTCTTTAGTTAAAGAAAGAATTTTATGGGAAAATTAAAAAAACTTATCGGTGCAAGAATTAAAGAAATCAGAACTAAAAGAGGCTTAACCCAAGAACAGCTTTCTGTTAAGACAAACATAGCATTATCTACAATATGCCGCCTTGAAAATGGAGTGAATATGCCAAGAGAAGAAAATCTTGAAGCACTATCTAAGGCGCTTGAAGTTTCAATTGATTCGTTTTTTAAATTTGAACATTATGATGGTGACAGAAATTCCCGCATTATAAAAATTTTTGATATGATTCATAAACTTAATGATGAAGAAATTGTTATTGTTCAAAAAATTATAACAAGTTTTTTTGCTTAATTTTTGCACGCCATAGTTTTGAAAAAAACTTGAAAACCCTCTATGCGGTAATCTTTAAAGGTAAAAATAAAAATTTTCAGCAGGGGTAAATATATACGTTTTTTTATTCACAAATGAATTATTATTTTAATATACATAAGGGAAACGAAAAATTTCCGCATTGCTGAATTAAACTATCGATTTGCGTGTTTATTTTAATCTGCTATTTGCAGGTTGATGTAAACACGCAAAACTTTAATGCATCCCTGTATTTATTATCAAGGTGCGCCCAGTCAAAAAGTATTACTCCGTTTGATTTTAAACTTCTGGAGACATTTATCTGTTTTAATAAATCTTCAGCCTCACCTTCCATAAACCCTACAAATAGCCCGGGATAGATATTTACACTGGAAGACATTTTTGTTTTGATTTCTTTTAGCATAATTTCAAAAAGAGCATCATCGGAAGTTAAAATCAAAGGCGTTATAGCATCCAAATAATCGCTGTTTGTCCATCTAATCCAGTTTTGCTGCTTGGTTTCAAGTGCAGTTTTGTAATCAGGGAAAACTACGGTTGAAAGCATAACCTTATTTTTAGCAGCTTTATGCATTTTAGACAAATATACCGTTATCTTATTTTGCCTATATTCATTCCACTTATACCACATCGCATCTTTGCCGTATTTGATATTAACAGGGTCGATGCCGTATAGTTTTTTAAATTCTTCTCTTGCATAAGCAGTATAGCCCCAATTGGAAGCTTCATAACCTGCGGATGTTGCTTTTTGAGAGCTTGGATATCTTATATAGTCTAAATTTACGCCATCAACATCGTAGTCTGAAATTATTTCCTTCACAATCAATACTAAAAAATTATGTATTTCAGGGTTTGCAGGGTCCAAGAAATAACCGTTATGTTCAACAGGATGTGATACATAACCCTCCTTAGATGCATTTGCTTTATTTTTATTTCCCCATTCAGGTCTTATGGAAAGAATTGAATTAGGGTCATTGCTTGGATGTTTATTGCCTACATAGAATGATTCAAACCATATATGAACCTTCATATTTCTTGCATGAGCCTCTGTTACATAAGCTTTCAAAGGGTCAAAGCCTGAAAATATAGGGTTTTGCTCTGTAAAATTGTAAGAGCGCATCGTTCTGCTTGGAAAAATTGTGTACCCGTGAAAATATGTTTCAAGAAATATAGTATTAATCCCGATTGATTTCATAGAATCAAGGGTTTTTCTAACTTCGGCTTGATTTTTCTCTGTTGGTCTTATCCATGTGCCTTTAAGTTCATTTTCAATGTATGGAAGAGAGTAGTTTATGGCAATTTTTGACATTTCTATTGAAGATTTTGCATAGTTAACCGCCATATTATCATTTGCACGGTTAGATTTTCTTAAATCCTGTTTTGCACGTTTAAGATAATATTTTGCCTTTTTTTCGCCGGGATTTTCTTGAATCTTTTTTGCATTATCAAGAAAATCTTCTGCTTCTTTTATCTTTTCTTTTGCACTGAAACGGAAACTTTCAGGTGTAGTGTAAGCTGTAATTATATTGTTTTCTTCATCTATTATTATATTTGTGCCGATTTTTAGGTTTGTTGTAATCCATTTTTTTGCACTTCCATGCCCAGAAATTACATAACCGTTTTTTGGAATTAAACTGTTTGCACCGGTTAGTTTGACTATTTTACCGTTTTCAACAACAGCTTCTTTCCCAAATTCATTTGTGCCGGTTGTTCTGCCAAAATTTTGTTTATAAATAACCAATTGTCCTGGACCCCTATATCCGGGGAAACCGGCACCTTGGGCGTTTATTATATTAGAAGGATATATGGCGCTTATTTTAAACGAAGATTTTGAAATAACTCTTTCGTTGTTTAAAAAACTTCTGTTATCTACCTCCCAAGTGCTTATCATAGGAGAACTTGCAGCAGAAACGCTATTTTGTGCTGCAAAAATATTTAACAAAAACAATATTATTAAACTTAATGTTAAAACTCTCCTCATAACCTCTTTATTTTACATTAAAAAATAAAATATTAGCCATATTTAAAAAAATGTAATATAATAATTTTAAAAGATTTTTATTACAGGAGAAAAGTTTTTCTATGGCTGGCAAACACCAAGATACAATACCTATAGAGGTTTGCATATTAACAAAAGAACACAATATTAAAGGAACAGTTCACGTTTCAAAATATACAAATACAAATCGTGAGTTGACCGACCTTTTGAATGATAAAGAAAAACGTTTCCTTGCTGTTACTAATGCTGAAATTATGGGTAAAGATTCTTCAGCGCCCAGAAGGTATGATTTTTTAGAAGTGCACGTAGATGCAATTGTTATTGTGCATCCTTCAAATCAGGTGTTGTTTAAAGAAACATCAAAGGCGCAAGAAGATATTATGCGCTTTAGAGAATTAAGAAATAAACTTTCTCAGACAAAACCGTTCTAGACAGTTTTTAGATAAAAAATTTTTCAATATCTGTTTTTAATACGCTTGATATTTTAAATAAACAAGGAATGCTTGGTATGGCTACTCCTCTTTCAAGCTGTGAAATATAAAGGTCATTTAAATCTGACTGAATACCTAAATCTTTTTGGGTATATCTCATTTGTTTGCGGTATTTTTTAATGTTATTGCCTATAATTTTTTTTAGTGAATCTAAATCCCTTGTCATATCTTAATTTTAATGGTAATGTGATAAAAAAACTAAAGTTTTAAGCTTTAGTGTATGTTGTATTATATTTAGTTGAGAAAGAAGGTTTGCAATGAATACAGATGAAATCATAGAAACAAGGCTGGATGCTATGGAATTAGATATGAAGCAAATATTTGAACTGCTTCTTTCCATAAATTCAGAACGTGAATTTATTCAAAGAATGCTTTATCTTAAAAAACAAAAAACCGGCAAAAAGTTATAATACTAATCCCCATTGTTTATATTAAAAATTTGTTCTTAAAGATAAATCTTGTATAATAGAAACTATAAAGACCGGATTTTGGTCTATTGTTCATTTAAAACAGACATTTATTTATTATTTGTCTGAAATACAAGCGGCTTTTTAATAGCCATATAATTTCATATGGTTAAAAAAAGGAGCGCTAAGGTTACTAAAACGCGCCCCTGAAAAGTTGTTCATCTAAAATTTATTAATAGCTGTGCTGCATTTAAAATGTTCACAGCTTTTATTTTTCCCACCCCCCGCTTAAAGCGGGTTTTTTAATTTATCTTATTCATATGGAAAGCTCTACTCCCTAAACTCCTCCCATTCAATTAATACTAAACCATCTCCTCCATTCCCCCCTTTATACGGAACAGAATCCCTGACAGAACCACCCCCGCCACCTGAACCTGATTTAGCTCCATCTTTACCATAAGGAGTATCAGATGGTGAGAAACATTTACCTGATATCATATTACCTCCACATCCCCCCATGCCTTCACCATTAGCCGCATATTTATAAATAGCAGTTGCACCAATTCCTCCATAGCTATCTATACCATCTTCACCTTTAAAACTAACCGATGGAGTTAATAAATTCTTTAATACACCGCCCATACCATGTTCTCCTTTATTCAATCCTCCGCCATCACCCCCAATACCGCCTTTAGCAGAATATGATTTACCTTTTATCTTAACCACAGTATCTTTACCATTACCCCCTTTATTACCGGGTTTGTATTTAGTTGATGCATCATGTTCAATCTCACTTCCCTTACCTCCTTCACCAATAGTTATCTCAATCTTGGTTCCGGCTGTAGCAGATATTATTTTCTTTTCTTCAACTATTTCACCACTGCTGCCCCCGCCACCGTTACTATCACCCCACTCTATATATATGTACCCGTCTCCCCCTTTGCCTCCATATCCAGGGAAATGTCCAGCAGTTGCTACACCGCCTCCGCCTCCGCCTCCAGCTCCATAATTAATAGAATCGCCTCCGTTTGATTCCCTGTTCCCTGCATTACCGCCATCCATCAATACAGCATCCATAAAATATATGCCCCCGCCCTTACCACCGCTTGAACCTTGAGCTATAGTTTTACCTGAACTTCCATTTAATCCTCCAGTACTTCCAACAGTTGTAGGATACTTTCCTGTCCAGTCATTAAACCCTGCACTATTTAATCCCTTTCCTAATCCATAGAAAGAACTTAGATTATCAGATGTTGAATACTTTCCTCCTTCTCCCCCTGCAACAGATTTAAGCACAGCACCTGCATTATTTGTAATATATGTATTACCCCCATTATTACCATTAGATGAATAATTCCTCTGCTGACTTCCTCCATTTCCTATATGAAAGTTAAGATAACTTCCTGGAGTTACATCTATTTCTCCAATCCACACTTCTCCACCACCTCCACCAGATCCACCATTAGAATATGTATTATACTTACACTTCAGTGCATTATTTGTTGCATTCCATGATATGCGAAGTGCCCCTGGTTTACCATCATTGTCTGGGTCTCCGCCATTACAATAATTGCCTCCAAAAATATTCACAGGAAGTTTACCGCCAGCTCCTACAATGGAATAGCTCTTTCCTGATAATACTGGTGTAGTACCTGAAACACCATATTTGGCGCCTCCTCCTGCACCGCTTAGCATCTCTTTCGCATAACAGCCTATCCCGCTAGGTGAAGTTGTGCAAGTTCCGCATGATGCGCCAGCTGCTCCACCCCCTGCACCTGCGCCTCCGGAACCACAGTGCATGTATCCAGCTCCACCCCCGCCCCCGCCTCCTTCAGGGCCTCCGCCTCCACCCCCGCCGGCTCCACCATTAACTATGCAAAAGCCAGAACCTCCTGCTCCACCCCCGCCCGATACAATAAATAATGCGGAGCTAGAGCTATTCATAAGAATTGTAGGTCCGCCACCCCCACCCCCACCAGTATTGCAGTTTGGGGTTGCTCCGCCTCCACCCCCGCCATAATATCCTCCTCTGCCGCCTTGTGTGCCGCCACCGCCATCAGTGCCTCCACCATAAGAGCTAAGTGTTCCGATACCATTTCCCCCTGCGGTTGGAGAAAGTGAAGAGTTGCATCTTGCAGCATTGCCTTTGCCGCCATTTCCGCCATATGTCCCGCCCGCTGCAGATATTTTGGTTATGCAGGTTGCGTCTGTATAGCTATTTTCATGACCCCCGCCTCCTCCTGCACCTGAACTAAACCCGGCAGCTGATGCGTTAGTATCTGCACCAAGTGTTGCCTTGCCTGGAATACGAACAATATAATTATCAGTAAGATTAATACCATTCTGTGTTTTGTAACCTCCAGAGCCACCACCTGCTTGATTATTCCAGCTCCCAGCTCCCCCGGCCCCGCATCCTGTCACATTAACACTCAAAGATGTAATATTAGATTCCCATTTTTCATATCCGCTTGATTTACATTTACTATCAATTGTCGGATGAAACTTTGATTCAGTTTTCGTCGTAATCAAATCACTTATCTTTTGATTCTTAAATTCACCCCCTGTATTCTTTGGTTCAGTATTAGCAGGGTCAGAATCCTTGTATTCATAATATCCCTCCTTAAGATTCCCCAACTGATTAGCAAGCACAATCCCCCCGCTTGCTCCTCCGCCTCCAGCACCTACCATATATACTCTTATCTTTTTAACCCCATCTGGTACCTTCCAATTATTTTCACTTGCCGTTATTATCTTGGAACCAAATGTAGCACTTCCCCCTGCTCCTCCTCCGCCTATCATAGATATTCTTACATTAATTGCATTATTGGGAATAGTAAAACTGTTATCATCAGTTCCATTCTTACTTACATCATCAAACACTGCAAAATGTTCACTGGTATTTCTTCCAACCCCTGATACATTAATATTCTCATTACCCATCCTCTTTGTCATTACAGGAGCTAATGCTGCAAGTAACAATGAAGCAACCAACAATGCCATAAGCATTTCTACTAATGAGAAGCCCCCGTATTTGTGCAGATGTTTAGATAACTTTATCATATTTAATATTCTCCTTAAAATATATACGTTTATTGAATATTAGCCACTTGGTATTACATGTGTGTAATGGAATATTATTATGATAGCACTAGAATTACATGTATGCAACAGCAGGATAAAAAACTACTGAAATTAATAGGTAAAAGGATAAAAAAACTGAGACTTGAAAAGAACAGGTCTTTAAACAGTTTTGCCTTTAATGAATGTTTAATAACCTCTGCAACCTTGAGCCGGGTAGAAAATGGGCTTGTAGATTTAAAATTTACAACTTTAATAAAAATAGCAAATGCGCTTGAGATTCCCCCATCAAAACTTTTAGAAAATTTTGATTTTAAATATACGGAATTATATTAATTTTTCTTACTTTTTTCTTTCATAAAAAGGATTCTTTGAATAAATTCGCGCTCGGAATTTATGGAAAGAAGAAGGTCAAAAACTTGTTTTATATCTAATTCCATAGCAGCTAATCTTGTTTTTATGATTTTATCAGTGTCTATTGTGCTCATCTTATCTCCATGTTGGTAAATATACCTGTCAGCCTATATTTATATACAATTTTTGGTAGTATGTCTACCAATTTTATTCTAAATTTACCACTAAAATAAAACTATGACAAATACTACCAGTAAAATATTACAAAGAATCAGAAAAAATGTTAAAACTTTAAGAAAAAAAGCCAAATTAACACAAGTGCAACTTGCTTTTAGAGCAGATTTAAGTCCTGATTACATACCTAAACTTGAGCAAGGAAAAAATTTTCCAAGCATAGCAGCTCTTTGCAAGCTTGCTGATGTTTTAAAAATTGACCCCCATGAATTTTTAAAACCATAATATTGAAATTAGTTTTTTGATGATGTATAATAATATAGGGCGAGAGTGCTAGGAACACTCTCTTTAAAAACCCTAGTGATTATTTTTGAGCGCTATAATTATCAACAAGATAAGCAATAGCGCTTTTTCAGTAATAAACACTTGCTGCCTCACCTCCTCTCCAACTCAAGTTAACAACTGTGTTGTTTGGAGCGAGGAATCGCCTATAGGGTTTACCCAGTATCATTTTATAAATAAATTTATGTTTTTAAATCATTTATAAATTGTAATTATCATACTTAAAATAAGAATAAATCCGACTTAAATTTAAGGTTTTGGGATTTTACAATATCATCATCAAAAACAGTTCCTGCGGTTATGCCAAAATTTCCTGCTTTAAAAAATTTAGGCGAATATTGCACCCCTACCTCATTTTCATAAATTCTTGTATCGTAGTTAAATTTATTTGTAAAAGTTAAAGATAAATCATCGTTAAGCCTTAAACTTGGGGTTAAATAATAATTTTTTGAATTTATGCTTGCGTTTGGGTTTTGATATTTAACCGAAAATCCTCCGGTTAAAGATAAACGTCCGCTGGGATTTAGGGTTGCTCCGGTTGAAGTTTTGTAATCTTCCACCATATAATCATTTAAACTTTTATTTGAATTTGAAAAAAATGAAATCCCCCCTGCTTTATATTCAAGCCCTGTTTTTTCTTTTTCAAAGGTTTGTTTATATATTGAAGGCAGGCTTTTATCAAAATTCAGCTGCATTTTTTCAGGTTCAATAAAAATTTCATCACCGAATAACTCCTCTTCATATGCAAAAGAAGGGCATATCAATGATGAAATTAAAACCAGTATTAAGACAATATATCTCATACCAAAATTTTAAACTATCATGTTAAAATTTCAATATTTTGTGGAACTTAAAGAACTAAAAGGGGTTTTTAAAAGTAAGACTTTCCGTAAGAATGCAAATCTGTTTTTCCAAGATTTTTTAAATATGCATTTTTAAATTCTTCACTTGAAACCTGTTCTACAATTGAAGGTACGCCAATTAATAATAAATAGCATACAACCGCGAAACATACTAAATTAATTACTTCAAACATTACTGTCTACCTCGTTTCTTTAAACTAAACTTCCTTGATATTTTTAACTTCGGTATTTTGGAATTAAAACTTTATGATTTTTTGAAAATATGTAATAAAAATTAACATTGCTTAAAAGGAATAACTATGAAAAACGGATATAATATTGAAAAACTTATAAATTTACTTTCCTGTTCTCACTGCGGCACAAGCTTTGATGAAAGCTGCATCAGCCTTTTAGAAATTAATTACGATACGGTTATGGTAAAAATTGTATGCAAAGAATGCGGCAAAAAATATGTTTTAGCATTTATGGATTTAAATTTTTCATTTTTCGATGCAACCCTGGGAATGGATGATGCGTTTGAGGAACTTGAAAAATGTGAAGAAAAAGAAGAAGCAGAGCGCAAAACATCCTATACCGATATTTTTGATTTAGGACTTTATTTTGAAGATACTAAACATAAAACATATGAGCATCTTGATAAAATAACATATGATGATGTTTTAGAAGCACATGATTTTATTCAAAATTTTGAAGAAAACTGGCGAAGATTTTTAGATAATAAAAAATATAATCATCATAGCGGGCTTATTTAAGAAGAGCGAAATTTCTCTAATCCATTCGGTGGATTTTTTGACATTTTTTAAGGTTTCATTAAAAAGAACCTTGGATGATACCGTATAATTAATTATATAAGTATCTTAAAAATATTAAACTATTATGCCTTTTCAATACCGTTTGCAAAAATTCTTAGAAATAAGAATAAGAAAAAAAGAAGAACAACTTGAAGTTGTTCAAAAGTGTCAAAAAGAAGTTATGAGAATTGAAGGTTTGATTGAGGCTAATAATCAAAATATTAAAGATACGAGAATAAATATGCGCAAATCCGACCCCAGGATGTATGACGGTTTTGACAAGTTTTTAAAGCATCTTTATGAAGAAGGCGAAAAACTTGAACAGCAAAGACAGGAAGCCCTGAAGGTTCTCCGTAGGGAAGAAGAAATTCTTATGCAAAGAGAGCGTGAAGTTGATGTTTTAGAAAAACATAAAGAGCATAAAAAAGAAGAATATCTTTATGAAGAAAAAATGCGCGAACTCAAAACTCTGAATGAAATAGGCTCCCAAAAGCATTTTATGCGAAAAAGGGAAGCTGAATATGAACAAGAAATTGAAGAAATGCTCCAAAGGCACAAGGAAAAATGAACATAGAAAGCCAGAATAAACAATATAATAATGATTTTCAGGGCGGTACTTTAAAAGGTGCTCTAAGCCATGCTGCGCTTGGCGGAGATAATTTGGCACAAAATCCTTATATGGCGCAAAACACCGGCAGTGCTTCTTTTAAAGATATATTAAATAGTGAAATGCCATTGCTTGATAATGAAATTGACGATATTTTGGAATCTTTGGAATTTATCCAAAGCATAAATCTTGATACCGTAAATATTGATAAAGCGGATGCAATGTTTTTTATAAACGTTGTAAATCAGGCAGGATATACAAATTACACCATTCAAAATGACGGCAGCATAATTGACGCTTCAAATTATAAAAGTATTGAGGTTTCAAAAACCTTGTCTGATGTACTTTCTAAAATTCAAAATACAAAACAGGCTGTAAGGCTTGATTTTGATAACAATGTAACCGTTGTTTTAAGGATGTCTGAAGATGGGAAAATAAATGCACACTTTATCCCTGGGGATAAAGCAGTTGAAGAGTATTTGAAAAATAATATCCCCTATTTGAAACAAAGGTTTGAAGAACAAAATATTCCATATGCAAATCTAAGTTACAAAGGACAACAGCAAAGACAGAATAATAACGGGCAAAACAACAAGGAGAAAAATAATGAATGATGCTTATGTAAATGCGCTTAATACCCAAAAAGCCACTCAGGGCTGGATGGATGCTGTTTCAGAAAACATGGTTAATATTTATACGCCCGGCTATAGAGAAAGCAAGGTAACGTTCAAAACTTTCCTTGATTCTACATACTCTGATACCTATATGAGAAGTACAGGGCAAGGAAAAGCAACCCCCGGTACATCTGATGAGAACGTATTTTTAGAAGGGGCAGGCTTTTTTGTTTTAAGAAATGAAAACGGAAAACTTGCCTATACACGCCTTGGCGAATTTAAATTTGACGGGGACGGCGTTTATAAAGCAGCTGACGGTTCTGTGGTTCAAGGGTATATTATGAACGATAAGGGCGAAATTGTAAGCGGCACAAAATCTTTAAGCCAGGAAGATTTTGATAAATCTATGGCAGAAGGCGGAGCTTTATCAATCCCTACAACCGAAATTAAACTTTGGGTTGACCCTGATAATGGTAAATACTTGGGTAAATATGATGAGTATGAAATAAAAGAAGACGGTATTTTATACGGAAAAGCAAATAACGGTAAAGATACAACACCTTTATATAAATTATCCGTTATGAATTTCCACAATCCCCTAGGGCTTTTTGAATACAAACAAGGGCAGTTTGTTGAAACGGAAGAATCCGGAAAACCCGTTATGGGCAGGGGTGAAATAAGAAGCGGGCTTTTAGAGTTATCAAATGCCGATTTTAAAGCCAATATTTCATACTACCAGCAGGCAAAAATGCAGCTTGAACTTTCAAATAAGATGATTTCAAGCTATAAAGAATTGCTTCAAAACGCAATCTCATTGATGGGATAGTTTTGTATGGTTTTTTGCTTATTTCTTTCTAAACTCTTAGTGTATGGGAAGATATGACAAAATATAATTTAATAGGTGCTTATACTGCGCATTGGTCTTTATTTTTAAAACCAATGCTTTTTATTTGGTTTTAAGATATAATTAATTTAATGACGGAATTTTTTATTTTTATAATTATAGTTTGGCTTATCATTTTAACATCAGCCTTTTGCAGTTTCAAAACCAGTGTTTTATTAAGACTTGACTGGTTGAATAAAGAGATTTACCGCAGATATGATGAAAAATATTGCAATCCGCCCCAAAATGAACCTGAAATGAAGCCTGTTTCTTTGGATAATGCTTTGTGTGAAGAAAAAATTAAGTCTGATTCAAATAAAATAGAAATTTCTGATATAAAAAGCATTAAAGATGAATTTAAAGAAACTGATTTTGAAACCAAGGCAAAAGATGAAATAAAAGATATAGAAAATCTTTTCTTTGGCAATATTTTTAATAAAATAGGCGCTGTTGTTTTAATTATTGCATTTGGGATATTTTTAAAATTTGTTTCTCAATTCATTGAATTTACCCCGATTTTAAAGATTGTGCTTGCACTTTTATCTGGAGCCGGCATGGTTTTTGGAGCTGTTTATTTATTTAAAAATGATAAGATGCGAAATTATGCTGCAGCCCTTATGGGAACAGGGTTTGGAGTTTTATTTTTAACTGTATATTCGGCTTTTGCGTTCTTTCATATGTTAAATGCTTATACGGCATCAATTGCAGCAATTTTGCTTTTAATCTTTTCAAATTTTATTGCCAAAAAATATAAAGCCATTTCCACCTTTATAATAGGGCTTATCGGCGCTTATTTAGCGCCTGTTATTATAAATAGCAGCGTTTCTGTATCCGTTAATCATCTGTTTTCTTATCTTATATTTATAAATTTGGTTTCAATGGCTTATGTATCAAAAGATTCCGATAAAACGCCGTTTAATTATGCAAATATAGTTTTAACCTGCTTATTTATTCATATCTGGAGCTTATCCCAAGGAAAACCCTTAATTATTCTGCCTTTTATTTTATGGGCACTATATCTTTTGTTTGATATGCTTCTTATAAAATTAATGCCAAAAACCAGAACCTGTCTTTGCTGGGTGAATTTTATTTCAACGGCAAGTTATCTTATTTCAAATTATTTTGAATCAGAAAAATACCTTGTATCCTTAGGCACACTTTTAATGGGATTTGTTTATATTCTTTGTGCAAACTTTATAAAAAAATATTCAACAGATGCATTTTTGCAATATAAAAATGGTTCAATATTTGCCCTCTTTGCTGCAGTTTGGTTTATCCCGTCAAATATATTAAAAATGTTTATGTTCTCAATATTTGGTGCGCTGCTTTCATTTTTCTCAAAAGAAAAAGAATATCTTCAAAGATGGGGTTTTGGCTTTATAATTTCAAGTTTTTTAATGGTATTTTCTACAGGCGCGCTCTTTAGCAGTGATATTTCTGATTTTATAAATTATAGATATATTTTTAACGAAAGAACCTTATTTTATATTATCCCTTCTTTATCAGCACTTTCAGTGTCTAGATTTTGCAAAAACTTTCCTGTAAATTTAGCTGAAACATTGAAATTTTTTGGAATGTCATTTTGTTATTTGTTTATTGCAACAGAAATAAATATACTGGCGCTAAAACTTCAAAATAATAATATTACAAATAGTGCAATCAGTTATGTAAAAAATATTTCTTATGTAATTTTAGGAATTATATATTCTCTGCAATTAAGACGGTTAAGCGTAACTTCTGCTCTTGAAATCTTTATTTATGCGGGGTATTTAGCCTTTGTATTATCAGCATTTTGCCTTATTATTATATCCTTCTTAATACCGGATTTATTGTATTATCCTGTTTTAAATATAAGAACATTTGCAATTATTTTTGCAATCGGTGTTTCTATTTTCTATGAATGCAAGGAAAAAGTTAATTATTTTGGGTATTTTGCTGTAGTTTTAGGTTTTCTTTTATTAAATTTAGAATGCTATAAAATTTTAGATATGCTAAATTCTTCTGATTTAGGAATAGTTTCAACTTCATTATGGATGATTTATGCAGGAGTGCTGATAATTTCAGGAATTTTTGCAAACATTAAAATCTGCAAATTATCAGGCATTTTTATCGTGATAGCAGGGCTTATAAAAATATTCTTCTTTGATATTGCAGGCGTTGAAGCTGTTTATAAAATTATTGCATTCCTCATCACAGGCGTGATTTTAATGATTGTTTCTTATTACTATGCAAAACGCAGCAATAACTAAATTAAAATCCGTATTTTAAAAACAGTTTTAATTCTCTCCGACCACTTTGTTTAGCCCTAAGGGTTTATCAACATTCCGCCCGAGATTTTTTGCAATTTTTAGTGCTAAAATCTGCAAAATCATAACAGAAGACAGCATTGTAATAATTTCATTATTAAATTTCTTAAATTTTATCTCTAAAAAATCTTTATCATCCGGGGTATCTTCAATATCGCTTATTGCAATAATTTTAGGATTATAATCTTTTTTTATTTTATCCAAAGTTTTCTTTTCAAATTCGCCCATTGAATGGTGAAAAATTTCGACAATAACGCTGTATTCGTTTAAAATTGCTGTATGTCCGTGCAAAAATTCTCCTGTGGGGTAAGCATTTACATCAATATAAGATGTTTCTTTAATCTTTAGAGCGCCTTCTTTTGCAATAACAAAATTGTAACTGTAGCCTATTATTGGAAAACTTTTTAACTTTGATAAAATTCCAGCCGCTTCATCCAGATTTTTTGTATCGTTTATAACGCATTCAGTATCTTTTTTAATATTTTCTATGTCTTTCAAATGTTCTTTAATGTCGATTCCGTTATTTTGTGCTGCATTTAATGCTAAAAGCCCAAGACATAAAACTCCGCCTGTGAAAGATTTTGTTGCAGCAATTGATTTTTCAACTCCGGCTTCAATATTCATCTTAAATTCACAAGTGTTATAAATATAGGAATTATCATTATTTACAAGCGCAAAAGTATGCCCGCCCTTTTTATTTACAAGGTCTAAAGCGCATTTTGTATCGTAGGTTTCCCCAGATTGGCTTATAAAAAAGTACAAAACATCTTTGCTTATTGCCCTATCCTGGTTTGCGTTAAATTCAGATGAGTATTCAAATGATGTTTTTAATTTTGCAATATTCTCAAAAAATTTCTGTCCGAGCCTTGCGCAGTTATAAGATGAGCCTGAAGCTACAAATTTTACTTCACCAAAATTTAAAGGAAATTCAGCGTCCGCTTTTCCATCTTTAATATATTTATTAATTAAATAATCAAAAACTGCAGGCTGCTCACTAATTTCTGCCATCATATTACAGGATTTTATATCGTTTATATTTTCCATTTTCTTATTATAATATTAAAATGCAAAATACTCCATCCGCCCTTGAGTGTATGAAAAATTTAAAGTCAAAAACCTGTGAAAGCGCTTATATCCACATTCCTTTTTGCAAAAGAAAATGTAATTACTGCGCCTTTACATCCCTTCCTGCCTTGAATTTGATAGATAATTATATTAAAAAATTAACAATTGAAATTAAAAAATATTATAGCGGTGTACCCCTAAAAACCCTTTATATAGGAGGCGGCACACCGTCTTTATTGGATATTAAACATTTTAAAAAGATTTTATCTCTGTTTAAATATGCTTCAAATCCTGAAATCACGGTTGAAATAAACCCTGATAGCGCCAATCTTAATTTTTTAAATAATCTTTATGAATTAGGTGTAAACCGCTTAAGTATTGGGGTTCAAAGCTTTAATGACGATATTTTAAAGGCTATAGGCAGACTCCACACGTCTAAAAGAGCAAAAGATGCTGTATATCTTGCTCAAGATGTCGGGTTTAAAAACATAAGCATAGACCTTATCTACGGGCTTCCTTTACCGCAAAGCCTTTATGATAGCACTAAAGGAGCTGCACAAAATTTAAAACTCTGGGAAGAAGACCTGAAAGAAGCAAAAAACCTTGATATTCAGCATATTTCCCTTTACGGGCTAAAGATTGAAGAAAATACACCCTTCTGTAAAAATCTGCCGAAACACTTGCCAAATGATGACATGCAGGCTGATATGTATGAATTTGCAATTGAGTATCTCACACCTGAATTTAAACTTTATGAAATTTCAAACTTTACCCGCACTGCGTTTAATTTATCTCAAAATACCCCAAATAAACAAAACTATGTTGAACCTGATTTTACTTCAAAACATAACCTTAATTACTGGAATGAGGGAGAATATTTTGGTTTTGGGCTTTCTGCCTCAGGCTTTTTAAACGGTATTCGCTATCAAAATACCAAAAATTTTATGGAATATATTGAAAACCCCTGCACTGCAAAGGAATTAACCGAATTAACCAAAGAAGAAAAGCTTGAAGAAACGATATTTCTTGGGTTTAGGAAAAAAGAAGGTATAAATATCCATAATATTAATGAAAAATTTAATATTGATTTTAACAAAAAATTTGAACCACAAATCGAAAAATTTATTAAAACGGGACATCTTGAACAAACGGAAAACGGCTACAGACTCACAATTAAAGGAATTTTAATTTCAAATTTAATATTATCGGAGTTTTTGCTATAATAAAACCTATGGAAGATAATCAAAAGATAGTTGAGGATATGCAAGCCGTTGCGGCGCAAATGGTTCAGGATGATATTGAGGAAAACCCCGATATCGTAAATGAATATTTTGACTGTTCTGCCTGCGGTAAAAATAAATGTATGGCAGGAAGTATTCAATATAGTGAATACAGACTCTGCAATGATTGTGTTGTGCTTGCTGAAGTTGGTTTTAAACTGAAAAAAATTAAAAATATTCAGGAACTTATTGATGCTATGGAAGATAACAGGCTTGAAACCATCTGTGATTTTATAAAAAAGGATTCTAATGCACACAACAACTAAAAATCTTGCAATATTAGGCTCCACAGGTTCAATTGGTACCCAAACTTTAGAGGTGCTTGAAGGGCTTCAAAATCAGGAATTATTTAACGTTGTTTCAATGTCTTGCGGGAATAATATTGACCTTTTTGTTGAACAAGTTAAAAAATTTAATCCGAAAAAAGTTTGTGCCGGCAATGAAAAAGGTGCAAAAGAGCTTAAATCAATCTTTCCAAAGCTTGAAATTTTTTATGGCGAAGAAGGACTTATTGAGCTTGCTTGTGATAAATCTTTAGATATAATGCTTACGGGAACATCAGGTTATGTTGGCTTAAAACCCACTCTGTGCGCCATTGAAAATGGTACGGATATTGCCCTTGCAAATAAAGAGACCCTTGTTATGGCGGGGGATATAGTGATGGAAGCAGCAAAATGCCATAATGCAAAGATTTTACCCGTGGATAGCGAACATTCAGCTATTTTACAAAGCTCAGCCGGTAAATTTGACCTTTTGGATAAAATTATAATTACAGCATCAGGCGGACCTTTCTTAAATAAAACAAAGGAAGAAATTTTAAATGCGACCTTTGTTGATGCTCTAAAGCACCCCAGATGGAATATGGGCAAAAAAATTACAATAGATTCTGCGACCCTTATGAATAAAGGTTTAGAAGTAATTGAAGCACACCACCTTTTCAATCTTCCTTATGAAAAAATTGAAGTCGTGGTGCACCCTGAAAGCATTGTACATTCTGCGGTAGAATTTAAAGATGGCTCCATTGTAGCTCAAATCGGGCTTCCAAGTATGCACATTCCTATTCAATATGCGCTTTGTTATCCAAGCCGTGAAGTTGGTGTAAAAACTAACAGTTTTAGCCTTTTGGGGCAGAATTTAACATTTAGAGCGCCTGATTTTGAAAAATTCCCCTGTTTAAAGATGGCATATGAAGCAGGAAAACTGGGCGGCACTGCTCCTGTTGTTTTAAATGCGGCAAATGAAGTTTGTGTCTATAAATTTTTGGAAGGTAAAATTGGCATAAAAGATATTATTAAAACCGTTGAAGCCGAATTAGAAAACCACAAATTAATTAAAAACCCCTCACTTAATGAAATTTTTGAGGTTGATAGAGAAATCAGGGGTCGTCTTAAATAATCTATTAAGTTAGCTGTAGAATATGATAAACTTAACTTTTATTTTAAGAGTATTTTAAGCAATTTTATTATATTGCGTGCCTTTTAATAATATATAAAGGATGTTAAAATAATCTTATGGATATAGAAAAGATTGAATTTTTAGAACTAAAACGATGTGCAAAAACCCTTGAAAAAGAAGATTTTGAGGATAGGGAAGTTCTGCGCAATCCTAAAATTTCAGATGCAAAATTTTTAAAAAACGCTACAAACCCTATCATGGGTGCTTTTGAAGAATTTAAACGTGCTAAAAAATTCAATATTAAAGACCTAAAAGATTTTTAAAATGCAAAATATATATTCTCTAAAGCAAAATTTATTCCTTTATCTGACTCCAAGGCAAAAATCACAGCTTTTAAGCTATTTAAAATCGTTTATTAAAAAATATTCAAACCTTAGCGCTGATGATATTTTTGATAAATTCATCGAAGAAGAGAATTATTATAATGACATTGAAAACCCGCATTTTGAATTTATTATCGAATTTTTAGAAAGTGAAGATTTTTATAAAGATTTTAAGCTTTATGCAAAATTAGTGTTTGAAGAATTAAAATATAAAGAAGCGCAAAAACCAATTATAGAGGCTCAAAAGGCTAAAGCAAAAGAATTTCGGAAAAAAGCACAGGATTTTAAAATGAGCAAAATGAAGCCTACAAAAAAGCAGCTCTATTACTATGAAAAAGTGGCAAAAGCCCATGGAATCACAATGAAAGAAACATCAAATGCATCAAGGCTTGACCTTCGAAACTGGATTATGGATATAATTGAACCAAAAGAGCTGGAAGATAATGATGATTAAAAAGGTTGAAATTTTTTTCAAAGAAAACGGGATAGAGCCAGGTGAGGCAAGGGCGGAGGCAAATTTTCTCGTGTGTGCCGTAAGCGGGCTTTCAATTGAAGAAATAACCTTAGGGGCAAATATCCAAAATGAGGATGAAATTTGGGCTTTAGCCAAAAAAAGGGTTGAAACAAAGGCACCGATTCAGCATATAGTAGGGTTCTCATACTTTATGGGAGATAAATTTTTCGTAACTCCTGATGTTTTAATTCCCCGCCCTGAAACAGAAATTTTGGTACAAAAAAGCATTGAAATAGTGAAAAAGCTTGCAGAACAAGCTATTGAAGTAAGTGCCAAAAAACATGGTAATAAAGATGTTATTAGCGGACAAAATTTGGTGGCACAAAGCTTTAATATACTTGATATCGGTACAGGTTCAGGGTGTATTGCATTAGAGATTGCAAAAAATCTGCCTGAATTGGCTTGCGTTGATAAATCCGCAGGTGCAACTAGCAGCACATTACAAGCAATAGGACGAAATCATAATATGCGAGCCTTGAAATCCGCAGCTGCACCATCTTTAGAGGTACTAGGGGTGGATATCTCAACTTCAGCACTTCATGTTGCACTTAAAAATATGGAGGCTCTTGTGCAGGAAAGGCGCGTAGTTTTTAGAAAATCAGATATTTTTTCATCAATTTATGATGATGAAAAATTTGATATTATAGTTTCAAACCCGCCTTATATCCCGATTTTAGCTAAAGATACACTTGATGATGTTGTGAAAAATTTTGACCCTTCCATAGCGCTTTTTACACAGGATAAAGACGGGGTGGAATTTTATGAAAAAATTTTAAAAGGTGCAAAAAAACACTTGAAACCAAACGGTTATGTGCTTTTTGAAATTGGTTTTACAAACGGGATTTCTCAAAGCGCCATTGTAGCTGAAATTGCACGTAGCTATGATTTTGCAATGGAATTTATTGAAAAAGATTTATCAGGAATAGATAGAGTAATGGGATTTAGCAGGCAATGCCCCTAAAATGCAAAAATTTAGCTACCCCTGTTTTTCTTCTGTAGTATCTTTAACAACTTGTCCTTCAATTACAGCATCTTTAGCATTTTTACTTGCCTGAAATTCTCTAAATTCTTTAATTGTTTTATCAAAACCAAGCGCCCAAAGAAGGGCAATAATCCAGCCTACAAAGGTGAAACCTAAAAATATATTAATTAAAAATATCCATAAAGCACAATCGTGTTTTTTATAAAGCGCAATAATTGTCGGGATAAAATAAATAGCTGCAATAGCAAGTTTTACTGCAAGAAACGCTGCAATCCCCATTGTGCCTATAAGTACATAAATTAAAGCCATCCCAATAAGCATAAATACAAAAAGTGCTAAAAACATTTCCATCTTTAATTATCCTTTTTATTCTTTTGCAGCTTCGTTATTTTCATCAACCGGCTCAAGCCTTTTGATTTTTAATTTCACTATTCTTGCGTTATCAACCTCAATAACTCTAAATTCAAAATCATCAATTCGGACACAATCACCTTCATTTGCAATATGCCCGAGATTTTTCACAACAAGCCCGCCGATTGTTTCAATATCTTCATCTTCAACTTCAGCATTATCATCATCAAGGCAAAAATACTCATTAAATTCGTCAATTCTCATCATTGCATTTGCAATGTATTCATTTTCATAAATCTGCCTGATATCCGCTTCTTCTTCATCAAATTCATCCTGCACTTCGCCAAATATTTCTTCTAGGATATCTTCTAATGTGACAAGCCCTGAAACGCAGCCAAACTCATCAATGACAAATGCCATCTGGGTCTTATTTTTCTTAAATTCAAGCATTAAGTTATCAATAGTCATAGTTTCAGGTACAAGCATAGGTTTTCTTATGATGTTGCAAAGCCTTATTTCAGCCCCGGACATCATTAAAGGGAAAATATCTTTAATATGTAAAATACCTGCAATGTGGTCTAAATCTTCGCTGTAAACAGGATATCTTGTATACTGTGTATCTAAAATAATTTTATTTAATTCGCAAGGTTCAATATCAATCGGGATGCAGGTCATATCAGGGCGCGGTACCATTACTTGCTTTGCTTGGATATCGGAAAATTTAAAAACGTTTGATAAAATTTCTTTTTCAGTATCGTTTAAAACCCCTTCTTTATGGGATTCATTTATTATCATATCCAGTTCTTCAACGCTGTGTACCAAATGTCCTGCATGTGCCGGCGGAATTTTTAATAAAGATAAAAGAAAATTTCCTATACCGTTTAAAACAAAAATAAACGGTGCAAAAATTTTAGATGCTATATACATAGGCTTTGCAACAACTAAAGCCGTTTTTTCTGTGTATTGAAGTGCAATTGATTTCGGCATTAATTCGCCAATAATTACATGCATTAATGTTACAAGTGCAAAAGCAATTGATACAGCTAAAGAATGGGTCGCAACCCCTCTCATAGTTTCAGGCAGAAAATGAAAAACAGGTTCAATGAGCCTTACAATGGTGGATTCACCCACCCAGCCTAAGCCGATACTAGCAATTGTAATCCCTAATTGTGTTGCAGCAATTGATTTATCCATATGGTCTATTGATTCAATTGCGATATCCGCTTCTTTATTACCTTCTTTTGAAAGCTGCGAAAGCCTTGTTCTTCGAACTGAAACAAGTGCAAATTCAGATGCTACAAAAAATCCGTTTGCAAAAAGCAAAAATACTATTAAAAATGAATTAAATAACAGACTCTGGTCTATTTCCATTTCTTCTCCTGCTAAAGCTATTAGTCATTATAATATTAACAACATAATTTTTCAACGGTTATGAAGTTTTCCATCTTAATACCATATTAAATAAGCCTGAAAACTCTTGTTTTAATAGAATTTTCAGGCTTAATATATTTTTTAAACAGTCTTTAGATTTCTAATGCTTTTTGAATCCTGTGTTTGCAGATATCTTTGCCTAAAATTGTCATTATTTTTGCCATATCGGCACCCTTTGTTCTGCCTGTGATTGCGGCACGTACTGCCCACATTGTTTCTTTTGGCTTCATATTGTGTTTTTCTTTAAATTCTGTCCTTAAATCTGCAAGAACATCATGGATAATTTCATCACTTGTAAAATCCCATCCGTCAATTAATTCCATTACCCTGTTTAAAACAGTCTTAGCTTCAGGTTTTTTAAGTGTTTCTACACCTTCTGTATAATCAACATCTTTGCCAAAGAAATAGGCGCAGTCATATTCCATTTCATTTAAGGTTGTGATGGGCTCTCTTGTGATTTCAACCATTTTTTCAAGGTTAGAGCGGCTCATATTATTTAAACCATTTTCCATATCTGAATATTTTGAAAGGAACGGAATAACCATATCGGTTAATTTTGAAATATCCATTTTCTTAATATATTGACCGTTCATCCAGTTTAATTTGTCATATTCAAAAATTGAGTTACTGCTTGAAATTTCATTAATTCTAAAATCTTCTGCAATTTCAGCTACAGGCTTAATTTCATGTCCATCAGACGGTGCCCAGCCTAAAAGGGCTACGAAATTTATTAAAGCATCGGTTAAATATCCTTGTTTTACAAAGTCTGAAACTGCAGTAGCACCGTGGCGTTTTGATAATTTGCTTCTGTCAGGCGCTAGAATCATTCCTAGATGCCCAAATTTCGGTACTTCAGCGCCAAGTGCTTCATAGATTAAAATTTGCTTTGGTGTATTTGAAATATGGTCTTCACCCCTTATAATGTGTGAAATTTTCATTAACATATCATCAATTACAACCGCAAAGTTATAAGTAGGTGTGCCGTTTGATTTCATAATTACAAAATCGCCGATAAGGCTTGTATCAAATTTTAATTCTCCCTTAACAAGGTCATTAAAAATTAATTCTTTATGTTCAACCTTAAATCTTATGGAAGGTTTTACCCCTTTTGCTTTCAGCTCAGCTTTTTCTTCCTCTGTTAAATTTAGACATTTTCTTGAATAAACATAAGGTTTATGGTTTTTAACAGCTTCTTCTTTTTCAGCATCAAGTTCTTCTGTTGTGCAGAAGCACTCATAAGCATATCCTTTATCTACGAGCATTTGGGCATATTTTGGGTAAATATCAAACCTTTCTGATTGATAATAAGGTCCGTATTCTCCGCCAACATCAGGTCCTTCATCCCATTGAAGCCCAAGAGCTTTTAAGCTGTCAAAAATATTTTGGGTGTATTCAGCGTTGCTTCGCTCTAAATCGGTATCTTCAATTCTTAAAACGAATTTTCCGCCTGTTTTTTTTGCATATAAATAATTAAATAAAGCGGTTCTTGCTGTTCCAATATGAAGGTTTCCGCTTGGTGACGGTGCTATTCTTACCCTTATATTTTCCATAATCTTTCTCCAAAATTTTTCCTGATACACAAAATAATACATCAAAAATTTTAGTATTAAAAAGTTTTTTATTGTATAATTTATTTTATGGAAAATAAGAAATTAAAAATTGGTATTATCGGGCTTGGAACAGTTGGTACGGGCGTTGTTAAAGTTTTAAAAAATTTTGATAATGCTGAAGTTATTCAGGCTGCAGTTCGTAATTTAAACAAAAAAAGGGAAGTTGAAGTTTCAAATATAACAGATGACCCTTTTAAGGTTGTAAACAATCCTGAAATTGATGTTGTGGTTGAGGTTGCAGGCGGCTGTGACCCTGCTTATGAACTGATTACAACGGCAATTAAAAATAAAAAGCATATAGTGACTGCAAACAAAGAGCTTTTGGCAAAATTTGGCGCCAAAATTTTTGACCTTGCAAATGAATACAATGTTGCCGTTTTATATGAAGCAGCCGTTGCAGGCGGAATCCCAATCATAGGACCGATTAAAACCACATTAAAAGGTAATACTTTTACTAAGGTTGCAGGCATTTTAAACGGCACCACAAACTACATCTTAACAAAGATGGAAGAAAAAAATATATCATATCAGGAGTGTCTGAAAGATGCTCAAGACCTAGGCTACGCTGAAGCTGACCCCACAGGCGATGTTGAAGGATATGATGCTATGTATAAAATAGCGACCCTTGCAAATATTACCTTTCACAAAAGAATTGATGTCAATAAAATTTACAGAGAAGGTATTACAAAAATTTCTGCTGATGATATTAAAATTGCAGATGAACTTGGCTATAAAATTAAGCTTATAGGACTTGCTCAAAGAGTACCTGGGGTTGAAGACGGCGAACTTGATATCAGGGTTCATCCTATGCTTGTTTCAAAAGAAAATATGATATCAAAGATTAATAATGCCCTAAATGCTGTATTATTAGAGGGTTTTCCTGTTGATAAAGTAATGTTTACAGGTCCGGGTGCGGGAGAATTTCCGACAGCAAGTTCTGTAGTTGGCGATATTATGCAGATTGCCGGAGAATTTGGGCACACAGATACGATTTTGCCATTAACAAGGTGTACCCATAAAGAAATGGCTGAACAGATTGATATTAAACACACCAAAAATAAGTACTATATTTCAATTAAAGCCCCAAATTCCAAAGGTACAATCGGTATCATAGGAACGGTTTGTGGCGAAAATAACATAAATTTATCAAGCATTCTGCAAAAAGGCATAAAAGAAGACAATACGGCGCAAGTTATTGTTATTACTGAAGAATCAAGCGAATCTGATATTCAAAATGCAATAGATAAATTAAAAACGCACAATATTGAAATTAATAATTTAATAAGGGTAATGTAGATGAGATATAATGGATTAATTGATAAATATAAAGAATATTTGCCGGTAAGTGATAAAACTCCCTTTGTCACCCTTTGTGAAGGGAATACCCCTTTAATTAAGGCTGAAAACCTTGCAAAACATCTGGGTTTGGATTGTGAAATTTATTTGAAATATGAAGGTTCAAATCCAACAGGAAGTTTTAAAGACCGCGGTATGACAATGGCTGTATCTAAAGCTAAAGAAGAAGGTTCTAAAGCTATTATTTGCGCTTCTACAGGAAATACATCAGCTGCAGCTGCAGCTTATGGGGCAAAAGCAGGCTTAAAATGTTATGTATTAATTCCTGACGGTTATATCGCACTTGGAAAACTTTCTCAAGCTATGATGTACGGGGCAGAAGTGATTGCAATAAACGGTAATTTTGATGAAGCGCTTGAAGCTGTAAGAGAGATTTCTGCTAATTATCCTATAACCCTTGTAAATTCAGTAAATCCGTATAGAATTGAAGGGCAAAAAACCGGCGCTTTTGAAATAATTGAAGCACTTGAAGATGCTCCTGATTATCATTTTATCCCGGTTGGAAATGCAGGTAACATAACCGCTTATTGGAAGGGTTACAAGGAATTTTACAATCTTAAAAAATCATCTCACCTGCCTAAAATGATGGGTATTCAAGCAGAAGGTGCTGCTGCAATTGTGAAAAAACAAAGAATAATGCACCCTGAAACTATTGCAACCGCTATTAGAATAGGTAATCCCGCAAGCTGGAAACAGGCTGAAGCTGCCCGCGATGAATCAAATGGCACAATTGATATGGTAAATGATGAAAAAATTGTTGAAGCATATAAATTATTAGCAGAGCTTGAAGGGGTATTCTGTGAACCTGCTAGTGCTGCAAGCGTTGCAGGGCTTATAAAATTAAAAGATACAATTAAGCCAAAATCAAGAATAGTTTGTATTTTAACCGGAAACGGCTTGAAAGACCCTGATTGTGCTATTAAAAATGCGGTATCCCAGGTTCAAAAAACAAGCTCTGATATTAAAGATATTGTAAAACTAATGAAATTAAATTAAAAAATGTTTAAATGCCCGTTTTTCGGGCATTTAGCTTTTTTAAAGACAAGTTAAGTTTTGAGGCAATTTTTCCCATTCATCTGTTTTATAGGGATATGCAAATACGGCATAAAATTTTGAAGGCAGGGTTATGGCTTACGATATTTCAAATAATACAGCATACATTGACGGTTCGACAGGACTCTATTGCGGCAAACCAAAAAGTGCAAAATACGGCGCAAATGCTATGCAAAATTATCATAGCTATATTCGCGATTTTAAAACCGACACTACAGTCCCAAATCCTGATGCTTTTACAAAAGGAGCAAGTATAAACAGTATAAGGAAAATGGAAAAAGAGGTTAAAAAGCTTGAAAATGAAAAGCTTCCACCCCTTAATTTTGTATTGCAATATTCCCCTAAAATGGGTGCTGTTAAAGCATTTTTTACCCGCATGTTTACAGGTGCTTCAATAGATAAACAGGCGCTTTTGGGGCACAGTTATGAAGAGATGGGCAGAAAACCGGCTATAACTCTTGAAGAAGCTGACGCACCCTTTAAAAACGAGGCTTTCTCTGATATTGGTACTAACTTGACCGCTAAAGCTTTTGATGTAAATGATGATGGGGAAATTGATATTTCTGAAATGGCCGTATCTACCGTTGTAGCTGATGTTTTATCTAAAGATGATTCGCTTTTGCCCTTAAATTTAAAGGTTGTAGACCTTAAAAAAGCGGATGGTACATATACAAACGACGGCGAGAATAAAATGATGGCTTTTTGTAATGAAGAAAACCTTGAAACAGCCTCTATTATTGCAAAAGACATTCATTCAAAATTAAAACTTGATAAAGCCCAGAATAAATTTATAAAGAAAACAGGTATGTAAAATAGCTTAAATCCTACTGCTGTAATGGTTTAGAGGGCTTGTATTAAACGCTGTATTTTCAATGGTTTTACAAAAATAAAAACTTATTTTTGCCCGTTTTTTCCAAAACCTGCAATATAAATGCTGGCAGGACCTTCAGCACAGTTTATAATGTAGTCTAAATCAGTCATTTCGTGTTTGCCAACCGGTTTTTGTGCTTCTTTTTTAACAGGAGCAGGAAAAAAAGTATTTAAGGCATTTTTTAAAACTGCAACGCTCATAAGTGTAAAAGCGCCTATAACAGCGTAATATAGTGCTGCTCTATTTTCTTTTTTAATAGCAAGGCTTGTTGCTGCAGTTTCTTTCATTTCAGTTATATTGCCTGAATTTTTAACCTTTTTAAATAAATTTGTTAAAGTTTTCTTGGCAGATTTTTCAATTTCCTGATTGTGTAAATCTTTAAGTGCGCCTTTTGGGTCTATTTCAAGTACAGACTTGCTTTTTTCAAATACATCTTTTACAAGAGGAGAAATATTATCACCTTTTAAACTTCCCTCAATATGCTTGATTTCAGCTGCTCTTGCAGCTGTGCCCTTGCCTTTTATTTCGTTTTTAACTGAGTTTGTGAAAAAATTTGCATGTTCTTCAGTGGTTAAAGGAACAGCATAAGTAGCGGCATACCCTGCTAATGCGCCTAATGCGCCTGCTTTTGGCACGCTAAAATTTCTATTCTCGCTGTTGATTGGGTCTGTTCTCATCTTTTATCCTATAACACAATGAAACCACGCTAAATAGTCAAAAAAATTTAGCATGTTTTTAGTTCTATTTGCAGTTCTAACCTAGCTTTTGAACTTTTTCACAAATTTTTAATACTATATCATAATAAAAAAAAGTTGTCAACAACCTTCTTAAATAAAAACATTTATAATGCTTATTTTCTCCATGAAAACCCAAGCCCTGCAATGGTTTCCCCAATCGGGTAATTTTTAAAATTAACCTGCGATATTGAGTGCACCCCACATGCAAAGCATGCCAAAAGCGCTTATAACAAGCCAAAAGTGCGCTACAGGGTGGATATTATTCCATATATTAAAAACTAATGATTTCTTTTCCATAGTAACAATATACATTTAATATTCAATTTTTTTATCCTACAAAAACATTAATTTTACAAAAATGATTAGTATATTTATTTGTTTACTTTAATTATCCAAAATCACTTTTTTACTGCAAAATTTTTTGCACATTCTAAAACATATAGGGGTAAATTCGCCTGTTTAGCAACGTTTAGCCCTAAGCTATCCGTTAAAACCCCCTGTTCCAGTATTCTTTTTTCTTTTCCATCTTCATTTTTTAAAACAAGACAGTAATTTGTAATTGTTTTAACCTCGTCTTTAATGGTTGATAAATCGTGAAAATGTGTCGCAAAGGCGCATTTAGCCTTTATTTTTTCTGCAATATATTTTATAATCCCGTAAGATACTGCTATACCGTCCTTATAAGAGGTGCTTCTTCCTGTTTCATCAAGCAGTATAAGGCTTTTTTCCGTTGAGTTTCTTAAAATTTCAGCTATATCAAGCATTTCACACATAAAAGCCGAGTTTCCGTTAAGCATATTATCTGACGCGCCCATTCTTGCATAAATTTTGTCAACTAAATTAGCCTCAAACCCTTCTGCCGGAATAAAAGACCCCGATTGTGCCATTATGATAAGAGCTGCAATCTGCCTCAAATAGGTGGATTTGCCAATCATATTTGCGCCGGTCAAGATTTTGCATCTTTGAATATCGCTAAAATCTATATCCAGCCTGTCTATTTCAACATTCTTATTTGTTAAAAGCTGCTCAAGAGATGGATGTGCACCTTTTTGAACTCTATATTTAAAGCTATTTGTAAATTTTGGGCGTTTATAATTATTTTTAACCGCAAGTTTTGCAAAGGATAAAATCACATCTTTTAGCGCTACATCAAATGAAAATTCCCTCAAAGGGTCAGTTAACTCTTTTGCGTATTCTCTTAATTTTGAATAGGTGTCAAATTCAATTTCATAGGATTTTAATTTTAGGCTTAAAATCTTTTCTTCAAGCCCAAGAAGGGTTTTGGTTGTATATTTTTCCATTGAGGATAATTTTTGTTTTAAGGTAAATTCTTCTATGTTATTTTTAAAATTTTTTACTCCTAAAATGGGTATATCTATTGAATAGCCGGTGTTTTTGGCATAATTTATCTTTAAATTTTTAATTCCTGTAATTTGAATCAATTCTTCTTCATAATTTTCAAATTTTTCTTCTATTATTGAAATTTCGCCTCTAATACTGTCTAGCACACCATTTGCACCTTCTTTTATGATATTTCCGACCCTTATATTATTTGATGGTTCATCTTTTATTGTTCTATCTAAAATATCCCGAAAATCAATCAGGGCTTCATTATTAGAGTTTGGTTTTAAAATTTCGGAGTTAAAATTTGAGGTTAAATTTTCAAATTTTTCTATAATATTTAAAGTATTCTTTATGGCTAAAAGTTCTTTGGGGCTTATTGTTCCGTTTGACAGTTTGCTTGAAAGCCTTGATATATCTGATAAATTGTCAAGTAAAGTGTCTAATTCTTCTATTTTTTCAGGGTTTTTGGTTAATTCTTCAACACCATCCAGTCTTTTTTCAATTTCCAACTTGTTGTATAAAGGTTCGTTAATCCATTGTGCAAGAAGCCTTTTGCCCATAAAAGTCTTACACTCATCCAATGCCCAAAATATTGAGCCGAATTTTTTTCCATCGTCTGAATTTCTGTTTAATTCAAGATTTTCCCTTGTTTTTTGGTTCATAATAAGAAAATTTGAAATATTGTATTTTTTTATAATATCAAGTTTTGGCGTAAAATTTTTTTGTGTTTCCTTTACATAGGTTATTATTGAATTTGCGCACTTTAATCCAAGTTTATATTCTAAAAGACTTTCATTTTGAAATTCTAAAGTATAAAAATCTCCGCTAATAAGTGTGTAGTTGTATTTTTCAGATATTTCCCTATCTATATCAGCCTCTTTTTCAGGTACCGCCTTCATTGGCTCAATTTCTCTGGTTTTTATTTTTAATAATAATTCACTGGGGTTTATTTTTGATAATTCGCATAAAATATTGTCTAAAGTCCCCTCTGTAATGAAAAATTGACCTGTTGAGATATCTGCATAAGAGAATCCGTATTTATTATTTTCCTTCAAAATTGAAACAATATAATTATTTTTTCTTGAATCCAAAAAACTTTCATCTATCAGGGTTCCGGGTGAATAGGTTCTTATAACCTCTCTTTTAATAATATCCCCTTTTTTAACCTCTTCTTTTTTTTGAACCTGTTCTACTATTGAAACCTTGTATTTTTCATTAGTTAATTTTGATATATAAATTTCTGCATTTTGATGAGGCACGCCCGCCATAGGGATTTCGCCGAGTTCTGTGAATTTTCTTTTTGTTAAAAGCACCCCGCAAACTTTGGAGAGCACAACAGCATCCTCAAAGTATGTTTCATAAAAGTCCCCGAGGCGGAAAAATATTATAGAATCAGCGTTTTCTCTTTTAATATCAAGGTATTGTTTCAAACTTTTCGGTGCTTTTAAAATATCAATATCACTTGATTTAATAAAGTTTTGATATTCCATATCTTTTATAATAAAATAAATGTATTAAACTTGGCAAAATTTTAACAAAATTTAGAGGAGTAATTTATGGGCTGTTTAAAGGGATTTTTTCGATTAATCGTTATAGCCGTTGTTATAGCAGGGTTTTTCTATTTGGATGGTCCAGGATTTATAAAAGAAAAAATTGACGGATACACTAGCCCTGAAAGAGAAATATTTGTTCAGGATGAGAAAGATTTTGGTAATCTTGCAGCAGTTCCTGAGGATTATAAATTCCAAAGGTCAATTACTATTGGAAAATATAGAAAAATTTTAGTTACATATACGCCTTCAGGGCAAAAAATCAGCCTTATTGATATAGGGGACACAACTACTCTAAATCAGGCAGATTTTTATACTACAAAAATTGACCTCAAACTCTATCAGCTGATGGATACCGTAAAAAATTCTCCGCTTGAAGTGAAAGATGTTGAAATTACACAAAGAGGCACGGTTTTAGCCAAAGGAAAAATCGTTCCTTATGTTAATTTTACGGCAAGATTAAAAATTATGCCTTTAATTAAAGTATCAGGCACAATTGCAGCCTACAATACTAAAAACGCTGATGATGGCATAGTTGCAAAAATTTCAAAAGCTGTAAAGCAAAATAAAGAAGATACAACAACAAAAATTGTACTCTCTACAAGGCTTTCAGGCAATTATTCATTCGAAGCAACCCAAGGGCTTATTAAAGCCATAAGTTTTATAGGAATAAATTAAAAAGTTAATGGTAGTAAAAATTTTTAGCGCCGCAACGGTGGGGCTGGATGTATTTAGGATTGATATAGAAGTTGATATTACAAATTCTCTGCCGCAAATTGCGATAATCGGCCTAGGAGATACTGCAATATCTGAGGCAAGAGAGCGTTTAAAGCTTGCCATTAAAAATTCGGGGTTTGAATTTCCAAGTACAAAAGTTGTAATAAACCTTGCTCCTGCAGACCTTAAAAAAGAAGGTGCTGCCTACGATTTAGGCATGGCAGTCGGGATTTTAACAAAAGAAGGGATAATAAAGGAAGAGCCTAAAAACACGGCATTTATTGGGGAATTATCTCTTGATGGAAGCATAAAACCTGTACATGGTGTGCTGCCCATCGTTTTTGGGCTTAAAAATATCGGAATTAATAAAGTTATAATCCCTTATGAAAATTTAAAAGAGGCAAGTTTTGCAGATGATATTAAGGTTTTAGGGGCAAAAAATTTAAATGAAGTTGTACTGCACCTAAATGATAATGAGCCGCTTGATACCATAAAACAAAATATTGATGATTTTATAACTTCAAATAAAGAATATACGGCAGATTTTAAGTATATTAAAGGGCAAAAATTTGCAAAACGCGCGCTTGAAATAGCAGCAGCAGGAGCACATAATGTTTTGATGTCAGGAAGCCCGGGGTCTGGCAAAACTCTTCTTGCGCATGCTTTTCCGTCAATACTCCCGCCATTAACAAAAGAAGAGGCTATTGAAATCACAAAAATTTATTCTATAGCAGGGCTTTTGGATTACAATAATCCGCTTATTTCGGAAAGACCCATAAGAACGCCCCACCACAGCGCTTCTGCGGTAGGTATTATAGGTGGCGGCTCTAATCCAAAACCGGGTGAAATCACCCTTGCGCACAGAGGGGTTTTATTTTTGGATGAAATGCCCGAGTTTCCGCGTGCGGTTTTGGAAGTATTAAGACAGCCTGTTGAAGATAATGAGGTTACAATTTCACGTGCGCAGATGAGCATAAAATATCCTGCAAATTTTATACTTCTTGGGGCTATGAATCCTTGCCCCTGCGGGTATTTGGGGGATAAGAAAATTGATTGTAAATGTTCTGAATTTCAAATAAACAGATACAGAAATAAACTCTCCGGACCTCTTTTGGATAGAATTGACATCCACATTGATGTTGCAAGGCTTGAAGCCAATGAACTTTTAGGGCAGGAAGAAGATATTGAAAGCTCAGCTGATGTTAGAAAAAGGGTTGCACAAGCAAGAGAAATTCAGTTTAAAAGATACAAAGAAGATGGTATTTTTACAAATTCTGAATTAAATCCTAAATTAATTAAAAAATATTGTAAATTAACGCCGGATGTTAATATTATGCTAAAAAATGCACTTAAAATGTTTAACCTTTCTGCGCGCGGGTATGACAGAATTTTAAAAATTTCAAGGACAATAGCTGATTTAGATAACAGCCCTGATATTTTAACTTCTCATCTTGCACAGGCATTGCAATTTAGGGGATATAACGTGTAAAATCTATCCAAGGGGATTTGTAAATTTGGGTAATAACAAAAATTTAAGAATACCTGTAATCTCTATAGTGTGATTAGAAGAAAAAGGAAATTTTTTATGAAAAATTGGATTATTGTACTTTTAATATTCGCAGTGCCGTTAGGGGTTTTTGCATGGTTAGAATCTAATTCAAGCAAATCAATGGCAAAAGAAACAAAAGTTATGAGCACAAAAACCGTACCAACAAATGGTAGAGGTAAGATGTTAAAATTCTCTTCCCCTATGTGTTCTGATTGTAAAAAGGTTCAAACTGAACTTGTTGGTGTAATTCCTGATTATAAAGATGCTGTAACTTTTGAAGAAATCAATGTTACGGATGGAACAAAAGCAAGTGCTGCAATGGTAAAGGACTATAAGGTTACCGTAGTGCCTACTTTAATTTTTGTAAGCAAAGACGGTCAAATAATTCATAGAGAAGAAGGCTTTTTAACAGAAAGCGAAATCAGAACTCATTTAGACCATATTAAATAATCTTACATAAAATAAAATGCCTTTTGCCTCACGGCAGAGGGCACTTTTTAAAATAATTACTATTTAAACGGAAAAATTTAAAAATGGAAGAATTTATTAGAGAATTATCATTAAAAATACAAACAGGGGAATTTTCCTTTATGTTTCTATTCATTGCCTTTCTTGGCGGTGTTATAGCATCTTTAAGCCCGTGCTCTCTTGGTATTTTGCCAATTATTGCGGCATATGTCGGTGGATATGGCGATGATACTGATTCAAAGGCAAATTTAAAAAATTTCATAGGGCTTTTATCCTTTGTTTTGGGACTTTCGGTTGTACTTACAATAATTGGTATTATATGTGCGCTCACAGGTAAAGTTTTTGCTTCAATGCTTGGACCGTACTGGGTTTTAATCATAGCCTCTTTAATTCTTGTTATGGGGTTAAATTTGCTTGGCGTGCTTGAATTAAATCTGCCTGCAATTGTTAAAAAAATGCCGAAACAAAATGGAAAAGGGCTTTTCCTTTACCCGTTTATAGTTGGTGCCGTTTTTGCATTGGCTACAACTCCTTGTTCTACGCCGATTCTAGCTTCAATTATGAGTTTTGCAACATTGAGTAAAAACTTAATCAATGCAGCTTTAATGCTCTTCCTGTTTGCTTTAGGACAGGGTGTAATTATAATATTAGTCGGGCTTTCAGCTTCATTTTTAAAAAATGCCAAAAAATTCTCGAATTTTGGTGAAATATTACTCAAAGTTTCAGGTATACTTTTAATTCTTTCATCAATATTTATTTACTTTAAAGTATTTTCAAGGTTCTTTTAAAAATGATGCAATACAAATATTTTGGCAGCAAATTATTGGCAATAATAAAATATTTAAACAAAACAGGGTTTATTAATCCTGTTTTGTTTTTTTAATTCCGATTTGCTCATCAATTTTATTTAGAGCATATGTCATTACAATTCCTATAATCAATAAACCTGTTGTACATATTATTAAATTTATAGTTTCCTGATTTAGCTCTATAAGCATAATAATTATTCCTCCGTTAATTTTTCAATTTTAGCACTTGTGTATAAAAATTTCATAATAAATAAACAATCAAAATATGTTCCTGCAGCTATTAGAATCAGGGTTTTAATATTTAAAAAATCACCAAAAAATAACCCTGCTACTCCACCTGAAATCAACATTATCATAGAAAAATAGTTGGTTCTCAGCGCTATTAAATGTTTTATCTTTAATTCTTTATTCTCCATACGCCTATTATATCATTTTATTGCATAGTTGTCGAAAATATTTATCTGCCGATAATTCTAGCGACATCATTCATTTTATTATTTAACATATTAACAATGGGGATTAATTCATAATCATTTTCTTTTGCCCACAGATTCAGGATTTTTGTAATAGATTCAATTTCGGTAAATTTATCTTCTAATGCTGTTAATTTATTTAATATCAACTGAAAGCCATCGTTATCAGGCATAATTTCTCCTTATCATTTTATTTTGCAGTACACACCTATTTTATTATAGGGCACAGGTGCACCCCTATCAACACCGCATCAGTGTCAACTTGACAGCCTATAAAAATATTGTGATAATTAATTGGACGGAGATAGGATATGCCAACAGAAAAACCTCGTTTTACCATAATTGCAGATGATGAAATCTTTCAAAAAGTGGATGATTTTCGTTTTGAGAATCGTTTTCAAAGCCGCTCTGCTGCTGTAATGGAGCTTATACGCCTTGGTCTTGAAGCTTTTGAAAAGCAAAATAAAAATAAGAAAAAGTAAGTTTTGCTATCAAGAATATATTTGAAATTTTGCTATTATCTTAAATTTTCGTGTAGTAAAAATATGTAATAAAAAAGACACGGGAAATTTGCAATTAAAAAATCCTAAATTATTTTATTATACGGGAGCAAATTTTTTTACGGTCTTTTTTATTACATATTTTTACTACACGAAAATCCATATTTAGCGGTATTCCAGGATTTTATGTATTTAAGGTATTTATCTTACAAAGATTTCTGTCTTAGAACCGTAGGGGGTAGTTGTAACTATATGGCGCAATTCATTGCACCGCAACCAAACTTCGGCAGGAATCTATCTTCTTGATTCTACCCCTCCAGCTGGCTTTTCATAGTCCATATCCCGCAAGGACATACACCTGAACATATTCCGCAGCCGATACATTTTTTCTCATCTGAAATATAGGCAAAAGCTGTTGTGCCGTCTGCATTTTGAAATTCTACGCGCTCAATAGCACCTCTGGGGCAGCTTGTTAGGCACATCTTGCAATCTCTGCATCCTGCGCAGCTTAAGCATCTATCCTTTTCATTTAATGTATCAAGTGCGCATACTTCGCTCTTTTTAAGTGTTTTATAATAAGCATCTTTTACTTCATTCGGTTTAATTTTATTTTTGCTTATATAGGCTTGGAGCGGTTTTTCACTTAGAAATCTGTCTATATTTAAAGCAGCACCTCTGCCTTGACCGATACCGTCACAGAAAAGCCCCTGTCTGATCGAATCTCCGGCAAAAAATACATTATTAACATTAACGCATTGGTTAAATTCGTTTAAAACGGGCTGTTTTCTTTCATTTAAAAATTCATCAGGCATAAAACTTAAATCGGTTCTATCTCCGATTGCAATAACAACGCTATTTGCCTTTAAAAGTGTGCCGTTGCTTAAATAAACACCTTCTTCCGTTACACGTTCCGTAAAGCAGGGGTACATAATCTTTGCACCCAAAGCCTTTGCAGCCTCAATTTCTTTTTCAAAAGCTGCCGGTTTTTGGATATCAATTGCAGTAACATTTTTAGCGCCAACCTTATAAGCCCCTAAAACAACATCCATTGCTGCATTTCCGGCACCTATTACAACAACATTATCCCCGATTGAAAATTTATTGCCCTAGTTTATTTCTTTTAGAAAATCTAAGCCTTTTATTATTCTTTCCTTACCTTCAACAGGCAGTACAAAAGGATTTTGAGCGCCTACCGCAACCACAACCGCATCATAATCATCTCTCATTCTGTTAAATTCATCTCTATCGACATTATATGAGGTGTGGATTTTGCCGCCAGCAGTTGTTATTGAGTTTTTTAAAATTTCAAGCTCAATATTTAAAATATCCTGGTTTAATCTTTCAGCAGGGATTACCTGTCTTAATTTTCCGCCGATTTCAACATCTTTTTCAAAGATTTCTATACTATATCCAAGGCGCATTAAATTCCAGGCTGTAGAAAGCCCTGAAACCCCTGCGCCTATTATAGCAACGCTCTTGCCTTTAGTTGGTTTAAATTCGCCGATATCAATATTTTCAAATGATTTTATACCTAGTTCCGCTACCTTAATAGGCTCATCCACTGATTTTCTGGAACATGTCTGCATACAAAGATTAGGACAAACCTGTCCGCAGACAGACCCCGGGAATGGAGAATATTGGTATATAAGGTTCAATGCCTCTTGAACTTTGCCATCCCTTAAAAGAGCAATTCTTTTTTGGGTTGGAATTGAAACAGGACAGTCAAATTCACAAGGCGGAGTTTTTAAATTATTATCCCAAGATGGTATTCTAAGGCGGTTTTCGCCTGTATTTATTAAATCAACAACTTCATTATCAGAGCCGAAAAATTCAGAAAATATCCCGTCTTTAACCCATTTTTGCTTTCTAAATTCTGATATTGTAAGTTCAGGCACAAATTTTTTCTTATCATAGGGTTTTGCTAAGATTTTCTGCCATTTTGAAAAATCCGTTAATTCATCATATATTTCAGGTTTTTCAATCTCTTTTAAGAAATTTTTCAATCCTTTGACTAAAAAGCCCTTGTCATCTTCATCTAGAGGATAAATGTCAACATCTGATGTGAGCCCTTCAACATTTCCTCTGACATATACTACACCACCTACCATACCGCAGCATGAACGGTTTGAGAGTACGGATTTTAAATTTTCACATTCATATCCGCAGACAACAGCCTTGCCGCCGCCCATAAATTCAAAAGAAAATGAGCCTGTATTTTTTAATACCCAAAATTCAGGTTCTTCAAATTTTGGGTCGTGCTTCATTAAAGCACCTGAACGGGTGCCGACACGACCTCCGATATAAATTTTTCCGCCGGCGCAGCAGTGAGCTGTTGTATCTCCGCCATCTCCCAAAACAACAATCTCGGCGCCTGAATTTAACCAGCCTACATCAGCAGGAGCTGAACCGTGCACCACAATCTTGGTGCCGCTCATACCCATTGAACCCACTCTTTGTCCTGGGTTTGTAACGTGGAATACAAGCGGAGTCTTATCCCCTGCATTATTTTTTACCCAGAGAGGTCCGCCTATATCATGCTGCCCTGAAGCTAAAATCTTAAATTCATTAAATCCAAGGTTTATCTTTTCATATATAATATCAAGAAGTTCTCTTGTAGAGAGTCTTTTACCGTCTTGCAAACTGTCTATTATAGTAACATTCATAAATTTTAAACCTTATATTTAGCAAACATGCTGTATCCCAAGCCTTTCGGCAACATTTTTATCTACCGTAATTAAAGCGTCCGAACGCCCTACAGGTAATGTTGAGTTTCCGATAGGAGCCATCATTTTCTTTAATTCAGTATGGGTTGCAAGGAAATAATTAACGATATTTTGTGCAACTTTATCTATATCAAGCCTTTTCATTAAAATCGGGTGTTGTGTTGTAAGCCCTGCAGGACAAAGCCCTGTGTTGCATGCGTTGCATTTACCCCAATCATTTCCGAGGCACCCTGCAATTTGAAGCATTAAACGTCCTGTAAATACACCGTTTGCGCCGAGGCATATCATCTTAAATGCATCTGCCGCCAGGTTTCCGCTCATTCCTAAACCCCCTGCAGCCCAAAGAGGAATCTGCCCCTGTTTTCCTTGATGTACTGCTGCGTTATAACAGTCGCGAAGGCGGGAAACTATGGGGTGTCCTGTATGGTCAAGGGAAGTTTCATGTGCAGCACCTGTTCCCCCTGCAATACCGTCTAAGAAAAATCCGCCGACAATGCCGTAAGGGTCTCTTAGAAGGTTATTATACACTGAAACGCTTGTAACGCTTGCTGCAACCTTAATTGCAACGGGTACCTTAAACTTAAATGCTGCATTCATTGAAAGGAACATCTTTTGCACTGATTCTTCAATTGAATAAAGCCCCTGATGATTTGGAGGAGAAAGCAGGTCTGATTTTGGAACTCCCCTAATTTCTTGAATATGCTTTTCAACTTTTTTTGATAATAAAAGCCCGCCGTCACCGGGTTTTGCACCTTGACCAATTTTAATTAAAATCCCTGCAGGGTCTTCTACCATTTCAGGCATTGAATTTATAATCCTGTTCCAGCCAAAATGCCCTGATGCGATTTGTAAAATCATATATTTTAAATATTTTGATTTTAAAAGTTTCTCTGGAACCCCGCCTTCTCCTGTGCACATACGGATTGGAAGGTTATGAACCTCATTTAAGTAAGCGACAGCTATACATATAGCCTCCCAAAGCCTTGGAGACAGCGCCCCTATTGACATATCTCCTATAATAATAGGATAAATCCAGCGTGTTGTAGGGATTTTTTCATCAATCTTTAAATTTCCCGCTTCATCCACACTGAATGGCAGATTTTCAGGCGGCAGCACCCTTCCAAACGGTGCCAAAAGCTCAAAAGTGTGTCTTAGAGCATCTAATGACGGGTCTGTCATTTGTGAAATACGCCCGATTTTAATCTTATCAAGCGTTCTGCCTTCAGTGTGAAGGTTTGTTCTGCCACCTCTTTTTGGAGATTCGGCATTCAGTGCTCTATATTTAACATTTACCCTGTTTTTATCATTAAAAACGGGTTTTATTGCTTCATTTGGGCAAACTTTTGCGCAAAGTTCGCACCCTACACAGTTTTTAGAGTTTGTTACAATCTGTTTTATAACAGGTACAACGGTTTCAGTTACTTCAGGTGTCGGGCAATCACCCCTGGATACTACTTTGCGTCTTTTTTGAACGTCAGCTTTAATTGCTCCCATAGTGCAGGCTGCAACACATTTTCCGCAAAGAGTGCATTTATCTTGATTGTGTTCAATCTGCCATTTGAGGTCAGACTTTGAAATGCCTGTTATATCTACTGTTTCCATCTTTCAATCCTTAAATCATTGTTGATAACAACGGTTTCGCGTTCATTGGGGTATATATCGCAGCTTGTATTTCTGTTTGGTAAAACCTCATTTATTCCGCAAACTTCACTTGTAACAATAACCGTGTTATTGTCACGTCCGATTACAACAGGGCGAAGTTTTTTGCTGTCACAGGTTACAAACATTGTGCCGTCAGGGTTTACCCCTATTATTGTATTTGGTCCGTTTATTTCAAGATGGGCAAGAGAGGCTTTAATTCTAAGTAAAATTTCCCTGTCATCTCTTTTTAATATTTCTTCGTATTCAAGGGGCGTAATTACGTGTTTATAATATTTTAGGGGCCATTTTAGAATCTTATTTACATAGTGAAGGGTATATAAAAAGCACTGTGAATCTGATTCAAAACCGATATAGCCTTTAAATAAATTCTTTTGAAAGAGTTTATTCTTCTCGTAAAATGTATTTTCGCCGTTTGCAAGGACTGTATATCCTTGTAAAAAGAACGGATGAGCCGCATAGCGCACAATATCATAATTTGTATTTTGGCGGCATTGAACGGTTATTATTTTTGATACAAAATCATTATTTGGGGTGTTTAAATTAAAATATGTACCTATATCCTTAGGGTCGCCGATTTCTTTTAACATTAAAGTATCAGGCCAAAACGAATATACATAGCCGTTATCACCGTCTTCTAAAGCTTCTCTGAGTTTTAGCCTTGTATTAAGCAACAATTCTTCTTTTTCTTCCTGTGTTGCGTATTTATACATTTTTGGATAATTAAAAACTTCAAAAACGTAGTTTGGCATAGGACAGATATTTAAATTTTTTGCGGTTTTATTAATATCGGGCGTCCATTGCATAAGCCTTACAAAGCCTGCCTGATGCAGAATATCTTCAGCAATTCTTATGCCCATATCAGTGCAAGCCATTGAAAGAATCGGTAAATCCTTATATGGTTCAAAGATTCCTCCTAAATCTTGCATTACAAAGGCAAAGCCTGAATTATCGTGCCCTTTTTGCTGCGAGCGCATTAATTCGAGGGTTTTAACCGGATGGAAATATTCATTTGATTTAATTGCCCCGATGCGGCACATATTTTTACCTCTCAAAATTTAAATCTTTGTGCATTAATAAATTTAGCATAAAAATTATTTGTAGTAAAATTGATATTATGAAATTTTTAGCATATTTTTTATTAATTACGGCAGTTTGTTTAAATACCCTTTCTACCTTTGCATATGTTGAAGATAAAGACGTTATAAGGGTAGGGCTTTCAAATTCGGGGTTTTCAACATTTGAATTTGATGATACTACAATTATTTCAACAGATACTGCTTCAATCCTTGATATGGCAAGCGGGACACAGGTAAAAGATGTTCCTAAAGGTACTGAAATCCGCATTTTGATGAGAAATAACGAGTTTTTCGCTGTTGTAAACGGTAAAGAGCTTGTCAAAAACGCTAAAGGTGCCATTGTTATTATATCTAACGGAAAGCTTGGTATTAAAAACCACAATAGAAAAGGCTCTCCTGCTTATTATAAAGGTATGATAGAGCTTAAAGCCGCATATCCGCTGGGTAAAAATAAATTTAACATTGTAAATGTTTTAGATTTGCAAACTTATTTAAAAGGTGTTGTACCAAATGAAATGCCCGTTTCATTCGGTTTAAGTGCTCTTAAGGCGCAGGCGGTTGCAGCCAGAAACTACGCTAACCGTCCGCAGAATATATATAAAAACTATGATATATGTGATTCAACAGCTTGTCAGGTATACTATGGTGCAAATAGTGAAAGTCCCCTTTCAGACAAGGCTGTGGATGAAACACAGGGAATTTTTGCACTTTATAATAAAGAACCGATTTTAGCGCTCTATTCTTCAACAGGCGGCGGTATTACAGAAAATTATGAGGCCGTATACGGTGCAGGAAATGGTTTTTATAATTCCAAGCCTTATTTAAAATCTATAAAAGACAACAACAATATAGAAAAACCAAAAACGGAAGAAGAACTAAAAGAGTTTTATTCAAATAGCGTACCATCCTTTGATGTAAAATCTCCAAAGTACAGATGGAAAGTGGATTTTGACAGATTTGAACTTGAAGAAACTTTAACAAAAACTCTTCGTGAACAATCCTTAAAAAGCCTTGTATATCCGGGGTTTGGCGCAAATGATGAAGTTTGGGGACTTGATGATATAAAGGTTACAAAAAGGGGCGAATCAGGCAAGGCACTTGAGGTTGAAATCCGCTCTATGGCAGGAAACTGGCGCGTTAAAAGGGAGCTTGGAATCCGCCGTACATTTAAAAAAGGTAAATCGCTTTTGTGGTCAGGAAATTTTATAGTTGAAAAAACTATGCCGCCTGTTTTGAGTGAAGTTGAAAAACCTGAAAAAGAACCGGTTGAAATTAAATCTTCAAAGAATGATGAAAACGCTAAAAACTCTGATGGAGACGGCGGTTTAGAAAATAAAAATGCTGAAAAGAAAGAACCCGATGTTATTTTTGCATTTTTAAAACCTGAAAAGAAAGATTCCATCTCAGCTGTCATTGAAAACTTTAAACCGGGTGAACCCAAAAAGGTTTATAAAAACGGTATGGGATTGCCTCTGCCGCAGAGCTTCAGCTTTATAGGCGCCGGATTTGGACATGGAGTGGGAATGAGCCAATATGGCGCAGGATATTTATCTGCTCAGGGTGTGGGATATGACGAAATTTTAAAACATTATTACTCTGGAATCACGCTTGGCACAATGCCAAAGAAGGTGTCATACAATAACTACAATCAAAATTATGTTCAAAATTTTTACATAAACATTTCAGATAAAGGCACCGCAGGCGCTTTGCCGGGTAATATTGAATCAAATCCGCTCAAAGAGGAGATTATAACCTTATATAATGCTTCAAAGGCTGCTAACAAGTATATTTTAAATATTGATAACGAGAAAAAGCCTTCTGAGATTGAATTTTACGTAAATAAAACCCGCTTTACACCATCTACTAAAGGGTTATATGGAAAAATAATAACAATGGATATTACAAAATATTTGGAAAATGGCAAAAATACAATCACTTTTGTGCCCCTAAAAGAGGCGGATAAGGATAAAACAGTTTATTTTTGGGTTGAAATAGAGAAATAACAATGGACAGCAATAAATCAGACAGCTTAAGATGCAGTAATAACAATATTTTAACGGAAGAAGAAAAACTTACAAATAATGCAAAAAATGAGGGCGGCGGACTTTTAAAAGCTGCCTGGTGGATAGCCGTTATCATCCTTTTATCAAAGATAGCAGGCTTTTTAAGAGATATTGTTGTTGCAAACTACTATGGTGCAGGCGTTGTATCTGATGCTTATTTTTATGCGTATCAAATTCCTGCACTTGTGCTTGTGATTTTAGGCGGGGTCGGAGGACCTTTTCATAGCGCCACTGTAGCCGTGTTCTCAAAATTGGTTGATGATTTTAATAGCAAGCCAAAATTTGAAGTGAAAAAACTTTTTAATACTTTTGAAACCTTTACTATGCTTTTATTTGCGGTGTTTTCGCTTCTTTGTTTCTTTTTCCCATATCAAATTATGGGGGTTATTATAAATGAAGGGTCGCCCGAATTATTGAATTTGGCTGCATATCACCTTAAAATAATGTCTCCGATTGTATTTATAGGTTCTGTTATGGGGCTGTATTATGGGATTTTGGTTACTTATAAAAAATTTCTGCTTCCTAATATCTCGCCGTCTCTATTGTCGTTAGGTATTATTGCCGTTTTATTTATTACAAAAGGCGATAAAACGGGTTATTTTCTTGCTTTGGGTACCACAATCGGCGCCATATTGCAGCTTTTAGTGCAAATGCCAGCTGTCGTAAAAATTGGGTACAATTTTAAGCCAAGTTTTGACTTTTTTAAAAATAAAAATTTTAATGAAATTTTAGAACTTCTGTTCCCTGCATTTTTAAGCTCAACCATAGGGCAATTAGGCGTTTATGTTGATATGTTCTTTTCTTCAGGCTTAAAGGAAGGAAGCTGGACAGCATACGGATATGCAAACAGAATCTTCCAATTTCCTGTAGGGATGCTTTTAACGGCTATTTTAGTGCCTCTTTTTCCTTTGTTTTCAAGGCTTGTAGCTAAAAATGACGAGGATGGGGTTCGGCATTATTTTCAAAAAGGTGTTGGTACACTGATTTTTGCAGGTACCTATTTAATGACTGTGATTTTTGTCGTACGTACGGATGCTATTCGCTTAGCCTTACAGCGCGGTGCTTTTGACAATGAAGCAACAATTGTTGTATCTGAAATTTTGTTTTTTATAACGCTCTCAATCATTCCTTATGTCTTTAGAGATAGTGCCACAAGGCTTTTCTACTCATTTAATGATTCAAAAACCCCGTTTTTAATAGCTATGGCATGTATTGCACTTAAATGTGTTTTAAATCTGCTTTTGGTAAAACCTTTAGGAATCAATGGTATTGCACTTTCTACAACATTGGTTACACTCTTTAACGCGACAACGCTTGGAATTTTGCTTAGAAAGAAAATAAGAATCGGCTATACAAGGCTTTTATCAAATGTTTTTAAAATCATAATTTCAGGAACTGCTGCGTATTTAGCGGGATATCTTGTGAGTGCAGGGTTTAGCCATTTTATTGAGTGGAATTTTATAACAGGAATTATAAAACTCATCTTGATTGGTCTTTCAATGCTTGTTGTATATGGGCTTTGCGCTTATTTTACAAAGATTGAATATTTAAATGATTTGATTGAGCGCATAAAAAACCGAGGAAAGGTGCATGAGGGTTAGCACAGGTGATTTTAAAAGAAGGTGAAGTTTTAGGGTTTGAAACAGATACTGTCTGGGGCTTAGGGTGCCTGCCCAATGATGAATCTGCAGTTGATAAAATTTATGAAATAAAAGGCAGAGATAGGTCAAAACCCTTAATTTTAATGAGTAATGCCTTAGAAAACCTTATGCCTTATGTATTAAATGTGCCCGATTACGCTAAAACTCTTGTGGATAAACATTTTCCGGGTGCCCTGACCTTAATTTTTGAAAAATCAAACCTTGTGCCTGATTTTATAACATCAGGTAAAAACACAGTAGGAATAAGGGTGCCAAATCATTTAGGCTTTCAAAAATTGTGTTTAGGGATAGCAAATGTGCTTGACGGGAGCGTGTGTTGCCAGGCAGCATATGCTGAAGATTTTATGCAAAATGGTGCAGTGCTTGCGACAACTTCTTTAAATTATTCAAATGAGCCGCCTGTAAAAGATTTTGATGAGGCATATGAAAAATTTAGCGGGCAAATTACTTTGATAAAGCCTGAAAATCCAAACCACATTGGTGTTTCTTCGACTATAGTTCTCTGTACTTCCTCTACCCCTGTTATTTTAAGACAGGGAAGCGTTGAGATATAAAATTATGTTTAAAACTTTTAACTACTTTTCATAAAAGCAGCAAACAACAGCTATGTAAAGATTTAAAACGTTATAAACAAATAAAAAGATAGTTTGATTATGAGGACTCGAATTATCCCTCTGTGACCAAAAGTCTCGGTATCGAGATTTACCGTATCAAACTATCTTACTCTTATTATACCCTTTTTAATTCTTTTTCAAGGTGGTTTAATGGTTTACTCAAGCAGTTTTGAGGCTGGAATCTTTAGGGCCTCTGCTATCATAAAGAGTTTAAGCATACTTGGTGCACCAAGCCCTCTTTCAATTTGGGTAATTCTGGCATCGGTTAAATCTGCCTGAATACTAAGTTCTACCTGTGTGAGCCCTGCTTGTTTTCTGTATTTTCTAATATTATTTCCGATTTGTTTTTTAATTTTTCCAAAATCAACCATTATATTTTAATTTTATTAGTATTTTTTGTGCTATACTCATAGTTGAATTATGAGTTTGGAGAAATTAAAATGATAAGCCATGAAGATGAACTCGACCTTGAAGTTGAAATATATAAATTAAACGGTATAAAAAATCTTCTAAGTGCCTGGGCAAAAGACTGTGAATCCTTTGAAGCCGTTGTTATTTCGGATTCTCTAAATTCTACCGTAGAAAATATCAATGCAATATTGAAGTAATTTGAGCCGTATTATATCTTCCAAGGATTTATAAAACCATTATATTCATTAGGAAATTGAAAATATTTAATTTGATTCCATTTAAACCTGTAAAAATCCTTTTCACAGCTTGCTGCAAGTAAGCTGTGAACATGGTAATTCTTTTGCGGCGGCGGGCAAATTATGATTTCTTTATTTGGATATAATTCTTTAACTCTTTTAATAACGGGTACATAATCATTGTCTTCACTTAAAAGGTATGCTCTGTCAAATTCATTTGTCATTGCTTTTTCAAGCAAAGTAATTGCAATATTAACACCTGTATGTTTTTCTTCGTGTTTTAAAATCTTTTCATTTGGTTGTTTTTGCTTGCAATTAAAACAAGGTTCTATATATTTTTCTTTAAATTCACCCAAAATAGTTTTAATTCCGGATGTTTCTAAAGCTTTTAAATAAGTCTTATGTCTTAACTGGGATTCAACAGACCTATGCTTTGTAATCGCGCTAAAAAAGATAATTTCAATTTTAAAATTATCTGTTTTAATATGTTTTTCAATTGCAGCTTTTAATAAAGACATATAATCTAGCCATTTAACGCAAATGTTGTTATTTTTCTGATAATTACTGAGTTTGTGATAATAATTAAATCCATCAATTAAAACCAAAATTCTTTTGTCTTGCATTCTTTTAAAACTTTTCCTCTTTTTTCTTCTAATTGCTTAAATAACGCAAACGACAGGCACTGAGCCTGTCATCTGAACCATAAATTATTTTATGGCGAGTATATTCTAAATTCTTCTTTACCGTAAATATAATTCTATACTTATATGTTACCATATTTTTTCAGTTTTTCAATACAAATAAACCGGGGTATTTAAGCCCCGGTTTATTGTTTATTGATATTATGGATTTTTCTGATTTTAATTTCCACTCATCAATTGTGGCGCATTATTGCGTTTTATTACTTGTCGTTACCGAATGCAATAGTCATTTTATCTTTCGGATTTACTCTTGTAATTCTGTTGCCTGCACCATCTACAACGTATGCAATTTCATCAACAGTATTGTTGAATAAACCTGCGGTACCAACAGCTGCTGTTCTTACGATATCAACAGGAGCTTTTAGGGTAGTTTTGATACCATCAATGTAGCTTCTTCCGCCGGCTTTGAATTGTCCTGATAGGATTTCACCGGTACCGGTACCAGCCTGGTCAAATAAGCCTTCAACAGCGTTGCTTAAACCGATAGCTGCACCACCAACTGTACGTCCTGCAAGACCAAGAGTTGAACCTACGAATGTAAATGGCATTTGAACTAGTCTTACGATAGGGTTAACATCTTTGCATTTTTCAACTTTAGCTGTTAACACTTGTTTTGGAAGAATCTGTTTGCAGCCGTCGCAGCCAACAATTTCAGTGAATGAAAGTTTAATTGCACCGGGGTTGCATTTTGATGGTCTGATAACTTCTGTGATTTTACCGTTTACGCGGCTTCCTGCAGGGTATGTTACACCATTAACAGTGATTTCATGGATTGTTTCAGCTGCAAATTGTTCGCCAACGTTAGCGTTTTTAGCATTTACCTGGTCCTTCATAGTTAATTGAAGAGTAGGTATGCATACAGGTGTTTCCTTTTCAATGAAAGTCGGTTGAGTTGGTCCGATTGCTGTCATTTCAGGAGCATTTTTATCATATCCGCCTGCTATTCTTGTATTTTGAAGCATTGAAGCGATTTCTGCTCTTGTAGCATTTTCGTTAGGTCTGATTAAATCAGAAGTTTTAGAATCTTTTAGAGCACCAACATCAATTGCTTTAGCTACACATTCTCTAGCCCAGTTTGGAACTTGGTTACCGTCTCTGTATTGGTTTAAGATTTCATTAGCCTTGCAGTCATCCATTGGGCATTTTAAACCTTTAGACATGATGGTTAAAGCTTCAGCTCTTGTGATGTGGTTATTTGGTAAGAATTTATTAGAAGAGTGTCCTGCTAACATATCAGCGCTAACACCTTTATTAATAAAATCATGTGCCCAGTGGCTGTAAGGAACATCAGAGAAGTTACCTTCAGAAGTCATAGCAGTTGATTCAAGGTTGAAACCTTTTACAACCATTGCAGCCATTTCTGCTCTTGTTACAAATTTATTTGGTTTAAAGAAATCATCAGGGTAACCAACTACAACACATTGGTCTGTTAAGCGGTTGATATCACCTGAAGCCCAGTATCTGTTTGGAACATCCGGGTAGTTATTTCCGCTTACATTGCTTGCAGCACCTGTTGTGCATCCGCAATCAGTCTTTACAGGTTCCATTTCCTTGTAGATAGCCTGCATAGAGTTTGGAGATTGTACATTAGCTCCAGGGCAGCAATCTTCTTTAGGTGGCAATAATGCTTGGTCAATAATAGGAGCTGCTGCACCTGTGATACAATCGTCTGATAAACGTACACCTGGAACTACAGGGATTTCAGCAATTGTTTGGTCTGTGATTGATGAATTGTTGTTTAATTCACCGGTTACAGCTACGTTTGCAGGTGAGTAAATTGCACCAGGGTAAGCGTAAACTTGCATATTTGAGTGAGTTCTTTGGTTAAGACAGCTTGAACCTACACCGGTTGAGCATTTGTCACATTTTGGTTTAGCACAAGGGTCTTTTTTGCATCCGCAATCATCCTTTTTCACTTTGCAAGGGTCGCACGGTGCTGCTGCTCCCGTTTCGCATGGGTTGCATTTGTTTCTTTTCAAAAAATTGAAAAAACCCTTTTTTTTACATTTACAAGCATCCATTGTTGATTTGCATTTTGTACAGGTTGCAGTATTTGGGTTTACCTTTTGAAGTGAATCTATAGGACAAGCTGCCCCTGTAGAACATGCTGCAAAGCTGACAGGTACTGTAAAAGCGAAAACTGTTGCTACAGCAGTTGCTGTTAATACGAATTTTTTAATAGTCATCTTTCCTCCTTTAATAAAGAATAACTTTATACTTTTTAAAAATGCAAAAAGTGCATAATTCATCTTTTGATTGAATTATGCACTTTTAGAAACTTGTATTCATTGCCAAAAATGACTATTTTATTTGGGTTATTCTAATCCTTTTTATTAGACTAAAAGATTATGTAATTTAATTATCTGCCTGTAATTTCTCTGATTAAATAGTTTGCAATCCATTGAAACTCTTTATCTTTAACAGCCTCTTCTCTTAAGGGTTTAATTGAATCCTCGCCGATTCTGATTAAACTCATTGCGGCAACGCCTCTTTGTGCGCCTTTTGCTGTTCTTATTTTATTTACAAGAAAATCTGCAGCGTCAGAGCCAAACCTTACAACATCATTTTCTATGGCATTTTTTGTCATATTATCTGCTGTATCTAAATCACTGAATAATCTTTCAAGTGTTTGGGTTAAATTATTGTTTGAAATTTCAGTTTGAGTGCTTAATACTGCCTGCATTTTTTCTCCTTTTTAAAATCTTTTATTGTTTAAAATTATAGAGTAAAAAAAATTGAAAACCTGATTTTTTAATACAATCTTTATATGGTTTTAATAAAGTCTTAATATTAGCGGTTATCTTCCGCAAAAAGAGGTCTTAAAAGCTTTTCGAGATTTCCGTTATTTTCCTGTGCTAATGAATATGGCGTATCATATGAGTAGTTTCTAGTTTTCATAAATCTTTTAAATTCTTTAACGGAAAGATTATTCTGAATTGCCTGTATTTTTTAACGCTGTCATTTCTTGCTATTTGATGAAAAACGGTATCATTATTGTATCCTGTTTTTTTCATCAATAAGCTTTTGAGAATCTCTCTATTGCCGTTTTTGTTTAATTTTCTTGCAAGCTGGCGTGTTGCATCAGCATCTGTATAGAAAAATATGCTTTTTTAATGAGGGCACTATAAGCTTTTGCATACTTATCATCCCGTTTTACAAAAGTATCAGGTATATTGTTAGTGCTTTTGGCATTAATCATTTCAGTCGTGTTAAAAAATTGCCTGTTTTTTATTTTTCTGCCTGAAAAAGTTTCATTTATATTATTAAAATTTAAAGAAACGGGTGAAATTCTCATCAGCAAATCTCCTTTTTTCTATTTAAATTGTGTAAATAATATTCTTTGTAGTTTTTTTATTAATATTTTACAAATTGTTAAAATTGAATTTATATTTTTTAAATTTGCCCGGTTGTATCTGTTAATGTATCTTTTTTAAGTGTGATAATATTTCATATTTGTAAAAGAAAGGTAAACATTATGTCGTTTTATATAGAGGAAGTGAAAGCGCGCCAAATCATTGATTCAAGAGGAAATCCAACCGTTGAGGCAGACATTATACTATCAAATGGGGTAAAGGGTACAGCCTCAGTGCCATCAGGAGCATCTACAGGAGTACATGAAGCACTTGAGCTTCGGGACAATGAAAAATCAATGTATATGGGACGCGGTGTATTGCAGGCTGTAGATAATATTAATTCTATCATTGCACCTGAACTAATTGAATTTGATGTTTTAAACCAAAGAGAGATTGATAATCTTTTAATAAATTTAGACGGTACTGAAAATAAATCAAGGTTGGGGGCAAATGCAATGCTTGCAGTATCATTGGCGTGCGCCCGCGCTGCAAGTTTGGCGCTTAATATACCTTTATTTCAATATATAGGCGGAATTAACGCGGTAACATTGCCAACCCCTATGATGAATATAATAAACGGCGGAGTACATGCTGATAATAATCTTGATTTTCAAGAATTTATGATAGCACCGACAGGAGCCGTAAATTTTAACGAAGCAGTAAGAATGGGTATGGAAGTTTTCCATAATTTGAAAGAAGTTCTGAAAAATAAAGGATATAATACATCCGTTGGGGATGAAGGAGGCTTTGCACCAAACTTATCTTCAAACGAAGAAGGGATTGAAGTTATTCTTGAAGCTATACAAAAGGCAGGATATTCAGCAGATGGCATTAAAATTTGTCTTGATGTTGCATCAAGTGAATTTTACAGTGATGGAAAGTACTATCTAAAAAGTGAAAATAAGACTCTTTCAAGTAATGAAATGGCGGAATTTTTAGAAAACTGGGTAAATAAATATCCTATAATTTCAATAGAAGATGGTATGGCAGAGGATGATTTTGAAGGGTGGAAAATTTTAACCCAAAAAATCGGGAATAAATGCCAGCTTGTAGGAGATGACCTATATGTTACAAACGTTTGCAGACTGAATGACGGTATACAAAAAGGAATTGCAAATTCTATATTAATTAAACCAAACCAAATAGGAACTCTCTCTGAAACGTTTGATACCGTAAATTTAGCAAAAGAAGCAGGCTATTCAACCATAATTTCTCATAGGTCCGGCGAAACCGATGATACATTTATTGCAGATTTAGCAGTCGGGCTAAATTCAGGACTTATTAAAACAGGCTCAATGTCTAGGATGGACAGAGTTTCAAAATATAATCAATTGATTAGAATTGAAGAAAAACTTGGATTAGCTTCAAGATACCTTGGCTTAAGAGCATTTGCGGGGCAGAAAATAAAAGGCTTTAGCAGTATAGATAAAGCCTGCGGATGTCCAGGATGCGAAGGAGGCTGCTGCGGGTAAAACTTACCCGCTTTTTTATGCTCTTAATTCTATACTCCGGCGGGGTGAATAATTCCAAATAAAAAACCGCTTGTAAAGGCGGCTTTAAATAGAAATAGGAGGAATATAATTTAATTGAGGATTAGGAGAATCTATGAGTAATTTTTATGCTACAAGATTTAAAGGTTGTTTTTGTTCTTCTTTTTCTTCACCGTTAGATTGGTTAAAAGAAAAAGGATTTGAGCCTTTTTTATCTTTGTATGTTTCAAAAACATTTAAAGAAGCTTCAAGGTTGCCAACTTCTTGGAATGTTTCCATTTCAGAGTTTGCATTAACGTGAAGTTTGCCTTCAACATTTTTTTCAATTGTTTTTGGGCTGTACACTTGAGCTGCTGCTTGAGCATTTAAAAGTTGTACAGACTGAAGAGCAGATGAACCATCCATTAAACCGGCATTTGTCATTGCGATTTGTCTTTGAACATCAAGGCTTACTTTGCTTGAATAAAGGTCTACACCTTGGTTTGCTCTTGTGAATTTTGTTAAATCAGCTTTAGAAACGTCAACTCTTTTGTTTTCAAGAGAGCTTAAGATATCAGCTGTAACTTTGTTTACGTTTGCGATATCAATACCGTTATATGCTGCATTTAATCCGTTGATGGTCATTGTTCTTTATTGTCTCCATTGTTCCTTATGTTATTTTTATCGGCACTATCCTTCAAAAACATTAGGTTTTTTATTTCATTTGTTACATATGTTTACATAATATTTATTTACATGTCATTTTTTAGCATTTTTTTAAAGTATAATTACTACTATGAAAAGGAAGTTTTTTGAAAAAATCATTTTCATATAAAAATTATAGAAGGAAGGCGTTTTTGCCTTCCTTTTTTTATGCAGCACTGTAATAAATTGGGCTTGAACTAAAAAATCAGCAGGAAAATAATGAAAAAGAATCATAAAGGAAAAATCCTAAATATTGAAACTATAGCACAAGATACTGTTAAAATGCAGTTTACAACTGAATTACAAAGTATTTTACCGGGTCAATTTGTTTCAATTTTAATCCCGAATAAAACGCTCCGCCGCCCCTTTAGTGTAGCGGATTTTGTGGTGCGTAGCAGTGAAACGAACGCACATTGTGAACAGCCTGTTGAAGGCTGTGAACCCGCAATAATCCAAGAAGCGGATTTTGTGGAAGGTATTATCACCGTTATTTTTAAAGTTAAAGGAGATGGCACAAACTATCTTAAATCCTTAAAAATTGGCGACACTATTGATTTTCTTGCTCCCTTAGGAAATACTTTTACACTGCCCGAAGCTGGCAAGAAGGCCTTCCAAAGAGCATTATTAATCGGTGCTGGTATTGGGATTGCACCGATGCTTTATCTTAAAAAAACTTTACAGCAAAAAGGGGTTGAAACATTCTTAATATCAGGCTTTAAAGATGAAAAAGAAGCTGTAAAAGGCTCTGATAAAACAGTTATAGGTGGAAGTGTTCTTGATAATATTCAGAATCTTGTAGATGAATTTAAACCCGATATCATTTATTCCTGCGGTCCAAAAATAGTGCTGCAGCTTGTTTGTGAACTTGCAGGTAAAAATAATATAAAAGCAGAAATTGCGATGGAAAAGGTTATGGCGTGCGGAATCGGGGTATGCAGAGGATGTGTCATCAAGCTGAATAAGAATGATGGAGTGAAAAATGCTTCTGTATGTGCTGATGGACCCGTATTTAACGGCTCGGAGGTTATATGGGAAGAATAGATGTGGATTCCAAAATGCACGCTGATAGGATAAAAAATATCAATTTATCTGTTGATTTTAAAAAATTTAAAATGAAAAACCCCATTATGACTGCATCCGGCACATACGGCTACACGGATGAATTTAATGTATTTTTAGACGTTAAAAATATCGGCGCTATTGTAACAAAAGGGGTTACACTTGAAGTGCGCCCCGGAAATGAAGGCAGGCGTATATTTGAAACCGAAGGCGGTATGATAAACCGTATAGGTTTGGAAAATGTCGGAATTGAGGCTTTTATAGCAGAAAAACTCCCAAGATTAAAGGAAAAAGGAATTAATTTTGTTTTAAATATTGCAGGAAAGACTGTTGAAGATTATGTTAAACTTGCTGAAATCTGCGACAATAAAGGGATTCAGGCTATTGAAACAAATGTTTCCTGCCCTAATGTAAAATCAGGCTGTCTTGAATTTGGAACGGATAAAAACTGCCTCCATGACTTAATTTCAGGCATAAGAGAAAAGTATAACGGTTTTTTGATTGTAAAATTAACTCCGAATGTTGCAAATATTGAGGAGTTGGCGCATGCTGCCCAAAATGCAGGTGCCGATTGTATTTCAGCAATTAATACACTAAAAGGACTTGGTGTAGAACTTGGTTTTAACGGTAACAAGGTATCGAAAACTTTAGTGCAAGGCGGTTTGAGCGGTAAATGCGTGAAACCAGTGGCGCTTTCAATGGTAAAGAGAATTAAAGAGGCTGTAACGATTCCTATTATTGGCTTGGGGGGTATTTCAAATCTTAATGATATGCTTGAATTTGTGGCTGTTGGTGCAGATGCAGTGCAAATCGGCACGGAAAACTTTACAACTCCTGATATAGCTGAAAAACTTGTTTTTGAATTGGCTGAATTTATTGAAAAACAAGGGTTTAGAGATTTTAATGATTTAAAAGAGGAACTGAGAAGATGACAAATGTTGATGTTAAAGAATTGTTAATAAAAGCAGATGGCTTGCTGCACGGGCATTTTTGCCTTACAAGCGGTTTGCATTCAGATACATATTTTCAATGTGCAAAGCTTTATCAATACCCTGATTTAGTTGAAAAAATAGGTGTCGAACTGGCAAAGAAGCTTGAAGGGCTTGAATTTGATACAATTATAGCTCCCGCAATCGGTGCTGTAATCTTTGGTTATGAAGTTGCAAAGCAAGCCAAAAAACGCAATCTTTTTGTAGAGCGCAAAGACGGCATTATGCAGCTAAGACGCGGCTATACCTTAAAAAAAGGTGAAAAAGTTGTGATTATAGAAGATGTTATTACAACGGCAAGAACCATTTTTGAAACAATGGATGCCATTAAAGAATATGAACCTGAAATCGTTGGTGTAGGCTGTATTGTAGATAGGACACAAGGTAAACTTGATGACAAATTGAAAATTAATTCACTTTTAAAAATTGACCCTGTTGTTTATGAACCCTCTAATTGCCCTCTGTGCAAGGAAAATATCCCCGTCGTAAAGCCGGGAAGTAGAGTGGGAGCTTAAAAATGACTGTTGCTATTCAATTAAAACATTTAATTGACATTAAAAGTCTCTCAACTCAAGAGATTGAGGCTATTGCAGAGCGTGCTCTTGAAATTAAAAACGGTGCAAACCCCTTGTTCTTAAAGGATAGCCATGTTGCTTTAATGTTTTTTGAAAATTCAACCCGCACAAAATTTTCTTTTGAAATAGCTTTAAATAAGCTTGGTGCAAGCGTTTATAATTTTGAAACGTCTAAATCTTCTCTTTCTAAAGGGGAAGATTTTTTTGATACCTTAAATAACCTTGCAGCAATTGGGTTTGACGCTTGCATAATTCGTACAAGTGAAGAGGGGCTTATAAAAAGAACTATTGAAGAAACAGCAAAAGGAAGAAAACTTTTTAAAGAAATTGCCCTAATCAATGCAGGAGAGGGCGCTTCTGCTCATCCGACACAGGCTTTGCTTGATTTTGTTACAATTAAAGAGTATTTTAAAGATTTAAATGGCTTAAATCTTGTAATAGTAGGTGATATACGCCATTCAAGAGTTGCAAAATCAAATATAGAGCTTTTAAACAGGTTTGGTGTAAAGATAAAATGTACTGCACCTGAATATTTCAAAGATGAAAGCATTGAAAATATTGAATGGTGTGACAATTTACCTGATGCACTTAAAGATGCTGATATAGTAATGACCTTAAGGATTCAAAAGGAGAGAATTGAAGGTATAGTTGAATTTGAAGATTATGTAAAAAATTTTCAAATTAACGAAAACAATTTGCCGGAAAGGTGTATTTTAATGCACCCCGGGCCTGTAAACCGTGATTTGGAAGTAACTTCAAACCTTTTGGATAAAAGAGGCGGAATTATTTTAACTCAGGCGCACAATGGCGTATTTACAAGAATGGCAATACTAGAGGCTGTTTTAGGGGGTAATAATGTCTAATATCAAGACTATACCTGCCTTTATAGATATGCATGTGCATTTTAGAGAACCCGGCTTTGAACAAAAGGAAACGCTTGAAACCGGTATGGTAGCTGCAATTAAGGGAGGTTATGGTACTGTATGTATTATGCCAAATACTATGCCTGTTGCCGATAATCCTGATATTATAAGATTTTTAGCCGAAAAAACATCCAAAAATCCTGATATTGATGTTTATCCTGTTGCAGCGGTAACAAAAAACCTTGATTCTACTGAATTAACACATTTTAAAAACCTGAAAAGTGCTGGTGCTATTGCATTTTCCAATGATGGACTTCCGATTTTAGACCAAACTGTGTTCAAAAACGCTCTAATGTCGGGCGAATTGATACTTTCCCATCTTGAAGATGAGACAAATGAAGCTATATGGCAGATTGAGGTATTTAAAACGGTGCAAGATATGGCAAATAAAGGCTTATGTCCTAATCCAAGGCTGCATTTTTGTCATATATCTAAAAAAAGCACGCTTGATGTGATTAAAAACGCCAAGGCGCAAGGTTTGAAACTTACCTGCGAAACCGCTCCGCATTATTTTACATTTACAAAAAATGACGTAACATCAAGCGGGGTCTTTAAAATGAACCCTCCTCTCGGGGATGAAGCCGATAAACAGGCGGTTATGGATGGTTTAAAGGATGGAACCATTGATGTAATAGCTACTGACCACGCCCCGCACACTGTAGAAGAAAAGCTAAAGCCGTATTCAGCTTCTCCAAACGGAATTGTCGGGCTTGAAACCGCTTTCCCGCTTGCACTTAACGTACTTTCTTTGGATGAAGTTTTGGAAAAAATGTCCTATAATCCAGCAAGAATTTTGAGGGTAGAAAATAGACGTGAAATAAAGGTGGATTTAGATGAAAAATGGGTGGTAAAGTCGGCTGAATTTGCCTCCAAATGCAAAGTTTCACCTTATGAAAATATGATATTAAAAGGAAAAGCATTATGAATATTGATGAAAAAATAAAGGAAAAAATCGTTCTGGCACTTGATGTTGAAGAACTTGATGAGGTAAAAACCCTTGTAGATAGCCTTTACCCTTATGTTGGTACATTTAAAGTCGGCTTGCAGCTTTATACAAAATACGGGAGCGAAGTTATAGACTACATTTCAAGTAAAAATTCAAATTTCTTTTTAGATGTGAAACTTCATGATATTCCCAACACTGTGGAAAAAGCCAGCGAAAATGTGGTTTTAAAGGGTGCAAATTTCTTTAATGTCCACGCTACAGGGGGTTTAGCTATGATGGAAGCAGCCGCAAGGGGTGCAAAAAAAGCGAGCGAAAAGTTAGGTAAAAAACCGCCTGTAATCCTTGCAGTGACTATGCTTACAAGTATTTCACAGGAAGTTATGAATAATGAATTTGAAATTGATGCTGACGTTTCAAATTTTGCGATTCGTCTTGCTAAGTTGGCTAAAAAAGCAGGAATGACAGGTGTTGTGGCTTCATCTTTGGAAGCTCGCAAAATAAAAGAAGCTTGCGGAGCTGATTTTAAGGTTCTTTGCCCGGGAATCCGCCCTGAGTGGAGTTTAAAGGATGACCAAAAAAGGGTTGCAACCCCAAAATTTGCGATAAATGAAGGAGCGGATTATCTTGTTATTGGAAGGGCTGTAACAAAGCCTATAGAGGGGCTTGCGCCGCTTGATGCTATGAAAAAAATATATGATGAAATTGGAGAAATATAAATGCTTGGCACGTTGATATTAGAGGACGGAACGGTTTTAAAAGGCGAATCCTTTGGGGCAGAAGGAACATCAATCGGAGAGATTGTGTTTAATACCTCAATGGTAGGCTATCAGGAGATTTTGACCGACCCGTCTTACGCAAATCAAATAATAGTGATGACATATCCTGAAATTGGGAATTATGGGATAAACGATGATGATTTTGAGTCTGAAACCCCAAGATGCAGAGGGTTTATAGTGAAAAATTCCTGCATTAATGATTCTCATTATAAAAGCAGGCAAAATATAGCCGCCTATTTGAAAAATCACGGCATAATAGCCCTAGAAGGGCTTGATACGCGCTTTTTAACAAAGAAAATAAGGGAAAAGGGCGTTATGAACTGCATAATTACCACTGAATATGTTGATGATAATAATTTGCCTGAAAAAATGTCAATGCTTCATAGCTATGAACCAAACAGGGACATTGTTTTAGAGGTTTCATGCAAAGAGATTCGCGAAATCAACCAAACTGGCAGCATAAATCTTGCTCTTATTGACTATGGCTGCAAAACCGGGATAATTGACAGCCTTATAAAGCGCGGCTGCAAGGTTACGGTATTTCCTGCAAATGTAGACAGCGAAACAATTTTAAGAGGAAATTTTGACTGTGTATTCTTATCAAACGGTCCCGGAGACCCTTCTGATTGTGTGTCTGAAATTAAAACTCTTGAAAATTTAATTGGTCAAATCCCGATTTTTGGTATTTGTCTTGGATATCAGCTTTTAAGTATTGTGCTCGGTGCAAAAACTTTTAAGCTAAAATACGGTCATAGAGGGGCAAATCACCCTGTTATAAATCTGCAAACCAAACGAGTTATGATGTCATCTCAAAACCACGGATATGCAGTGGATGCTGGCAGTTTAACAAAAATTATGGATGCGACTTATAAAAATTTAAACGATGATACGTTGGAAGGATTCAAATCAGACAGTTTAAAGATTGAAGCAGTACAGTTTCACCCGGAAGCAAACCCGGGACCAACTGATGCTGCTGTGATTTTTGATGAATGGGTTCAAAAGATGCATGAATACAAAAAAGCACCCGTAAAAATAAGAAAAGCGGAAGAAATGGCAAACTTGTAAGTTTAAGCTGCAAACGCTTTTTTAATTAAAAGGCAGAAAAATTGTATTCAAACATAAAACAAAAACCTGTAAAAGCGCATTTTTTAAAAAATATTATAATAAACATTAAAATTTAAAGGAAGATATGATGGCAAAAGATTTAAGTATAAAAAAAGTATTAGTTATAGGCTCCGGTCCCATTGTTATCGGGCAGGCAGCAGAATTTGACTATGCGGGCGTACAGGCTTGCCGTGCACTTAAGGAAGAAAAAATCGAAGTCGTTCTTGTAAATTCAAACCCTGCAACAATTATGACCGATGAAAATATCGCAGATAAAGTCTATATTGAGCCTTTAACTTTAGAGAGCTTAACTTCCATCATAAAAAAAGAACGCCCAAACGGCATAATCGCTTCTCTTGGCGGGCAAACTGGTTTAAACTTAGCTTGTGAACTTGATAAAGCAGGGGTTTTAGCTGAATATAACGTACGCCTTTTGGGCACAAATATTGAATCAATTAAAAAAGCCGAAGACCGTGAGATGTTTAAAAACCTTATGAATGAGATAGGTGAACCAATTCCTGATTCTGAAATTGTATCAAACTATGAGGAAGCTAAAAAGTTTGCTGAAAAAATAGGTTTTCCTATAATTATTCGCCCTGCCTTCACTTTAGGGGGTTCTGGCGGCGGTATTGCATCAAATGAAGCTGAATACGAGGAAATTGTATATTCAGGATTGCAGCAATCTCCTATAAATCAGGTACTGGTGGAAAAAAGTATTGCAGGGTTTAAAGAGGTCGAATATGAAGTTATGCGCGATTCAAACGACACCTGCATTATTATCTGTAATATGGAAAATATTGACCCGATTGGGATTCACACAGGAGACAGCTTTGTTGTAGCGCCTTCTCAGACCCTTACAAATAACGAATATCAAATGCTTAGGACTTCAGCCATAAAAATTATCCGCGCTCTTAAAATTGAAGGGGGCTGTAATGTACAGTATGCTTTGGATACAAAGACAAACCAATATTATGTAATTGAAGTAAATCCGCGCGTTAGCCGCTCTTCTGCCCTTGCTTCCAAGGCAACAGGGTATCCGATTGCAAAGGTGACTACAAAAATTGCAATCGGGTATGAACTTTCTGAAATCAAAAATGCTGTAACCGGTAAAACCGTTGCCGCGTTTGAACCTTCACTTGATTATGTTGTGGTAAAAATTCCAAAGTGGCCTTTTGATAAATTTGCAACAGGCGATAGAATGCTTGGTACCAAAATGAAGGCTACAGGCGAAGTTATGGCGATAGGACGTACATTTAAAAGCAGTTTTAAAAAAGCTGTTGCATCGCTTGAAGATAAGCATACAGGTATTTTACATTACAAATTTGAAAATTTATCAAACGAAGATTTGCTAAATGATCTTCATATTCAGGATGACAGGCGTATTTTCAGAGTATCGGAAGCTCTAAAAAGAAACTTTGATGTTCAAAAAATAAGAGAGATTACAAAAATTGACCCGTGGTTTATAAACCAGATTAAAGATATTGTAAATCTTGAAATAGAGCTTGAACAAAAATCTTTAGATGAAGGGCTGTATAAAAAAGCTAAGGATTTTGGGTATTTAGATTCTGAAATTGCAGCCATATCAAAGGTTGGCATTGAAGAACTTGAAAAATATGATTATCCTGCAGCATTTAGGATTGTTGATACCTGCGCAGGAGAATTTCACGCTTCAACCCCTTATTTTTACTCAACATACGGTGAAGCTTGTGAATTGGAAGAATTTAAGACCGAGCACAAAGAAGGCGGTCAAAATAAAGAAAACATCCTTGTTTTAGGCTCAGGTCCCATAAGAATTGGGCAGGGGATTGAATTTGATTATTGTTCAGTCCATGCAGCCCGTGCAATCTTAGAAAACGGGTATGAATCCGTTATGGTAAATTCAAACCCCGAGACCCTTTCAACTGATTTTGATATAGCATCAAGGCTTTATTTTGAACCTATGAACGTTGAAAACGTTATGAATATTGTAAAAAAAGAAAAACCGTATGGCGTTATGGTGCAATTTGGCGGGCAGACGGCTATTAACTTAGCTCCAAAGCTTGCAAAATATGGTGTTAATATACTCGGCACTTCGCTGGAAAGCATTGATGCGGTTGAGGATAGAAAAGTATTTGAAAAATTGTTATCTGACCTTGAAATTCCGCAGCCCAAAGGAAAAGGCGTTAAAACAATGGCAGAAGCTCTTAGTGCCACAAAGGAGCTTGGATATCCTGTTCTTGTGCGCCCATCCTATGTTATTGGCGGGCGCGGCATGCAGGTGGTTTATAACGATGAAGAATTATTAACTTATATTAATGAGGCATTAAAATTCTCAGGCGAACACCCTGTTTTAATTGACCAGTATATTGAGGGCTTAGAGGTAGAATTGGATGCTATTTCAGATGGTAAAGACATCCTGATTCCAGGTATTTGTGAACATGTAGAGCGTGCAGGGGTACATTCAGGCGATTCTATGAGTATTTATCCTTCCCGCAATATTACAAAAAGCCAGGAGAAAAAGCTTGTAGAATACGCAAAAAAAATCGCTAAAAAGGTTAACATTGTTGGTTTAATGAATATTCAATTCATAATAAAGGATGATACTGTTTATGTGATTGAAGTAAACCCAAGAGCTTCCCGTACAGTTCCCATAATGTCTAAAGTGACAGGTATACCTATGACAAAAATTGCAATTAATGCAATTTTAGGAAAATCAATCAAAAGCCAAGGGTTCGGTACAGGGTTATACAGAACATCGAAGCTTGTATGTGTGAAAATGCCTGTATTTAGCTTCCAAAAACTGAATAGAATTGACCCTGCACTTGCCCCTGAAATGAAATCTACAGGAGAAGTTTTAGGGGTTGATTATTCTTATAAAAAAGCTCTTTTAAAGGCATTTATCGCAGGCGGGTATAAATTCGGACAAAGAAAACAGAGAGTTCTGGTTTCATTGAATGACCATTATAAAAAACCTGCATTAAAAATTGTGAAAAAACTTTATTCACAAGGGTTTTTCATTATGGCAACCTGGGGAACACATAAATTTCTTGAAAAAAATGGTGTACCATCCAAGATGATTGAAAAATTTATGGTGGATAAACTCCAAAAACGTATGAAAGAAGGGCGTTTGAGCTTTGTTTTGAATACTCCTACACTGGGTAAAAATTCTCAAAGTTCAGGTTTTCAGATAAGAACAATTGCTGAAATGTACGGAATACCTTGTTTTACCAGTATTGATACAGCAAGAGCTTATCTTACAGCCGTTAAAACTTATGATAAAGGTACGCGTTTAAGTTCTGAAACTATTACAAAATACAGAAAGAAAAAGTTTTTGGGAATATTTTAAAAACTGATATTATAAAGTAGATTTGGGGCTTAAAGCCCCATTTTTATTAAATATTTTTTGATTAATAGCAGCCAAAGATTAACTTTATAATGCTGTATTGTTTAAATATTCTTCAACCCCGTCTGCTATTGCAGCTGCAACAATTTTTTGGAATTTCGGGTCTGTTAGCTTTTTTCTTTCATACGGGTGAATTATATAACCGCACTCTACCAAAATACTTACAGGGTCAGTAGAGCGGATAACCGCAAATGAAGCATTGAATACGCCATCATCTCTAAAACCTGTCTTTTTTACAAGGTTTCTTTGAATGCTATGAGCAAGAGCTTTTGCATTTTCATTGTAATAATAAACCCCGCTGCCGTGTTTTTTAGCCCAATTTTTTGGGTTTGGAAGGGAATTTTGGTGGATACTGATAAAAATATCAACATTTTTATCCCGCGCTTTATCTACTCTTGAATAAAGCTCGGTATCAATATCCTTTTTCCTTGTAAGAACAGTCTTTGCGCCTCTGTCTTTTAAAATTTCATTTAATTCATTAGTTATTTGAAGGTTTATATTTTTTTCATATACTCCGCCTGAAACAGCTCCGCATTCTTTTCCGCCATGTCCAGCATCCAGTGCTATTTTTACTTTATTTAAAGGTTTTTTGGAATCTACTTTAATTGGTTTTTTAATGCTAAATACAAGCGAGCCTCCAAAAAGCTCTTTTTTATTTTCAACATCATACCCAAAAATTGGTTCATTATTTCTATAATTAACAGTTAAAATTTCTGAACCGTTATTTGCCTTTTTGACAGAATAATTGAATTTTCCACCGTCTTTAAATTTTACCTTTAAGTCTTTATTATTAACATTTATATTGTACAGCTGAAACTTTAAGCCGTTTTCATTTTGGTAAACTTTATACGGAGTTTTGGTTTTAGTGTTTATTTTTACAATATAATTATCTTTGTTTTGATAAAATTTAATTTTTGAAACCTTAGATGATTTGTTATAAGCTGATTTTCCATCTTCTTTTATATAAATTTTTTCTATCCAATAAGGCTTATTTAATCCTAAATCTACCTTATAAAAATCAGATGTTTGTTTATCTGAATATAATGAAACACCGCTTTTAAGATGGGTAAATCTAACCGCATTGCGGCTTGCTTCTTCTCTTATCGGTGCATAGTCAAAGGTTGTCTTAATTAGTTTATATTTTAAACTATCGTCGGAAAAATCCTTTGCAAAAGCTTCGTTATTTAAAAATAAAGCAAGTATTGTTAAAACCGTTAATAAAAATCTTTTTTTCATAACAAAATATTAACAAGAGCATAAAAAACTATCAAATATTTTTATTTACAAACTTTAAAAATACACTATGAAAATAAATCATATCTCCCCTTTTAATTTTAAAGGTGCAGTCTTAAATATAAATTCTTTTTCAGATAACCATGGAAATCTTGATAAATTAGATAAATTTTATCAAAGCGTGGAGGATAACAAGGATGAATTATTTTTGGACAATAAAAAAGGGAATCAAAATGTACTGTTAGTTGCCGGAGATTGGTTTATTTCAGGCGGCACAAAAGGATATAAATCAAAACCTGATGCTAATTCACATTTTTATCAGGCTTTATTTTTCAATAAATTTATAAAACAGATACAGGATTTTGGCTTTAATTTAAAAACATATTTTGTGCCCGGAAACCATGAACTTGATGCCGGTGTGGATGAGTTTGCAAAGATTTTGAAGAAAATATTTGCCACAGTGTTAATGACAAATATTGATTTTGAAGAATCTCCTGCGCTTAAATCTTTAGCAAGCAAAAATAAGGTTGTAAGGCAGGATATACTTGAAGTTGATGATGATAAAAATCCAAATCTGAAGCATAAAGCCCTGTTTTTAGGCATAAACCCTGTCAATATGCCATATTACAAAAAAGACACCGAAGGAATTAAATTTATAAATGAAATTCCAAAAGCATCAAAGCTCGTAACTCCTGAGGATTACAAAGAAACCTTTGATGAGACGGTAAAAACAATTGAAAAATTCAAAAAACGAAATCCAAAAGGTATTGTTATAGTATCAAGCCATACAGGGGTTGATTTTGCACAAAATCTGGCATTAAAGATGGGTGGGGAAAATATTAATCTTATATTAAATGCCCATGAGCATAAAGATGATATTGAAGATGTTTCCGGGGTGAAGATTGTTAATTTGAATCAGAATTTTAATAAATATATCAATACAAAATTCTTTATAGACGATGATGGCAGCCTGAAATCAGATATTGAATTAACAGAATATTATCCTTTAAAAAGACCTAGAAAATCTCCGGAAAGCAGCTATTTTAAAGCATTTTATAATAGGGTTTTTGATAAAGATTTAGAAAAAGAGTATAAAATCCAGCCTGATAAAGCAGATGTTTTAACATTAAATGTAGATGATGTAAGGCTCGGCAATAATTATCTTGCAAATTTTGTAACGGATTCAATTCTATCAGAAATTCAAAAAACAAACCCTGAAATTGAAATATTTGGCATAAATGCTTCTGCAATAAGGACTTCTCTTGATACAAAAGAAGCAGGCGGGGCAAATAATTTACAGATGATGAATGTTTTAAACGGCATTGTGCATGATGAGGCTTCAATATTGAAAAATGAAGTATCAGGCAGCGTACTTTTAGATTTGATTTTGGAAAATCTTCTTTTTAATGAAAAAGCGCCTGAAAGAAATCCTATAATGCATTATTCAGGAATTACTTTTGATAAAAAAGCGCTTCTTGAAGCTCATCATTCAGGAAAAACCAATAAATATCTTTCCCAATTTGTAAAAACCACTGATAATGAACCTATAGATTTACAAAAGATATATACTATTGCAAATGTTGAAAAATATTTCAAAAAATCTAAAAATGATTTGATTCACGGTATTTTATATAAAGAAGCAAAACCAACACGCTTAAATGCGAAAGACTTATTTATACAGTTTGTTAATGCAAATAAGGACAATCTTTCCGTTAAATGTGATGAGAGAATTATTAATTAATTATTAGTGATGGTGCCCTGTGCTTTTGTTATGCATATCTTTTGTTCCTGTTTCATATCCGCATTTAGCGTATATAAGTGCTAAAATTTTATCAATTTGAAGCTGTTTTACAAAAGGAATTTTTAATAATACAAGCATTTCAATTAAATCATCAGAATGTACAAGTAAATCTTTTGGTTTAAATTTACGCTCTTCCCCTTTATCATCCTTAAATATTTTCTTAGATACCGTATTTGAAATTTTATTTGCAATAGGAATCCCTGCTCCAAGTCCTAAAATAACGGGAGCAAATTTACCTATACCTTTATCCAGTTTTTTAGACTGCATAAATTTTAAAATCCCTGCTACAAGAAGGGTTGGAACTGTTATATTTGTCATTTCAAAAACAGCTTCTTTAACCTTTTCTTTTCTATCCTCTTTATTTTTATCAATAATGCAGCCGCCTAAAAGTCCGCCTGAAATTGCTCCTGCTGCAGTTGATAAAATTTTTGGCACGCCGTCTATTTCAAAATATTCGCCAACCTCCTTTAATTTATCCAGAATTTTTCCTGATTTTAAAATCTCTTTATCCATGGTTTTACCCTTAACCTTATTAAAAACAACAAGGGGCAAAACTGTGCCGATAATGGCTCCTATAAAGGGTACTGCTTTTTTTAACCCGCCTTTTTCATATTTATGAGATTCTTCATTATGAAATTCAGCAGGAACAGGGGTTATATTAAGCAAATTTGTATTTTGTGCCGTCTTTATATCCGGCATACGAAAATCTTTAAAAGTATTTGTTAATGCTGTATTTTGTATTGAATTTACCTGCATAGCTTTCACATATCTGGCTTTGCCTTTTAATGTTTAAAACAAGGACACAATCCCGTCGCTAGCGCTCCTCTTTAATGGTTCTTTTATTCAAACATTAAAAGGTAAAACAGGTTACTTTGACATTCTTATTAAAACACATAAAGTAAAAAAATTGCCTTAAAATATGCACTTTGTTGCCAAAATGCCTGTAAAATCATGATTTAGCGCGCAAGATTTCTTTATAAACAATTGTTTTTATCTCAATTTTAAGATAAGGTAAATATTAAGTTAATGTTGAGGTATGATTTTTATGGAAGAGAATATTGGACTTTTTGTCATAGACTTAAGCGAATGCAGCAATACAGGAGAGATTATCAATAATGTTTCTTTGGCTCTTGAAATTCCAAACGCTTCAGGCAGAGGAATCTCATTAAAGCTTAAAGATAATGTTCTAAATCAATCCCAAATTTTAAGCATCAGGTCTTTAATTGAAAGCTATAATTCAGAACTTGTGAATGTTGAGACTACATCTTTAATTACCCAAAATGCTTGTGCTTCAATGGGTATCAGGGTAACACAGCCTAAGGTGTTAAAACTTCAGACAGTGGCTGATGAAGAAAACGAGAATGCTGAAAATAAAGAGGATATAATTGAAATTCCTGCAGCTGATTCTGTAAGCAAACCTGTTCAAAATGAACAAAATAAAGAGTCTGATGAAGAAATTCATAAGAAAACTCAAAAAGCGAATAAATCTGCAAATAAGTTTGATGAATTAAAAAAACAAATAAGAGAAACAGATGAAACTAAACCTGATAAAGAAGTAAAAAGCGAGCCTGCGCCATTATTGAATGAAACAGAAAAACTTCAAAAGCAGGTTATTACTGTTTATAAAAAAGCAAGCGATGAAAAATTACAGGATGAAGAAGACTTTGAAGAGGTGGATTTTTATGCTCCTCCAACAAGCGACCCCGTAGTTATTGATAATAAGCAGACAATTTATGTTAATCAAACATTAAGAAGCGGTCAAACTTTGGAATTTGATGGAAACATTGTAATTATTGGCGACTGTCACCCCGGTTCAGAAATTAAAGCTACAGGCGATATCACAGTTTGGGGTGTTTTAGGTTCAATTGCACACGCCGGTTCCAGAGGAAACAGGGATGCTAAAATAAGAGCATTAAAAATGAATGCCGTGCAGCTTAGAATTGCAAACTGCTATTCAAGACGCCCGGATGGCGGAAATATTCCATACATTGTAAAATCTTCAATCTTTACGCCTGAAGAAGCTAGGATTGTGGATGATAATATTGTGTTGTTTAAAATGGCTAATCAATAGGAGTGAAAATATATGACAGGTTCTGTTATTGTAATTACATCAGGAAAGGGCGGGGTTGGAAAAACCACGACTTCTGCAAATATAGGTACTGCTCTTGCAAAGGGCGGCAACAAGGTTGTATTAATTGATACAGATATCGGTCTTAGAAACCTTGATTTACTGTTAGGTTTAGAAAACCGCATTGTATACACAATAGTTGATGTTGTTGAAGACAGATGCAAACTTAAACAAGCACTTGTAAAAGATAAGAAAAACCCGAATCTTTGCTTGCTTGCTGCAGCACAAACAAGGGATAAATCTGCAGTAAATGCTGACCAATTAAAAGAAATCTGCGAAACTTTAAAAGAGGAATTTGATTATATCCTTGTTGACTGTCCCGCAGGTATTGAACAAGGTTTCCAAAATGCCGTAGCAGGTGCTAATGAAGCTATTGTTGTAACCACTCCCGAGATGTCCGCGATTCGTGATGCCGATAGAATTATAGGACTTTTAGAATCAAAAGAGGATGTTAAAAGATACAGACTTCTTGTAAACAGAGTTCGCCCTAATTTGATTAAATCAAACGATATGATGAGTGTTGAAGATGTTGTTGAAATTTTATCAGCAGAACTTATCGGTATAATTCCTGAAGATACGGGCGTTATAACTTCAACAAACAAGGGTGAGCCTATTGTGAATGATGAAAAATCTCTTGCAGGGCAGGCATATTTAAATGTTGCAAAAAGAATCCAGGGGGAAGATGTACCCTTTTTAGATATTGACCAGCCTAAAAATATTTTTGAAAAGATTAAAAAATTCTTCCAAAAGAAAGCGAAGGCTGAATAATGAAAGATATTTTTCATGATTTATACAATAAGGTCTTAAGCTTTTTTACATCTCAAGAAGAGCAGCAGGAAGATCCCACAAAGGGTGTTGCCGTAAACAGGCTTAAAACTGTATTATTGCAAGACAGAGCAGGTTTTTCAGAGCGTGCTATTCAAATGATGAGAGAAGAGCTTGTATCTGTTGTATCAAAATATATGGAAATAGAAGAAGATAATTTTCAATTACAGATTGATGCGCTTGAAAATAAGACGGTTCTTGACTTATCTATTCCTGTTATTCGCCCTAAAACCGATGATGAAATTGATGAAGCTATAAAAGAACAGAGTCTTAAAAATCAGAAAAAAGCTGAAGAAATAGTTAAAGAATTAGAAGGTTTAATTAAAGAAAAAGCAATGGCATTAGCTGATGGTGCAGAAATTGATAATGAATTAATTGAACAAGCCCAAAAGAATTTAGAAGAAAAAGAAGATGAAGCTGATAAGAATGAATCAGAAGAAACTTCATCCAAAGAGTATAATAAAGAAGAAACCGTGCCATCACATAAAAAAACAAAGAAGAAAAAATAACTTTAGAGTAAGGACTTGAAAAAACGTGATGTTTTATTTAAGATAACTTTACTTAAGCAAAAACAACAAGGAGAAAACTAAATGCAACTTATACTTAAAAAAGATGTTCAAAATATTGGCGAAGTTGGCGATATAGTGAATGTTAAAGACGGATATGCAAGAAATTATCTTATTCCAAACAACTTAGCTGAAAGAGCAACAAAAGGCTCTCTTGAAGCTAGGGAAAGAGATATGGCAAGAATTAAAGCTAAAGCTGAAAAACTTCATCAGGAAGCTTTAGCACAGGCTGAAAAAATTCAGGCAGCTGAAGTGATTGAATTATCAGCAAAAGCCGGCGAATCAGGCAAATTATTTGGTACAATTACAACTAAAAAACTTGCTGAAGAATTATTGGCTAAAACAGGTATTGAAGTGGATAGAAAAACCATCACTCTTGATAATCCAATCAGCCATGTTGGTGATTTTAATATGACTGTTAAATTATCTTCAAAAGTCAAAGCTCAATTAAGAGTATCTGTAACGGCTTCAGAAACCATCAAAGAAGCAATTGTTGAAGAAGAAACAGCTGAAGTTGAAGAATAATTTTATATTATATAAAATTTCTTTAAAATAAAATTTAAAAACGTTCTGGAATTTATGTTTTCAGGACGTTTTTTATTCTATTGCTTAATAAATTATTTATTACCTTTAAAGTAATTTTAAATATTAAAAAAACAATTAAAATGAATTTAAATAAAAAAAGCAAGAACTTTCTGAAGTTTGACAACAAAAAATTCTTGCATGCTGAATTAAACTAAAACTTATTCCTCAATAGCGCCTATATATTAAATATTATAACGCATATCCAGACGCATATTTATAATTCTAATTTTAACAACATCAAAGCGATTTTGCAACAGATTATTAAAAACTGCCTTGGTTTTTGTTATTTTAAAACGCAATGAATTTATAAATAAATTCGCCTTTATGAATTTTCTTATGGGTCACTTATGGGTCATTTTAATTAATTAGTTAATTAATTAACTAATTAATTAAAATTCTTATGGGTCACTTATGGGTCATACTAAATTTTAAATTTATATTTTAAATATCTTCCATCACTAAATGTTTCTACAATATTTAAATTAAGTAGTTTTGCCAAATCTCTTTTGCTTGTTTCTCTTGTTGTGTTATTAATTTCCTGATAAATACTATTTGTTATATATTTGTTTGATGTTATATATCTAATCGCCTTTTTTTGTCTTTCATTGATATTATTGTACTCTTTATCTATTTGCAATACAAAACCACTGTTACTTAATTCAAAATTAGGTACTGGTAACCCCTGATTTATACAAGCTTGTGCCATACGTTTTATGCCGGTTCCAAATTGTTCAACGTATCCTGCTCTATAGATTACATCCATTATTAATGAATTTCTTGCTTTTGATGGATGATGATTACTTTTTAATTGTTCAATTGTAAGACCGCCATATAAATCTCCAGGGTTATAGAACCAAATATGGTCATCAAAAATTTTGATTTGTATATCTGAATTATTATCAAAATAATCTCTGTGTATTAAAGCATTTAATAAAGCCTCTCTTATTGCCACTAAAGGATAATCCCAGATATCATCACGTATAAAATCCTTTATTTCATATCTAACATTTATAAATGATTTTATTGCCGTCTCCGCTTCTTGAAATTGTTTGAACAAATTGCCGGAAATTGTTTTATCTCCAATTATTAATTCTTCTGTACAGCCTTTAAACAGACCAATTCTTACAGTAGATTTTTTAAATAATTTTTGTGGATTTTTGCCAAATAATAAAACTGCCGCATTTGTGAGTTTATTATTGTTAATTAAATCTAAATGTTTTAAAATTTCTTCAACAGAATATGAAGTCGCTTCTTCTGTAAGACGCCCTCTGTTTGTGGCTAATTTAACAAATAATTGTACAGATTCTTTATCTATATCATCAATTGAATAATTATTTTGAATAGAATCCCAGTTTAAATCCTTTAAAAGAAGTTTTTTAAGTTCACTCCCCGTTGCTTCTCGTGTTTCACAGCCGATTCTTTTATAATACTTTCCTTTATATTGAATAGGATTGAAGGATTTTTCCACGATAATTTTTAAAATATTCTTTTTATCAATTGTGTATAGCTGAATATTTGGTTGAATACCAAGAGAATCAGCAATTTTATTTATAATTCTTTCCTGTTGTCCATTTTCTAATTGAATTCCGACAATATTTTTTGTGGTATCTTCCACCCCAAGAATTATGCAACCGCCATCTGTGTTTGAAAATCCTGAAATAGTCTTATATAGACCTTCATTTTCAACTTCTTTGTATTCAATATTATGGCATTCGCTTGTTAACTCTGATAAAAAATCTTCCATAGTTTTAGTTCTTTTTATAAGGCAAATGATGCACTACCTTGCATATTGTGAATATTCTTTTGATTCTTCTATCCAATCTTCCCTATCCACTTTTAGCGCGTGATTCCAGAATTTTTCAAGTGCGTAATTTTCTCTTTGTTCATTGTGCATAATATGTACTATAACATCACCATAATCAAGAAGGTTCCACCTGTTTTTAAGGTCATTTTCATCTCCGTTTGGGATGCGACCGAATAATTCTTTAATTCTTTCTCTTAAAGATGATGTTAAACCTTTAACTTGCGTGGTAGAGCCTGCTGAAGCTATTACAAAATAATCGGATAATACGCAAACGCTTGCTACGTTTAAAACCAAAATATCAGATGCTTTTTTATCATCTAAAGTTCGTGCAATAACACTTGATAATTTTTTACTTGAAACTTCTTTTTCTTCCATAAAAACTTTCTTTTTCTTAAGCTAAATATTTCCTGTGGATGAATTTTTATCATTATCTAATGATTTAATATCAATAGTTTCACCCTCTTCTGAATAATTTAGACGGTTATCAGACCCTTCAATTTCAATATTTACTTCACCATCTATCATTTCAATATCTTCTTTTAAATAATCTTTAATCTTACCATCTTCAAGCTTCACGCCTATGGTATTTTTTAAGAAATTCAGCATGGCGACTTTTCCGATGCCATCCGGTGTCATCACCCCTGAACCCACAGGAGGAAGATGTTTTGCAGCCTCAAGATAATTTGGATATTCATAATTCAGGCAGCATAAAAGCCTTCCGCAAGAACCTGTTATTTTTCCGGGTGTCATTGGGATTCCCTGGTCTTTTGCAAGTTTTGTATTAACAGATTCGAACTTCTTTAAAAATGAGCAGCAGCAGTATGCTTGTCCACAAACGCCAAGACCCTGTAAAATGCTGGTTTCATCTCGAACGCCAATATGTCTTAAATCAATTCTCACCCTTTTAAATTCCTGGGTTAAATCTTTTAAAAGTTCACGAAAATCAACACGTTCAGGTGCTGTATAATAAAATGTAATTTTTTTCTTATCAAATGTATACCTTGTTTGAATAAGGTTCATTGATAAATTTCTTTTTGCTGCAAGCTCTCTGCACTTATAAAGGGCTTGAATCTCAAGCTTTTTAATTTCTTCAAGCTCTGCCATATCTCTTTCATTCATTGTTCTGATAAATGGCAGAGGTTCAGGTTTGAATTTTTCCCATTGTTTTTGAATTTGCGAATTTACAAGAAAGACTTTATGCGCTTCTTCCCCTTTTTCTGTACGTACGAGTACCATCTGCCCGTGGTGCAAATTAGCGCCTTCATTTATTTTTAGGGGATAAAACTGGTTTTTTATAATTCTTACTGCAAATTTCAAATTTAAATCCTATTTTTCTTAAAATCCTCTAAAACTATTATACAACAAATTGTTTTTATAATAAAATAAGAAAACAATGAAATACGAGAATTTAACATTTAAGAAAAATGATGTAGAAAAACTCCTTTTGAATTTGGATTCTAACCCATATTCACAAAAAAACAAGGATTTTAGATATACACTGTCGCTCATATATGAGCTTATAGAAGAAGAATTTCCGGACACATTTGATACAAAAAATCCTATATTAAGGTCGACCGATATAATCTTTGAAAACAAAGATAATACGGCAGAAATTTTTATAACCCCGCCATATAATTTTGATTATTACTTAAAATCCAAAGGTTCTTTATATAGGCTGAAAGCCGAATATAAAGGAGATAAATACGGTTATTCCATTCCCCTTGATTTATTCTTTGAATATTTTACGGGTTTGCCTGAGAACTTAGAAATAACGGAAGATTTATCCGAAAATTATAAATTTTATTTCTACCTTACAAACTTTGTGAAGAAAACAGTTGAAAAACTAAACTTTATCCCGTCTGTTAAATTCAAAAAAGATACATTTTCAATCTTTTGGGAGCCTTATTTTAAAAATAAAGACTATTTAAATGCTTATCTTGAAATTATAAATAATGACTTTCTTGACCTTGAAACCACAAAGAAGCTTATTGAAAGATATTTAAATTATCTAATTTTTAATTTTCTAAATGTTAAACATTTTAAATTTAAAGACTTAAAATCTGCCATATATTTTGTAAAATCATCCGTTCATAAAAGAATGCTTAAAGGCAATGACTTGGGTGAGGATATTCAAACCTGGCTTGATGAAATGAGCCTTGGAACCTATGAAGTTGTCCCTGTCTTTAATATTGAAAAGATTGAAGATACAAAAGAGGACAAATTCTTATTAAAAATATTCGCTAAAAATAAAAAGACAAATGAAATATTTAGTCTTGAAGATTTAAACGATGCTGATAAAACAATAATAGAAAAACAAATTAACTGGGCGACAAAATATATTGAAGACCTTGAAGACACAACCCTGGAACTTGATTTATCAGGCGTTTACAAAATGATAACGCAAATTACCTACTATCTTGCGCAAGCTGATATGGAAGTTAATCTTCCAAAAGGTATGGATAATATTATCATTCCGCGTGCTTCAATTAATGCAAGGGTGAAACAAAAAAGAATCCAAGACCTTGAAGATTTAATGAATCTGTCTAACGGTTCGACCATCTCTCTTGATGAAATTATGGATTTTTCAATAGAAGTTGCACTTGGCGACGGTGAGAAAATTTCAGCAGAAGAGTTTCAAAAACTGACCAAAGATACAAACGGACTTATTCAATATAAAGACAAATACATTTTAATTGATAAGGATGAAACAGAAAAACTTTTAGAGAGATTAAAGAAAAAGCCTGATTTTGTGATGAATAAGATGGAGCTTTTACACCACAGCTTATCGGGTAAAATTGATGAATATGATTTTGACTATGATGAAGCTTTTGCAAAGGTTATAAGCAACTTTACAAAGGTGGAAGAAATAGATTTGCCAAAAGCTCTAAGTGGAACTTTAAGACCTTATCAAGAAATTGGCTTTAGGTGGCTGTATACAAATGTTAACAAAGGTTTTGGCTGTTGTATAGCAGATGATATGGGTCTTGGTAAAACAATTCAGGTAATAAGTTTGATTCTTAAATTAAAAGAGGAAGAAAAGCTGAAAAAACCGGTTGTTGTTATTTGTCCTACAACCCTTCTTGGCAACTGGGAAAGAGAATTTGAAAACTTTGCACCAAACCTTGATGTATACACATACCATGGTTTTAACCGTGCATTTACGGTTGAGTGTGATGTTATTTTAACAACTTATGCAATCTTAAGAATAGATATTGAAGAATTTAAAAAACATAATTGGAACCTTGTTATAATTGATGAAGCGCAGAATATTAAAAATCCAAATACTTCCCAAACCCAGGCGGTAAAATCAATTAAAGCTGATATGAAAATCGCAATGACAGGCACTCCTGTTGAAAACAGATTGTCTGAACTTTGGAGCATATTTGATTTTATAAACAAGGGATATTTAGGCTCCATCAATGATTTTGGTAAAAATTATTCAGTTCCTATTGAAAGATTTAAAGAAACCCAAAGGGCAGAAAAACTTAAAAGAGCGATATCTCCGTTTATGCTGCGGCGCTTAAAAACAGATAAGATGATTATTTCAGACCTTCCTGAAAAAGTTGTTTTGGATGAATTTTGTTATTTAACAAAACCGCAGGCAGCTTTATATGAAAGAGTTTTAAATCAATCTATGCAGGAAGTGCAATCTGCAGGTGCAGGTATCAATAGACGCGGTGCCATTTTTAAACTTATAACTTCCCTAAAACAGGTATGCAATCACCCTTATCATTATTTAAAACACGGCGATATGGGGCGCGGCGCTTCCGGTAAAACTGAAAAATTGATGTCAATTTTGGCTAATATTTTGGATAATGATGAAAAAGTTCTGATTTTTACCCAGTATAAAGAGATGGGTTCAATCTTAGAAAAAATTATTGCAGATGAATTTAATACAAATCCTCTTTTCTTCCACGGGTCTTTGAATGTTAAGGCAAGAGAAGAGATGATAAAAGAATTTTCAGAAGAAATCAACAGAAAAATTATGATTCTATCCCTTAAAGCAGGCGGTTTGGGGCTGAATTTGACTTCTGCAAGCAATGTTATTCACTATGACCTTTGGTGGAATCCTGCTGTTGAAGACCAGGCAACCGATAGAACATACCGTATCGGGCAGGACAAAAACGTTATGGTGCACAGATTTATAACACTTTCTACGTTTGAAGAAAAGATTGATAAAATTATTAAAGATAAACGCGAACTAGCTGATGCTGCTGTATTTACAGGTGAAAAAGTAATTACAGAGCTTTCTGATGATGAAATTTATGAAATTTTCTCCTTAGCGTAAATTGATTATAATAATTCAATTAGACATATAGCAAGAAAATTAGTAAAATTGATTTTAGGGTAAGTGCCTTTTCACTTCCAACCGGCACACGGGATTTAATGAAGAAATCAACCGGCAAAGGAGGTGATATAGAATGAGGAATTTATTGGAAACAATAATAAAAGCCCTAGTTGTACTAGAGCTTTTAGCTAAATTGATTTTAGCAATTCTTAAACTATTGTAGGCATGAAGTGAAGTTCTTAACAGGCGGCAAACCATTGTTAGGAACTTCGCCCTACTCTTTAATTATTTACCATGGTTATTGCTTTGTCAAGACTATAATCTTTGAAATTGCAACTATTGTTCTTTTCACCTATAATCTCAAATATGAGAAATATTATTGGTTTTTGGGGATATCCTAAACCCTCTTTAATAGAAAAATATAAAAACCTCTACCCAGCTGCTGAATGGGTAGATTTGGATATTGATTTTAATTACCCGAAAACCGCTATTTTGCCTGAAAATTATTGTTCGATTATAAAAAATATTTTTAATAATGCATTTTATTTGAAAGAAAATTTGATAACAATTTTAGCCCCGGTGGGCAAGGACAAGTGCGATTCAGCCTTTTTTGCCGTGCATATTTTAAAAGAACAAGGTTTTAATATTGAAACTTCTTATTTTGAGGAGGTTTTACCTCTTGATAAGTTGCCCAAAACGCCAATCAGTATAAGTAATTTGCCCTTAAAAGAAAAAATTGAAAAAATAACAGCAAATATTATCGAAGAAAAAGACTATTCTTATTTGCCTGAATCTAAACCGCAGTTTGGCTTTTGGGGTGTTCCTCCAAATGATTTGAGCATATTGGAAATTTTTCCTGATAATACCCATGTTTTTGGTTGGACACGTTGTGTTGAGGCGAAAAATCCCGGTAATATTGAGTTAGAGATGCTTGTTGAAAAGGATTTACCCACAGTCTTTTTTGCCCAGACATTTTGTGCCAAAAATCAGCTTGCAAAATACCTTGCGAATGAATATAACGGACTCTATATAGATATAGACGGTACCCCTACAAATTCAATCAAGGCAAAGATTGAAGCATTTTTGAGGCTAAGATAATGATTGAAATTTCTGCAACAGAGCATCTTAATACTGAAACTGCCGGAAAAACACTGAATTTTCTTGATGCTGGAACCACCTGGAGCAAAATTTTGACTGTTGAAAATGGTGTAAAATCATATAAAATTCTCCCGACTTCGCAGTTAAAAACACTGGATATTGAATTTGTTGCAGCCACAGGGCATTCTGCCCAGCTAAAAAATATATTAAAGTATGAAAATGAAGTGGTGGCACTTGCATGCGGTGCTAAAAAATGGCTCAATGAGGAAACTATCGTGCTCGACCTTGGTTCAAGGGACATTAAATGGGTAAAATTTAATGACGGTAAATTTTCTGATATGGATTGGAATACAAACTGTGCAAGTGCTACAGGTGCTACAATTGAAATGCTTTTAAAATTTTATAATGTTGATGTTAAAGACCTTGAACCGGCTGAAGAAAAATATGCTGTAACCTGCGGTATATTTGGCTTAGAAAAAATTATGGATGATGTTGCAAAGGGGCAAGAGCCAAAAAGCGCAATCTCAAAATTTATAAAAGGAATTGCCTATAATGCCTGGAATTTTACTAAAAACCCTGATAAGCTCTGTGTCTCAGGCGGATTTTGCGAAAATGAATGTTTTATAAAATCTCTATCATCATACTGTGAAGTTCTTCCTCTCGGCCGCTTTATTTTGACTGATGGGCTTTATGAAGAATATATAAAAAATCCCTCTTGATTTAAGAGGGATAAAATTTATTTTATATTTTTTATGTTCCAGATTTCCAGGAATTTAAATATTCAAATTGTTCATCTGTTAATGTATCAATTTCTACACCCATTGATTCAAGCTTAATTTTGGCAATCTGCACATCTACCTCTCTTGGAAGCGTATAAAGTTTATTTTGTAATTTACCTTTATTTTTAAGTACAAATTCAATTCCAAGTGCCTGGTTTGCAAAGCTCATATCCATAACGCTTGCAGGGTGACCTTCAGCGCCAATAAGGTTTACTAATCTGCCTTCTGCTAGTACATAAACGGATTTGCCGTTGTCTAAAACCCATTCATCTAAAGCAGGGCGAATATTTTTATATTCTTTAACGTGCTTTTTAAGCCCGTTTACGTTAACCTCAACATCAAAGTGTCCTGCATTTGAAACAAAAGCACCATCTTTCATTGTTAAAATGTGTTCTACATCAATAACATTTTTATCCCCTGTAACTGTAAGGAAAATATCTCCTTCAAGAGCCGCTTCCTTAATAGGCATTACTCTGAAACCATCCATAACGGCTTCAAGTGCTTTTAGCGGGTCTACTTCTGTTACAATAACATTTGCGCCCATCCCTCTTGCTCTCATGGCAGCACCTTTGCCGCACCAGCCATATCCTGCAACAACAAAAGTTTTTCCGGAAATTAAAATATTTGTTGCACGGATAATACCGTCTAACGCACTTTGCCCTGTACCATAACGGTTATCATAAAGGTGTTTTGTAAGGCTTGAATTAACCCCTAATGCCGGAAATTCAAGTGAACCATCTTTTTCCATAGCTTCTAACCTGATAATTCCTGTTGTTGTTTCTTCTGTAGAACCTATGATATTTGGAATCAAATCTCTTCTTGATTTATGAACGGTTGCAACTAAATCACACCCATCATCAATAATTAAATGCGGTTTGTGGTCCAGTGCAATTGAAACATGTCTGTTATAAGTTTCTTTATCCTCTCCTGCAATGGCATATGTTGGGATATTCCAGTATTTAACAAGTGCTGCAGCTACATCATCCTGTGTGGATAATGGGTTTGAAGCGGCAAGAACAGCATCTGCGCCTCCTTCTTTCATTGCAATGCAAAGAGCTGCAGTTTCTTTTGTAACATGCACACAGGCTGTCAGCCTTAAACCTTTAAAAGGCTGCTCTTTTCTGAATCTTTCAGTTATATTTGCTAAAACGGGCATATCTTTTTGCGCCCATTCAATATTCTTTTTTCCCTGTTCAGCTAAATTTATATCCTTAATTTCATAGTTGAATGTTTGTGTCATATTCTCTCCTCAGGCTTTTTATATAATTTTTTTGAGCCCTTTTTACAAAAAGATGTTAACACAAAAAATATTTTTATGCTATTATTTGACTTGGATAAATAAACTTTGAAAATTCTAACCGTTAAATAAAGGAGATATTATTTATGTCAACAAAAGAATTTTTTACAAATTCAGAGGAGCTTAAAAAGCTTTATTCGGCTGCTCGTGCTACTATCACAGCGCCTTTCTACGGTAACAATGTAGAACATGTTCAAACAGTTTCAGAAGCTTATAAATTAGCTTTAAACAGCCCAGGAACAGTTGAACTTACAGGTATGCCTGTTTATCAACCCGAAAAAATCGGTCTTCCTGCCGGTGCTAACCAATTATTATTCAACGATGGTACAGTTGTTGGACGTTGCGCTGCTGCAAGAAAAATCGTTGGCGAACCCGGATGTGATTTAGGTTACTTGCTTCCTATTATCCGTGAAGCTGTTTATTCAACACGTGATAAATTAATGTACAGAACCGAAGTTGTTGTAGGTTTGGAAGAAGACTTTATGGTTAAAGCTCACCTTCTAATCCCTGAAGGCTTTGAAAATGTTATGTATTCTTGGATGTTAAACTTCCAATACTTTAACGAAATGTACTCAAATATGTATGCAAACTCTAGAGAAATCGCAGAAGGCGACTTGTTTATCTTCTCTGACCCTGATTGGACACATCCTGATTTCCCATATGGTTTAACATTCTTTGACCCAACTCATAACTGTGCTGCTATCCTTGGTATGAGATACTTTGGCGAACACAAAAAAGGTACTTTAACCCTTGCTTGGGGTGCAGCTGCAAGAAACGGCTATGCTTCTTGCCACGGCGGTATGAAAAGATACAACCTTGGAAACAATAAATCATTCCAAGTTGCAGTATTTGGCTTATCCGGTTCAGGTAAATCAACAATTACCCACGCAAAACACAATAATAAATATGATATTACGGTTCTTCATGATGATGCGTTTATCATTAACGTTCATGATAAATATACTATCGCTCTTGAACCTGCTTACTTTGATAAAACTGCAGACTATCCAATGAACTGTGATGACAATAAATACATTCTTACTCAGCAAAACGCAGGCGTAATTGCATCAGCAGACGGTAAGCTTTATTCAATCACAGAAGATATCAGAAACGGCAACGGTCGTGCTGTTAAATCAAAATTATGGTCACCAAACCGTGTAGATAGAATTGATGAACCTATTAATGCTATCTTCTGGTTAATGAAAGACCCGACTATTCCTCCTGTATTAAAATTATCAGGTGCGTCATTAGGTTCTGCTATGGGTGCAACCCTTGCTACAAAACGTTCTTCAGCTGAAAGATTAGCAAAAGGCGTTGACCCGAATGCTTTAGTTGTTGAACCTTATGCTAATCCATTCAGAGTTTACCCTCTTGAAATGGATTACACAAGATTTAAACAACTGATTGAAGATGGCGTTGATTGCTACATCTTGAATACCGGTGAATTTATGGGAACAAAAGTTCAACCTAAACACACTCTTGGTGTTATTGAAGCTATTGTTGAAGGTACTGCTAAATTCCACAAATGGGAAGGCTTCTCAGACATTGAAATTATGGATGTTGAAGGCTTTGATGCAAGCTTCTCTAATACTGAATACAAAGAACAATTCACAAAACGTATGCAAGATAGAATTGAATTTGTAAAATCAAGAGAAACTGAAAAAGCAGGCTTGGATAAATTACCGGCTGATGCTCTTGAAGCTCTTGAAAATGTTGTTAAACAAGCACAAGTTGCAAAAGTTTAATTAACAGTTTTTACTAATACTTGAAAAACCCTGAGAATTTCTCAGGGTTTTTTGTGCAATAAGAGTATTTAAAAAGCGGGTGTAACAACCCGCTTTTTTTAAGATATATCTTTTTTAAGCTTCTTCTGTCTCATTTGCTGCTGTTCTGATTGATTCAGCGCCCACTTTTGCTTTTGAATTTTTTTCTTTAAATTTTCTAACCTGACGGTCAAGCTTGTCGGATACTAAATCAATACTTGCATACATTGATTCTGCTTTTTCTTCAACCCTTACAGTGTCGCCAAGCATTTTGCAATTTACTTCTGCAATATGTGAATCTGCGACAGATGGATTTTTAATAACGGTTAAAACGACGTCAATTCCTTGAATCTGGTCATAATGCGCTGCAACTTTTCCTACTTTTTCTTTAACGTAGGCTTTAATTGCATCAGTAACTTCAAGATTACGTCCGTTTACGTGGATGTGCATAAATAAGTTTCTCCGTTTCTAAACTTGTCTTCTCGTCTTAAAAGCTGCTAAATTTTCATCCTTTCTTTTAGCAACTTTCTTATTATACATTATTTTTATTTGAATTTAAAGAGGAAAAAAACATCAGTTTTGTAAAATTTATTTTAATCCTATTAAGTGTCAAAAATACTATCAATAAAGGGGTTGCGGAGGATTTAAAAGTATGTTACAATAGTAGTAGAGGAAATTATAAAACCTTTTTTAAAAAATCCCCCTTAAAAACTAACGTCATTAAACACTACAAAAATTTTAGCCGGTTTGGAATCCTGCAAAAAGAGAAGTTTGAAATTATTTTACGGCAGTATGGAGAAAGAAACAATGTTTCCCCTTAAATCAGCATTTATAAGCCCTCATTCTGATGGCAGTGCTATAGCTATGAAGTTCAGACTTTGTCCCAAACTTCCCTGGACTCCTCTTTTTACCATTATTGGGGATTTAACAAGGCAGCGTGCTAAAGACATTGTATCTTTTTTAATAACCGTAATTGGAATAACTGTAATATCGGGTGTATGCTATATGACATTATGTCAGGCGCACCCGATATTTGCATATGAAGGAAATGTAAATACAGGTGGAATAACTTCTGCTTCGATTGGACGTTTTGCATTCAAAGCAAAAGCTGAAACTCCATCAAAAGCTGAAATAGAACAGAGCGAATACTATAGATGGAAAACCCATACAGACCTTAAATATAAAGGGCAGCTAATCTCCCGCCCCGCGCAAGGTGTCATTCATGTTAAAGTTACAAAGTGGATAAATAACCGTCCTGTTAGAATAAATATTGTTGAAATTAATAAAAAAGCTAATTCAAAGCTTGAAATTAAGCCAAAAACAGCCGGCACTATGTATTTGAATAATAAAGCAAGTATTAGAACCATAGCGCAAACTGAAAATTCAATAGTGGCAATAAATGGCGGATATTTTAAACCGCAGACGGGTGTTCCTCTGGGTACACTTGTAATTGATAAGAATGTTCTTACAGGTCCTATCTATAATAGGGTTGCATTAGGCATAAACCCTGATAACTCTTATTCTATGGATAAAAGCAAAATAAATATCACAATAAACGGCAGAAAGACTGAAATTAAAGCAGATAATATCAACCAGCCAAGAATGCTTTCAACCTATACTCTTGTCTATACTGATAAATGGGGCAAAATTACGCCCCCTGCACCAAAATATGGAATGGCAATATCTGTAAAGGATGGCGAAATTTTAAATTTTGGGTATGGTTCTGTTGAAATACCAAAAGGCGGATTTGCGGTAGTTGGTCCAAAGCAAAATATAGAGCCGCTTCTGGGGGATATAAAAATAAAGATGAATATAAAATTTACGGAATCCTTTGAAAATTCCGAGCATATTATAGGCGGCGGACCGTATCTTGTAAAAAACGGGCAGATGTTTGTAGATATAGCTGAGCAAAAATTTGGAGCAATAAATGGCAAAAATCCGCGTACCGCAATAGGGTATACTGAAACCAACGAGCTTATAATTGTAACTGTTGACGGCAGAGAGGAAGCATCAGTCGGGATGACTTTGTGGGAAATTTCAAGACTTATGAAAGATTTAGGCTGTATTTATGCTATGAACCTTGATGGAGGCGGCTCAAGCGTTATTTATGTGAAGGGTAAAATTGAAAATAACCCTGCCTATAAAGAAGGTATTGCAATTTCAAATGCCATTGTTGTAAATGAAAATATTGATATACAAACCGTTGCAAGCAATTAAATTTTATCCTCTTCAACCTCGGGTATTTCAGTAAATGTACTGAAAAATTCTGCAAGAGAAATTTTTAGAGAAGCACAAATACCTGTTATGGTACTGATTTTTGTATCATAAAAACCTTTAAGAGCATAACCGACACAGCTTTTTGATAGACCACCGCGCCAAGCTAATTTTTCGACAGTTAGATTTTCTCTTTTTTTCAACTCTAAAATTCTTTGTGCAATGAGTTTACTTGCGTTCATTTTTTAAATACCAAAATATTGATATTGACATATTAATACCAATCTGTTATATTTAAATTCAACAGATAGATACCAACTTATTGAACAATTTTTTCAATAAATGGCTTAAAATATTTAACTAAATATAATTCAATACGCTTCCTTTATTAGGGAGCTTTTTATTTCTGTTTCTATGCATTATTTATAGGATTTTATCATAAAGGTATTTACTTTTTTGTGGTCAAAATGTAATATTGTTAATATATTATCTTATTTTGGAGCAATTATATCTTATGTTAATTGAAGAAATTTTAGAGCTTACGGTACAAAAAAATGCATCCGACTTGCATATTTCTGCCGATTTGCCCCCTGTAATTCGTATAGACGGCGAACTTATAAGAACAAGCCTTCCGGTTTTAACAAGTGATGATATTGAAACACTTGTATTCCCTATTTTAACTAACGAACAAAGACGTACTTTAGAACAAAACTGGGAATTAGACTTTGGTTACGGGCTTCATGGTGTTGGTCGTTTCAGGGTAAACGTTTATAAAGATAAAGGAAGCTATGCTGCAGCATTCAGAACAATTAATTCTGAACCCCCGACATTTGAAGAATTAGGTTTATCAGATGTTGTAAAAAGAGTTGCAAATAAACCAAGAGGTTTGATTCTTGTAACAGGTCCTACAGGTTCAGGTAAATCAACCACACTTGCTGCAATGATTGATTATATTAATTCAACAAGAACAGAACACATCTTAACAATAGAAGACCCGATAGAATTTATTCACCCGTCTAAAAAATCTATTGTTCACCAAAGGGAATTGGGACAGGATACACGTTCAACAGCCAATGCCCTAAAATCTGCTCTTCGTGAAGACCCCGATATTATCCTAATCGGTGAGATGAGAGACCTTGAAACTATGTCTCTTGCCCTGACTGCAGCAGAAACAGGTCACTTGGTTTTAGGAACATTGCACACCTCATCTGCTTCTCAAACAATTGACCGTATTATTGACGTATTCCCTCAAGGTCAACAGCAGCAGATAAGATTGCAACTTTCTACAAGTTTGGTTGCAGTATTCTCTCAAACATTGCTGCCTAAATTATCAGAAGACGGCTTTACTAAAAAAGGTCGTGTAATGGCACAAGAGATTATGATTGTAAACAACGCTATTGCAAACTTAATCAGAGAGCAAAAATCAGCTCAAATTTATTCTGCTATTCAAACAGGCGCAGGTGCCGGCATGCAAACTCTTGATATGGCACTTCGTGATTTATTTAAAATGAATTTAATTGACCAGCAGGATGCTATATCAAAATCTCAGCACCCTGAAGAATTAAAGAGAATGCTCGGTATCCAAACAGGTGCTGCAGCAAGAACTTTTGGAATGTAGTTTTAAGTTTTGTAAATAATTTAAAAATCCTCTTCTTTTTAAGGAGAGGATTTTTTAGTGAATATGTTTTGTTATTAGTGAGTTTGTGGTAATATCGGTTGTTATTGCGGGGGAGTGTAACGACTGCGGCAATTCAGGGAATCCCCAGCATAATTTTTGGATTACTTCGTCACCATATTTATCGTAATGACAAACAATAAATATTAAACTTCTTTTATCCTTAAAAATCTCTTATTATCATGGTTTTTAGCCCTTTACAAAAAATTTGTTCCTGTTACAATTAAGGTATTCTGAATAATAAAATATATTGAAGGAAAAATGTCCAAAAGGGGCATTTTTTAGTAGGCAGTATATTTCCCTAAAAATACAAAAGGAGCAGACAATGGGAATTAAAGGTAAAAACGATAAAATGGTAGTTCTTGCTTGTGAAGATTGCAAGGAAAGAAACTATACAACTACAAAAAACAAAAAAACAAATAAAGAAAGAATGGAACTTAAAAAATTCTGTTCTAGATGTAACAGACACACTGTTCATAAAGAAACTAAGTAGCGCCTTATATTTTTTATATTCCCGGTTCAGTTATTATAGAAGACATTAGTTTTTTGTAAACGATACTGTTTTACTGGCTGAACTGGAATTAAATAGTACATTTAAAATTACATAATAAGCGTCCTTAGTTCAGTTGGTAGAACGTCGGTCTCCAAAACCGGATGTCGAGGGTTCGAGTCCTTCAGGGCGCGAATTATGTAAATATATTTCTTAAGTTTGAAGGAAAGTAAATGGCAAATCCTAATACAAAATTAAAAAAAGAAGATAAATTAACCTTAGCTGATGGTTTTAAAAATTATTTCAAAGGCGTAAAAGCAGAATGGGGCAAAGTTACCTGGCCTGAAAAACACCAGATAATAGTAGAAACGGGCATTGTTTTATTTGTTGTAATTGCTTTCACGGTTGCTGTATATTTAATGGACATTATATTTAAAGGGCTTTTAGGGTTGATTCCTCTAAGGTAATTAAAAGGATTGAATAGATGAAAGATAACGAAATGTTTGATGAAAAAGATAATTTAACCCCTGAAATTGAAGATGTTGAAATCAGCTCAAAAGAAGAAAAACCTGATTTTAAATCCAGCAAAGAACCTAAAAAAAGATGGTATGTAGTTCACACATACTCAGGACATGAAAACAAGGTTAAAGTTAACCTTGAAAAGCGTGTTGAGTATATGAACATGGGTGAGAAGATTTTTAGAATTGAAGTTCCACAAAAAACCATTACTCAGGTTAAAGGGGGTAAAAAATCCGAAAGAGAAGAAAAGATTTTCCCTGGATATGTTTTGGTTGAAATGATTATGGATGATGATTCCTGGTATGTTGTAAGACATACAGCCGGTGTTACTAAATTTGTCGGCTCATCTAAAAAACCAATCCCTGCTAAGGATTCAGAAATTAAAAAGATTATCCACAGAGGTCAAGCTTCAGCTCCTAAAATTGAACTTGACGTTAAAGTGGGTGACAAAGTTAGAATTATCTCAGGACCTTTTGCAGAATTTATCGGTGATATCACAGAAGTTTATCCTGATAAGTCTAAATTAAGGGCTATGGTTTCAATCTTTGGACGTGAAACCCCTGTGGAATTAGAATACAAACAAATACAAAAAGTTTGATTTTCGGTAGGGCAAAGCGTAGCACAGACCCGCAGCATGCTAAAGCCTGATGTAGTGCCAAAATTGCAAAGCAATTTTAAAACTAAATCAAAGACTTGATTACCCGAATAATCAAAAGACAATAAATAACAATACAAATAAACTGTGGAAGGGTGTTATTTAAGTTTTAAAACTTAAAAAGAATGCCTGTCAGACCACGAAAGGAGAAAAACAAAATGGCACCAAGCAACAAGAAAGTAACCGGTAAAATCAAGCTTCAAATTGAAGCCGGAAAAGCTAATCCGTCGCCTCCGGTTGGTCCTGCTTTAGGGCAAAAAGGCGTAAACATTATGGATTTTTGTAAACAATTCAATGAAAGAACCCAATCTCAAGCAGGGTATATCATTCCTGTAGTTATTGATGTTTATGAAGACAGAAGCTTTACATTTGTTACAAAATCACCACCGGCTGCAGTTTTAATCAAAAAAGCCTTGAATCTTCCTAAAGGTTCTGCGGCTCCAAATAAAACAAAAGTTGGTCAAATCACTAAAGCTCAGTTAGAAGAAATTGCAAAAACTAAAATGGAAGATTTGAATGCAACTACTTTAGAAGCTGCAGTTGATATGATTAAAGGTACAGCAAGAGCAATGGGCGTTACTGTTGCCGAATAGATAAAGATGGGAGGCAGCTTTGCCTTATTAGAGCTTAAAGGCTCTGAAGAGTATAAAGAAAACTGCCGTTAATACCACGAAAGGAGAAAAAATGTCAAAATTAACAAAAAAACAAACTAAAATAAAAGAAATGCTTGAAGGTTTTGAACAGCCAAGTTCAGCCATGAACGCTATTGAAATGCTTCAAAAAATTTCATCTGAAACAGCTAAATTTGATGAAACAGTTGAATGCCATATGAGATTAGGTATCGACGTTAAGCATGCTGACCAGCAAATAAGGTCTACCACAGTTCTTCCTGCAGGTCTTGGTAAAACCGTTAGAGTTTGCGTTATTGCAAAAGCTGATAAAGCTGCTGCTGCAAAAGAAGCCGGTGCTGATGAAGCAGGCGCAGAAGATATTATCGATAAAATCGCAGGCGGCTGGTTTGAATTTGATACCTTGATTGCTACCCCTGATATGATGGCACCTTTAGGTAAATTAGGTAGAGTTCTTGGTCCAAAAGGTTTGATGCCAAACCCAAAAACAGGAACTGTTACCCCTGATGTAGCTAAAGCAGTTAAAGATGCTAAAGCAGGTAAAGTTGAATTTAGAGCAGATAAACAAGGTATGATTCACGTTCCTATAGGTAAAATTAAATTTTCAAAAGAAGATTTAATTAAAAACTTCTCAACCCTTGCTGATGCTGTTATTAAAGCAAAACCATCAGCAGCTAAAGGAACCTATATTAAATCAGCTTACCTTACAACTACAATGGGTCCTGGTATCAAATTGGATTCAAAAAACCTTGCAGCTGAAATTAAGGAATATGTTGGATAGTTTACTTTGAACAACAGTCAAACTACAAATTCGATAATTACAAGCATAGAGCGTAAGAAAAAAACCTTGCGCTCTGTGCTTTTTAAAATTTTTGACTGGATTTATACAAAATCTTTCTTTGGAATCCTTCAAAATATTCCCCGCAGGTTTGTAAAATTTTTGTTTGTAGGTGCTATAAATACTCTTTTTGGTTATTCAATGTATGCCCTATTTGTAACATTTGGGTTTAATCCCTCAAATGCACTTTTAATCTCTTACATTTTAGGTGTTTTTTGGAACTTTAAAACCACAGGTTCAATAGTTTTTAGAAATAAAGATAATAAACTCATCTTCAAATTCTTTATTTCATACGTTTTTACTTATTATGTAAATAGTATTTCGCTGAATTTTTTAATAGACAATCTTCATATAAATAAATATCTGGCAGAGGCCATAGTAATACCCCCTGTTGCTGTTTTATCCTTTGTCATCTTTAAAACATTTATATTTAAAGATAAGAAAAATTAGTTTTTTAAACTGTATATTCTCTCCAAAGTTCGTATATCTCTTGCTGTCGGACGCGTATTGTATGTGCCTGATTTTCCATACATAACATCGCTTCTATTATCACTATGCCCGCCCATTCCAAGGGCATGACCTATTTCATGGCATAATGTGCCATAAATGTAGCTGTCTGAAATTCTTTCATTAAGAGCACCATAGCGGCTTAAATATATCTTTGAATCATACAACATATTTTTATTATTGTTATAAACCCTTGATAAATTACATCCTGCTGCATTTTTAACGTGCGGACAGTATTTTTCAGCTTTATCAATAAATTTTACAACTATATTGGCATCTTCCTGCTTTTGCACCATCTTAAAGCTAATTGTGGGATATAAAGCTGTCTGCCAGGTATTAAAAGCATTTTTCAGGTTAAAATCATTGCTACTGGGTTCTATCCAAACGGTAATAGGCATTTTGCCCCAATATCTCTTATTTTCAAGCTCATCATAATAATCCGGTTTATCAGTAGTTTCAAGCCTTTCTTTTTCTTTCATATCAGCTTCAATCCTGTTTTTAAGTGAAGAAGCCTTTCCTGCATAGCCTGAATCTTTTAAATTTTTCATTATATAATCTGTGTGAAAAAGTGCAGATGAATAATCCCTGTTTCCATAATATGAAAAAGCAAGATAATAGTGTAACTCAGGATTATTCCTGTCATCTATAAGTTTTCTTTTATAACAAATAATCGCACGGTCTGGAGTATATTTTTTAAAATACTCATAACATTCCGTATATTTTATAGGCGCAGCTTGCCTTCCTTCAATAAATTCTCCCTCCTCCTTTGCCTTAAATAAAGATTTTAGGGTATCATTATCATTTGCAAATTTGCTAAATTCTGCCGATGTAAAGAATTTAAAGGATAAAAACCCTATAAGTATCATAAATAATAATTTTTTAAACATGGTATTTATTATACATTTTTCAGCTGCTTTTATCAATTTAGTATTTAAAAATCCCATAAATAAAACTATTGTTTGTATTCTACATTGATAGTATAATGTTTTTGCTCAAAGATTTTAATATACAATGAACGAACGAGAGGAAAACGATGAAAGTTATGGAAAATCTGCTATCTGAAAGGATTAAATCAACACCCCCTTCTTTTGTAAGAAGCATCCTTAAAACTGCGGCAGACCCTAACGTCATCTCCTTTGCAGGCGGGCTCCCAAACCCTGTTTCTTTCCCTCAGGAAGAATTACTTATTTCTATGGAGCGTATTACAAAAACCTATCAGGATAAGGTTTTTCAATATTCTATAACAGCAGGGCTTCCTGAATTAAGACAGTATATTGCAGATAGGTACAATAAAAAATTCGGCTTAAGTCTTGATATTGATAATATTTTAATTACAACAGGCTCGCAGCAAGCTTTAGATTTAATCGGTAAAACAGTTTTAGATGAAAATGACGGTGTTTTGCTTGAAAAGCCAAGCTACTTAGGGGCAATTCAGGTATTTTCCCAATATCAGCCAAAATTTCACACGGTTGATTTAACCCAAGACGGGCTTAATATTGAGCAATTTAAAGCTGCCCTTCAAAATAACATTAAATTAATTTATGCTATCCCTGAATTTCAAAACCCGACAGGGCTCACCTATTCAGCTGAAAACAGAGAAGAAATATTTGAAATAATTAAAGATAAAGATTTAGTATTAGTAGAAGATGACCCGTACGGCGAATTAAGATTTAACGGTAAACACCTGCCGTATATCGGTGCAGGACGTTTTAAAAACAGTATTGTGCTTGGTTCATTCTCTAAAGTTGTCACACCGGGAATGAGAACAGGGTTTATCATTTGCCAAAATAAAGAATTATTAAAAAATATCTCTGTTTCAAAAGAAGCATCTGACCTGCACACAAATATATTCTCCCAGTATTTGATTTGGGATTATTTGATGCACAATGATTTTGAAAAACATATTGCAAAAATAACTGACCTTTATAGGAAACAAGCACAGACAATGCTTGAATCAATGGATAAATATTTCCCGAAAAATGTTAAATATACTCGTCCTGATGGCGGCATGTTTCTTTGGGTGACGTTGCCTGAAAATGTTAGCGCGCTTGAATTATTTCCAAAAGCTTTAGAGAAAAAAGTTGCCTTCGTTCCGGGAGACCCCTTCTATATCAACAAAAGAAATGTTAACACAATGCGCTTAAATTATACAAATGCAGATTGTGAAACAATTGGAGAAGGCATTAAACGTCTTGGTGAACTATTAAGCGGTATATAATTAAGGATTAGTAAATGTTTATATTGGATAAGCCCTATGTTTCAAGCTATTTAGTGGATACAGCGCTAAAATACGGTTATCCCGTTTTAAAAAATGCTGCAGCAGATGAGCTTGAACTAAACCAGGAGCTTAATTTTTACTGCGAAGGGTTTGCTGCAAACCAAATTAAAGAAGGCAAAGATAACCTTGTCTATTGTAATTCAGAAAATGCGATAGATTGGATAACAAAAAATCTTGATTCAACTGATATTCCAAGACAAATTTCACTTTGCAAAGATAAGGTTCAATTTAGAAAATTAATTTCAAAGATTTATCCTGATTTTTATTTTGAAGAAATAGATACAGAAGCTCTTTGCGGGGTTGATTCGTCAAAATTAAAGTTTCCTGTTGTTTTAAAGCCTAAAATAGGTTTTTTAAGCTTTGGGGTTTACCCGATTTATAATGAAAAAGAGTGGCAAAACACTATTCAAACAATCAAAACAGATATTGAAAAATATAAAGAAATTTTTCCAAAATCTGTTGTAAACACTTCATCCTTTATAATAGAGGAGATGATTGAAGGGGACGAATTTGCGGTAGATGTTTATTTTGACGCTGAAAATAAGCCTGTAATTTTAAACATCTATAAACACCCGTTTTCAGGTTCTGACGATGTTTCAGACAGAATCTATTTTACATCTAAAAATATTATCAAAACTTATTTGGAAAAATTCGAAACTCTGTTTGAAAAAATTGGCTGTACAATGGGGCTTAAAAATTTTCCCTGCCATATTGAGCTCCGCGTGAATGATAAAGCAATAATCCCGATTGAAATAAACCCTATGCGCTTTGCAGGCTGGTGCCTTTGTGATTTAGCACATTATGCTTTTGATATTAATCCGTATGTTTATTATTTTGAACAAAAACGTCCCTGTTGGAACGATATTTTATCCAAAATGGATGATGCCCTTTATTGTTTTACAATTGGGGATAATCAGGGTATAAAAGATATTAAAAATATTGATTATAAAGCCTATAGTGATGATTTAATCTCTTCAAACTCCGCTAAATATAGCGCCCCCTCAAATAAACTTTTTGAATTAAGAAAAATTGATTATAAAAATTTTCCAATCTTTGCCCTTGCCTTTATAAAACTTCAGGATGAAGATGAAGTATTCAAAGTTTTGAATATGGATTTCAATAAATATATTGAAGTGTAAAAATAATTTTAAAGGTGCTTGTTTGTCATATCGATTAAATGCTTGACTGTAAGTTAAAATATTAAATGATATAATAAACAAGCGTTATATTTAGTTATAAAATTGGGCTGCAAATTGTAATTTGCCGCGTTGTCTTTTAAAATCTTTAAGCTCTGCTTGCTTTTGCGGGCTGTTAATAAAACAGAACAGAGACAGGTTAATAAAGGCAGCAAAATTATAATAATAAAAGCAGTTAGGCACCTTGATAATTAAACACCAATCTCTTCGGCATAAGCTTAGTCCGGACATTTCCGAAGAAGGGAGGTCGATAACTATGAAAACAAGATTATTGTTGATTATTTTGTTATTATTGTTTGATAATACAAAACTAGCACTAATACTTGCAATCATAGTGCTAGTTTTAAATAACTAGTATCAGGGTTAAAATCTAAAAAGACACCAATACTTTTTAGAGCCTGACTGCTTTTACTATTATAACTCTGTCATATTATTTTTTCAAGGCATATAAAATGCTTAATAGCGCTTCGAGAATAGTTTATCTCACAGGTGTATAATCTATTTTAGATTCTTCATCTGTGCTTTCAAGTTTAAAAATCACGGGTCTTAAACCATCATTACAGCTAACCATTGCTACATTTGGTTTTCTTATCCAATCACCGTAATAAAAAAGCGAATCTCCTACACCATGAGCAAGTGCAAAAACATATTGATAAATGGCTTTCCAGGCTTCATCGCAAAAACCTTCGGGCTTTGCGTAATCGGCATAAAATACTCGCCCTTCTTTCATCATAGGACAAGCCTTTAACCCTTCTGCGCCGTATTCTTGCGCAAGTTCCTTATCCAGAGTTGTCTTTAAAACGGTAATTTTAACTTTTTTCATTTCCTATAAGCTCCCTATAAACCTGTAAAAAAGGACGGGCAAAAAAGCCCGTCCTTCAATTTTTTAAAGCAGACGTTTTTACATCATTCCGCCCATGCCGCCCATAGCACCCATATCAGGCATTGCAGGCTTTGTTTCTTCAGGAATATCCACAACTGCAGCTTCTGTTGTAAGTAACATTGAAGCAACACTTGCAGCATTTTCTAAAGCTGAACGTGTAACTTTAGCGGGGTCTACGATACCTGCTTTAAACATATCAACAAATTGATTATTTAAAGCGTCATAACCGTATGCACCAGCTTCTTTTCTTACAGCGTCAACGATAACATCCCCTTTAGCACCTGCATTGTTTGCAATTAAATTTAAAGGAATATCAAGAGCTGCTGTTAATATTTTATATCCGATTTTTTCATCATCAGATGAGAAGTTTTTGTTTGAAATTTCTTTTTCAAGATGTTGTTGAACTCTTACAAGTGCAACACCGCCGCCTGGAACAATACCTTCTTCTTGAGCAGCACGTGTAGCATTTAGAGCGTCTTCAATTCTTAATTTTGATTCTTTTAATTCAACTTCAGAGGCAGCACCAACTTCAATAACGGCAACACCGCCAGATAGTTTTGCAATTCTTTCTTGAAGTTTTTCTTTATCATATTCAGAATCTGATGCTTCCATTTGTTTTTTAAGAAGTTTAACTCTTTCTTCAACTGCTGCTTTTGTTTCAGAACCTACAACAATTGTTGTCTCATCTTTTGTAACAGCAACTCTTCTTGCTTTACCAAGCATTTGAACAGTGATATTCTCAAGCTTAATACCGAGTTCTTCAGTAAACATTTGACCGCCTGTTAAAACTGCGATATCTTCAAGCATTGCTTTTCTTCTGTCGCCAAATCCCGGAGCCTTAACAGCAACTGCTCTTAGTACTTTTCTCATTGTGTTTACAACAAGTGTTGCTAAAGCTTCACCTTCAATATCTTCTGCAATAATTAAAAGTGATTTACCATCACGAGCCACTTGTTCTAATATAGGAACAAGGTCAGCGATTAAATTGATTTTCTTATTTACGCAAAGTACATAAGCATCTTCCAATACAGCTTCCATTCTTTCGGGGTCTGTGATGAAATATGGTGAAATGTAACCTTTATCAAATTGCATACCTTCAACTACTTTTTTATCGGTTCCGAAAGTTTTTGATTCTTCAACAGTGATAACGCCGTCTGTACCAACTGCTTCCATACAATCTGCAATCAAATTACCAATAAATTCATTGTTGCCTGCAGAAATTGTAGCAACCTGTGCTCTCATTTCTTTTGAATCTACAGGTTTTGACATATTTTTAATTTCAGAAATTGCTTCTTCAACCGCTTTATTGATACCTTTTTTAATACCCATAGGGTTAGCACCTGCTGTAAGGTTTTTTAAGCCTTCTTTAAAGATTGCTTGAGCCAAAACAGAAGCTGTAGTTGTACCATCCCCTGCAACATCGTTTGTTTTAGATGATACATCTTTTAATAATTGAGCACCTGCATTTTCAAGCGGACATTGTAATTCGATTTCTTTTGCAATGGTAACGCCATCGTTTACAATTTGAGGTGAACCGTATTTTTTGCCGATAATAACGTTTCTGCCTTTAGGTCCAAGTGTTACTTTTACAGCATTTGCCACTTCGTTTACGCCTTTTAAAAGGCTTTCTCTGGCGTCTGTATCAAATATAATTTTCTTTGCCATAATAATTTCTCCTATTTTCTTATCTTTTACTTTTTGTTTGTAGAATTTTGTGATGAAAGGACCATTAAAGAGACATTCTGGTTTATAAACTAAATTTTGAATATTTTAAAGCCAGGATTGTGTCCTTGAGGCACAAAATTTACAAACAAAAAGTATTAATATTTTATTCAATAATAGCTAATACATCTTTTACGGATAAAATTTTATACTCAACGTTTTCAACTTTTACATCAGTGCCTGAATATTTAGCATATAAAACTTTATCGCCAACTTTTACTTCCATATCTTCTTTAGAACCTGAATCTAAAGTTTTACCGGGTCCAACTGCTACTACTTCACCCTTTTGAGGTTTTTCTTTAGCAGAATCCGGAATAAATATGCCGCCTTGTGTTTTTTCAGCATCATCAATAACCTTAATTACGATTCTATCGCCTAACGGTTTAAGTGTCATAAAATATCCTCCTATTTTCTCTGATTATATTTTCTTTATGACACTATAATATATTCAAATTTCAACTTTAATTAAATTGTTAACAAAAAATTAATTATTTAATCTAGAAAAAAATATTTAACAAGTTATTTTCTTAAAGTTTTAGTTATTGCATTAAATTTTTCGTTCAATATTTTTATTATCAGGATTAATTCATAATTGTTATCTTTTATCCAAATATTAAGCATTTCAATAATTTTATCTTCAATTTCAATTAATTTATTTGCAAGATTGTTATAATTATTGCTACTCATAATAATTTCCTTGTACTTTGTAATACTTATCAAGTAATACTGATTGATACATACTGAATTATATCAGATAATTAAAAAATGAACAAGGATTTTGTATTAAAAGTTGGTTCAAATATTAAAAAACACAGGGAAAAGAAGAACCTTTCCCAATTTGAACTTGCGGTAGAAATCGGTGTGACCCCGGGCGCTATTGGAAATTTGGAAGTTGCAAAAAATGATACATCCCTATCCCGCATTTTTGATATTGCAAAAGCCCTTGATGTAGAGCCTTATGAATTGCTAAAATAAGATTTTAGTTTATGTCGTGTGTCACTTGACAATTGATAGAAGAATGTTATAATAAAATATATTATGATAAAATCCTTCAGGCATAAAGGTTTAAAGAAGTTTTTTGAAACAGGTGATATCGCAGGAATAAGGCCTGAACATTCAAATAAAATTTCAAGACTCCTTTTTGCCATTGATTCTGCCCCAAATGTTAAAGCTTTGGATTTACCAGGTTTTGAGCTCCATCCTCTTAAAGGTAATCTGAAAAACCATTGGGCGGTTTCAGTGAATGGTAATTGGCGCATAACTTTTAGATTTGAAGATAAAGATGCTTATGTGCTTGATTATCAAGATTATCATAAAAAGTAGTTAACTAGGGGTAAAATTAAATATGGTTATGTTTAATCCGCCGCACCCGGGAATCATCCTTGGTGAAGATTGTATTAAGCCTCTTGGGCTTACAATTAAAGAGGCTGCATTTAAACTTGGGGTTACAAGACAAAATTTATCAGATATTGTAAACGGTAAAACTGCAATATCCCCGGCTATGGCTTTAAAAATTGCAAAAGCCTTCAATTCAGACCCTGAATTTTGGCTTAATATGCAGCTTAAATATGACCTTTGGCAGGCTAGGCAAAAAACAAACCTGGATAATGTTCAGGTAATTGCAATGTAATTAGCAATTACACCTTCTTTACCAATTCCCCTTTAGATACCATCTTATGTCCTTTAATATAAACATAATCGGGGCGTTCTTTATTAATTACATCGCTATAGGTTTCATTATCTTGAAGTTTAAATACATTAAAATCAGCGTCTTTACCTTCTTCAAGGGTGCCTATAATATTATCAAGCCTTAAAATTTTCGCAGGGTATTTTGTTAAATATTCTATAACTTCAATCGGGTTCAATTGCCCGTTATTCACATATTTTACCTCATTTAAAAGGCTTAAATCCGGGTTAAATGCAAGACTGTTTGTTCCAAATCCGAATTTTTTTGGAAAATATTTAATAACTGTTTCAAAGTCAAGCTTTTTGTGGTGTAAAAAGTCGCTAACCCTTGGGCAATAAACAAAAGAAACTGAATTATCTTTTAAAATCTCTAAATCCTCATCAGTTAAATAATTGCCGTAGCTTGCAAGTAATCTTTTATTTATAGCGCCAAGTTCATCCAAATAAACAACAGGGCTTACCCCTTTGATATTAGGTTCAAACTTTTTATTTCCTGTAAAGCTGTTTAAAATATCAACGTCAGAAAACCCGAATTTCAGCCAATCCATTTCATCTTGGCTTTCAGCCAGCCTTACCGTCATTAAAATATTATTCTTCTTGCAGTATTTTGTAAGCGTTTTAAATAATCTTTTATGAACAGAGCACACACTGTGCGGAGCAACGCCCACAAACGTATTATCGGATTTTTGTTTTAAAAGTTTATCAATCTTTTTTTGAATAGTGCGAAATTCTTCTTTGGATGAATCTGGTGAATCGGAGAAAAGTTCAAAGAAAAGATAAGTTTTAATTGGAATTTCATTTAAAACATCAAAATATTTACTTTCTTTTGAAAGCTGTGCCACACAGGTTGTGCCGTTTAATAAGGATAATTCCAATCCCTTTTTAAAAGAATGAATTTTTTCATTTCTGCCAAGACAGAAATATTCACTTAAAAGGTTTGCAAGCCTTGAAATAAAAGCAGTTTTGCTTATTCCTGCAACAAAATAATGTTTTTTAAAATTAACAAAAATTCTTTTGATTAAATATTTCAATCCTCTGGATTTTATTTTGCCGACTTCTGTGTACTGCAGGTGATTATGCAGGTTTATAAACCCGGGCGTTATAACAGAATTTCCAAAATCCTTATGGTGTTTAATTGAATTAATATCCAAATTTTCAGTTTTAATGATTTCCTGCACCTTGCCTTCATCTGCAATTAGGGTGCAATCTTCATATAAATTGCCATCTGCTGCTATTATCCATTTTGCACTATAGCCCTTGGACATCTTTGAATACGCTCCTTTTATAGCCCTTAGTTATTATATAAGCTTTTATTATAATAAATTTTTACAATAATTGCAAATAACCTTTTTTTGTTATCTTTAAATATCCCTCGCCCCATTTTTTCATTTCCAGAATTATTGGAATTAAGGTTTTTCCAAGTTGTGTGAGGCTGTATTCCACTTTTGGCGGTACAACGGGGTGCACTTTTCTTTTGATAATCCCGTCATTTTCAAGCTCGCGAAGCTGTCCTATAAGCATTTTCGGGGTTACACCTTTCAATAGCTTTTGCAGTTCGCTGTATCTTAAAATCCTGTTTTCATAAAGATACCAAATAATTATTGTTTTATATTTACCGCCAATTACACCAAGCGTTATTCCAACCGGACAATTAAACTTTTCAACTTTGTTTTTCATATAGACCGCCTATTTTATCTTTTTATATAGTATATAACAAAAAAGTAAATACTTGTATAAAATATAAAAATATATAAAAATAGTATTTGAAAGGAAAAAACTATGAAAAAGAAAATTTATATAATAAATGGCAGCCCAAGAAAAAACCGGAACACTGATAAAATGTGCAAAAGCTTTGCTGATGGCGTAAAAGCAGCAGGGGGCGAAGCTGAAATAATCCGTCTTTATGATATTGATTTTAAAGGCTGCTACAGCTGTTTTGCCTGTAAATTATTGAATGGTGCAAATTATGGAAGATGCGCATACCCGGATGGGCTTAAAAACATATTGGAAAAAGTTTCAATGGCTGATGGCGTGGTTTTTGCTTCTCCTGTTTATTTTGGTGATGTTTCAGGGGTTATGAAAATGTTTATTGAAAGGCTTGTATTTCCGTTTATCCGATATGATGAAAATTTTACTGCAATTCCTCCTAAAAAACTCAAAACTGCCGTAATTTACACAATGAATGTGGATGAAAAAATATTTAATGAAGATTATATTGGAAAAACCTGCCCTGGGGCACTGCAGATTTTTGAAAATTGGATAGAAAAAATTTATGAAAAGCCTGAAAGAATCTGTGCATTTAACACTTATCAGTTCCCAGATTATAATAAATACTTTTCAAAAATTTGGGATGAAAAAGATAAAAAACGACAGCTGGATGAAGTTTTCCCGAATGACCTTAAAAAAGCCTATTTGGCAGGAAAGAAAATGGTTTTAGGCTAAAAAACTCAAAGGGTCAAGATGTTGAAATTTTATTTTACAACCCTTAAATTTGGTTTTCTGGATGTTTTTTGTTCCAGAATATAACAATTTAGTATTGCTATATTTATCCAGAAAATTATTTGTAACTGCGGGCGAAACCACACTGTGTCAAACATTCCATGTGCCATTGTTGCAAAAATTGTAAGTACAACACAAAATATCATAACCCTTGCAACAGAAGGTGTATTATCGTCTAAAACCACCTTTATACCTTTATATACTGAATAAATAATAAATGCTAAGAAAAGAATCAGGGCGAAAATTCCGCCTTCAACGGCAATTTCTAAAGGTACGCAATAGGTGCCAAGCGCATCAAAACCTGTTTTCATATAAAGCCCGTAAATTTCCCTGAAATTCAAGTTTCCTAAACCCACACCAAGAAAGGGATTATCCTTAAACATATTAAATGAAGCCTCGTAAACGTTCATTCTGAATGATATGGAAGAATCTCCCCTGAATTGGAAAATGGATGTAAAACGTCTTGAAATTGAAGGAGTGAACGCAATTATTGCAACAGCCCCGGCGATAATTCCTGCTAATAGGTTTTTATAGCGTTTTTTAATATGTGAAAATCCGCCGTAGACTTTTTTAACATAATAAAATAATGCTAAACCCAAAATCCCAAAAAACGCCAATAGTCCTAAATACGCCCCTCTGCATCCTGTAAAAATTATCGCAGCAAGGTTAAGTAAAAATAATCCGCCAAAAATCCCTATTCTAGCCTTATCTTGTTTTAGAAAATTTAAGCCAAAATATGCAAAAATACTTGATAAACCGGTTATTAAATACCCTCCTAAAAGGTTTGGATTAGATGGTTTTAATGTGCCAAAAGCCCTTGACATCAGCTGGTTTACATTACTCATTTTGGATGTATCCACCCATCCTGCAAGCGCTTCCACCTTGTTAAAATGCTGAAATACAGCAACTATGCTCTCATAAGACATAATAACCGCAATTAAAAATACCGTTGGTAAAATTTTCTTTTTATTATTTAAGAAAAAATAAACGCTCATAAAATAAAAAAGAAAATAAGTAACGTTTTTAAAAAACCCTTTAAGGCTTAATACAAAAAGACTTGAGCCAAAAAGTGCCACAATCAATACTAAAAAATAAAGTATAAAAAATACATCAATTTTTGAAATTTTAATACTCTCGCCCTGCTTAAAACAAAGCCTGATAATATTAAGTGCAGCAAATAAAAGTGCCAATACGCCAATAACACCGCTTCCCATACAGCAGGTAGAAATAATTGTCAATAAAAAAACAATCCAGATTAATGTATCAAGTTTTGAAAAAAATATACTGTCCCGTACAAATGCTGCCAGCTTTGAGTTTTGAACAGCACAAAATCCTTTGTTTATTAAATTTAAAAATAAACTATTAGTGAACATCCTGATTTTCATTCACCTGTTTTTCGATATCTTTATTCACAGTGCCGTTTTCAGCCTTTTTTGAAACTGAAATATTTGATACAATACCGTTTAACCTGTAATCAACCCCTTCTAATGTAACAGGCAAACCGATTTTAATCTTATTTCCGCCTACAACCGCACCATCTTTGGTGATTTTAGCATCATCCTCAACGGTCACCAAAAAGTCATAATTAAATGGAGATGTTACGTCATCCACAACCTTATAACCGCCTGTAGATGTTGGCATCATAACCTTTTTTCTGTCATAGTTTACGTTTGTAATTTTTAATTTTGTATATGGAACATTCCTAATTGTAATAAAGGTTTCATCCCCTGTTTCAAACGGTGAATTGTTGCTTGTTACAACAACTCCCCTAAAATATACTTCTATATCTACCTTTGTACTTGCTTCAATCTGATTGCTTGAAGTTGCTCTTTTTCCTGCAAATGTCACAGCACCCACAATCAGAGCTATTAAAACTATTAAAATAATTATGATATCAAGCGGTCTTAGCTTCTTTAGCATTTTTGTAAAAATTTCCAATTCATATCTCCTTAATATTATTAAGTTCAGATTTTAATTCTTCTAAATTTGTTGTATGGCAGCCAAATTGTCTTATAACAATACTTGCAGCCAAATTGCCAACTACCATGGCTTCAACAGGGCTCATTCCGGCGCATAGTGCAAGTGTAAACGCTGCAACCACGGTATCGCCCGCCCCTGTTACATCAAAAACTTCCTTTTTATTGAACGCAGGAATTTGTGTCATAACGGTTTTGCAGCAAGCTTTTGAAGCCTCCTTCGTATTGCCGTTAGAATCGCAGTGGTTTTCAAATAATACCATTCCTTTTTCACCGCGTGTAATAAGGGTGTATTTAAGCCCCAATTTTTCTGCAAAATCCTGTCCTGCCTTTTTTAGTGTCTCTTCATCATTTATAAAATACCCGAGAAATTTTTCGCTGTCTGGCTGATTTGGTGTAATTGCTGTAACGCCTTTATATCTTTCCATTGAGGTTTGAATATCAGCAACAATTATCTTGCCGTAAGCCTTAGCCGTCTCAATTGCAGTTGTAATAACGTTTTGAGTCAAACACCCGAGATGATAGTCTGAAAGAATTACCCCATCATACAAAGGAATGGCTTTTTTAATATTTTCAATAACTTTTGCCTCAATCTCAGGCGACAAAGGCATTTTCGTTTGTCTGTCAATTCTTACAATTTGCTGGGTTATACTTTGTGAACAGGAACCTGAAATCCTTGTTTTTGTAGTAGTTTTGCGGGTTTTATCAACTACCATAAAATCGGTATTTATCTTAGCATCATTTAGCGCTTTAGTTAAAACTCCGCCGTAATAATCATCTCCCAAAACACCGATAGCACCCGCTTTTCCGCAATTTAAAGACGAGATATTATGTGCAGCATTTGAAGCCGTTCCCAGGATTATTTTTGTTTCAGAATGCTGCAAAATTAAAACCGGAGCCTCGCGGGAAATTCTCTCGGTTTGTCCAAATACCATCTCATCAATCGCAAAATCGCCTATAATAAGGATTTTAGGCTCTTTTAATTTATCCAGATTCTTTAAAATTTCAGATTTTTTCATACAAAAATTTTACCATAAAAACATTTTTCAACTATTCCAAGTCGTAAAAACCGCTTTTTCCTTCAAATTTTCTTACGCTGTACAGCATTAATTCTGCCATACAAACCATTACGGTGTCTGCATTTCCGTGTTCTGTCCAAAGCTCAAAAACCTCTGATAAAAATTTTATTCTTTTATAAAAATCTCTTAAATCCTCAATATTTTCTATATTTGCACCGCAATTTTTCGTCATAATTTTCACTCCTTTGCTTAATAAATGTTTAAATTTAGTAAATTAATAAATTTACAATGACATTTTAATAATTTACATGGTAAATATTATTTGGTATTTTGTCAACAATAAAATAAAATTTTCTTATGTTAATGGATGCAAATACGCAAATAAGAGTGCTTTTAGCTCAAAAAAAATCCAGCATAACAAAACTTGCTGCCTTAATAGCGAATAGAACCGGCAAAAATTGCTCTAAGCAAAACCTTTCAAACAAACTTCGCAAAGGTACGATAAGGTATGACGAAATGCTTGTTATAGCTGATATTTTAGGTTTTGAAATTAAATTTGAAGGGAAAAAATAATTTAGATTTTGTGTCCACGCGGTGTAGCTTATTGCTCTGTTTGAATTTTATGCAAAATCTGCCAGCTGCTTAAAAATGACACCGCAAATAAAATTATTTACGCATTTTAACAAAATGTATTTTCAATATGAGGAAAAATGAAAGTAAATAATATAAATACAGCAGCTGCTTTTACCCGTGCTATAAGGCTTTTGGACGGACAAGCAAATCGTATTTCAAAATATGACGATGAAAAAATGAGCTCAATTAGAGAGTTGCAAAAAGTTTTAAACAGCAGAGAATCGGAAATTCACCCTGATAATACGGCACAAAAAATTAGAAATTTTTTCAAAGAAATTTTAGGTGATTATAATGGTGAAAACGGTATTATAATCAGACCTTTCGGCAGAAAGATAATACTTTTTTCAGGCAAAGAGGCAGATAAACTCAAACAGCTGGATGCCCAGGCTGCATATACGAAAGACCAGGTAGACCGTTCTTGTCATGTGAAGCGCAAAAGAAAGGATTTAATTATTCAAAACGCCAAAAAGAAGGTGGAAACCGGTGCTTTGGATATGCTGGAAAATGGCGGAAACAATAAACCAAATAGTACTTTAGAAATATCATTTAAAGATAAATTTGTAAAAAACTCTGAATTTGAAACTCAGCAGGAAATTGAGACTATTTCATATATGTCAAAACACCACGCTGGAGGTGATTTTGCAGAAAATGATTTCGGTGTTCCTTATTATAATTCTACAGAATACGCTTCAATAGATATTTAATTTATATCAACTATCGAAATGCCGTCTCCGCCTTCATTTTGCTCTCCTGCTCTGTATTTTGCGACATATGGCGAGTCTCCTAAATATGCTCGCACGGCAGATTTTAGCGCCCCTGTACCGTGCCCGTGGATTACGGTTATTTCTCTTATATTTTTAAGTGATGCCATATCAAGCCTTTTTTCAAGTACATCAAGGGCTTCATCCACGCGCATGCCCCTTAAATCTACTCTGGGGCTGAAATTGGCCGAACTATGAAAATCATCAAAACTTACTTCAAGCTTTTTGAGGGCTTTATTTGGCTTTTTATCGGTGGCTGCAAGCTTTTCAGCTTTTATCTTGGTTTTTATAAGCCCCATCTGCACTTCGGCAAAACCCTTACTATCAGGCAGTTTAGTGAGGCTTACAACCTGATTTATATCCTTAATAAGCACGCTTTGCCCTGTTTTTATATTATTCCAGTCAATTGGCGGATATTTTTCCGAAATTTCATCTTCATCAGTGGAAAAATCAGCTCTTACCTGCTGTTCCAGCTTTGCAAGCCTTGAATAGGCGCGCCGTGCAATCTTTTCAGATTTTTCCTGCCTTAATTCTTCAAGCACAGCCTTGATTTCAGCCCTTGCAGCTTCAAGCTGCCCCTGATGTTTTTTCTTAAAATTATCAATAGTTTTCTTTTTTGTATCTTTTATCTCTTTTAATTTTTCACCGAGGCTTTCTTCGGTTTCTTTGGCTGAAAGCCTTGATAGTTCAGCTTCTTTAGCTTTTTCTACCATCTCCTGATGGGTTTTGTGGATTTCATTAAAAATTTTTGTTGCGGGGTTTTGATTTTTTGATAAAATTTCCTTCGCATTTTCCACAATTTCTGATGGCATATCAAGGTTTTTTGAGATTGAGAGCGCATTTGAGACGCCTGCAACCCCTAAAAGCAGCTTATATGTTGGTTTTAGGGTATTTGTATCAAACTCAACACTCGCGTTTTTAAAGCTTGGATTTTGATATTGCAGGATTTTTAATTCCCCAAGATGAGTCGTAGTAATGGTTAGCACTTGTTTGGAAGCCAGAAATTCAAGTATGGCGCGAGCTAAAGCTGCTCCTTCTTCGGGGTCTGTGCCTGCACCGAGTTCATCAAAGAGCACTAAATCCTTATCTGTAGCGTGATTCAAGATATTGACCACGTTCTTAATATGAGCAGAGAAGGTTGAGAGCGATTGTGCTATGCTCTGTTCCTCTGAAATATCGGCATACACACGTCTAAACGGAAAAATCCGTCCAAAAAGGACAGGAATGTGCATTCCTGAAAATGTCATTAGGGCTAAAAGCCCCACGGTCTTTAGGGTTACAGTTTTTCCTCCTGTATTAGAGCCCGTTATTATTAAAGAATTGACATTTTCATTTAGGTAAAAGTCGTTCTCCACAATGTTTTCGCACGTTTCAATAAGCAGAGGATGGCGCATAGCCTGCAATTCAACCTGTTTTGTGTCACAAATTTCTGCAGGATTGCTGTGCGTGTGGATTGAATATTTTGCACGTGCGTTAACGCAGTCTAATGCAGCTAAAACCTCGGCTGCAAGCAGGATTTCAGCCTTTATAGCGTGAAATTTCTGACTTAGAGCAAATAAAATTCTTTCAATCTCTGCTTTTATTTCGCTTTCAATCTGCCTAATCCTGTTATGGAGCGGGATTAAGACCTCCGGCTCTATAAAATACGTCTGATTTGTGGCTGAAACGTCATGAACTATGCCTGAAACCTTGTTTTTATCGGAAGCTTTTACCTGAAATACAGTCCTGTCGCCTCTTTTAGTGTATAAAGTATCTTGCAGATGGGAAACAAAATCCGAATTAGCTAAGAGCCCTGATATTACTGTTTTTAGGTTATCATTAGTGTCATTTAGTGCGTTTTTAAGCCTTTTTAGCTCCGCGCTTGCCGTATCTTTAATTGTTAAATCCGAGTTTAAAATCTCTAAAACCTCGTCCTCAAGCGCTTTTTCAGAGATTAATTTTTCCATAAATTCTGCTTTTAAAAGCGGTGTTATTTCAGATTTTTGTAAAAAAGTTTTTGTAATTCGTGAAGTTTGTAAAGTTTTTGTAAGTTCCCAAATGTCTTGTGCTCCAAGCCTTTGCACCCTAAAAATGCTTTTGGCGTCACATATAAAATCAACAGGTATACCTCCTCCTGAAATTCCTGAAGATGAGTCCCCTGAGCCGTTTTCATCGTATATTCGCCTGCTTTCTGAAACAAAATTTAATTCTTTTTCAATTGTATCTTTATTTGTAAAAGGTCTGAGCGCAAGGCATTTTTCCGCTCCGGGTGCGGTATTTGCGTATTTTGAGACAATTTCAAGAATCTTGTCAAATTCAAGGGAATGCAGATATTTTTCATTCGGGGTCTCTTCTTGAAACCCTTGCTGTAATTGGTTTTGAGGCATAACTTTCTTTCAAATCTAACGGGTAATTTTTGAATATTCACCCATTATTCTATCAAGACAAGCATTTTTACTCAAGTCCCATTCGCGCTTTGTGAGTCTGATTACCTTAAAACCGCACCGCTCTAAGATTGCCTGCTTTTTCATGTTGCTAACTCTTGATTTCACGGTATCTTCCACTCCATCGCACTCAACAACCAGCGTGCCTAATAGTAAATCAATATTTACGCCGCCGCACTCAATACCCGCTCTAACAGAGGGTTCCAGCTTTCTTAATTCTAAAAATACGTCTTCCTCAAATTCATTTTTAAAATTATTTTGATTGCGCATTTCAAATGTTTTATTTGAGTATAAAATATATTCAAAATAATTCCTCAAAATGCCTTCAGAGAGAGTATTTGGGTCTTTTGAAATGAAATTTATCATCCTTTTTCTGGCACGGGTTATTGCAACATTAAAAAGGTTTGGTTTTTGAAGGAATGTAAGGCTTTGGGCATGCGCATTCTCTGCAATTGCCCATGACATAAGGATTATATCCCTTTCATCTCCCTGGAATGTATGTGCAGTGCCTACTTCAATTTGGTGTTTTTGAATTAATTCACCCGGGAAACTTTTCAAAATATCTTTTTTGATAAGTTCCACCTGTCCTCTAAATGGGCTTATAACCCCTATAGATACAGGGTTTCCGCCTTCTTTTGAATCTTCGTGAATTATATCCTGAATTTTCTGGATTATAGCCTCAGATTCTGCCATATTCCTTGTAATTTCAGCATCCACTGCCCCGTCTTTGACGTAAACAAGCTCCACTGGGCATTTTTTGTCAAAATATGGCTTCATAATTTTTATTCTGCCGCCATAAAATTCATTGCTCGAAAACTCAATAATGGGGCGGCTTGAACGGAAATGCTCATCCAATAAAACAGGGCTTGCAGAATAATAATTTGCAAGGTCAAACATTGAATTTGTCCTAAAACGCCACATCAGCTGGTATTTATCGTCAATTCCGTATTGATTTAAGAAAGATTGTTCTTTTGCCTTCTCTAAGAAGCTTAAATGAGCTAATTGCTTGTCATCGCCCACTATTACCGCCTTTTTAGCCCTGTAAAGTACGGGAAAACAGCTTGCAATATCGCATTGGCTTGCTTCATCAATAATAACTACATCAAACATCCCGGGTTTTAGGGGTAAACTGTTTGAAATAGCATATGTTGTAGTACACCAGCAGGGAAAAGCAGCCAAAAGCGGCTTAAAATCTTCTTTTTCAAGAACTCTGTCTTGAATTACGCGTTTTCTTGAAACCAGTGATTTTGAGTGTACAATAAGTCTTTGACGCTTTTTTTGGTCACATAACAGCTCTTTTAAAGCATTTCGTCTTCTGTTCCTTAAAATGTCCACTGCAAGGCGTTTTTGCTTACCTTTTAGCGCCCCTATTTTCTTTAAAATCTGATGAAGATTTCCTATATTCATTATCTCATCTTCAATTGCAAGTAATTCGGCTGAAAGCCCCTCTGCATCAAGTTCATAAGATAATCTTCCAAGTAAATCGTTCAATTTTAAAGGTTTATTATAATTTAAAATTTTCTTAATTTTATTAATTTTTCCATTGCAGGAAATATTGAACAATAAACCTTTTTTGCCTGATTCTACTTCATTTTTAAGTTTTGTTAAAGTTTCTTTAAGTATTTTAACATCATCAAGTGTTAGAGAATCTGTTATATAGCGCATTTTACCTATGGCATCAAGTGATTCTTTAACCTCTGCCTGTGTTTCAGTATATTTTGTCTCCAGTTTTATTATTTTTTCAACAGCATTCTCAAGCCTTTTAATTTCATCCAAAAGGGTCTTCATATCAGGTACATCGGCTAAAACGGCATCTGCGTAATCAGAATCCAAATCAACCTTATTTGAAAGCAAATCTTCAAGTTTGAAAGTCAGTTGTTTTTGATAATTTGCTCTGCCGGAGCGAAGCGCTAAGTAAGGTGCACCAAGGTCATTCAGCCTTTCTGCCACAACATCTACCGCCTTATCCATTCTGGATGCCACAAGCACGGTTTTGCCGTTTGCAATAAGGTGAGATACAAGGTTCACAATGGTTTGAGACTTACCTGTTCCGGGAGGTCCGTATACCGCAAGGAAATCATTCTCTTCAATCTTTCTTACAACATCTTCCTGGCTGTCGCTCAAAGAAAGCGGTGTAACGGGGAAAAAGTCCTTAATTTCAGGCTCTTTTATTGGTACTTGCTTCCCGTTTGAAGTTAAATATTCTTCCTGAATGATATTTAATGCAGTCTCTTTTATTGTGCCAAAAGGTTTTTCGCCTATCTGTAAAAGCTCATGAAGCACTCCTGCAGTAACGGTTGGTCTTTTGGTTAAAATTACTGCTTGTTTATGAGTTAAAATAAGCTTTTCAAGCTTAACTTTAGGTTTTTGTTTAATTGTTTCAATAGCATCATAATCTGTTTCAAATGACTCCTCAAGGGAATCAAGCGAATCATGGGAATAAAATTCATCAAGCTCCTGTTGAAAGTTTTTTGAATTATCCTCTAAAACTGCCGGTGCAAGGGAAATTTCCACATCGGGCACCACGGATTTTAATGTTGTTAAAAATATTTCCAAAGATTCTTCCGTTAAAGGAAGTTCGGGCACAGTCTCCAAAAGCCCTGATAAAAGCGCATCTACTTCATCTTCCTCATCTTTTTTGATTAATTGGGCTAAAGCCCCTGTATTTAAGGATAAAATATCATCTTCCGCGGTGAGTTTTATATTTTTTCCTGTGCGCTCAAGCTTACATGGTACATATAAAATAGGGGTTAAAAATTCATTGTTTTTGCGGCTTTTGCCGTTTTTTCCCTCTAAAAATAAAAACCCGTATATTAAATATTTTTCTTTCTGGCTCATATCAGACTGCACCATAAGTTCAGTCAGGAAACTGTCTGCCCCATCAAGCATTTGCGGTTTATCAAATTCTGTGAAAAGTTTTTCAGCCCCATCTAAAAATACCCATTTGTTATCCTTATCTCCTTTCAAATTGCGGAATGTGGAGGATTTAACCTCTTCTCTTATGCAATCGTGAAGATATTGGGAGATTTTTTTTATAAAACTTCCCGTAAATGCCTGAGTTATAACTTTTGGTACAGCTTGAAGCATGGATAATTTCCTTTATTTTGAAGGGTTTTAACCGGACTTTTACCACAATATTAGCCCTGTCTGATAATTATATCATTTTTATTTGAAATTACTGTCATTTAAAAGAGGTAAAAATGGGACTTATATAGCAAATTCCACTAAACAGGTTAAAAGGGTTAACAATGCTTAACAATCAGTATTTTCATCCTTTGAATAATAAATCTTTTTAATTGTTTTGGCAAAATCTGACAAGGAGTCATCTCTATTTTCCGAAATCTCTTTGCTAAAATCTTTTACTTCTTCGTTAAAATTTTCAGCATATTTTTTCTTGAAATCTTCACTGGAGTCACTTGTGCTACGTATAGCAAAATAAGTATCAACAGCTTGTTCTAAGGGCTTAGTAATTGCCTTTGTAGTGTATTCATACTTACCTTCATTTAATAATAAATACTCTTCAGGTAATCTATCCAAAATAAAATATTTTGTAACTGCTGCAACAAAAACTCTCTTTTGAATTAGAGTTTCAGTATTATAAATTAATCCATAAACAACAAATAAATCTTTAAAAAACGCTTCACACTTTTCTAAATCAGCTATTGCGTTCACCAACTTGCGACCGCAAACTTTATGCAGCCCTCGTTTGATTTCGATTATATTGTCTATATTTTCCACTTTTAATATCTTTCCAGGTATGGTGAGTATCTTGTATGTTTTGCAATAGCCAAATACATGCCTCACTAGATTTCATCTTTCTTGTATTATACCTGAAAACTGCTTCATTTGCATAATTTTGTAAATGCTTTTGAGAAACTTGAATATGTGTTTGTTTAGTTCTTTCAAATACCGCCCAAAGACTTTCTACTGTATTTGTATAAATATCTTTGTTCTCTTTGCTTACATAATTTCCTTTGGTATGGACTACGTTTGCTTGATTATAAAAAGGTGGTAATTTTTGATAGCTTGGATTGTCGTCACTGTATAAAGTTGAACTATGTTTAACATATTTAAGTACACCAGCAGTTAAAGTCCCATCTGTTTTGTCTGGGATTGGCTTAATAACCGCATTGCCATTTCGTTCAACAAGTCCGAGTAATAGTTTTTTACCACCATTAGGCTTTTCTCTAGCTTCTAATTTTTTGTTATAGTGCATTTTTTTATGTGAACCACCTTCGTAATATTCATCTACTTCAACAGTACCTTTTAGCTCTTGATGGTTTTCTTTTCCCATGGCAGCTCTTATTTTTTGCAACATATACCAAGCTGCTCTTTGCGTAATACCATATTCTCTGGATACAGTTGTAGAAGCCAAACCTTGTCTATCCGAATTTTCACGGAAAATTATTTCAAACCAAATTGTTAAATCTATTTTCGTCCCCTGAAAAAGTGTACCTGTAAGAATATTAAATTCTTTGCCAGTGTTTTTACACTTATACCAACCATCTTTGCATTTATATACTTTTGAAGTTTTATCATAAGGACTAACAGGCTCACCTTCCCAGATAAGTTCTTCCAAAAACTTTATGCAATCTTCATTTGTTCTAAAGATTGCTCTTAAATCCTTAAGGCTTTTAAAGTTTTTACATAAGATATTTTCTATATTCATAGCTATACTTATATAAAGTTCTTTAGGGGAGTAAAAATTGCCTTTTTTGATAATTTCTTTGAAATTTTCCTTGATTGACTTGCTTGTGAGAGCTTTAGAACCGCTGCACAAATCAGCAACTTTGGCTTGATATTCAATTTTTGTGCAACTGCTGTGTTTCACTCTACCTCTTTTTGTTATTCTTTAAACCCACAAAAAGAAGCAATAGAAAAAACCCATCGCAACGATGGGTTTTAATCAAAATTTTTAATTAAAATCAACTTAACCCATCGTTCAAGCTTTAGCACCTTGCATTTTACTGTAGGTTGCTGTGTGGTCATAGGGCTTGTCCCTCGCACAACTCTTTATGAGCGTTTATTAAATTTTTACGTCTTTTATAATACCATGTTATTTTTGTTTTGTCAACCAAAATGCCCTATTAGAGGCTGTTTGCAGCTTTGCGTTATCTTGTTATCGTCTGATTTTTAATATCAAACTTTCAATATAATCCAGAGTTTCCAAGTACATACTTGCGTCTTTTTCAGGAATGGCTAAAATTTTTTCCAATAATCGTTGTTTATCCTGATTAAGAGAGTGTGTCTTTTTTGTTTCAATACCGAAATCACTCAAAGAAAAAGACAAAACTTCTGCCATTTTAAGGAAAGCTTCAATATTTAGTCTACTTAACCCTCTTTCCACCTTACTTAGATAATTTGTTGAAATATCCATCTTTTCTGCAAGAGCTTCTTGGGTTAAGTTTTTATCAACTCTCAACTTCTTTATAATTTTTCCTATAGTCTCAGTATCAATCATATTTTACCTTTTTATTAAGCTTACATACTATATGATTGGTTTTTAATCTCTAAAAGTTTAATTTTGTCAAAACTGATAATATTTGATTTGTTTGTGTTATCATTTAATCGAAGCAGGAATGTATCCTGCAAAAATAAGGAGGACCAATTTATGAAAAAGATGTTATCAAGTTTGTTGCTTGGTGGAGCTGTTTTTGGAGCTACGTTAACGCCAGCATTGGCAGAAAATTACAGGTATAAATTATACGACCCTGCAACTAATAAATCGTACACAGTGCAAATGATAACTTATGGAGCTAGTGAACACACTTATTTTGTAGGTTTAGCCGATAATTCTCATGTTTGCGCAATTATAGGAGATACGAACACAAATGCTCAAGGTTTAGTAGGTGGGGCTTGTTATAACGAAGGACGTAAATACGGTTGGAGAGAATTACAACGAAATACTTATAACTCAGAGGTAAGTTCAATTATCAGAGAAAGAAAATCTCAAGGGCAATACCTTGTTAATTCTGTTGAGGAAGCACAAGCCATAGAAACCAAATTAAGAAGAAATAATAACAGTGGTTTAAGAGACGCTTTATGGGAAGCAACTAACTAGGAGGCAGTATGAGAAAAAATATTATAACATTAACGGGACTCTTAATTTGTTTATTATCTGTCAATTCTGCGTATTCTGCGACACAATATTTGCAACAGCAACATGAAAACGCAATAATTCAACAAGAAAGAGCTAGGATTGAAAGAATAAAAAGGGAAGAAGAGCAAATCCGTCAAATTCGTGAGCAAAGAAGACAATGGGAACTTGAGCAAAATAGAAGAACCCCTTCTAATAGCAGGGTAATGACCTTTGAGGGACCTTCTGAAGAAGAACTAGAAGAACTTCGTAGTATAAGATGGATGGGAAATTAGCGGGGCTGCTTATGGAAAATGATACTGAAAACAATAATATTGGAACCGAAAAAATCAATAACAACGTTAATAAAAACAAGAAAAACATGGGATGTTTATGGACTTTCATTATTCTTGTTTTAATTGGTTCCATTGCGGCATTGCTTGATGATGGTACAACAAGTACGCCTCAAACTACATCTGACAATACTTCTTATACAAGCGAAAATTATCAAACAGAAGGAGCGTATCGACCTGTAACAGGTAAATATTCTGGTTTTGGCGGAATGAATGTTGCCTTTTCAAATTGGGGTGGACAAAGTGCTAATTGCTTGGAAAACGGAGCTGGCAAATCTCTCGTTAGCCAAATAGAAGTAATGTTCCAAGAAAGCTCACCGCAAAAAAATCAGGTACTTTATTCTATATCTAACTATAATCCGACTTTAAAATTTGAAGTTAACAATCCAAGATGGGCTGAGGTTGCAGAAGATTTTGACAGATGTATAGCTGATATAACTTTTAAAAATTATAAACCTGATACTATCGCAGGATATAAAGGTTATGGAGATAGTGCAACTCCATATACTATTGACGAAGCTCAGTTTGGAGTTACTTATTACGTGTCAAAACGTGGAGATAAATACAAGGCGAGTATCAGAGCTGTGGGGTGTGACCCTATTGAAGGCTACTATAATTAACAAAGGAAGAAATTATGAAGAAAATATTATCCAAAATAATAAATTGTCTTGCAGTGGTATTATTTGCATTTAGCTCAACGGGTTGCAATGCAACAACTGTAGAGAGCGGATATAAAACAATTACCCAAAATTCACTTAAGCAGGCTTCAGCATTAGAAATGTTGAATACCATAAATCAGGAAGAAAAAGACCTTTTTGAATTCTTTGCAAAAAATCAATCATCAGATAATGATAAAGTGTTTGCAATGTTCTATAAAGACTTAACGGCTTTTCAAGATAATCTTTACAATCAAAGAGATAAACAAGATATTACTGTAATAAAGATATTTGAAATAAATAATATCAAATTAAAAAACGAAGGTTTTAATGAAAAGACAAAACAGACAGTCAACAGAATAGTTTCACCGAGTACATCTTTGATATATCTTGATACAAGCCAAGATTGGTTCACTGGTGTTCGCATTAATTATGATTACATCATAGAAAAATATTCTAAATATTTAAGTCCGCAATGGCAAGAGTATTTAAGCCTTGCAAGAGATGAGAGCATAGATTATTCAATAGGTGCTTGGTATGATGATGAACACTGGGGAGATATATATGTAGGGCTGGTTAAAAGATGGGAGAAATTTTTAAAACAATATCCTGACTTTTGCATGCGAGATAAAATCAAAGAAAATATAAACGGAATTAAGGAAACATCCATTTGGGAATATGCAAATGAAAATAAGTAAGATGTAATAAATTCCAACATAACTAAAAGACGGCTTTAAGCCGTCTTTTAGAGTAAACAAAATACTTTATTTTGTTTAAGCTATAATTAAACTAAAATAGTGAGGTTTTTATGAGCATAAATTTTAGTTTTAATTCTTTTGACAATAGTACTCAAAATAATACTATTACAGTGAACAATAATGATATTGATAAAATTTTAGAACTTCTAAAAGAAGTAAATTTATCGTCACAAGATATATCAGAACTAAAATCGGCAATAGAAAATGACAAAGAAGAGATTAAAACAACAAATTCTTTAGGTAAAAATGTTAAAAATTGGTGCCTGTCAATATTTGACAAAGTTACAGCTGGTTTGATTGTAAATGTTTCACTACCTTTGATAAAAGAAAAAATTGGCAGTGTTCTTTCTGCTATTTATCAGTTTCCAATTCAATTTTAGTATTTTGAGTACTTCCATCGTATGAATTAAAATTGTTTTGTATAAATTTATTAATAACTGAATTAACCTTATCTTGTTGTTCTTTGGTTGGATTTTGAAATAAATTTTCTAATTCTGTCGTATCAAATTCATTTTCCATTGCAAACATTAAATCTAGCAACTTTGCTCTTATGGAACTAAGTATTCCAGCTATGAAAGCTTTGTCTATTGGTACGTATGCGTTGGTTACAACAAAATTATTTTCAAATGGTTCTGATAGAATATTGTATAACTCAGGTGGAATTGGCTTGTGCATATTATTATCTGATTTTGTATACTCAATTAGGGTAGAAATTTTTTCAGAGAAAATACATTGACCCAAATTTTCTAAGCCGTGTTCTTTTAAATGTAAATAAGGTAGAGCTATTTTTGTTCTTCTGCAAACTAAATTTTCTACCGTTCCTGTCAGGTGACCATTATATATTCGATAAGATGGAACATCGTCTTCATAGCCATTAAGTTCCGAATTTACAAAATCTGTTAATTCCTTGTTTTTAAGTTTGTGCGCCAATACTTTTAGTTTTAGTAAAATATCTTCCAATGGATAAGATGTAGTGGTTAAACCTGATAAAATTTCATTGTACATATTACTCATACTGTTATTATACAAGTGATTATAAAAAACTTTTTAAAAGTTAACGAAAAGTTAATAATTATAATGAAATAAATAAAACTCCACTTAAATTTTTCTCTGAAAATAAAACGCATTGAGGAACTCACTCTTTAAATGAAAGACGGCGACAGTAAAGGTCGCCGTCTTTATAATTAATACTTCAAACCATTGCAAACTTAGCTGCCATTGTAGGATTATTCTTCGTAAGCCGTTTTATACTTAAATCTTCCGCCTTGTTATTTGCTAATCTCAAATTATTTTCAGAAGATAGCAAAGCTTCTTTTGTCTTTTGCAGGTGGTCAATAGTTTTATCAATTTCATTTATTGCTGTTTTAAATTTATTACTCGCAAGTTTGTAATTCCTTGAAAACTTATCTTTAAAATCATTCATCTCGGCTTCAAAGTTTGATACATCAATATTCTGCAATTTTATCAAAGAAAGTTCTTGTTTATACTGAATAGAATTCTGAGCAGCATTTCTCAACAAAGTTATAATCGGAATGAAGAACTGAGGGCGTATAACATACATTTTCTCGTACTTATGCGACATATCTACAATGCCTGTATTATAGCATTCATTGTCAGGTTCAAGCATTGATACTAATACCGCATATTCACACCCTTTTTCTCTGCGGTCTTTATCTAATTCTTTTAAGAAATCTTCATTCTTTTTCTTCTTAGAAGTCGTATCGGTTTCATTTTTCATCTCAAACATAATTGAGATATATTCATTCCCATCAGAGTCAAAATCTTTAAAGATGTAATCTCCTTTGCTTCCTGACTTAACTTCATTATCTTTTTCAAAATAGGAACCTTTGAAGCCAGTAGACCTTAATTTATTAAACTCGATTTCACAATGTTGTTCTAAACTTTCACCAACCATTTTTGTAGAAAGTCTTGCTCTGAAACCCTTATACCTTGCGATTTCTTCATCTTTAAAACGAAGTCTTTCTTCATACTGGTCTTTTAAAGATTGTTCACGCAAAAGATGTTCTTTTTCAGCTAATTCGTTTTCATTAGTGATTTTCATAATAAAGTTTTCCTGAGCAGAAAGTTTATTATTCAAATCTACAACAATATTCGCAATCTCAATGTCTTTATCCTTATTGAAAGAGTCCAATTTGTTTTTAAGTTCACTAACTTCTCTGTCTTTTTGAGAAATTATTTCATTAATTTCAGATTTCTTTAAAATTTGTTCTGATTTTAGGCTGGCTTTTAATTTCGTAATTTCAGTTTCTTTTAAAGCAATGTTTGTAATGAATGCTTTTTCGGTTTCCGAAACCGCTTTTTCAACAGCATTTAATTTGTCTTTTTCAAATTGGTCTACTCGCTTTTTCAGTTCTCTTGCGAATTCCATATCTCTAATTTGTTTTACAATCATAGCGTAGCCCATTTCATCTACTTGAAATATTTCGCCACACTTAGGGCATTTGATTTCTTTAGTCATTTTTTCATCCTTTCGATTATGTGTTAACTTTTTAGGTACCTATCAAAGTTAAGTTTTAGATGAAAAAATTCTTGCTATGAGTGCAAAATAGTAAAAAATAGGTTAAACCTCTGTTGTTATAACCGTTTTAACCTATTTAGTGGAATTTGCTATATAAGTCCCGTAAAAATATACTTGAAAAAAAGTTAAGTTTGATATAAAATCTGTGATAGCTTAGCAATTGCAAGCTTTGAAAATTTAATAAAAATGCGGACGTAACTCAATTGGTAGAGTCCTTGCCTTCCAAGCAAGTTGTTGCGAGTTCGAGCCTCGTCGTCCGCTATTTGTTTTTTGATAATTAAATGCGAGAACGAGCAACAATGTTGCGATGCTTCAATCGTAGGCAAGAGGAACGAGCCGTACGAGTGAAGTATGCGCCGATTGCGTAGCAAAATCGAGAACGCTTGTTCCGATTTTCAAGCAAGCCAGAAGTGAGAGCCTCGTCGTCCGCTCCATTTTGATTTTGTGGTTTTCTGCTGAACGAGGCTATAAAGCTGCCAAGCCTGGCATATGCAAACATTGGGTTTGCGCTTTATTAATATAAGTCCAAAAACAGGAGCTTTTTAGTTTTAATTCTTAACTTTTTGCGGGGGTAATTCAGTGGTAGAATGCAACCTTCCCAAGGTTGACGCCGCGGGTTCGAGCCCCGTCCCCCGCTAAGTTATTTATTTTCTAAACAACTCCATTCTATTAATTTTTCATACAATTTTTCAATTTCTTTTGTATTTTTATTTAAAATATCATCCTTATTTATGCAGATATCAAGCATCTCTTTATCAATCCCTGTAAGCTTTTGAGCTAATTCTAACTTTGTTTTAACATAGGTATCTGTCTTTATAAAATATTTTGCCTGCAAAATAAAAAAGGTCATTTTATACAAATTTATTAAATCTTCTTTATGATTATCCGAATGCAAATAACTATGGGAAGCCCCGTGGTATATGTTTTCTAAGCCTGTTTTTATGGATGTTTTAATATCAATAATAGAAGGCGGCTCTGTTATATCAAATAAATTCCCGATTAGAGGTTTTGTATCATAAAAAAACTGGAATAAATCCGTCTTAGACCATTCTTTTAGTTCCTTTTTACCCGAAATAAAACCGCAGGCTTTCTCTTTATCTGGCATGGAATCTATAATTTTACGGTATTGTTTTAAATCTTCAAAATCAAGTTCATCAAGGATTATAACTAAATCTATATCGCTTTTATCAGTTGCTTCGCCTCTGCTATAACTCCCTTGAAGACCTGCAAAAATTAGCCTTTCCTTAAAAGTATATTTTAATTTATCTAAAATAATATTAAGCCATTCATCTATATTGAATTTCGTCATTTTTATTTTCTTATTACCTCTTCATGTTTTAACAGCCAGAGTTTTTTATCTTCTCCGCCGGCATATCCTGTTAATTTTCCATTTTGACCTAAAACTCTATGGCATGGAATAATAATTGAAATCGGATTATGCCCGATAGCCCCGCCTACAGCCTGTGCAGACATTTTATTCAAGCCCTTTTTATCTGCAATTATTTTTGCGATTTTTCCATATGTTATTGTTTCACCATATGGAATGGTTAACAAAATTTTCCAAACTTCTTTTCTAAAATCGCTTCCCCTTGGTGCAAGCGGAATTTCAGCCATATTTGGTTTTTGCCATTTAAAATACCTGTTTAGCCAATCTTTTGTCTGTTTAAAAATATCTGTCCCATCATCAGAAACGGCATTTTTAATAATATTTTCATCAAAATATTTTTGCCCGAAAAACCATAATCCGCAAAGCTTTTCATCTTTTGCGGCTAAAAGCATCTTTCCTATGGGTGAATTGTATTCAGTTATATACATTAATCTTTTTTTATTTTCTTTGCATATAAACCTACGGCGCCAAAAATTATTATAAGAGCAGCAGCTAAATCTAATAAATTTTCCATTAATTCCCTACCTTGCATAAAGTTCTTCTTTGGTTATTTCAAGAGTGGATTCTTTATAAGATTTTAAATATTCAATAGCTTCTTTTGCACTTTTTGCGACATAATAAAGCTCACGCGCTCTTTTATATGCAAATTTCTGTTCTAAAATATCATCAAAAAATTTAAGCAGATTATCGTAAAAACCGTTTGTATTCAAAATAACAATTGCTTTTTTATTATAACCAAGCTGTTTTTGTACAATCATTTCGCTGAGTTCTTCAAGTGTTCCAAACCCGCCAGGGAGTGCTATAACAGCTTCGCTCATCTCATCCATTTTGGCTTTTCTTTCTCTCATGCCTTTTGTTACAAAAAATTCATCGCAATCTTTTGAATTTTCCGCCATATCCTTTAATTTTTCAGGCATGATTCCTATTATTTTTCCACCGCTTTCTTTCACATTTTTAGCGCAAGACCACATAAGCCCTAATGAACTTCCGCCATAAGCCATATTAAATCCGTTTTGCCCCAGCAATCCACCCAGATTTGAAGCTTCCATATAATAAATTTCATCTAAAAAATTACAGGATGAAGCAAATACACAAACATTTTTAATCATATATAACCGGTTTCCTTTTAAAGTTTCTAATACAAAAATACCATAATAAAAACCTCATGTCTTATTTTGCTTGAAAATTTTGTATTTTTATAATATAAATAGCTTGTTAGTTTTATATAGAAGGAGAGAACCAATATGGCAAAGAAAGTTGCGATTAACGGTTTTGGAAGAATTGGCAGAAATACATTACGTGCTGCCATCAGAGAAGGCATTTTTGATAAAATTGATTACGTTGCAATCAATGACCCTGGTTTAACACCTGCAAATGCAGCTCATGTTTTCAAATATGACTCAGTTATGGGTAAATTCTGCGGTACAGTTGAAGTTGTTGAAGATGGTCTTGTAATCAACGGTAAAAAAATCAAATTCTACGCTGAAAAAGACCCTGCAAACCTTCCTTGGGCTGAACTTGGTGTTGAAGTTGTTGTTGAATCAACTGGTTTCTACACAGATGCTGAAAAAGCAAAAGCTCATATAGCTGCAGGTGCTAAAAAAGTTATCATTTCAGCTCCTGCTAAAAACGAAGATAAAACAATCGTTCTTGGCGTTAACGAAAATGAATACGACCCAGCTAAACACAATGTTATTTCAATGGCATCTTGCACAACAAACTGCTTAGCTCCTGTTGCTAAAGTTATCGCTGAAAAATTCGGCGTTGTTAAAGGCTTAATGACAACAGTTCACAGCTACACAGGCGACCAAAGAATCCTTGATGCTGGTCACAAAGACCCAAGAAGAGCTAGAGCTGGTGCTTTAAACATTGTTCCTACAACTACAGGTGCTGCTAAAGCTGTTGCTTTGGTTCTTCCTGAATTAAAAGGAAAATTAAACGGCTTTGCTATGAGAGTTCCTACACCTGACGTTTCAGTAGTAGACGTTGTATTTGAAACTGAAAAACCTGTTACAGCTGAATCAGTAAACGCTGCTCTTAAAGAAGCTGCTGACGGCAAAGTTCTTTGCTATTCTGAAGAACCGCTTGTATCTTCTGACTTTATCGGCTCAAGCCAATCTTCAACTGTAGATGCTGCTCTTACAATGACTATGGGCGACAATATGGTTAAAGTTGTTTCTTGGTATGATAACGAAATGGGTTATTCAACAAGATTAGCTGAAACAACATTAATGGTTGCTTCAAAACTATAATTAAATCTCTTGAAGAGTTCCTTATTTTTAAGTAAGGAACTCTTTTTATAAAATATATGTTATACTAAGAATAGTATGGAATTATTGCTGAATTAATTATTTATTGTTATGGCATTTATGCTGAATTAAAAAAAGAGGTGCTTATTTTGAAAAAAATTAATAAAATCATATTATCGGGCAGCTTTTAAAGATTATACCTTTGGGTAATATCAGAATTACAACTTAATTTGTAGTATTAACTTAACAATAAATAAGTTCTTGTGAAAGGTATTAAATATGGCGACAAAAACTCAAACAAAAGTTAACCCGATAAAAGTAATTATAGTGGAAGATTACAAGCTGACGCGTGTTGGCTTAAGATATGCTCTAAATGAATTTGAACATATAGATGTAATTGGCGAAGCTGAATCAGGTGAAGCCGGAATTGAATTTATCAAAAAAGAAAAACCTGATGTTATTTTGATGGATTTGGGGCTCCCCGGCATGAATGGCTTAGAAGCTACAATGAAAGCAAAAGAAATTTGCCCGGATGTTAAGGTTATTATTTTAACATCTCATGAAAGAGAAGAAGAAGTGCTTGCAGCACTTGGCTCAGGGGCTATTGCATATTGTCTTAAAGATATTGACCCAAAAGCACTTTCTGAAGTAATAAGGTCAGTTGCTCAAGGAGCATGCTGGATTGACCCTAATGTTGCAAAACTTGCTCTTAAACTTTTCCCAAAACCTGAAAATGTGAAACTTTTAAATGAACATGAACAAGTTGACCCTAAAGGACATTTAACAGATAGAGAGACAGAAGTATTGAAGCTTCTTGTAAAAGGTAAAAGCAATACTGAAATTGCAAAAGAACTTATAGTATCTGTTCATACGGCAAAAGCGCATGTTTGCAGTATTTTGCAAAAGTTATGCGTAGATGACCGTGTACAGGCAGCAGTTAAAGCGATTAAAGAAGGTATCGTGCAAGGATAGAATATAGAGTTTAAATATTAAAAGCGCCTGTATTATTCAACAGGCGCTTATTATTATATTTTGCAGCGTTCAAGAGTTCTTATTGCCGTTTTAATATTAATTGAATGTCTAAAATTTCAGCTATTTTATTAAAATCTTTCAGCCGGAAAGCATATTTGCCGGATTCAATTTTTCTGATTTTATAAACAGATAATCCTGCGATTTTGGATAATTCTTTAATTGTAAGACCTTTATTAATTCTTTCCTGCTTAATTAATTGCATAGTATATTTTATAATTTCTTCTATGTTATGAGTTCTTTCCATTTTGTTCTCTAATTGGCTACAAATATAGATTGATTTTATATCAGAATAAAGAATATGGCAAGTGAAGATAAAAAAGTTATGCTTCTTGCAAGAAACATAGCAAAATATAGAAAATTAAAGAAACTTTCGCAAACAAAATTTGCAATGGAAATTGAAATATCCAGAGAACATCTTGCAAAGATTGAGACAGGAGGAAGACACCCAAGTCTCTTATTATTGTTTAAAATTGCCAAAACCCTCGGTATTCAAGAAAAAGATTTATTTGATTTTGAAGAATAATCTCAGTTTAGAAACATTTGACTTATCTTATAGTATCTCATTTGCTCTGCCAAAGCCGCCAATAAATTTTAATACTTAGACCTTTTGAATAAATTAAATATATGAAACTGAATAAGGTAAAGGCTGCAAATTGCAGCCTCAAAAAACAAACTAAATATAACCCAGCAATCGGGCATTTTAGTTTCAATCAAGGGTTTTAAACCCTATCTTGTTCGGTTTTGTCCTGTCCGACAACAGTGCTAAAGCCTTGTTTATTTCTGCAATATCTGCGTTATTTTCCTTGCAATGCTGCATAAAATAGTGTTCAAGTTCAGATAGCCTTTGGGATATTTCCTTATTCTCAATCGCCCACTGGCGCATTTTTACAAAAGTTCTCATAATTTGAATGTTAACATCAACCGCACGTTTGCTTTTTAAAACTCCTGAAAGCATAGCTACACCCTGCTCTGTAAAAACATATGGAAAGTATTGCCTACCGCCGCCTTTGGGTGAGATCACAAATTGTGATCTCACCTCTAAAAGCCTAAATTCTTCCTCGGTAAGCTGAAACATAAAATCTTCGGGAAATCTTTCAATATTTCTCTTAACTGCCTGATTTAAAATTCTTGTCTCAACCTCATAAAGCCTTGCAAGGTCGCTATCCAGCATCACCTTATGACCGCGTATTTCATAAATCAGTTTTTGAATTGGTACAATTTCGTTCAAACTAAATATCCTTTTTATTTTGATGTCACAAATTGTGATATCAAAAAATATCAAACTAAATACTTTTAAAAGGTGAGGTCACAAATTGTGACATCACCTGAAATAAAACTTAACCTAAAGCTTCAATTATAGCTTTAGCTGCTCTTTTACCTGCGCCCATTGCATTGATTGCGGTAGATTCACCCAAAGGTGCAACGTCTCCGCCTGCATATACATTTGTTACAGAGGTTTCGCCTTTTTCATTAATTACAATGTAGCCTTTTCTATCGCAATTAATATCAATCTTATCTGCTTCGCAAGATTTTTGGATAATCGGGTTTGGACCTGTTCCAAGCGCTACAATTACAGTGTCTACATCCATAGTTTCATAAGTGCCTGTGCCAACTGGTCTGCGGCGTCCTGATTCGTCAGGTTCGCCAAGTTCCATAACTTCAAATACCATACCGTCAACATAACCATCTTTTTCCTTAATTTCATAAGGTGCTCTTAATAATTTAAAGATAACCCCTTCTTCTTTAGCATGACGGATTTCTTCTTTTCTTGCAGGAAGCTCTTCTTCGGTTCTTCTGTATACAATGTAAACTTCTTCATAACCTACACGAACAGCAGTTCTTGCAGCATCCATTGCAACGTTTCCGCCGCCAATGATAGCAGCTTTTCTCCCTACTCTTAGAGGGGTTGGGGTCATATCTGAATTTGCCTGCATAAGGTTTACACGGGTTAAAAATTCGTTTGCGCTATATACGCTGTTTAAGTTTTCACCTTTAATTCCCATCATTTTTGGCAAACCGGCGCCGGAGCATATAAAAATAGCATTGTAGCCTTCTTCTTCCAGTTGTTTTAATGTGATGGATTTACCCACAACAACGTTTTTCTCAAATTTTACGCCGATTTCCTTTAAGCTTTCAATTTCTCTGTCTAAAACGGTTCTGGGAAGTCTGAAAGGAGGAATGCCGTATCTTAAAACGCCGCCAAGCTTGTGAAGTGCTTCAAACACGGTAACATCAAATCCTGCATTTCTGAGGTCAGCAGCAGCGCTCATTCCGGCACATCCAGAGCCGACAATTGCAACTTTTTTGCCGTTTGGCTTGATTTCGCATTTTAATGGTGCGGAATTATCCCCTACAAATCTTTCCAAAGAGCCTATTGCAACAGATTTTCCTTTAATTCCAAGTACACATTTTCCTTCGCATTGTCTTTCCTGCGGACATATTCTTCCGCAAACTGATGGAAGCATATTGCTTTGTCTTATAATTTCGCCTGCTTTTTGGAAGTTTTCGTTTTTTATTTCCTGTATAAAATCAGGAATATTAACATTTACCGGGCACCCTTTTTTACACATCGGGTTTTTGCAGTTTAAGCAGCGGCTTGCTTCAGCAAGAGCCTGTTCTTTTGTAAAATTTTCTTCTACTGCATCAAAATTACTTCTTCTTTGAACAGCATCCTGTTCAACAGGTCTTTGACGTTCTTGTGGTGCCATATTTATCTCTCCCCTTAATTATTATTTATTTACCGTTTATTATAGTATAATAAAAACAACCGTAAGAAAACAAGGTGTAATTTTGAATAAAATAAAACTTATAGTATCAGATATAGATGGCACAATTTTAAATGAAAAATGCGAGTGCTCAACCCGTGTGAGACGTGCGCTGGATGAAGCTCAAAAACTTGGTATAAAAGTTGTTCTTGCAACCGGCAGAATGTTTATGGGGGCAGACCCTGTAAGAGAAAGTCTTGGGCTTGATACACCTGTAATATGCTACCAGGGTGCAATGGTAAGACAGGGTAATGATATTTTGTATCAAAATGCTGTGGATAATTCTTTGGCGCGTGAAATCATTAGAATATCGCGTGAGTACGGCTTCCATTTAAATCTTTATAACAATGACACTTTAATTGTTGAAGATGATAACAAACAGTATATGAAAGATTATACCCAAGGGCGTTTTACCACTTATGAAGTTGTTGAAAGCTTTGATGATGTTGAGCTTGGGGATGTTTCAAAGCTTCTTTGTATAACATATAATGAAGATGAGATTATAAACCTGCAAAAAGAACTCTCTAAGCAGTTTGAAGGAAAACTTGCAATTGTAAGAAGCCATAAATATTATCTGGAATTTACCGATATTAAGGCAACCAAGGGAAATGCCATGAATTTCCTTAAAGACTTATGGAATATTAAAACTGAAGAGGTTTTTGCCTCTGGAGACCAGGATAATGATTATGATTTATTAAAAAATGCCGGGGTTAAAATTGCAATGGGTAATGCTAGTGAAAAATTAAAATCAATTGCAGATTATATTTGCCCAACAATAAATGAGGACGGTCTTGCAGATGCAATTGAAAAATATGTTCTTAATCCGGCCGGTGTTTCAGGTTTTTATGACAAGCAAAATGCTTTTAGCACAGAAGGCAGCAAATAATGAGAATAGGACAAGGATATGATTTGCATAAACTTGTTGAAGGCAGGGATTTAATTCTGGGCGGAGTAAAAATTTCACACACGGCAGGGCTTTTAGGGCATTCTGATGCCGATGTATTAACCCATGCTATTATTGATGCTATTTTTGGCTCTGTTGCAGACGGTGATATCGGGCGTCATTTTCCTGATACTGACCCGAAATTTAAAGGGGCGGACAGTATTGAACTTTTAAAAACCGCAGGTGAAATCCTTAAAAATAAAGGATATAAGATTTTAAATATTGATTCAACCATTATAGCCCAAGCTCCAAAATTGGCTCCTTATGTGGATTTAATGCGTGAAAACATTGCAAATGCACTTAATTTACCTGTTTTAGATGTTTCAATTAAGGTAAAAACCAATGAAGGTATGGATTCTGCAGGCAGAAAAGAAGCTATCCAGGCATTCGCCGTTATACTTATAGATAATATTTAATAAATTAATATAATGGAAAAATAAGTTACCACAACGCTTTTGGCATATGGCGCTTGTAAAACCAGACTGGAATCCCGTCATATTTGCCTTCAGGAAAATCTGAAACAAATTTTTCATCTGCACCTATAGCAATAATCGGTATTCCTGTTTCTTTTGAAACTTCTTTTAGCTTATCGTAGCCTCTTACTATATCTTCTTTTTTTGTTTCATCTGAAAAATGGGTATTTGAAATAAAGCCTGAAAATTTTTTCCAGGGCTGCTTGTTTAATCCTGATGAAAATTCAATATATTCTAAAATACTTTCCTTGTCACGGGTTTCAAACTTTGAAGTATTAACGACAAGATAAATTCTTAAATCATTCTCTTTTTCAATGCCGTTTAAAATATCAAGAATATCAAGTCCTGAGGCACCATATCCTACATCAATTATCATATCGCCATTTTTTGAAAGGCAATTTATTTGTTCAGCCGTAACGTAGCTTCCTGCTTCCCCTAAACCAAAATAATCGGTTTGGGCAATAACGCTTATTCCTTGTTCTTTTAATTCCCCTATAATCGGGCGCAGGCAGTAAGCAGGTTCAACTGTATCTAAATCAACAAGAGTAATATTTTTACCGTATGAAGCATACTGTAAAGCTCTATTTATAGCACTTTCGCTTTTTCCGCTTGCATAAGCACCTGTAAAAACTTCAACTGTTCTAGATAGAGCCTTATTATTAGTGTCCAAGCGCTTGTTCCTCATTTTCTAAGTGAAATTTCATTTTGGTTTCAAAGTCCTTTATTTCTTCAGCGGCAGCAGGAAGAATGGATTTAAATACACCGATTAATTCGGGGTCAAATTGCACTCCTGCCTTTTCTTCAATTAATCTGACAGCTTCATCCGGGCTCAAGCCTTGTCGGTATGCTCTGTTTGACACCATACTGTCATATGCATCCGCAATAGCTATAATTCTTGAACCTAAAGGAATATCGGTACCTTTTTTGCCGTAAGGATATCCATTACCGTCATAATATTCATGGTGATATTTAATAATTTCAATAACATCATACAGCTGTTTAATATCTTCAAGAATTTTTACAGAATGCTGCACGTGTTTTTTAATTTCTTCAAATTCTTCATCGGTGAGTCTTTGGGTTTTATTTAAAATATCCTCAGCAACTCCTATCATACCTATGTCATGAAGTAACCCTGCAAGTTCAATAATTCCTGCTTGTGCTTTATCAAGGTTTAAAAATTCAACCATTTTTGCTGAATAAAAAGCAACACGGCGGCTTCTGCCAAGCGTGAAAGAGTCTTTTGCATCGAGTGCTTCAATGATAGCTTTAATTGTACCTGAAAATAATTCTTTTAAATCTTTGATTAAAGTTTCATTATCTACCTTTAACTGGTAATATTCAAGACTTGCTTCGACAATATGTGCAAGTTCATCCGGCGCATAAGGTTTTTTAATGTACCTGTATATCCTTGCATAGTTAATGGCATCAATTAAGATTTTAACATCTGAATATGCTGTAACCAAAAGCCTGATTGCATTTGGATGAGATTCAGAAGATAATTTTAAAAACTCAACCCCATCCATCCCGGGCATTTTATGGTCAGAAATTATACATTGAAAATCATTATCTTTTAAAATTTCAAGTGCCTCTGCAGGGCTTTGCGCTTTCATAATATCATATTTTCCGCGGAGCGTTCTGTATAAAAGCTGCAAGTTATCGGGTTCATCATCTACTATTAAAATTTTATATTTTGCCATTTTCTCTTCTACCCTTGAGCCTCATTATCGTTAATATCTTTAGATGTGAGGGCTGGAATATTATTGCCGTTTTGATGATTGATAGGTATAACTATTGTAAATGTTGCGCCTTGTCCTACTTCGCTTTCAACATTTATGCTGCCGTAATGGTTTTGTATAACCCTGTAGCTTATAGACATTCCTAACCCTGTTCCTTGTCCTACAGGCTTTGTAGTAAAGAATGGGTCAAATACTTTGGATAAATTTTCTTTTTTAATACCTTTTCCTGTATCCTTAAATTTAATTTCAACATTATCGCCAAGTCTTTTAACGTCAATATAAACATCGCCGTTACCTTCAATTGCGGCAGCTGCGTTATCTAAAATATTCATAAATACCTGATTCAACTGACCGCCGTATGCCTCAATTTTGGGCAGATTTTCTTCATAATTTTTATGCACGGTGATTCTGTTTTTATATTTGTTATTTAAGATGTTTAAAGTAGTATCAATTTCTTTCGGGATATCAAACTGGGTCATAACCATTTCTTCCATCCTTGAGAAATTCTTTAAATCAAGAATAATATTTTTGGTTCTTTCTGTTCCTTCAACACAAGAGCGGATTAATTCCTTGATATCATCTTTTAGGAAATCTATATCAATTTCATTTTTAAGTTTTTCAATTTCAATACGTTTTTCAGGAGCCAAAGACTCTTCATTTTCAATATATTTTTCAATTAAATCAAACATATCCTTATTATATTTATCTAAAATCATAATATTTCCGTAGATAAAATTAATAGGATTATTAATTTCATGGGCAATTCCTGCAACAAGCTCGCCAAGAGAACGCATTTTTTCTGAATGCACCATCATTGCTTGTGCTTCTTTAAGTTCATTATTTGCTTTTTCAAGTTCAAGAGTTCTTTCCTGCACCTTTTGCTCTAATGATGTATATAATTCTAAAAGCTGTGCTGCCATTGTGTTGTAGGCTGATACAAGCTCATTAATTTCGCCAAATCTTGTTTCTTTTAATCTGTAGTTGAAATTACCGCCTGCAAATTCTTTTACACCCTTTGTAAGCCGTATTAGAGGGCTATTGATTATTCTGCTCATCATAGCGCTTGCAAGAAGCCCAAAGAATAAAAGAATGAATACAAAAATCTTCATATTTTCAAACATAATATGAATGTTGTTATTCTGGGTTTTTCCTTGGGTCAGCCCCATTGTAACGGTGTAGTTATCGGTGGTGCCTTGAATTTCTTGAATATCGTTAAGAGAATTATCCTTACTTAAAACGTAGTTTACTTCAATAGCATGTTTATTTAAAAGATTGCTTTCAGTTGACCATATTATTTGATTTGTATGATTATCAACCGCATAAGCATATGAAAGAAGATTATTTGCTTTAAGTATGCCGGTTGTTTTATTTATTTTTGAATAGTCTCTTCTGCCATCATTATATGAATCTGCATAAAGTTGGAATACTAATGATGAAACAACGTAATTAAAACTTTTTATATTATTTCTATAGTCATATGAAATATTCTTAACAAATCTTAAAACATATCCCATAGTAAGGATTACAATGACTGCAATTAACACGCTTGTTAAAAATGCAAAATAAGAGCTGATTTTCACCTCTTTTTTAAATAATCCGGATTTTTTTTCTTTATCCATCTTAATCCCTCTTGTTTAAAAGCGTATTATTTTTTATTACTCATATTTTCAGCCTCTGTCATACTTCTGAAAGAATACTGTACAAGTGCAATTCTATCAATACTTTCTATAGTTTTGAATTTACCCGAGATTGAGTACGCAGTTTTGCCTTCATAATTGATTTGCTGAATCCTAATTGGTTGAATCGTACATTTAATTGTTAAATTGTTTGATAAACCGATACTGATATTATACTCTAAATGTTCTTCAAACGGCATATTTGAAATAAATTTCAACCCTCCGGCGGATATATCATCCGTTCTTATGACAATATCCTTATAATCAGGGAATGTAAGCTCGCCCTTAAAATCTACCCTTGAATATTCTCTTCTTTGAATATTCTTGTAAGTTTCAGGCATTTTTACAGTAATATTTTTACCGTTTTTATCAAGAATTTCAGTTACAAAATATACTAAGCCCTCATTATTTGAACCGAAAATTTCAACTCCATCTCCCTTGTTATAATCGCCAAGTTCGTTTTCTGTTGCAATTGGCAGAATAAATTCTATACTATCATCTTTTGAATCAGCTATATTACAAATTGTGGAGCTTTCAAATTTTTCAGGGATTATTCTGAAATCTTTGCCATTCTTGATTATATTGTGCATTATTCGTCCTTAAAAATTGTTAAAAATAATTCTATTATATTATCTATTCTGCAAAAACACCCATTCGGCGGAATTTTGAATATCTATCATCCTTTAATTTTTCAGGACTCATATTTTCATATTCTTTTAAAGCTTTAATCAAACTTTCTTTTAGATTATTTGCCATTAATTCAACATCGTAATGAGCACCGCCTACAGGTTCTTTTACAACTTCATCTACAATATCAAATTTTAATAAATCATCCCCTGTAATTTTTAATGCCTGGGCTGCAGTTTTTGCTTCAGCAGCATCGCGCCATAAAATCGAAGCACATCCTTCGGGCGAAATTACTGTGTAATAAGCATGTTCAAGTATTAAAACTTTATTTGCAACAGCAAGTCCTAAAGCTCCGCCGGAGCAGCCTTCGCCTGTGATAACCGCAATTATGGGAACGTCAAGCTTTGCCATTTCTTTTAAATTAACAGCAATTGCAATTCCCTGTCCTGTTTCTTCCGCTTTAATACCCGGATATGCACCCATTGTATCAACAAGGGTAATAATCGGAAGATTAAAGCGTGATGCATGTTCAAATAGTCTTAAAGCCTTTCTGTATCCCTGTGGCTGTGGCATACCGAAATTGTATTCAAGGTTTTCTTTTGTAGTTTTACCTTTTTGGGTGCCTATTATCATAACGGGTCTGCCATCTATCTTTGCAATACCGCCTATAATAGCTCTGTCATCGCATCCTTCTCTATCCCCATGGAGTTCAATAAAGTCTTCTGTCATAAGATTTATATAATCAAGAAAATTAGGACGCTGTGGATGCCTTGCAATTTGAAGCTTTTGATAAGCTTCCAAATTTTCATACAATTCTTTTTTATACTCCTCTGTCTGTTTTTCAAGGGTATCTATTTCTTTACCATAATCCATATTTGTATCCATGCTTATCTTCTTTAATTCTTCAATTTTTTCCTGCATTTTATATATTGGTTGTTCAAATTCTAATATTTGCATGCCGTATTTTCCTTTTGCTTTATATTATCCCGCAATTGTCTTCTTTGTTTTTAAGCGGTTTTTGGGATTTTTTATTTTGCTTGTGCCATATTATGGATGGCAATAATTTTTGATAATTTTTCCTTCATTTCAGCTCTTGTTACGATTGAATCAATCTGACCGTATTTTAAAAGATATTCTGCAGTCTGAAAATCTGCAGGGAGTTTTTCTTTAATAGTCTGCTCAATTACTCTTCTTCCTGCAAATCCTATCCTTGCGCCTTTTTCGGCTATCATAATATCACCCAAAGTGCCAAAGCTTGCAGTAACTCCGCCAAATGTAGGTTCTGTCAGAACGGTTATGTATAAAATTTTAGCTTCGTTTAATTTTGCAACAGCGCAGCTTGTTTTTGCCATCTGCATAAGGCTTAAAGCTGATTCCTGCATCCTGGCGCCGCCAGAAGCTGTGAAAACTATACAGGGAATTTTTTCTTTCAAAGCATCTTCCATAATTCTTGTAACTTTTTCCCCCACAACAGAACCCATAGAGCCGCCCATATAATCAAAATCCATAACGGCAACCGCTACTTTTTGACCGTCAATATTTCCAACCCCTGTGATAACCGCTTCATCAAGGTCGGATTTTTCTTTAGCTGCAGCTTGCCTTTTTGAATAGGCTTGAGTATCTACAAAATTCAAAGGGTCTTTTCCTGTTATATTTTTATATCTTTCTTCAAAGGTGCCTGCATCAATTACAAGTTTAATTCTTTCTTTCGCACCTATTCTAAAGTGATAATCACAATTCGGGCATACCATATTATTATTTTCAAGGTCTTTTTTTGGAAGCTGTGAATTGCAATTGTAGCAAAGGCTCCAAAGTTTGCCCACTGAATCATCAATATTTACTTCATTTTCGCGAAGCGCCTGCTGTTGTGCTTCTTTTCTCTTATTAAACCAATCAGTTAGTGTCATATTTAAACCTTCCCCAAGCAAGATGTTTACTTGTTACTCCAACATTATAATATAATAGAAAATAATTGCAAAACGGGCGCTAATTGTCTATTATTTTTATATAAATATGATAGGTACGGTTTATAAAATTCATTCTGATTTTTACTATGTAATGCCTGACAAAAAAGAGGGCAATACAGAGAATCTTGTTGAGTGCAAACTTAGAGAAATTTTAAAAAAGCAAAAAGTAAAGATTGTTGCAGGGGATTTTGTAGAGTTTGAACCGCAAGGCTTAGAGGAAAATAATGTACTTCAAGGTGCTATTGTAAAAGTTTTAAAAAGGAAAAATTTTATCTCCCGTCCAAGCGTTGCAAACCTTGATTTAATGATTGTTGTGTCTGCTATTTTCGAACCTGATTTAGATTTTGTTCAATTAAACAGATATTTAACATTTCTTAAATATCATAACATTGAAGCTCTTCTTTGTTTTAACAAAGACGACCTTGCAACTCCTGAAAAACTTAATGAAATTAAAAAAAGAATTATTAAAATTTATAAACCTCTTGGGTATAAAACCGTATTTACATCTGCACTTAATAAAGACGGGCTTACCTCTTTAAAAAGATATATTAAAGGTAAAACAATAGCGCTTACAGGACAGTCCGGTGTCGGTAAAAGTTCATTACTGAATGCGCTGAATCCTGAATTTAACCTTAAAACAAAATCAGTATCAGAAAAGTTAAAAAGAGGAACCCATACCACTCGCCACAGTGAACTTTTAGAATTTCCTGATTTTAAAATAATAGATACCCCCGGCTTTTCAAGGCTTGTTTTTGATTTTATACTTCCAAAAGATTTGGGAAATTATTTTGATGAGATAAAATCTTTAAAGGATGGATGCAAATATAGAGATTGTTTGCATATCGCAGGTATAAGTGAAGATTGCAATGTTGTTCAAAACCTTGATAAAATTGATATTTCAAGGTATGAAAGCTATATTGAGTTTTTAGAAGATGCAAAGCTTTATAAAACAAAAGTAACATATGAAGGAATAAAAGAAGAAAGCAGTGTAAAAACCAATAATAATAAAGAAATTGCAAAAATTAGCAGCAAAAAACGTGCTCACTCAAGAAAAAAACTGAAACAAAATACAAAAAACCTCTTAATGGAGCATAGAGGCGGATACGATTTGGAGAAAGATGATGATTGAAGAATATAAAAAAATAATAGAAGCTAATCTTGAAAAATATTTTGATGAGAAGCTGCAAAACCCTGAATATAAACTTTTTAAAAATGTAATTGATTCAATGAAATATACAACCTGTCTTGGCGGAAAGAGGCTCAGGGCAATTTTGTGTCTGGAAGCTTGTAAAATCTTTTCAAGGCAGTATGAAACTGCAATTCCTTGTGCTTGTGCGCTTGAGATGCTCCATGCTCAAAGTTTAATCCACGATGACCTTCCTTGCATGGATAATGATGATTTAAGACGCGGGAAACCTTCTAACCATAGGGTTTATGGAGAGGCTGTTGCAACTCTTGCAGGGGATGCGCTTATATCGTTTGCGCCGCAGATTATCATTGAAAAAACTCCAAAAACAGTTGAGCCTGAAAAAATTGTTAAATTATTATATGAATATTTTATTGCCGCAGGTGCATTCGGTATAGTGGGCGGACAGACCGCTGATATTGAAGCAGAAAATTTAAATGAAAAAATATCAATTGACCATCTGCAATTCATCCATAAATATAAAACAGGGGCTCTTTTTAAATGTTCGCTTTTATTGGGGGCAATCATAGGCGGAGCTAATGATGATAAGCTTAATATTATGAGAAAATTCGGTGATAAATTCGGACTTGCTTTCCAAATCAAAGATGATATTCTTGATTTTACATCCACAACCGAAATTATGGGAAAAACCGTAGGTAAAGATGAAAATTCAAATAAATCCACCTATGTTACAATCTTTGGTCTTGAAGAATCGTATAAAAAATTAACAAATACAATTGAAGAATGTTATGATATACTTAATTCAAACGGTTTAAAATCGGATGTTTTAATAAAAATTATAGACTCACTTAAATAAAAAACTGGAAACAAGGAACAATGTTTTATAATACTGGATTAGAGGTTATATTTACTGGGATAGCAAGTGCTTGTTTTGCACAGATTTTAAAGGTTATATTTTATTTTTTAACCCATAAGAAAATGAACTTTAAAATTTTTACAACAACAGGCGGTATGCCAAGTTCTCATTCTGCTGGTGTTATCAGCCTTTCAACCTCTGTTGGTCTTGTTGAAGGTTTTACATCAGTAAGTTTTGCAATAGCACTAGGTTTTGCACTTGTTGTATTGCAGGATGCCGCAGGTCTTCGCAGAGCAGCAGGCAAGACTGCTGCTACTTTAAACAGACTTGTGGGTGAAATTATTGAACACACAAACCAAACAAAACCGTATGAAGTTTTAAAAGAATTATTAGGACACACGCCTTTTGAAGTATTTATGGGTTCGCTTTTAGGAATATGCTGCGCTCTTTGGATTCACTTTGTTATGCCAAATATTGAATTACTAGGCTTTTTAAAGTAAAAATATAATTTTATGAGAAACAGGAAAACAAATGATGATTTAATGCAGGGTTAATCTGTTTGTACATCATATGCAATATTGCAGATATCTTTTACATTAAACATTAAATCATCAGCTCTTTTGTTTAAAGCTTTTACACAGGCGTAGATACATTCTGTTTCCTGTGTTGTTTTGTTTATTTTGCAATATTCTTTCAATAAAACAGTCATATTGAAAATATCTTCTGATATTTCTTGCAATTTTTTATAGGTATCAGACATAAAGATTCTCCTTTAAAATAGTTAAAATGTCATCTTTGCTGATGTTAACATATGTTTATATGATTTGTGACATTTTTCTTATTATTTGGGAAAATTCCTTATATATGAGAAAATTAAGTTCAATGGGCAATGCAGGGTGCAATTTATTGCACCATAACATCCGATAAGCCTATGACACTCTTCTTAACATTCCCGTAAAGCTTGTTTTTGATACAACTTCATCATCTTCGGGTAATTCCGGTCTTTTGATTCTATCTGGTGCCGGTGTTTCAAAACTTGTGAGCCCGATATATCCTTCATTTACCTTATTTAAGCCAAAAATTCCGCCTATAAGATTAAAAAATTTATTCATAATTTTTCCATTCCTTTCTTCATTGCAAAAATCGGTTGAATTTGGGGAAGATTTAAATCATATTAATCTTTTTGTCTGCCGATTTTAAAGAATATTATATTGAAACAGGGAAAATTTTATATTCACTTTTCATCTAAAATGTTGTGATAGAATTAAGTATAATGTTTTTTAATAAATTGTAAACAACGATATGGATGAAAGTTTAATAAATATTGCCATAGAGAGGGCGCTTGAAATTATACAAAAGCCTTATGAAAAAAATGAGATTCTCTCCCTTCTGGAAAATGGAGATGAATTTGAAAAACCTGTTGCAATAATGGCTTTAGAAAATCTTTGCAATAAAAATGAAGCTGATTTATTAATTAATAATCTGACAGGATGTGACGGTAGAATAAGGGAGGCTTCAGCGCTTAAAATCTCAGAATTTCTCAAAAACTCTGAAATTGCCCCCTATTTTTTTGATGAACGTAGTCTTGAAACTATTTTAAACGGCATTATGGATATAAATCCAAATGTCGGAAGAGCGCTGATTGATGGGATAAAAGAATGTCAGCCTTTGCAAAAACTTATTTTGCCAAAACTTATAGACAGGATTTTAAATATAATAGAGAAACTAAAAGCCTTATCTGATACACCGTATGCTGATAATAAACTTAAAAATACTAAAAACCACGCCAAAAATAAGATAGTTTTTAATCTCTACTGGGCGCTTGAAGCACTATACTATACAGATTTTAACAATTTTACTCAAGAGAAACTTTTAGATATATTAAATTTTACAAGCGGCTATATTGATTATACCATAAGGGAAAAAACCGCTAAGATTCTGTCTAAAATGAATGAACAACCATCTGATTTGTTACAGAAATTGAAAAATGATAAAAATTTTTATGTAAAAAATCAACTTTTATGCTAACATCATAGGAAGTAGAAATATAATAGGATATTTTATGATTTCAGTAAACGATTTAAAAACAGGTTTAACCCTTGAATTAGATAACGGATTATGGTCTGTTGTTGAATTTTTACACGTAAAACCCGGTAAAGGTGCAGCGTTTGTCCGCTCAAAGCTTAAAAACGTTGAAACAGGACAAGTTGTTGAAAAAACATTCAGAGCTGGTGAAAAAGTTGCAAAAGCGATGCTTGACAGACGCGAAATGCAATATCTTTATAAAGAAGGTTCAGACTTTGTGATGATGGACCTTGAAAGCTATGAACAATTACCTGTTGCAGAATCTGCAATTGGTGACGGCGTTAAATATTTAAAAGAAAATATGAATGTTCAAATTTTAATGCATGAAGGCAGAATAATTGGTATTGATTTACCAAACTTTGTTGAACTTGAAGTTGTTGATACTCCTCCTGCAGAAAAAGGAAACACAGCCCAAGGCGGTTCAAAACCTGCAACTCTTGAAGGTGGTGCAGTTGTTAACGTTCCTTTCTTTATTCAGGTTGGTGATAAATTAAGAATTGATACAAGAACAAACGAATACTTAGATAGGGTATAAAAATGAATTTTGAATGCGAATATATAGAAAAACTTGCAAAACTTGTAAGTGATAACCAGTTAAGCGAAATCACCCTTGAAGACGGTGATAAAGCCATCACAATTAAAAAAGGAATACAAGGCGGCAGTGTTGTTATGGCACCGGCTGCTCCTGCTGTTTCAATTGGCGCACCTGCTCCTGCAGCTGTTTCAGCCGAAGCATCTCAGGCAAAAGCGGTATCAGATGCTCCAAAAGGAACACCAATTACATCTCCTATGGTTGGCGCATTCTATGCAGCACCAAGCCCTGGGTCTGAGCCTTATGTTAAAGTAGGTGATGTTGTAAAAGCAGGTCAGGTTGTATGTATCGTTGAAGCTATGAAATTAATGAACGAAATTGAATCTGAAGTTTCAGGCAAGGTTGTTCAAATTTGTGTGGAAGACGGTCAAAGCGTTGAATACGGCCAAGTCCTTATGTATGTTGAATAAGATATAAAGACAAATGGTATGATAAAAAAGGTTTTAATTGCAAATAGGGGAGAAATTGCCCTAAGAATAATAAGAGCGTGTAAAGAATTAGGTATTGCAACAGTTGCAATCTATTCTCAAGCAGATAGCGATAGTTTACATGTATCCTTAGCGGATGAAGCGTATTGCATAGGTCCCGCACCGAGTGCCAAAAGTTATTTAAGCATTCCTGCAATCATAAGCGTAGCTTTAACTTCAGGCGCTGATGCCATTCACCCAGGATACGGTTTTATGTCAGAACGTGCTGATTTTGTTGATATCTGCGACCAGCACCATATAAAATTTATCGGTCCTTCTGCCCTTGCTATGCGCAAGATGGGTGATAAAGCAAATGCAAGAGAAACAATGATTAAAAACAATGTTCCCGTAACCCCGGGAACAGGTTTGGTTGAAAACGTTGATGAGATTAAAACCTTTGCAAAAGAAGTAGGCTACCCTGTAATTATTAAAGCTACTGCTGGCGGCGGCGGAAAAGGTATGAGAATTGTGCATAATGAAAACGAGGTTGAAGACGCGTTTAATTTATGCAGAAATGAAGCAAAAAATGCCTTTGCAAACCCTGAAGTATATGTTGAAAAATATTTAATTAACCCAAGACATATTGAGGTTCAAATTTTAGCTGATAGTTTTGGAAATGTTGTCCATTTAGGAGAACGTGATTGTTCAATTCAAAGACGCCATCAAAAGCTTTTAGAAGAGGCGCCAAGCCCTGCAATCAGCGAAGATGTACGCAAAAAAATGGGTGAAGCTGCGGTTAATGCTGCAAAAGCAATTAATTATGAAGGTGCCGGCACCATTGAATTTTTGCTTGATGAAAATGACCCAAACGGCAAAAAGAACTGGTATTTTATGGAAATGAACACAAGAGTTCAAGTTGAACACTGTGTGTCTGAGATGATTTCAGGTGTTGATATCGTGAAAGAGCAGCTGCGTGTAGCTTCCGGTCAAAGATTATCAGTAAAACAGGAAGATATTGTTTTAAAAGGTCATGCAATAGAATGCAGAATTAATGCAGAAGACCCTGAGCGCGATTTTATTCCTTTTGCAGGAAAAATTGAAGGGTATCTTGCCCCAGGCGGTTTTGGTGTTCGTATTGATTCTCACGTATACACAGGTTATTCAATTCCGCCTTATTATGATTCAATGGTTGGAAAATTAATCTGCTGGGGAGTTGATAGAGAAGATGCCAGATGCCGTGCGCTTCGCGCTTTGAATGAATATATTATTACAGGAATTAAGACCACAATTCCTTTCCATAAAGAAATTTTAAGCAACGAAGTATTTATTTCAGGCAAATTTGATACAAGTTTTATAGAAAGATATTATTCAAAAGAAGAAATTAAAAAGGCGCTCTCAAAAGAGAATGTTTAATTTTAATAAAGAATTTGAAACAATCTTTAAGATTGTAGCACAAAATGCTGACAAACTTGGAATTTCAGCCTATTTTGTCGGCGGTATGCTGCGTGACCAGCTTATGGGAATTAAAATTAAGGATATTGATATCCTTATTGAAGGCTCTGCCATTGATTTTGTGCAAAATCTTGCAAGCCTTTCATCTTCAGAGCTAAATGTGGATATAAAATCTGTTCATGATGCTTTTAATACTGCAAAAACCGTCATAAACGGTATAGAGATTGATTTTGCTTCCACAAGGGAAGAAGATTACCCAAAATCTGGCTGTCTGCCTGTTGTAAAAAATATCGGCTGCCCTGTTGAATGTGATTTAAAAAGACGTGACTTTACTGTAAATGCAATAGCAGCAAGGCTTTTATTGGATAAAAACGAGCTAAAGTATGAATTAATCGACCCTTTCAATGGTTCAGAGGATATAAAGCCTCGTACCTTAAGGGTTTTACACGAGAAGAGCTATATTGATGACCCTACAAGAATCTTAAGAGGAGTTGATTTTAAGTATCGCTTTAATTTCAATTTTGGTGAAGCTGATAAGTTTTTAATTAAAGAATATCTAAAATCCCCAGATAGAGAGGGTTTGAGCATAGATAGAGTAAAATTAACCTTAAAAAAGCTTTTTTCAAATGTAAATGCAAAAGAATCATATAAATATATTTTAGAAAATGAAATTTACAAGATTTGGTCTGATACCCCTGCATTTAAGGCAGATTGGGCACAAAGGCTTTATGATTCATCTAAAATATTTAATACTGCAAAAGAAGATGTTTTTTTAAAAGCCATCTTTGAGTGCCCGGATAAAGCCGTAAATTTACAGGGTGTAAATTCCTCAAACTATGAAATTTATAAATTGTATAAAAATTTCAAAAATATTGATTTAGCGTCACAATATGCAGTTTATAATGATTGTGATGCTGTTTTTTATTATAAAAAATTAAAAGATATAAAGCCTGATATAACAGGAGATGAGCTTATTAAGCAGGGCTTTAAGCAAGGAAAAGAACTTGGAGATGAACTTTCCCGATGTCTTGAAATTAAACTAAACTCTATTTCAAGGGATTAAACGCTGATAAATTTAATATGTAAATATTGCCAGGTATTTTACAAATAAAATATTAAAGCTATAAAATTATTTTATTCCTTATACCCAGCTTCTTTAATCATATTTAGAAGCTTTTTATTAGGGTAATAATTTGGTGCAATTTTTATACCTTCAATAATTCCTTCATATGCAAGCTTATAATTTTCCTCAATTAAATAACTTTCGGCTTCAATAAAATGTATTTCAGGGTCATAGTAGCAAATTCTTTTTGCTAAAGTGCTAAATTCATGTACAAGATTCCAATACCCGTAAAATGATAAAACTCGTGCGATAAATTTTGGCACCTCGTTATTTGACCTTGTGAAAAATTTATAAGCGTTTATGATATTATCTGCCCAGTCATAAAATTCATTTTCTAAAAATAGATTGAGATATACTTCAAGGAATGCCCTTGTTTGAAAATATTTTGGGGCTTTTGTATAGGGTTTGCCTTCAATGACATCTAATATAATAAGACCCCAATCCACTGCAGGACAAGGGTCTTTTATTTCTTTCCAAATAAGCTTTGCACTGTTTAAATTGCCTGTAAGTAATGAAGAGAATCCTGCCTCATAAAGCATATCGTTGTTTAAAAACAATTCTTTAGCTTTATCGTAATGTTTGTTTTCAAAACAAAACCTTGCAAATTCTATTTCATTATCATTTTTCATAGGAGTTTAAAATTTGCCAAAACCGCCCATATCCGGCATCATTTGGCTCATCATCATACTTTGCATCATCTGTTTTGCAACTTCAGGATTAGCACCTTGAGACATTAAATATGGCAAGTAGTTCATATTATTATTATTTGAATTTCCTAAAGCGGCACTTAATGCAGCCATTTGAGGGTCAGTATAACCGTTCATCATATTAAAAGGATTGAATCCCACCTGTGCTAAAACTCTTACTGCATTTGCAATTTCAGAATCTGTAGGCTGCGCCTGATTTATTTTTGATGCATCGTTTAAAAGTTTATAGTTTTGCATATCAGGTGCCATATCATTGTTGATTCTATCCATTTGTTTATCAAGAGCTTTCTTTTGGATTTGCTCAACAACATCATCATGGAGAGGTTTATTGGATTTAATAAATACTGTCATATCATCATCAGCAGGTGCATTTTTATCAACATAATTTGCAGCACATTGCGGCTGACCATTTATACAAGCAACTGCTCTTCTTGAATAGTTAACAAGTTTTGCATCGTCATTGATTTCTAAAACTTTGTCGTATTCAGCTTTTGCTTTATCCTTCATACCAAGCTGTGTATAAGATAAACCAAGATAATAATGAGCAATTGAACTGTTTTTTATTGTGTTATTTTTATCATTATATTTATCGCCATCTTCTGCAAGATATGGTGTTAAATCTTGGATAACTCCCGTATAATTATGTTGTTTGTACTTTGAAATTGCTCCGTAAACAACAGGATTTACAGAAACTGAACGTTGTTTTGCTGCAGCTTTTGCAGGTGTTTTTGCAGGTGCTGCAATAGAAATATTTGTTGTGTAGGCTGTTACAATTGTTAAAGCTAACAGCAATGCAATTTTTTTAATCATCACTTAACTATCCTTAAATTATATTTGATACTAACTATTTTATAATTATTTTGCGCCTTATGGCAAGTGCATAATAATTTAATTATATATGTATATTATACTCAAGGTTTCAAAATATATTCTGGTTTATTTGTATGATTTATTTTCATATCAAATTATATAAGATGTATTCTGGTATTACAAAAAATTGTTTACTAATCAGGATTTTATAAAAATGAAAATAAAAATCAGAGAAATTGCAAAGAAAAATAAAGGCTACAGTCTTTATAAACTTGCAAAAGAATTACATTTACCCCAGCAAACAGTTTATTCTTGGGCAAATGGCAGAACTCAGCCCTCTTATGAAAATATGGACAGGCTTTGTGATGCACTTGAGTGTTCAATTGGTGATTTGTTTGAATCTGAACCTATCCAGCATAAATTGAACCTCAGAAATATTGTTTAGGCTTTTGTTAATTCTTTTTCCAAAATTGTTTCTAAAATTTTTCCGCAATCAAATACCATATTGGTGCAATGGGCTTTTCTTTCAGAAGAGTGAAAATCAAGCCCTGCAGTTAAAACCTTGCAGCAAGTTCCCTTGTGGCTTTTTTTAAATTCTTCAATAAATTCTTTGGCTAAAGCACGTGCTTTTTCTGTTTTGCCTCTTCCATGGATATATCCTATAACCATTTGGCTGCCTGCTATTGCACCGCAAAGGCATCCGCTGCCCATACCTCCTGAAAAACTTGTGGCGCAAGATAGAAATTCGGAAGGAATAAGCCCCTCATCAATTGCTGCTTTTACAATAGATTCTGAACAAGAGTAGCCATTCTTAAAATTTTCAACCGCTTTTTGTTTTATCATAACTTTATTTTCCATTCTGTAATTTTTGAACCTTTATTTGTACATCTTCAATCAGTTTTCTGTTTATTGCAAGTAAATCAGATATTATTGCAAGAAGAGCTGTCTGAAAACCGCCTGTAATTAATAATCCGCAAAGAATTAAAGATTGAATATGCCCCGCTCCGTCCCCCAAAAGGAAAAAGTATAAATATCTGAAACCTAAGAAAAATCCTAAGATGAAGAATATTGAAGCAAGGGATATGAAAAATCTGAAAGGATGATAAATGATAAAAAATCTTATCATAGTTTTTGCAGAGCGGAAAATATATGTGAAATTATTTTTTATGAGTCTCGATGGTCTTAAATCTGCATTAACGCGGATTGGTACGCTCAAAATAGATAAACCCTTCCTTTGAGCCTGAATAATTGATTCCATAGTATATGTATAGGTATCAAAAATATTGATTTTCATAGCAGCTTCGCGGCTAAAAGCTCTAAAACCGCTCGGTGCATCAGATATATCGGCTCCTGAGAGTTTTTTCATAACAAATGAACCCAGCTTTTGTAAAAGTTTTTTAACAGGTGAAAAATGTTTGATTGAATTAATCGGTCTTGCACCTATTACAATATCTGCTCTATGTTCAATGATAGGTTCCACAAGTTTTTCTATATCATCCGCACAGTATTGATTATCAGCATCAAGGTTTACGATTATATCTGCACCATATCGTACACAAGCCTTTAAACCGGCATCAAATGCCCTTGCAAGCCCTACATTTTTTGAGAAATTTACAATATAATGCACTCCTGAGTCTTGGGCAATCCTTACGGTGTTATCGGATGAACCGTCATTTATAATTAAAATTTCAGTTTTATCTATTCCTTTAATTTCTTTTGGAATTGCCTTAAGTGTTATAGGAAGCGAATCTTCCTCATTATAGCAAGGTATTTGAATAATAAGTTTCATAAAAAAATTATACACTAAATTCCACTAAATGGAGGAGATTTTACAAAATGTATGAAAGTTTTAATTTTTTTCATCGTATACTGTTGTGTAAGAAATGTTAAGAAATATTACACACCATATAACTTTATTGTCATCCTTGTTAGAGCCAAAAATTTATTTTTGGCCTTTTTATTGTAAAAAAATATAAATTCTGTCAGGAATTATGCTACAAAGCTTATTTTTACGCCGCCTTTTGTGTGATTTGCATTTTTATTAATAAAGTCATCAAGTTGTGAATATTCTAGTTTTGCATTGCGCTCTCCATCTTCACTGAAGCCGCACTGTTTAAAATAAAATTGTTGGGTTTTTGGTCGCTTTGCAACGCTTAGTGCGCGCAAATCCTTACCTTGCTTTTTTGTTTTTTCTGCAAGAAATGCAAGCATGGTTTCGCCTATATATTTAAGACCTCTTTTTTCTGTTGAATAGCAGGATTGTCCTGGTGCAGTTTCAATGCAGGAAAGAGCATTGTATATCTTATCTTTATCGTGGAATATGCTAAAACAAAGGACATTATGTTCAGTATCTTCCATAATATAATATTTTACATCTTTATAATCATCATCAAAGCATATTGTTGCGTTATCCAGATAATAGCTTCCTTTCCATTCATTTTGTTTTAGAGCTTGCTCAAGATATTTTACATCTTTCTTTTTATTAAGATGATAAATATTTACCTGTTGTACTTTATCGTCTTTTGATAAAATATTTGCTTTTGCTGCAAAACGTTTTTGGAAGGCAGTATTATTAAACTGGGATGTATTGTTTATAATTTTCATATTTAAACTAAACCCGGAGAAAAAATATTTTTACTGAAATTATATTTATTGTTAAGTTTTGTAAAAACAATATAATAACCTAAAAGTCTCATCCAGCAAGTGTATTCACAAAATACTTCATTTTTTGTAAAAAATAAGTATATATTTTGTACATATACTAGCAAAAAAAATAAATTTCATGTTTTATATGTAAAAGTGAAAAAATCAAACGGTCAAAAAGATTTTTCACATACTAATAAAATAACTCCAAAATAAACACGATTGGGAGAAAAGCATGTCAAACAACATTAACAATTTAGGTTTTAATGCCGTAAATTTTAATGGCAAAAGCAAAGTTGAAAAAGAAGCTCCAAAATGCGAGTGTCCTGAATGTAAACAAACAGAAGGCTCAGCTATGGAAGCTTTAGAAAGCGCCGGGCGCGCACAGCTTGCTTTTAAAGGTGCATATGAATTTGATGCAAAAAAAGTTGAAGCAGATGTTATGGAATTTCAAAAACTTGCAGCTGATGCTGCTGATAATGCTTTGGACATTGCATTTAAAGGCTTAAATGATTATGCACTTTCAACTTATGGCGAATGAAATTTAAACGGTTAAGTAAAACCTAATTCTAAAATAAGCATAACAACTTTTTACTTAAAAATTATTGTTTTAAGGTTATTTTTATCTCTTTGAATTTTAAATAATATACTTGATTTAACATTTTTCTTGTGCCAGAATATTGAAATAAACTACACTATTTATTGAGTTTTAAGAGGTTTCTTTTGATATCAGGTTCAAAAAATTTAGATTCAAGTAAAAAAATAAATCTTGTCTATTTTTTATACGGGAAAACCTATATAAATATTACAAATGCCTGCACTAATTCCTGTGCTTTTTGTCTTCGAAATGATAAAGACGACGTTAAAGGTGCTTATATGTGGCACAATAATGTAAAAGTTACAGCAGATGATGTTATAGCTCAAATTGAAGAAAAAAAGGCTGATATCAAAGATGAAATCGTATTTTGCGGTTATGGCGAGCCTCTTGTTAAATATAATGAAGTTATTGAAATTGCAAAATATATAAGAGAAGCTATGCCTGATATTAAAATTAGAATCAATACAAACGGGCATGGTAATTATTTGGCTAAAAGAAATATTGTGCCTGAATTAGCACCTTTGATTGATTCAATTTCAATTAGCTTAAATGCTCAGAGTGAAGAAACTTATAATAAAATTTCAAAGCCGTCATTCGATGGCGCGTACCAGGCTATGCTTGATTTTGCAAGACTTTGTGTTGAAGAAAAAATTGATACAACATTATCTGTAGTATCAGGCTTTAAACCTGAAGAATTTCCTGTTGATGTCAAACTGTGCGAAGATATTGCGCTAAATATGGGTGCAAAATTCAGAGCAAGAGAATGGATACAAAACGGATATTAAAAATGGGTTCAAAACAAAAAATTGAACCCATAAATTTTTATAAAAAACTGTAAATTAAAAAGAAAGGTCTAAAAATGAACGTATTGGACAAAATTATGAAACCAAAATCAGTTGCCGTAATTGGTGCTTCAACAAAGCCTAAAACAATCGGCTCTGAAATTATGCAAAGATTAAGAGATTATAAATTTAACGGCAACATTTATCCGGTAAACCCTAAAGGCGGTATGATTGAAGGGTTTCAGGCTTATACTTCAATTTTAGAAGTGCCCGGAGAGGTTGATTTAGCAGTTATTGTTGTAAATTCAAAATTTGTCCTTCAAACAATTGATGATTGCAACAAAAAAGGCATTAAAGGCTTGTGTATCATAACCGCCGGCTTTAAAGAAACAGGTAAGGAAGGCGCAGAGCTTGAAAAACAATTGCTTGAAAAAGTTAAAGAATATGGTATGAGATGCGTTGGTCCAAACTGCCTTGGTGTGTTAAATACAAATCCAAATGTTATGATGGATGCAACATTTGCAGAATCTCTTCCTGTGCAGGGGGATATCGGTTTTGTTTCTCAATCAGGTGCTCTTGGCGGCGGTATTTTGAATATCTTAAAAGATTTAAACCTTGGCTTCGCACAATTTGTATCAATCGGTAACCAAGCAGACGTTAACGCTGAAACAATGCTTGAATACTGGGAAAATGACGACGATGTTAAACAAATTTTATTATATATGGAGTCAATCCAAAATCCTGCTAACTTTAGAAAATTAGCAACTCGCATCACAAAGAAAAAACCGATTTTAGCACTTAAAGCTGGTCGCTCAGCCGCTGGTGCTTCTGCTGCAAGCTCTCATACAGGTTCATTGGCTGGTGCGGATAAAGCAGCTGCAGCACTTTTAAAACAATCAGGCGTTATCCGTGAATTTTCTTTGAAAAACCTTTTTGCAAATGCTAAAGCATTCTCGAATTGTCCTATTCCAAAAGGAAATCGTGTTGCAATTATTACAAATTCAGGTGGTCCCGGTATTATGGCAACAGATGCAATCTGTGAAAATGGTATGCAAATGGCAAAAATTACAGATGCTACAAAAGAAAAACTGAAAAGTTTTCTACCAGCAGCTGCTTCTGTTAAAAACCCTGTGGATATGATAGCATCAGCTCCTATTGAACACTATATTCAAACACTTGAAACAGTTATTGCCGATGAAAACGTTGATATGATAATGGTTATCTACCTTCCATTCCTTGGCTTAAAGGATATTGATGTTGCTAAAGCTTTGATGGAAATTAAGGCTAAAAACCCGCAAAAACCGATTGTTAGCGTATTTATGACAACAAGCAACTTCTTCACTGAAATTTCAAATATGGAAGTAAATATGCCATTTTATATGTACGCTGAAGAAGCTGCAGAAGCATTCTTGAGACTTGATGAACAAAGACAATGGATGGAAAAGCCAATGGGTAAAGTTCCTTGCTATGATGTTGATAGAGCTAAAGTTGAAGCTATTATCAAATCTTCTATCGCAGAGGGTAGGGATCAATTAACAACTCTTGAATCAATTGATGTTCTTCAAGCATATGGTATTCGTGCTTGCAAATACGGTTTAGCTGTTAACGAAGATGAGGCAGCAACAGTTGCAAATAATATTGGCTATCCTGTTGTTATGAAAATGACTTCAAAAACTACATCCCACAAAACAGATGTTGGCGGTGTTATTGTTAATATTCAATCAGAAGAACAATTGCGCGCTGAATACAAGGGCTTAATCTCAAGACTTGAAGCTAAAGGCTTATTAGAAGGGCTTGAAGGCGTTATTATTCAGGAAATGGTAAAAGGTTCAAGAGAAATGGTTTGCGGCATTGCAACAGACCCTCAATATGGTCCTATGATGATGTTTGGCTTAGGCGGTGTATTTGTTGAAGTAATGAAGGATGTAACCTTCAGAATTGCACCTTTAACGGATAATGATGCAATTGATATGATTAAATCAGTTAAGGCATACAAGCTTCTTGAAGGAGCAAGAGGCACAACTCCTGCCCAAATTGACCAAATACAAGAAACCTTGTTAAGACTGTCTCAATTGGTTTCTGATTTTAAATTTATTGATGAATTGGATATCAACCCGCTTCTTATTAGCGAAAAAACCGGCGAAGGCATTGCAGTAGACGGCAGAATCAAGGTAAGAATCAACGAAGCAAAAGAAGCCTTGGGTTGTTCTTGCGGATGCGGCTGTTCATCATGCGGCTGCTAAATGTCTTAAAGCCTTTTTTAGTAAAGGTTTTAGATAAATAGATTATATGTCATAATTGGCATAATATTTAATTTTAAAGCGCCTCCTGAATTTTTGGGAGGTGCTTTTGTATTTAAACTTATATTATTACTAGGTTTTAACTAAATAATGTTATATGCCTAATTTTACATAAAACAGCTTTAAGCTGATATATGCTACATAACTAAATTATAAAAGAAAGTATTACAAAAAATAAAAAACCGTTTTTACAAGGCGCAGCCTATAATCTTTAAGATTGTTTTATTCATTAAAAATAAAAAAAAGATATAAAACTTAACATTGTATATAAAGTTTCAAAACTTTTTTAAAACCTGAAAAACCAATGGAATTAGTATTTAAAACCTGTTTTAAATTTATAAATATATTCTATTGTACTAATTCTTATGGCTTATATTTTAATTAGTTTTGTGATATAAATTGTATATGAATTATTATGGAGGCATTTTAATATGGGCAAAACAGTAGGGCAATTCGTGTTTATGCTGCATTCTCATCTTCCTTATTACAGAATGGCTGGCATGTGGCCTTTTGGGGAAGAAAATTTATACGAATGTATGGCAGAAACTTATGTTCCTTTATTGAATATGATTTCAGAATTATATGATGAGGGGATTAAAGCAAAGCTTACAATAGGTATTACCCCGATTTTAGCGGAACAATTAAATGATGAACATTTAAAACAAGGCTTTATTGACTATCTTGATTCAAGAATTAAAGCTGTTTCAGGTGATTTGGAAAGATATCCTGACCCCGAAGTTGCCCACTCGCAGCATTTAAAATATCTTGCAAAATATTATTATGACTGGTTTAACCATATTAAAGATTTGTTTATTAATAAATTCAACAAAGATTTAATTGCAGGGTTTAAAAAATATCAAGACCTTGAATGCATTGAAATTACAACATCAGGTGCCACACATGGTTTCTCACCGCTTCTTGCAACTGATACTAACCTGAATGCCCAGTTTAAAGTAGGTTCAGACACAACAAAGAAATTCTTTGGCAAAAAAGCAAAAGGCTGCTGGCTGCCTGAATGTGCATACAGACAAGGGTATGAATTTACAGGAAAAGACGGCAAGAAAAAATGGCGTCCTGCTGTTGAAGTAACCCTCCAAAATAATGATATAGAATATTTCTTCACCGAATCTCATGTTATTGAAGGCGGAAATTCTATTGGAAACAGAAGAAGAATCGGGGTTTACGGAAATATTGAGTACATTCCTCTTCCAAAGCGTGAAGCTACAGGCTATGATACATACAGTGCCTACTGGCTTCCTGATGCGCAGGTTGCTGTAATGGGCAGAAATGACAGAGCCGGTTTCCAAGTTTGGTCTGCAGCAGATGGATACCCCGGAGATGGCGTATATCGTGAATTTCACAGGAAAGACCCAAATTCGGGTATGCACTATTGGAGAATAACTTCATCTACTACGGATTTAGGGGATAAAATGCTCTATGACCCTGTTCTTGCTATGAGTCAGGTAAATTCAAACTCCGACCACTATACAACTCTTATTTATCATCTTTTGAATGATTATAGAATCACTCATTACGATAAAGAAGGACTTTGTATGGTATCATTTGATACGGAATTATACGGTCACTGGTGGTTTGAAGGGGTTGAATTTATTAAACAGGTTATTAAAAAACTGGCTACCCATCTTCCCGAAGTCGAAAGAATGACCGCAGGCGAGTATCTGAAGGCTCATCCGCCGGTTGATGCTATCCAAATTCCTGAATCAAGCTGGGGTCAGGGCGGACACTTCTGGGTATGGCAAAATCACCTTACAGAGTGGATGTGGCCAATTATTCATTCTTGCGAAAAAAGAATTATCAATATTGTATCAAAATACGAAAAACAGCCTGATGATAAACTGCTTCTAAGAGCACTGAATCAGATGGCAAGGGAAAATCTGCTTCTTCAAAGTTCAGATTGGCCGTTCTTAATTACAACCTGGCAGGCTAAAGACTATGCTACAGACAGGTTTAGAGAACATGTTGAGCGTTTTGAGAAAATTGCGGATATGATAGAAAGCGGCAGTATAGATGAAGCAGCATTAAACGAGATTGAGTCAATTGATAATTGCTTTGCAGAGATTGATTACCGCGTTTATCTTCCTATTGAAGAGGGTGTAATACCGCAGCAAGAGGCAAAACTTGCTCCTCTATATAAGGATTAAATCATTTGCAAGAAAATATTTTACATAAAATATAAAAACTTCAAAACTCCCTGGTTGTTTAATCAGGGAGTTTTTCGCATTTGCGTCTTATTTGTTTTGGTGCTTTCCATTTATCTTCTAAAATCTACATTAATATCTTATCTGCATATATGCCGTTGTTCATAATAGCATCTCTCAAAACACCTTCACGTTTAAAACCTGCTTTTAAGTATGTTTTCTCTGAATGTATTTTGTATCCGTTTTTAAAATTTCAGTTTGTAAATTTTCTATATGCCAAATAATTTTGCGGCATTATCGTGAAATATCTTATCTTTAATTTCTTCGCAATTATCAGGGTAGTTTCTTTCAATAAAGGAAGCTAGTCTATCAACTGACAAATTATATGCCTCTTGTGGCATATAACCGCTTTCTGTATGTTCTCCAAAACATCCAAGAGGTGTATCTGTAGCGAATAAAATTTTATCAAGCGCATTGTATTTTAATGCCGTATCAATGACTTTTTTAACAGAAGGCTTTTCATAAGATGGGAGACCGTTTTCCCAATCTACCCAGCTTAAATCAACATATATATCAGCATCATTGTTTTGAAGCGCTCTTTCAAAAACAGATATTGCCCTGTTATGACAATCAGCGCCTCCTGCACCCATATGGGCTAAAATTACAGGAACATCGGGAAATCTTTTTGCAAGGTTATAGATTGATTCAACCCCTGAAACTCCTTCACCTTCTGAATGGAACATGCAAGGAAGATTGTTTTTTCTTGCAAATTCCATATAAGGGTCACATCTATAATCATCAGCATACATATTCATAGCTTCAGGATGTAGTTTTAAACCCGTGAATTTTTCCGGATATGTATCAAATAGTCTTTGAATATCGCTTATATCACCGTTTGTTTTATCTGGTCTGCATACAGCAAGAAGAGCATAAAAATCATCATCTCCAAAAATTTTTAAAGCGTTCTCATTTCCTTCATACTCGCCAGCGTAATAATCGTCTGCCATTGTATCTATATCTGAGACTATCATTTTGTCAATTCCGCCTGTACTTGTAAAGTATCACATTCAGGCTCCCTATTCAGGCTGTTAAGTGTTTTGAAGCTATCCGTAAAGTCCTTACCGTAATAATGACCTGGTGTTCCTTCATGATACCAGTGTCCAGCGTGCACATGCGGGTCAATTATTCCTTTAAATGACAAATTATTTATAATATTAAACATTTTTAAATCCTTTTTTTATTTAAAACACAAAAAAATTCCCTCTTGCTAATTTTCAAAAGGGAATTTTAAAATTTTTTATAATTTAATAAACTGTGTTAAAAATTCTATCGCCCGCATCACCAAGCCCAGGCACGATATATCCTTTTTCATTTAATTTTTCATCAATTTTTGAAGTAACAATTTTTAAATTAGAATAAGCCTTGGTCAGCCTGTTTATTCCTTCGGGTGCTGAAATTAAGCTTATAAATACCATATTTTCTTCAGGAATCCCTTGTTTTACAAAATTGTGAACCGCATCATACCCTGAATTTCCGGTTGCAAGCATTGGGTCTAGAATAAACACAAAGGTTTTTATCGGGTCTTTTAATTTACCCTTCATTTTATTGTAATACCAAATAGGTTCTAAAGTCTCTTCATTTCTGTACATTCCAAGATGGTGAATATGGCAGAACGGTAAAAGCTCCTGTGCGGCATCTGAAAATACAAGTCCTGCACGTAAAATTGGTGAAACTATAATTTCAATATCAGGATTAATAACCGGACTATTGGTGTCACAAATGGGTGTAGATACTGGTGCATCAATGGTTGGAAGAAATTTTGTGCCCTCAAAAAACAGTGCGTAAGAAATTCTTTTAAGTGCGTGATTAAATTTTTCAGTGTCTGAATTTTTATCTCTTAAAACAGATAAATTGTGTGCTACAAGCGGATGATTAACCACATATACATTTTTATTCATAACTTTACCAGCCTTTTTTTGTACCCATTATAATTTAAACACACTAATCATGTTAACAATAATTTTATTGTATTAAAATTTTGTAGTATAATTATTTTAAAGAAGTATGAGGATATTGATGGTGTTTGACTTTAACTCTGATTTGGCACAAGAATACGGGATTTATAAAAATGAAGCTGCTTATGAGATAGCTGAATATGTAAGCTCTGTAAATATTTCAGCCGGTTTTCATGCAGGCGACCCTCTATCCATAAAACAGGCACTTGAATTTGCTAAAATGAAAAACCTTGCAGTGGGTGCCCATATCGGCTATCCTGATATTTCAGGCTTCGGCTATAGAAATATGGACATGAAAGAGGATGAAATTGAAGCTACGGTAATTTACCAGCTTGGTGCCATTTCAGCCTTTGCAAATACCTTAAATATAGATATAGAGCACGTTAGATGCCATGGCGCAATGTATGAAAAATTGAATAATGACCCTGAATTTGCAAAACAAGTGGCAGCTGCTGTGAAAAAATTTAATCCGTGGCTTAATTTAATTGTTGGAAACCCTGAAATTAAAGCTGAGGTTGAAAAAGAGGTTCAAATAAACTGTTCTTACGAGGTTTTATTTAATGAAAATATGTCAATAAGGCAATTAAGAGAAATGCCTGTAAAACCTGATACTATTCATTTTACAACCCTTGAAAACGTAAAAAGGGCGTATGATGTAATAAAACCTTCTCCAATTAATTATAATAGGGTGAAAGAACAGATATAGGTTCAAATCGGAGGATTTTAAGCAATAATTATGAAATTTTTAAATTCTAAAGTTAAAATGCCCAAAGATGCCATTTGGCTGGTTCCCGGGTTAAGAATTAAAAGATGGTTTGCCCTTATTGTATTGGGCTCTGTACTTGCAGCTATAGGCATAACTTTATTATTTAAACTTGAGCCTATATATTTTATTGTTTCAACGGCTAAAAAAATATTTCACATTGTGCCTGCTGAGCTTGCAGGACTTGTATTTATAGGCTTTGGAGCATATATTTTTATTCAGGCTTGGAAAAAAACAAATTTTTCTATGCTTGACCTGAATGGTTCTAGAAAGCAAAGAACAATGGGTGAAACTTTATACCGCAAGATGAAATTAAACCATGGACCTAAAATTGTTGCTATTGGCGGTGGCACGGGGCTTTCCACTATGCTTCGCGGTATAAAAAAAATAACAAACAACATTACTGCAATTGTAACCGTTGGGGACGATGGCGGTTCATCAGGCAGATTGAGGGAACAGATGGGTATTTTGCCTCCTGGTGACATAAGAAACTGTATTGCAGCCCTTGCGGATGATGATGACATTGTAACTCAACTGTTTCAATACAGGTTTAAAACTGGTGAGGGGCTTGGCGGACACAGTTTTGGAAACTTGTTTATCACTGCTATGACTGCCATTTGCGGTGATATGATAACTGCAATTAAAGAATCTTCAAAAGTACTGCTGATAAGAGGTAAGGTAATCCCTGCAACTACGGATGATATGCGTCTTATTGCAAAAATGGAAGACGGTTCTTATGTTAAGGGTGAAAGCCAAATTCCCGAGTCAGGCAAAAAAATTGTTGAATTATGCTGCGAACCTGAGGTTTGTAAGCCTTCAAATGAAGTTATTGAAGCAATAAACAGTGCGGATTTAATAATTTTAGGACCTGGCAGCCTTTATACATCAATAATTCCAAACCTTCTTGTAAGAGGTATTTCAGAGGCTATTCAAAATTCTAAGGCAAAGAAAATATATGTCTGCAATATTATGACGCAACCTGGGGAAACTGATAACTACAGCGCTTCTGACCATATTAAAGCGATTTTTGACCATATGATAAAATCCGGCGCAAATCCATCCAAGCCTTTGGTAGATGCAATTTTAATCAATAATCAACTGCCAAATAATCTTGCAAAGAAATATGAAGAGAAAGATTCTCTGCCGGTTGAAGTAGATACAGGTGAAATTAAAAAACTTGGGCTTGAACTTGTGACATCAAAATTAATTGAGGATAACAAAGAAGGACTTGTGCGCCATTCTCCCGGTCGTCTTGCAAAGAGCATTTATTATTGGTACAAAAAAGGGTCAAGAAACAGACAAAAAACCCAAAACGAGCCTGAACTTCAAAAGTGTTAATGATGAAAAAAACTGTAAAGAAAATTCAAAAATATAAACAGGATAATAAAAAAATTGCAGCACTTACGGCATATGACTATCCTACTGCTAAATTTCTTGATATGGCAGGAATTGACCTTATTTTAGTTGGGGATTCCGCTGCTAATGTGGTTCTTGGGTATGATTCAACCACAAGTATTACTATGGATGAGATGCTTGTTTTTACATCTGCTGTTGCCCGCGGTGCTAAAAATGCATTAGTTGTGGCTGATATGCCATTTTTGTCATATAATGTGTCAGTCGAAAAGGCTATTGAAAATGCCGGCAAATTTATGGTAAAAGGTGCTGATGCAGTGAAAATTGAGGGTGGTTCAGAATATATAATTTCCCTTACAAAAAGATTAACTCAATCCGGTATTCCTGTTTTAGCGCACCTGGGTTTTACTCCGCAATATATAAATACAATTGGCGGCAATTATATCCAAGGAAAAGATTTTGATACTACGCTAAAGATTTTAGAAGCTGCAAAAAAACTGGAAGCAGCCGGTGCTTTTGCCCTTGTACTTGAGCTTATGCCAAAAGAGGCATCTAAATTTATAAGTGAAAAATTATCTATACCGACAATTGGAATTGGTGCCGGAGTTGATTGTGACGGGCAAATTTTAGTTATTAATGATTTAATAGGGAAATTTGATGATTTCTCGCCAAAGTTTGCAAGAAAATATTTTGATTCAAAAACTATGATAATAGATTCAGCAAAAAAATATATAAACGATGTTATAACAGGTGATTTTCCTTGTGATAATGAGAGTTTTAAGCTGGATGATGAGGAGTTAAAAAAACTTGAAAATTATAAGTAATGTTGAGGAATTGAGACGCGAAATTAAAGCTTTGAAAGCTGAAAAGCAAGGCTATATCGGTCTTGTACCTACTATGGGTGCACTTCATAAAGGACATTTAAGTCTTATTGAAACATGCAGAGCTGAAAACGAAATAGTGATTGTAAGTGTATTTGTAAATCCCACACAATTTGGACCAAATGAAGATTATGATAAATACCCAAGAACAATTGAAGCTGATTCAAAACTATGTGAAAAAGCAGGTGTAGACTTTCTTTTTGCCCCATCTCCAAAGGATATTTATTCTGAATATTATTTTAAAAATAAAGAAACAACCCTTATTTGCCCGCCGTATGAAGTTGTAAATAAACTTTGTGGAAAATCCCGGCCGGGGCATTTTGATGGGGTTTGCACAATTGTTGCCAAGTTATTTAATATTACAAAGTGTGATAGAGCCTATTTTGGTAAAAAAGATGCTCAGCAGCTTTTTATTATAAAAAATATGGTTAGAGATTTAAATTTTGACATTGATATAATTGGCTGTCCTATTATCCGTGAAGAAGACAACCTTGCAATGTCAAGCAGAAATACTTATTTAAATGATGAGGCAAGAAGTGCTGCGCTGAATATCTCAAAAGCGTTGTTTAAGGTAAAAGAATTGCGCGAAAAAGGTATAAATGAATCTGCCACACTGATTGATACCGCACTTACCATAATGCAAAATCTTGAAGTAGAATATACTGAAATCGTATCATTGGAAACATTTGAAAATATTGATATAATAGATGAAAAAGCATTGATGCTTATAGCGGCAAAAGTAAATGTTAATGGCTCAAAAGTAAGGCTTATAGATAATATTGAATTATGAACTATAAATATAGACAGTTGTATGATTTTGTAAATATAGCAAAAGTTTTATGCTCTTTTGTTGCTGTTTTTTATGTTTTATACTGGTTTATATGTTTAGTAAATATTCCATTTTTGGAATATATTCAGACGATTTTTTCACCCCCTGTGAATATTGTAAAAATGTTTATTAGGGTGGAAATTCCATATAACGGCACACTTATAGATATGATTCCTTTGCTTGTTTCATTAATTTTTACAAGTTTTCATTTTGTTTTTCAGTATTTTTCAAATGTTATTGAAGAAAAAGAAGAAAAGCATAAATTAAATGTCATTGCTGAAAAAAAGCTTGAAGAAAAGCTTATGAATGAAAATTTGAAGAAAATTTTTGAAGATAAAACTATGGAATATACCAATTTTGCTATACTTTTATCTTTGGATTTTAAAGCATCTATTGACCCAAATATTTCAGGTATTAAAGATGATTTAAAGGAACTTACAAAGAAAAGTTATATTCAAATTGTAAATGCAATGAGGCAAAAATACGCTAACTGTAAAGCAATAACTCCCGGGAAATTATTTATTGTCTATAATAATTTTGCTCTTTTTGATGATTTTTTCTCTGATTTATTAAAAGAAGTAAAGAAAATAAGTGAAGTCAATATTCAAAACAATATTAAAACTGATTTTATGGTTGCTATCGATGCTGTTAAAGAATCTGATAGGATGTCAGGCGTGCTTGATTTATTGGAAAAGGTGGCGACATTTAACTATATAAATAAAGCAGTTGCGACACTATCGTTTAATATTAGATACAAGCTAAATACTAACGAGAGTAAATATATACTTGAATCTATGGGAATATCAAGATTTTTTGAGAAAAATTCTGATAACATTCAAACAAGCGTTGATTTTGAATTATTTTCTCTAAAAACTTCAAAACGCAAGTAAAATTAATACGCAGGTGTTATGTCATTAAAAATAATCCTTTTATCGTATATTGGATTATCTGCTTTAACTGCTTTAAACAAGTCTTTTACAAGAATTTTTGATTTTTTTGTGCATTTAAAATCGTAGTTTTTGATAACTTCTAAAAGTGCATTATAATTTATAAAACAGCTTTTTATCTTCAAATGAAGTACCCAGCCTGTGTTTCTTTTTGAAATTTCAGATTTTGCAAATTTTAAAATATCTGCAAAATATACTTCATAAGAAGGTGCAAGGGCAGCTTCTAGAATAAAATCCTTGTTATTTTTAGTAGAAATAACAAAATATCCGAATATCTTTTTTGATTTATTGCATTCAAGAACGTATCTGAATGAAACTTTGTTTTTTATACCTACGAAAATATTGTTTTTAAAATGTTTTTCATTAGCTTCAAATGATGGTAGCTGGTGGGAATTTATTAAGCCATTATAAAGATTTAATATTTTTGAACTTTCTGAGTTTTTAGAGAATCTGATAAATTCAAATGTTGTTTCTTTATCATATAAGAAATCTGATTTTTTTAATTTAAATAAATACTCTTCAGCAACATTTCTGAATTTGCACACATCGCAAAAAAGTTTCAGCATTCGCTCATCTATTTCATCTACTACTACATAAAAAGATTCCGCCCCTTTAGCTAAAAATTTATTTACAACATAATTTATTAGCAGCTCTCCATATTCAATAGAATTTTCCTCTAAAAAAAGCTGTGAAATTTTTAATTTTTTTCGGTTGCACTCGTCTGCCTCAAGTGTTATAAGACCGTAAATTCTGCCATTATCAATAACAGCATATGACTCTTTTAAAAACTTTAATTTTAAAGGCAGCAAATAATGAATAACATCAAGCGGAAAAGGCGTAAAACTTGAGCTATTGTATTCAAAACCATTTAATGCTGGTAATTTTTTTAATCTATCGGATGATATAAAAGCTAGATTTTTTACTATTGCCATAAGATAATAATAACATATTAAGCGGGTGTTTTAAATATTGAAAATTTTAAAAAGCGATAGCTGCCATGTTATGTATAGCATCCCATGCGGTTATTTTTTTACAAAGCTGAAAATATGTCTTGTAAAAAAGTTTTTTAAAGGTCTTTGTATTTTGTATTCAGAAAAATCGGCGGCTTTAACAAGCACGTTCTTTATTTTGTTTAAAACAGGAGAGCTGTTAATTTTTTCAAAAATCTTTTTATCCCGCTCAAGAGCCTTGGTTTCTTTTTCTATAAACTTTCTTTCTTTTTCAAGGGTGTTATTGCCTTTATTAAAAAGCTCTTCCGTCTTTTTAATAATTTCGCTTTCCCGCAAGGCTAAACCATTTTGTTTCTTAACTGCAGCATTTCTTAAAGCTGGTAATCCGTATACTGTACCAATTGCTGCAAAAGTAAGTAAAATTAGCTTTGTAGCAAGCCCTGTTTTTTTCTCAGATTTCTTTTCCTGTTTATTATTGTCTTGTACTGTATTTGGAATATTTTCTGCAGGGGTTTTTGATGAATTTGATTGTGCTTGCGACTTTATTTGGGAAACATTATAAATTCCCGTGGGCTGAATTATAGTTTTAAACATATTTTATTCTCGCGCTTAATTTCTTAATCCGTATAAGTCCTAAAATAAAAAATATTTGTTTTTATAGAGCACAAGACCTGCTATATTTTAATAAAATTTTACAAAAGTTCACCAAAAACTTACTTAAATTTGTAAAAATAAGTCAGGAATCAAAAATTAATTATAGAAACCAATTGTACCAGGCTATTCTTCTTTTGCTTTTTCTTCAGTCTTTTTTTTGCTTGTCTTTTTATAGCCTTCTTTTGGAACAGGAGCATCTTCCCTGCCTTCATTCCAGCGTTCCATACCTAATTGCTTACGAACTAAGCCGATACCCACATGCACACGCCATTCATCCATTTTTAGCTGCATAGCAAGAATTTTATGGCATCCTATAGGAGGAAGCGGAAGCAATGGTTCATAAAGATTTTTAATTGCCATTAATTGGTCAGGTGTAAGCGCCAGTTTTCTTTTTGGGAAGCTTACTTTTGGAAGCATCATTTTTTGTCTGATTAAATTTATTCCAAAAAATACTTTTTTAGGTTCCAATCCGATAGCTTCACCGATAACCTCATGCGCATCAGGGTTTGGAAGCGGAAGCATCTTTTTATACATTTCTTCAATTTGAGCTAATTGTTCTTTATTTACTAAAAGCGGTTTAGCCTTTTGCATTTGGCGTTTTGGAGCACCCGGACGATTATTTCCGCCGGGTCTTTGACCAAATTTTTGCGGACCTCTTTTTTGGAAACCGCCAGGTCTTCTGTTATTATTATCCCTGTTATATTGGGGTTTTTTATAATAATTATTATCTGAACCTGCAGAATAACTTCTATATTGCTGCTGCGGCTGTTCTTCCTGCTGTGGTGCATTAGGGTCTGTCAAAATTGGAGTTTTGTCAGGATACAAACATGCAGGACATATAACTCTTTTTGGATTTTTGGTTTCAAATTCCTTGCCGCATTTGGTGCATTTATTGGTGTACATAAAAAATTATCCTTCTTGGCTTTAGCTTTATTCCATCAAATCAAAATCAGCAAAAATGCAAATTTTCTCCCTAAAATTAATAAAACAAAATTGAGGGTGGTTTATTGTTTTATTCTATACCCAAAGTTCAATAAATACAAGCATTTTTTAGTAATTAATGCTAAAGGATTAGGATATTTTTATTTAATATTAAAAAAGCCCGTTTTGACGGGCTTTTAGCTTATTGCTTTAAGCTATAAAATTGTTTCCATACTTTAGAGAACCTACAAAATAGCATTCCTTAAGCATTTTGTTTAAGCTTCTGTATACCTTTTTCTTTGGCGGCTGGCTTGCTTCTTTAATAGCATTTGTTGCATTTTTGTATTCTCGTGCAATGGTTTCTGTGATGAAAAAATTGTTCATTTTGTTAACAATTAAATCTGAATTTGATGCTATCATCTTTTTTGTTAGTCCTTTTTTTACTCTTCTTAAATATCTCTTATGTTTATATAAAAACTTTTATTCATAGAATATTTACTTTCTATATTGAAAATATATATTATTTGTTACATTTATTTACAAAAATGCCCTATACTATTTTAATCAGTCAAAATAATAGATAAATTCCTTTTGCTTTGGATGAGGAATCTGTAAAAATCGCAAAAAAGCATGGTATAGCCGCTTCTTAGATATATGCTAATTTTGGAATATAATGCTGCGCAAATTGCATTAACCCCAAGAATATTTGCATTATTCTGTCTGAAAGTCCGAAAGATTTACTATTTCTACTGTATTTTGAAGATTTTCGCTGCTTTCTTTATAAATTTTTATATAATTTCTTGTAATTCCAAGATATTTACCGTTTCTCTTTGATTTTTTTTGAAATAAAACTTCCTGTGTTGTGTTTTGATTTTTCTCTAAAAAGGTTCTATGAAGGTTTTCAGATAGTTTTATCAGTTTTTTTGTTCTTTCTTTTTTAATGTGTTCATATACCTGATTTGGCATATTGCAGGCAGGCGTGCCTTTTCGCTTTGAATAAGGAAAACTGTGTATAAAAGAAAGCCCGGAATTTTCTAGTGCCTCATATGTAATTTCAAAATCTTCCTCATTTTCACCCGGAAAACCTGTTATAATGTCACATCCAAGGAAAGGCAGGTTAAAATTTTTATTCAATTCATATATGACATTTTTAGCATATTTAGCGTTATAAAAGCGATTCATAGCTTTAAGTGTTTTGTCGCATAAGCTTTGCAAAGAAAGGTGAAAATGCGGGCAAAATTTCTCTGATTTCTTTAAAAAATCAATCATGTTTTCATCAATTTCTGTAACATATAGCGACCCAAGCCTGTATCTTAATATTTCTGTATCTTCAATTTTTTTTAGCAAATCAAGTAATGTTTTATTAAATTCTCTGCCCCATTCTCCTATGTGGATACCAACCAGTACTACCTCTTTATAGCCGTTTTGTGCAAGGTAGTTTATTTGATTTATAATATTTTCAGCACTTTCAGACCTTGAATTTCCCCGTGCATAGGGGATTATACAGTATGAACATCTGTTTGAGCAGCCTTCTTGAATTTTTATACTTGGTCTTGTTGTGTTTAAAAATTCTAAATCTTTATGGTGAAAGAATTTTACACTAAATATATCATCGACATATTTTTGCTTATTTATGTCATTTTTGGCATATTCTAAATATTTAACAATCTCTAGTTTTTCATTATTGCCTAAGATTATATCAGCGTCTAAATCATCCCTATCTCTTGCCGTTTGTGCAAAGCAACCTGTTAAAATAACCTTTGCTTGCGGGTTTTTCAACCTGAATTGTTTTATTATGTAAAGCGCTTGATTATCAGCATGGGATGTGACAGAACAAGTATTTAAGATAAAAAAATCACACTCACGTTCGCTTTTTGCACTTTTATATCCTGCTTTTACTAATTCTTGGTGTATAAGCTGCCCCTCAATATGGTTTGTTTTACACCCCAAAGATTTTATAAAAAAACTATCTTTCAAAATGCGCCACACTTTCAATATGATGTGTGAATGGAAACATATCCGCTCCCTGGATGCTTTTTAGCTTAAATCCTAGAGTTTCCAGAATTTTGGCATCACGCTCCAGTGTTGCCGGATTACATGATACATAAACTATTGATTTTGTAAGTTTTGATATAATTTCAAGTGCTTCTTTATCGGAGCCTTTTCTTGGCGGGTCTAAAATTGCAGCATCAAAGGTTTTTTCAGAGATTTTTCCTTTATTTGTATTATTTATTTTGGGTTTAAGAAATCCTTTGAAGATTCCCTTTGCATCCCCCAAAAATACTTCATAATTGCTGCATTTATTGAGTTTAAAGTTAGTTTTAGCATCATTTACAGCACTTTCACATTCTTCAACAAGAGTTATCTTTTTCGCTTTGTCGGATAAAAATATTCCTATGGTGCCAACTCCGCCGTATGCATCCAGGATATTTGAATTATCGGGAATCAAAGATTTTACACAGTCAAATATTTTTGAAGCTACGGGCGGGTTTATTTGGAAAAAGCTGTCCCTGCTTATTTTATAGGTATATTCAGTGTATTTTGATAAATCTTTAGATGTGCTGCCATCCTCAAATATGCATTTTGTGGAATATAGTTTTTCATATACAAAATCATCCCCTAAAACAAGCTCTGTCTTATCTCCTGTTATTTTATTTGTTTTCTTAGGATTAAAATTAACTAAAACCCCGATTATATCAGGAAAATTTTCAATAAGTGTATTTGAAAACTCTGCTATTTCTTCTTTAATCTTATTATACCATTCAAAATCTTTATTTATAACAAAAGTTAAAATCATTTTTTTGGAAAAATTTGAATATCTTACAAGAATATGTTTTAAAAGTCCTTTGTCCTTCTTTTCAATATATGCGCCCATTTTCCAGTTTTCTCTGATAAAATTAATGATTTCATCAATAATTTTTGGCTGAATCGGGCAAAATTTTATATTTACAACATCATGGCTGTTTTCTTTGTAATAGCCTGCAAGAATCCTCTTTGATACTTTTGTTTCAGATACGGCATTTTGAACTTTGCATCTGTATTCTTTTAGATTGTCGCATTTTAAAAATGGTTTAAATTCCGTTTCTTTAAAGTTTCTAAAGGTTTCTTTTAAAATATTTTCTTTTTGTTTGATTAAAAAATCGTATTCAATATTTTGCAGATTGCATCCGCCGCATGCATTGAATAATGGGCAAAACGGTTTTATTCTGTGTTTCGACGGGGTTACAATTTCTATAATCTTTGCTCTGATAAAGTTTTTATTTATCCTTAAAACCCTTGCCTTTACAATATCTTCTGGTACTGCACCATCTATAAATACAGCTTTACCTTCATAATGAGACAAACAGGAGCCTGTATTTATAAGTTTTTCTATGGTTAGTTCTATTATATCATCTTGTTTTAACATTTCTTAATATTCAAAATACCTGTCAAAGTCCACATCGTCAAATGAACAGAGAAGTCTATAAACAGGGTCGTTTTCATCCATTCTTTGAAAGTTATATTCATCAAATTTCCAGAATTTTGGATTTATGCCGATTGCTCTAACAATTTGATGGTCGTATAAAATTTTTAATTTCTTTTTTACAATACTAAGTTCAATTTTTAATTGTTTTGATAATTCTACAGCAGAAATTCCGTCGTCATTTGAGCATTTTTCGGGGGTTAAAAACATAAGCTCTAAGCCGACTTTCTTTAAATCCTTATCTTCATTTTCAATTATCTCAAAATCATCTGGCATATTACTAATTATAATACCCCAAAAACCATATTTTTATCATATATTGTTACGAAATAAAAGTTTTAGAGAGGTTTTTTATGCTAAAATTTTATTATGAAAAAGATTTTACCGTATTTTTTATTCTTATTGCTTATTTTGTCCTGTCTGCCATCATTTGCGACAGCATTTGGAACGTATCGCCAGGAATATGAATACGGTTTATTTGATGGAGTTAAATTTAATCTTTTTGATAAAAAAAAGAATGAAAAAATTATAAAATTAAAAGATGATGTTGATAAAAAAATAGAAAAGACCGAGAAAACAAAGGAAGAACAAGACAAAAAAGATGATGATGAATACCAAATGTATAGGTTTATGCTAGAAAACACTATACCCATTTAGCTCGTCAGTTCTGCTATATGCATTTTTTGGAATATTATTTATGTTTTTTCTTATAAAATTTTGGTAAAATTCAAACCATTTTTGTTTTAGGGTTATAAGCTTTGCTAATATTTCTATATGCTGAAAATGTTATATTTATATTTTGTGCTACAAGCTGGTTTTGTATGGTGTTTAAAACATATAAGATATTTAAAAACCCCGCTTTTATTTATTTAAGCGGGGTTTAAACTTATTTTAAATCAACTTACTACAGGATGTTTGAAGATAGTATGAAGTGGACTCTGCATCCAGACGCATCTTCCGGTTTGTTGCCGATTGGAACACCGATGTAAACGTTTCCTGATAAGTATTTTGTTAATTTCAAGATAACACCGCCGCCAACGCTCATAACCATATCGGAGCCATCACCTGATTTAACATTGCCATACCAGCCCAAATCATAGAAGCCGGCTAATCTGATGCTGTCATCAACGAAGTGTAATTTTTCTGGAAGCATCATTCTTAAGAATGGAACAGGGAATCTTACTTCGGCAGATGCTGTCATACCATAGTCTGACATAAAGGCGCTTTCTTCATATCCTCTAACGCTTGTCATACCACCAACGGACATTTTTTCAGATGGCAGCAACGCTCTGTTTGCCCATTGGCCGCCAACTTGCAGAATACCTGTTGACCTTAAAGGTAGTGCTTGCAATCTTGCTGCGTTAGCAAAGACTCTTACAGCATTGTTGTTTGGAACAGATTTATCGTGTTTGCTTGCACCAAAGAAGTTATCTGTACCGCCCATTCCTGGAATACCAACACCTGTACCTAAGTTAACAAATGTTTTTCCATAAAAATCGTCTTTAATATTTGTTAAGTTTGCTTTAATGTTTCTAGATCTGTATTTATAGTTTAATTCAGGAATTAAACCAAATTCTGTTTTTGTATTTCTGATATCTACGCCAATGTCTCCGTATAGTTTGTAGTTATCAGTTTTTACTAATCTTCTTGAAACGGAAGCAAAGAAGTTATGAGATTTTGATTCGATATCTAAGAAATCTAATTCTCCCCCAACTTCAGAGCCTGAATAAGTATAACCTAAATTTAATTTTGCTTCTTTAGTTTTTGCGATAGGTACGCTATAAAACACACCTTGTGCAATTGAATTTTTTGCAAGAGTAGTAGTTGAGTACAATTGGTCGCCATGACCTGTTACATTATACATACCGGCAAAGAAAATCGCCCTGTTTAAACCGGTGCTTGTGGTACCCATATCATCCCATCTGAAATCAAAGTCAATTGGGAATCTGTCTGCTATGTTTAATTCAAGGTTTGTAAATTCAGCACTTTCTTCGTTATCAGTAAGGGCAACCTGACCTTTCATATATCCTGTTGCATTTATTTCTCTTAAAGATTCCTGAATATCACGAACGTTTAAAAGTTTGCCTTCTTCAATATATTTGTCAGTCAAGTAAGCATTTTTAAGATATCTGTCTTTACTCCATTTGTTTCCAGTAATTTTAATATCACCGTATTTACCTTCCATAATCATGATATGGATGTTGCCGTCTTGAACCTTTTGCGGTGGAAGATAAGCTATAGTTGAAATATAACCTCTTTGCTGGTAAAAATCTGTTACCATATTTGCCATACCGATAACATCGGCTACTGTTACCTGCTCGCCGATTTTTTCGCAAATAAGGTTCATAAGTTCTTCTTCTGTAAAAGCAGTGTAGCCTTCAAATTTTATTGAATTTAACTTGAAGGTAACCTCTTTATTTGGCAGCTTGTCTACTTCTTGCTGCATTTCTTTTTTCATTTCAATTTGCTCGTTTCCTCTGTGTTCTTTGCTTCTTTCTTCACGAGCTTTCATTTCATATTCTTTGAATTGACGGATATTTGCCTGGTCAATTACACCTGAGTCAAAGTTACCAACATTTGACGGCATTGTCGGGGTAATATCTGCAGCAAATGTTTTACCTGTTGTAATGAACATACAAAGCGCAATTAGTAAGACGTATGTTCTCAAAAACTTATTTTTCACTTTTTACTTGTCCTTTTCGCATGAAAATTTACACTATTGGAGTACTACCTTAATAATAAAGTAATACTTACAAGACGGCAATAAACTATATTAATGATTTTTTATCCTTTTTTAAAGAATTTTTTTTAAAAATCTAGAGTTTTTTATTGTGTTAATAGAATATTTAAAACATTTGTAAAAATCAACATGCTAAAAATCGAAAAATTGTTAATTTATGTAAAAATTTTTTATTCTAATTAATACTTTAATTTCATTTATGTTTCTACTATTATCTAAATGTTAAGTATTGCAAAGATTAATTCAAAGTTGGCAATTTTCTATATTTAGAAGTTTTTATTATAATATACAAAGACAAAACTATAACCTATTTAATGAGCAAATTAACAACTTTTATCTTGAAAGAAAATATTAAGAGTATGTGTATATATTAAGGAAAGGCAAAATAAATGAAATCTTTAAACAAAAAAATTAAATCTTTGTTTTTATTGATAAGCTTTGCTGCTTACATGCCGATTTCAATAGCTCCATCATTTGCTGCTGTTGCAGACAATACAACACCAGTATTGGATTCTTCTATTAATGGCGGTAATGTTGGTATTAATGGCAGCATCAATATTGGCGGCAAAGATTATAATAACTTTGAAGTTAATATGGCTGAAGGCGCCGGCAAAGGCGGAGTTGGCTTATTTGACTGGGGTTCATTTGATGTTGGTAAAAACGTTGCAGTTAACTGGATATTTAATGCTAACGGTCAAAAAGCTATCAACAGAGTTATGAACACAGGTAAAGCATCAGAAATCTACGGTGCTCTTACAAGCTCTTGCGCAGGAAATTGCAGCTATGCTAAAACATCAAGCGTTATCTTAATTAACCCTAACGGCATTATGTTTGGTCAAGGTTCTATGGTTAACCTTGGTTCTTTTACTGCTTCTACAATGGATATTAACGGTTTAGAAAAAGCAAAACAAGATTTCATTAACGGTAAAGTTCCAACAATAAAAACCGGCAAAAGAGCTGATGGTTCAACATTCACATATAACAGCTACGGTAAAACCGATGTATTAAGAACACAATTTGGCAACGGCGTACCTATTACATTCGACAGAAGCCACGTTGATTCAAATGGTAACGGTGTAATTACTCTTGACGGTGCTAAATTTAACGTTGAAGGTTTCACAAACGGCGAACCTAAAACACAAGCTACTTCAGTTGCACTTATTGCTGATAAAATCGATATTAAAAATAAATCAACCATTCAAACTTATGAAGACCCAAACAAAAACGGAAACTTTGGTAATGGTTATGCAAGGTCAAATGTTAAATTAATCACAGCTGATGGCGTTACTCTAAGCTATGGCGATTGGGGACAAGTTTCTGAAGCTGATGCAGCTGGTAATTCACTTGTACATATTCAAGAAAAAACAGTTGCTGCAGGCGAAGAAGGCAAATATGGAATCTCTATTTCAGGCGGTTCTCAAATTTATTCAGGTTCTGTTCAAGTAGAAAATAAAGTTAAAAATGCTAAAGTAAGCATTAACAACTCAACTCTTTGGGGACGTAAATTAAACAATGCAACAACAGGTGAAATCTCTGTTAAAAGCAGCGGCGACATTGAAATTGTAAATTCGCGTTTAGAAACAATGAAAGGTGCTGCAAGCGATGCTGCTAACCCTGAAAAATCAAATGCTTATGGTAATATCACTATTTTAGCTGATAAAAATATTACAATTGATAACACAAGAATTTACTCAGCTCCATCTGATTTAAACAATGGTTTAGCAAACGGTGCTGATGCAAAAGCAGGAAACATTTTAATTAAATCTAAAGAAGGCAATATCAATATTAAAAAATCCGCAGAAGCTTTAGCTGAAGGCAACTCACAAGTAGGCAATCTTCCAATTAACATTGTTTCTTACGGAAACTTAAGACTTGAAGCTGACTACGGTACAGTTAAAACTGATTTCACAAAAGGCGGTTATACAAAAATCGCTGGTAAATACAATACAAGCATCGGTGCTAAAAATATTGAATTAAACGGCGGTGCTTACGGTTCTCAACAAGGTAATTTAACTTTAAGAGCCGGCACACTTGTTAAAAATCCAAACACTGGCTTAATGGATATCTTAGGCGGCGGTATTAAAATCAATGATTCAGTACTTCAAGCTTCAAGAGGCGAACTTGCAATCCAAGGTTTAGAAACAACTCTTGCTAACGCAACCCTTGATTACAATACATTAAGCTTCTACAATGATTACTATTTAAAAAATAACTTAAACCACGATGTATTAATTAAAGACGGCACAACTTTCTTTGACAGACAAGTTGAAAGCGGTGCAAAAGATACATTAGTTCTTGAAACTACCGGTCAATTAATTTTAGACCACAACAAACTTCAAAAAGCTGATTTTGATGACACAAGAGACCAAATGATTGCAACAGCTGCTGACCAAACATCTAACGTAAAATTATCATCATTAAACAGCCAAGTTTCAATTAGAAACAATTCCGATGTTAAAGTTTCAGGAAACATTGAATTAAATGGTAAAACAAATGCTAACGTTTCAACTTCAGATGTAACTTCTAAAAACGGTAACATTACAATGATTGGCGGAACAAAAGTTACATTGGGCGATGCAATTGACCAAATCGCAGGCGATAAAAACGTTATCACTAAAAAAGGCTCAACATTAAACGCTGCAAACGGCAACATTACATTAACAGCTAAAGGTGATGTTAAAGACCCTACAGCAACTCAAGATATCAGAGGCATCACAATTCTAAACTCTAAGTTAAATGCTAAAAACAATACTTTAACAGCAAATAACGGTGATGTTTCAATTCAAACAAGTACAATCACAGCAACAACCGGCAACAACAAAATTACTGCTGATAATGCTCGTGTTGGTATTCAACAAGGTTCAAACGTTATAGCTGCTAATCAATCAGATATCGTTGCTAAAAACGATGTAATTATCACTAACTCAACTGTTAAATCATCAAAGAAAAACAATATCACATCACAAACAAATAAAGTAACAGTTAAAGGTACAGGTGCTTTAGTTCAATCAACAGGTTCTGATGTAGTAATCAACCAAGCATTAACTGCAAACACTGATACTGATTTCGACCAAGCTCAAGGCATTAAAGCAGCAGGCAATATCTACCTAAATGTAAAAGGTAACGGTCAAAATATCAATAGCAATGGTACAGTAGGTTCATTCGCTGCAGGCAACAGATTAGTTCTAAATGCAAACAATGATATCAATCTTACAAAAGCTGGTGATTGGACAATCAATAGAACTGACTTTATCGCAGGCAATAATACAAACATCAGCTCTACAAACGTTACTTTAAACAATACAACATTCGATTCAAAAAATAACAACATCACCGCAAAAGGCAACGTTACAATTAACAACAATATGGACATTAACAAAGGTAAGACAACAATTAAATCAAACGGTAATGTTAAAACAAACGCTTCTAACGGTGTAATCAATACAAACAGCAACAAGTTAATAGTAAATGCTGATAAAGATATTGATATTGCATTCACAGGCGTAAATAATAAAACAGCTGGTCTTGAAATCAACTCTGATGTTAACACATCAAACGGTAATGTTCTTGCAAGCGAAGGTAACGCTGCACTTGCTGGAAGAAATGTTAAATTAAACGCAAAAGATAAAACATTATCAATCGCTAAAATCAAAGCTGATACATTAGAAATCGTTGATGCTAACAATACTAAGTTAATCGCAGCAACTGATAACAAACCAAACTCAGCTACAGATAACATAGGTCCTAATTCAGGTTCAGCAAATGTTGGTACAGCATACATCGAAATCAGAAAACTTGCCGGATGGAATATGGATACAGATGTAGAAAACATTGAAAACATCCCTGGCTTCTACCAAGAAAACTACGATAAAGCTAATGATGGCAACCACCAAAGACACTTTATTCAATTCAATAACGAAGGCAGCAATGAAAACTTCCTACTTGTTTACCAAAGAGCAACTGAAGGTTGTGAAGAGCCTGAAGTACCTGGTGACAATGGAACAATCTCAAATGTAGGTATCAATGAATCTGCACTTGTTAGATTACCAAGACACGAAGAAGGCGTAAGCGCAGTAGCTCCTGTATTAAACGAAATTACAGACCCGACAGCAAACGTAATTATGGCAGCTGCTAGAATCACCCTAGATGAAGAAAACGAAGATGATGAAGAAGGCGCTTTCTAATCAACATGTTAAATAAATAAAATAAAACACCCGCTTTAAAAATAAGGCGGGTGTTTTTTATTGCTCACGCAATATTAATAAACAGGCATAGTTGTATTAATTTAAAATTTTGTATAATATTAAGTTAAATTATAAATTTGTGGGGAAATTAATGAAATTTAAATATTTATTAACAGCAATTTTACTTTTGAATATATGCTTTTATTCAGCTTCAAATATTGCAGAGGCAAAGTGTGAAGATTCAAGAAAGGTGATAAACCTAACTCGTGAAGTTATAAAGAATCCAACCGCACGCAATATTGACAGCTATATCTCAACAATGAAAAAGCGTGCAATTGTGCATGGAATAAAGCAAGACTATGAGGCTCAGGCGGATGATTTTAGAAGTATACTTTATTTTTTAAGGAAAAATAAAAAGTCTGAAGAGTATATTAAATATTATCAAAAACTTTGCGCAACATATTCAAAGCTCGGATTTAAAAACAGTCAGTCCAATAAGCTTGAAATAGCAAGAAATTTGTATCTTGAAAATAAATACTTTGCAAGTGCATATGAATTTTTAGAACTTGCACAAGAGGGATATTGCAAAGAAATCTGCTATGAGTTTCTGGGGGATATTTCTCAATCTTTCAATAATCCTGAGGCAGCACTTGTTTTTTATAAAAAAGCGCTTGAAGTTGAACCTGAAAATTATTGTGTAACTTATAAAATAGGCAAGGTTTATAAATATTTAAATAAAGACAACGAAGCAAAGGAATATTTTGAAACAACTATAAATTTAACCGAAGACCCTGAAATATTGAATGATATCGTTTCTATTTATGAAAAAGAGCTTAAGGCAAATAAGGATAATGAAGCTTCATATGAAATTTTAGGTCTTGCTTATCAAAAATTAAAAGAATACAGGAAAACATATAATCTTTTTAAAAAAGCCATAACACTAAAGCCTGATGATATATTTTTAAAATATTACTTAGGAAATCTGCTTTTTGATATGGGAGAATATGCAGAAGCTATTAAAATTTATAATTCAATAATTTTAAATAACCCATATGAAACACAAATTAGAATTGCAAGAGCAAAGAGCTTAAAAGCCCTAAATAGGGCAAATGATGCCCTAAAGGACTATCAGGTGGTTTTAGCTCTTTATCCTGATTCTAAACAGGCTCAAATTGGTATATTTAAGCTCTTTTCAGGCAAAAAACGTGCAGAAGAAATTGTAAAATTATTTTATCCATTAAATAAGAACTTTGCACCTAATGCTGATTTTTACAACAATCTTGCTGGTCTTTTGTATTCAAACGGCTTTGTGTCTGATGCAGTTAATTTATATAAAGCATCAATAAAACTTGCTCCAAAGAAGGAAAAAACATACATAAGCCTTTATAAAATCTATGAACTCGAAGGACAGACAGCCCCTGCTTATGAATTAGCACAAGAGGCGCATAAAAATCTTCCAAATAGTCCTGAAATAAAAAAGATTTATCAGCACATAAATAAAAATGCATCTTCTGAAAAAAATCTTTTGGCACTTTCTTATATGTCAAATAAGGAATATATAAAGGCTATTAAAATCTATAATCAAATTCATCCAAAAACAGCCGCAGTTTATGAATCCATATCTAATTGCTATAAGGCACAAAAGAATTATAAAGCAGCCGTCGATGCTCTTTTGCATGCTATAAAACTTGACCCTGTTAATTCTGATTTATATTATAGTACTGCACTTTTGTATCTTGATTTAAATTCAAAAAAAACAGCTGAAACCTATCTTGAAAAAGCAATAGGGCTGGATAGGAAAAATTTAAAGGCAAGAAAACTCTTAAGCTACCTAAAACAGCAAGAGATTGATAATAAGCTTGATAGAGCCTATGCGCTTTATCAAAAGAAAGATTATAAAAATACACTTGTTGAATTAATAAAAGCTGAAAAGCTTTATCCGAATAATCCCGAGGTTTATTATTACAAAGCGCTTACCTACAATGCTTTGAATGATATTAATAATGCCTACAGACATTTTATGAAAACACTCGAATTAGACCGTTCTTATTATACTGCACACTTCTATATTGCTGAAATTTTAGAAAAGCAAGGCAAAGAAAAACAGGCGCTAGAGGAGTATGAGTGGTTCCTTGGGGCTGATGTAAAAGATGCAAAAATGATGAAAAAGGCACAGGATAAAGTTATTAAGCTTGGACAAAAATATTATTAAATGAAAGATTGAAACATTATGGAAAATATGGAAAAGATTAAAAAAACTGCAATAATTATCCCTGCAAGGCTAAATTCTTCAAGATTAAAAAATAAGCTGCTTCTTGTGGCTAAGAATAAACCTGTTATTCAATGGGTATACGAGGCTGCCATAAAGGCAAAACTAGCTTCCATTGTCATTGTAGCGTGTGATAGTGAAGAAATTTTTAATGCTGTGAAAAAATTCGGCGGTAATGTTGAAATGACATCAAGTAACCATAAGTCAGGTTCTGATAGAATAGCAGAAGTTGTAAAAAGGCATCCTGAAATTGAATATATTTTAAACCTTCAAGGGGATGAACCGCAAATGAGCCCTGATGTTATTGATTCTTTGATTGCTGCTCTTCATAATTCAACAGCAGATATTTCGACTTTATTGAGAAAAATTACAGATAAAGAACAAATTGAAAACCCGAATTGCGTAAAATGTGTGTTTAATAAAGATAATTACGCACTTTATTTTTCAAGATACCCTGTTCCATACCCAAGAAATGCAGAATCTGCTGAATATTACGGTCATATAGGAATGTATGCATACAGGCGTGAAAGTCTTTTAAAAATGACATCCTTGCCTATGGCAATGGTTGAAAAAACAGAATCTTTGGAACAATTAAGGGCGTTATATAATGGCATGTCAATTAAAACTATTATTACAAATTTAAATCCTGTAGGGATTGACACCATACAGGATTTTGAAAAATTTAAAAATATTATAGAAAATAACTAGCTGATTAGTTATTGTTATTTCCTAAGTCACATGTGCCGGCTTCTCCGTCACCGCTGCCTGGTGTCCAGGTTCCGCCAAATGATTCACAAGCTTTCTTTTGAACGTCATCTGCACCTGTGTTGATAGTTTCAGCAGATTGTTTCAAGGTGTTTGACATATTTTGTCCTAACAGCTGAAGAGCAACTACTGCAATAACTGTAACCATAGCTAGAATTAAAGCATACTCAATCAAGCTTTGTGCTTTAGACTTTTTATTATTAAGCTTTGTATTTAGTTTCATAAAATGTAACCTCTTACCTTCAATAATCAAATATTACTATACTTCTTGATATAAGTAAATATTTTACGATTTTTTTACATTATTGTAATTATAAATTCCACAAATTTGACAATATTTCACCACATTCGAATTTATGCTTTATTTTTCTTAATTATTAAAGATGGCGGATAGTCTTATATTTTTAAATGGATAAAAAAATGAGCCTCAAATTTGAGGCTCATAAAGTGTTCTTTTTAAAACTTATTCTGCTGCTGCCTCGGCTGATTCTCCTGCTTCAGAAGCTTTTTGTGCTGCAGCTGCTTCCTCTTGCTTTTGAGCTTCTAATTTAGCTTGAGCTTTTTTAGATAGCTTTTGAGTTTGTTTTTTATTATAAACAAGATTTCCATTTTCATCACAATTTTTAATTAAATATGCAACAGTTTCAGTAGCCTGAGCACCTTTTTTAACCCAGCTTTCAGCACTTTCTTTATTTAATTTCATTTCTTTAGTTTTTGGATTGTAATATCCTAATTCTTCAATAGGCGCACCTTCTCTTTTTGAGCGTGAATCTATTACAACTATTCTGTATGTTGGGTTTTTCTTATATCCTAATCTTTTAAGTCTAATCTTAACCACTTTTGTTCGTCTTTCTTTTATTTATGTGTACTACTTTTACTTACCAACATAAAAACACAAATATATTTTAAAATCAAGCGTTTTAAAAGGCTTTTAAATAATTGTTAAATTAAGATTTTCTTTTTTAAAAACAAAAATACTCGTCAAAATAACAATGTTTGCTTATATTTAGAGTAGGAGCACCGGTTTGCATATATTTTTCAAATTTTACTCTAACTGTATTTGCCTTTATTTGATTGTAGAATCCGTAGTCTATAAATACGGCTTCCCCGCCGTTTTTGGTGCCATAATCAACAAGAAGGTCGTAAATTATTTTATTATTCGGTAATCTTCTTGTGGCAACCGCTACACTGTAAATTCTTGCTGAATCAAATCGGCTTACATTTATAATTGTCGGGTCAATAAAATTCTTTCTGCTGATTGTGCAGGTATGGCTTGTTCTTTCGCAATCAAGGTTCATATCAAAGCTTGAAATTTGAACAACAGCATATACGCACAAAAGGACTAAAACTACTGCGATAATTTTAATTTTTTCAAGAGGTAAAATTACTCTTATTCTATTTTTGCTTTTTTTGAAAAAGTTTTTCAAAAAACTATTCTTATTCAAAATGGGAATCCTCCATTATTCTTCATTCTTGCCATCAAATTTGCTTTTTGCTTTGCTTTGGAGCCTTTAAAATTATTTTTTAATTCTCCAAAACCTTTCATCATCTTTCTCATGGTTTCAAACTGTACTATAAAGGCGTTTAGTTCATTTATATCAACCCCTGCACCCTTTGCGATTCTTTTTTTCCTGCTTGCATTTAATATATCAGGATTAGAGCGCTCTTTTGGTGTCATAGAGCTTATAATAACCTCAATTTTTTTAAATTGTTTTTCGCCTTCATAAGATATTTTTTGTTTTACATCTCTGTTTAATCCGGGAATCGGAAGAAGCCCTAAAATATTTTCAATAGAGCCAAACATTTTCATTTGTTTTTGAAATTTTAAAAAATCATCAAACGAAAATTTATTTTTCAATATATTTAATTCAAGTTCTTTTGTCTGCTTATCATTAAAAGCATTTTGAGCTTTTTCTACAAGGCTTACAATATCTCCCATGCCAAGGATTCTGCTTGCCATTCTATCAGGATAAAATTCATCCAATGGTGCAATTTTTTCGCCGGTTCCTGTAAATTTTATCGGCTTTCCTGTTGAATAAACAATACTTAAGGCGCATCCGCCTCTTGTATCGCCGTCAAGTTTTGTTAAAATAACACCTGTAATATTTAGCTGCTCATCAAAGTTTTTGGCTATATCAATAGCTTCCTGACCTGTCATAGAATCAACCACAAGCAGTTTTTCATTTAAGGGATAAAGTTTGTCAATGATGAGCAATTCTGCCATCATATCGGTATCTATCTGCAGTCTGCCTGCCGTATCAAAGATTAAAACGGTGTTATTATTGTTTTTAGCATATTCAAGTGCTTTTTTTGCAATCTCTGTAACATCTTTTGAATTGTCCAGACTGAAAAAATCCACCTGATTTGAGTCAGCAAGAGTTTTCAACTGCTGAATTGCAGCTGGTCTGTAAATATCCATAGCTACAAGCAGGGGTTTTTTACCCTCACTTTTTAGTCTTAAGGCTAGTTTTGCGCTTGCTGTTGTTTTACCGCTTCCTTGAAGCCCCAGCATCATAATAATGCTTGGGTTAGAGTCAAGCTTTAAAGGTGATTTTTCTTTCCCTAAAAGGTCTGTTAGTTCATCTGAGACAATCTTTATCAACATTTCAGATGGTTTTACACTTCTTAAAACATCAGCCCCTTGAGCTTTTTCTTTAATATTTGAAATAAAAGATTTTACAACATTTAAAGAAACATCTGAAGCGATTAAGGCTCTTCTAATTTCCCTTAAGGCATCCGACATATTCTCTTCGGTCAGCGTACTGTTTGAAGAGGTTTTGTGGATAATTTCCTGTAATCTTTCTGATAAATTATCGAACATAAAGCAATTATACACAAATTATCTGTAAATTTAAACCAAAAATAAATTTATTTTTGCGAATTGTTTTTATCAAACATACTGCTTACAGTATTAAATAAAAGCACAATAAAAGCAGCTGCGATACCTGTTTTAATGGAGCTTATCATAAGGTCTGCAGCTCTCATTTTTTTTGCTTCCTTTTTAGCAAATTTTAAAAGCCCGTCATCTTTAACTGCTTGTTCGATATAATCCACAGCGCTTTGCTTTAGCGCCCAGGCTGCATCCGAAAGATTTTTGCCTGCAGTTTTCATTTGTTCTGTATCTAATTCAGTATTATCAAAGATTTTTGCTGCATTAATATATTCTTTTGCTTTTTGAATTTGTGTTTCTGCATTATTTAAACTTATATTAAGTTTTTTTGCTATGTCAAAATTGTCATCAGAATCAGCCGTCTTTATGAAAGCGTCGCACAAAACATCGCTTACTCTACCCGTATTTGATGCAGGTATTAAAGATGTAATTCCGCCGACTGCAGCACCGCCGGCAATGCCCATTCCTGTTGTAACAGCTATTTCTTTTACGGCATTCAGCATTTTGCTCTGCGGTTTTTTTGAATTTGAATTTGCATTTGTATTTGAAGGCTGTGCAATGGCAGATTGTGTCGGATATTGATTCTGCTGGTTTTTTACAACCGTATTGATTAAATTCGTCATTTCTGCCTGCTGCATATAAAATATCCTTTTTATTTTTATAATCAGATAACGTTTATCAAGCAAAATAATTGTTATTCAACATTAATGATTGTTAAGATTTCATCGAAATTGTAACAATCATAATTTATGTGTATGGTGGAATCCGGGCTGGTTTTTTTAATTTCAGTCTCAATATCTGAAATTGTAATCCCGTCTAAAAACTCCTCAGTTCCTTCTTTTAACATAACAGATGGAATAACGACATGGTCAAGTACTTTATTTTTAATACTTTTTAGAATATCGCCCCCTGTTATAAGCCCGGCAACACTTATTCTGTCTCCGAAAAATTCATTTTTGACATCTAAAATTTCAATTTCAAGGTTTTCAACTTTAATTTCATTTTTGAATTTATTAAATAATTTTGCTGCAATACTCCCTGTTAAAATTGAAATTTTCTTTTTATTTTTTAATTTTTTCTTTAATTTCTTTTTTAATTTTCTAAAACTATCTTCTAAAAGCCTGATAGAGCCTACTCCATCTTCAATTTGGACAAAATTACCATAATATTTTTTATCTGGAATTTCTCTTTCGGCTGTTATAAATATTTCATCAGAAGCCATTGCTATATGCCTTTTTTGGCATAAATTAAATTCATCCAGTAAATCTATGATATTGTTGGCATTCTCCTTTGTCAGAGGTTTTAAAATATCCCCTTCCCTGTATTTACTCACTCCAACAGGCACTACCGCTAAGGATTTCAATATTTTTTTATATTTTTTCAAGTCATTCAATGTGCGTTTTAATTCTTCCCCGTCATTAATATCAGGACAAAGCACAATCTGACCGTGGATTTCTACCCCGATTTTTTTAAATCTGTCTAAAATGTTTAAAATTTCTCCCGCCCTTTTATTATTGAGCATTTTTACTCTTAAATCAGGGTTTGTGGTATGAATTGAAACATACATCGGAGAAAGCCTCAAAGCCTCCATCCTCTGCCAATCTTCTTCTTTTAGGTTTGTTCCCGTAATATAGGTTCCTTGCAGGTAAGATGTGCGCCAGTCGTCGTCTTTGACGTATAAGCTCTCCCTTAAGCCCTTAGGCTGCTGGTCTACAAAGCAAAAAATACATTTATTAAGGCATGGTTTAATGCCGTCAAAAACTGCACACTCAAAATCTATTCCTAAATCCTCATCTTCATCTTTTTCTATTTCAAAAAGTTCGGCTTCTCCAGGCAAAATACTGCCGTCTTTCTGAATTTGAGGTGCCTTTTTAACTGCAAGATTGATATTTTCATCCTGCATAATAAAACTCAATTCTATTATATCTTTTGGCTGAATCCCGTTTACAGAAAGGATTACATCCCCTTTTTGAAGCCCAAGTTCTTCTGCAATTGAGCCTTCTTTAACTCCAAATACCACCATGCCTTTTTTCATTGCAGTACCTCAATTAATTTTTCAATTGCAAGAAGGTTTGTACCGATAGTTTGTTTTTGCATTTCAGTGTATAAATTATAAGGGTTTTCAAGGGCGGAAACCGTCTCGGCTCTGAGAATTAAAAGGTTATTTAAGCAGTTTTTAATCAATTCTTTTTTGTCTTCATCGTCCAAAATATCCGATATGCAGACTAAAATAGAAGCGTTATTTAATATATGTGCCTTATTTTTAAATTTATAGGATGAAATAATACTTTTTAAGTATTTTTGTCCAAAAGGTGTTATTTTATAGGTTTTTGAGAGCATTCCGCCATCTGACATTTTTGATTCAAATTCTACACAGGATAATTCTTCAAGCTTTTTTAATGCAGGATTTATGGCGCCTAAGCTTGGAGAAGCGTACATAAAGAATTTTTCTTCAATAAGTTTTTTTATCTTATATATTGTGGCATCATATTTTATTAAGATATATAAAATAAGTATTTCTGTCATCTTGAGCCCCTTGAAACATAATCTATTCTAGCATAAAGGTTTGAATATTGTGAAATTCTTTATTTAATTTATAATTTATTTTGGTAATAAAAATTTAGGAAAAAATTTTGATAGCTGTCGAAAATAATATTGAAACTGTTAAAAATATTGTAAAAGAAACCAATTTAAAACATATTGCAATTATAATGGATGGAAACAGACGCTGGGCAAAGGAACACCTGCTGCCATCTGCTATGGGGCATAAAAAAGGCGTAGATGCTCTTAAAAATGTTGTCAAAGGTGCTCATAAGTTTGATGTGAAATACCTTACTCTATATGCGTTTTCAACGGAAAACTGGAACCGAAACCAGGATGAGGTGGACTTTTTGATGGGTCTATTGGCAAGCACGATAAAAAATGAATTAAACGAACTTCACCAAAATGACGTTAAATTAAGGTTTATAGGAAACATCAAAGGGCTTAACGCTGATTTACAGAAGATTTTGGCTGACGCTGAAAACACTACGAAAAATAACAAAGGTGTAAACCTGCAAATAGCAATTAATTACGGGGCACGTGACGAGCTGGTTCACGCTGTAAGAAGGATTTTGGAGGATGGAATTTCTGCAAATGATGTAGATGAGAGTGTTTTACAAAGCTACCTTTATACAAATGAAATTCCTGACCCTGATTTACTTATAAGGACAGGCGGCGAAATGCGTGTCAGCAATTATCTCTTGTGGCAGATAGCGTATGCGGAAATTTATATCACAAAAAAATATTGGCCTGAATTTAATGAGGAAGAATTAGGTCTATCTATTGAGGAATTTGGCAAGAGACAAAGGCGATACGGCGGATAGCTAGAATATATAAGGCTTTTGACCAGAGTAAAATTGTGTGCGTTAAATTTTTATATTTTTAAAAAACGGAGAAAAATTTTATGCTAAAAATTGTTTTAGGAACAGGAAATGAACATAAAATTTATGAAATGAACCTGATTTCAAAACCTTTTGGAATAGAATTTTGTATGCCAAATTTAGCATATGGTGCTTTCAACCCTGATGAATCAGCAGATTCTTTTGAAGGTAATGCCTTCATAAAGGCTTATGAGGCTTATAAGCTGGATAATCACCGTGCTGCAGATATTTCCAAACTTAATGTCAATAATGGCATACAGCTTTCTGCAAGCGAGCTTGAGGCAGAAGGAGAAAATCGCGGACAAAATCCACCGGTTTTAATATCCAAAGAAGCTCCAAAGCTATATCTGGCAGATGATTCAGGGCTTTGTGTAGATTTTTTAGATGGCGCCCCCGGCATAAAATCCGCAAGATTTGCTGATACCGCAGAACACAGGATTGAAAAACTCCTAAATACAATGAAAGATGCCAAAAATAGAACCGCACATTTTGAATGCCATCTTGTTTTATTGAATGAAAAAGGTGAAATTTTGCACCGCACAAAAGGTATCTGCAAAGGAAAAATTGCTCTTGAAAAGCGCGGCACAGGCGGTTTTGGGTATGACCCTGTTTTTATTATAGATAAACTAAATAAAACAATGGCGCAATTAACCGAGGATGAAAAAAATCTCCACTCGCATAGAGGAAAAGCCCTTATGGATATGCTAATCTGGTTGAAGTATAAATATAATCAAACTTTATGATATACTTGTTCTAAAAAGGATTAAGCAAAAATGGAAGATAATATGAATAATACTCCTGACAATAAGCGCTGGTATGATAAAGACCCTATTTTAAAAGAGGCGCTTGAATTATTAAGATTATCAAGCCCTGATGAAAAAGAGCATGCTAAAGATTTTATTCTGCAGCTGCAAGAACAGGTTGCAGGAGAAGTAATAGAGCGTATCTATCAAATTATCACACAGTATGAAGGCAAAGGTAACCGCTGGTATGATAATGACCCTGTAATGATTAAGGCGATTGAAATTTTAAGACATGCTGACCCTAAAACCCAGAGAAAAGCAGCCCTAAAGCTCCTTCTTGCTCTTGAAGAAAAAAGTTTTAATGAATAAATAACAGCCTTGCGGGTATTTTTTAAAAAAGTAAAGTTAAAGTTATAAAATAGTAATATCAGGCTGTATAACAAAATTGGCATATAAAAATGAATGATGTACAAAATCAAACAGATATAAGAAATATTGATATACAAAAAGTGGGCGTAAAAGACGTTGAGATTCCTCTTGTTATCCAAAGGAAACTCAAAAATGGCGCTATTGATTCCCAAAGAGTTTATGCTAAAGCTAAAATGAGTGTTTCTTTAAACAGGCAGTTTAAAGGCACGCATATGAGCCGTTTTATTGAAATTCTAAACGATTACAGGAAGAAAAACCTTGTGGGCGTTGATATTAAAAGAATGCTCACTGATATGAGGGAAAGACTGGAAGCTCAAAATGCATATATAAAATTTGATTTTAAATATTTTATAAAAAAAATTGCACCAAAAAGCGGACTTGAAGCCCTAATGTGCTACGATTGCTATTTTGAAGGTACTTTAGATAAGGATGATTATAAATTTTTCCTAGGTGCAAAGGTGCCAATAACAACACTTTGCCCTTGTTCAAAAGAAATTTCAGATTATGGTGCACACAATCAAAGAGCAATTGTCAAAGTTAAAATTTCATATCCTGAAAATGAGCACATCTGGCTTGAAGATTTAATTAAAACTATTGAAAAAGCAGGTTCATCAGAGGTTTATTCTCTTTTAAAACGGGAAGATGAAAAGGCTGTAACAGAAAAAGCTTATGAAAACCCAAAATTTGTTGAAGATGTACTAAGAGATATTGTTTTGAACCTTGAAGAAGATAAAATTATTAACTTTTTTGAAGTTGAAATTGAAGCTAATGAGAGCATCCATAATCACAATGCCTGGGCTTATCAAAAGAAAGTTAAGAATTAACTTTTCCTTTGGCATATTTTATATAATTATTGTAATCTTTGCAGCTTAAGAACATTGTGTTTTCCGAATCTTCTTCTTTCTTAAAAAATGTACTGTCATACCAAAAATCGTCATTATCAGATAAAGTGACGACAGAAGTTTTGCCGATTTGTCTGGCAAATTCAACAATCTTTCCAACAAGGGCTGCTCCTAAGCCTTTGTAACACCTTTTGTTTGAACCATATATTTCTTTTGGATTTACTTGAATAAGCCCTATTTCAAGTTCTTCATCATTTTCTATATCAGAAATTTCTGCAATAGCCAAAGTATCTCCAATGTTGTTTTCAAGTCCAAAATATCTGTAGTTTACGGGGCTGTTGTCTTTTTCAATAAAATTTCCGCTTGATAAATTTATATGTGAACTTTCTCCTGCAAATTCAAAAGATTTTATAAACTGGTCTATTAATTTTGCATCTTTTCCCCAGTCATTCTTAAATGAGTGGATTTGCAGTTTATCTTTTTTGTCAAAAGGATTATACTCAACAAGGTCAACAGTTTCCTTGTTTCCATCACAGGTTTTTACATCAATTTTATCAATATATGTTTTTCCAAAATTAAAATTAGCACATATAGGATTTATATTCATAGTACTTTTATAAAACCTAAAAATCTTAAAAATTGTCTTAAAAACTTTTTAAGTAATTTTATAAGCTTTTCTGTAATATAAAATTGAGCCTATGATTGCAATTGAAATAACAGGAAGCCATGCTGCAAAAAATGGGCTTATAGCCTTTGTTTCTCCTAAATTTAGCGAAAATGCTCTAATTACATAATATACAAATATTATCATTACGCTGAATAAAAATCCCCTGTTATACCGTACTCTTGGCGGAGTAATGGCAAGAGGAATGCCAACAAGTGCAAGCGCAAAAGTAGTTACAGGAAGCGCAAGCTTGTCATACAATTGTACTTGCAGTTCAAGATGCAGCTTTTCTAAAATTTTTGGATTTTTCTTATTTTTTTGTATAAATTTCATAAGTTTGAAGAAATTATACTGGTTTGCTTCTTCTTTAATAAAACTTTCAATATTGTCTAAACCGAAATTTATTGTTGATTTTTCAAAAAGCGTAGTGTTTAAAACCTTGCCGTTTGTGGATAAAGTATACATTACCCCGCCGTCAAATATCCATCCGGCTTTATCAGTTTTACCGAATTTTGCCTGAATAATCTGTACGGTTTCAGGGTTTGAAAGGTCTAAAACAGTAATGTTGTTTAGTGTTTTATCTTCACATTTTTGAACATAAAAAAGTCTTTTTAATTTTCCTTCTTTGTCATTCTCATTTAGTGTAAAATTCATTCTGCCATCCGGCACATGTTTGCTTTGAAGTGAATAAACCGCCAAATGTTTTGCCTGCATACTTGTTGCGGGGACAATAAATTCGTTTATTAGAAAACTTACAATTGTCATTAAAATTGCAAACCCAAAAATTGGTCTTGCAATCCTTGAAATGCCTATACCGCAAGCCCTTAGCACTGTAATTTCAGAGTTTAAACTTAACTTATTAACGGTCATTACCGTTGCAAACAGGGTTGAAATCGGTATAGTCATTACAAAAACCTGAGGCAGGTTTAAGATAATCATCATTATTGCAATATTAAACGGAATCCCAAACAGGGTGATTTGTTTTATAAGCTGGGTAAAAGTTTCTGAGGCAAAAATAATGGATGTAAAAATGATAACCCCTAAAATAAAGACTTCAATCAGCTGTTTTAAAATATATTTATCCAACATGCTTGCTGCTGCATATTTCAGCCTTGTAAATCTTATGTATTTTTCAATTTTTTTCTTCATCATATTTTGCCTGATTTTATTTATGAAAGTTTATTTTTACCGTTATCATCATACATTGTTTTTCTTATTTTTTGAATGGATTTTAAAGTATTTATAAATTCCATTTTTGACATATTCTTTAATTCTTTTAAATTTTCTATAAATTTATCAATATAAATTTCAAAATTATCCTCATTTAATTCAAGCATATCAAGCGCTAAATCAGCATCTGTTAAAGAAAGCCTTGTAGTGTCGCGAAAGCCGCTTGAAGCTATGCCTAATGCTGATTCATCCTCTTTTATAACGGTGTTTAAAAGAGCTGTCGAAATAAGCATTGGAAGATGGGAAATTAAACAGGCATGTTTATCATGGGTGTTTTCATCTAAAATAATCGGTTTTGCGCCCATTTTTTTTATTAAATCTTCCAAAGTTTCATTATGCTTATTTAAAATCCATTTAGCATCATAAAAAAGTTCTGCAAATGAAGCCTCAAAGCCGGAAAATTCGGTTCCTGCCATAGGATGAGAGCCTATAAAATTAAAGGAATATTTCTTTTTGTTTACAAATCTTTTTAAAGATGACACATCTGCAACAATGCAATCCCGGCTTACTATATTTTCTAATTCATCAAGCACGCCAAGTGTTTCGGACATTTTTGAACAAACAAAAACTATATCGCAGTTCTTAACATCTTTTATATTTGGGCTTGAAAGTGTGCAAAATTGTGCCGCTTTTCTATGGCTACTTTTTGAAATTCCTATAAGTTCAAAAGTTTGAGGCGTATTTATTTTATTAAGTGCTTTTAATATTGAGCCGCCAATTAAACCTAAACCTATAACGCCAACTTTTAAATTTCTATTTTCCATACATTTATATTATAATTGAAACAAAAGAAATCATATGCAAGATAAATAATATAAAGCTAAGGAGCTATATTTTTATGGAAATTAAAAGAGGAAAAGCATTTAAATTCGGTGATGGTATATCAACTGACCACATTGCCCCAGGCAGACTGTTCCATTTAAGAAGTAATTTGGAAGAGTTTTCAAAACATGTTTTGGAGGATGCTGACCCTGAATTTGCAAGCAAAATGCAAAAAGGCGATTTTGTTGTTGCAGGAAATAATTTTGGATTAGGTTCAAGCCGCGAGCATGCTCCTCAAATTATAAAAATTGCAGGAGTTGGCGCTGTTATAGCTAAAAGCTTTGCAAGAATTTTCTATAGAAATGCCATAAATATCGGGCTTTTGCTTATTGAATGTGACACAGATAAAATTGATGCTGGGGATGAGCTTGAACTGGATGTCAAAAATGGCATATTAAAAGATGTGACAAAAAATGTTGAAATTAAAATCACCCCGCTTCCAGATGTTATGATTAAGCTTTTAGGCGATGGCGGCTTAATTGAACATCTTAAAAAACATGGCGATTTCAGTCTTGTATAAGATATAAAAAGCTGCAAGGGTCTTATTTTTAAGTATGTTGCGGCTGTAAAATTAAATTCCAAATATGGCATATAATAAATTAAAAGAGGGTTAAAATGCACAATATAACACTAATTGAAGGAGACGGGATAGGTCCTGAAATAGCAGATGCGGTTATAAAAATTATTGATGCTGCTGGTGTAAAAATCAATTGGGACAGGCAAACTGCTGGACTTGACGTTATTGAAAAAGAAGGTGTGCCGCTTCCAAACCGTGTTATAGAAAGCATAAAGAAAAATAAAGTTGCACTTAAAGCTCCTGTAACAACTCCTATTGGCAAGGGTTTTCGCTCTGTTAACGTGCAATTAAGGCGTGAGCTTGATTTATATGCAAATGTGCGCCCCTGCAAGAATATTGAAGGCATTAAGACCCCTTTTGATAACGTGGATTTGGTTGTAATAAGAGAAAATACTGAAGATTTGTACGCCGGTATTGAGCGCAAAGTAGATGATGATACGGCAGAGGGTATTAAGCTTATTACAAGAAAGGCAAGCACAAGGATTGTGAAATATGCCTTTGAATATGCTGAAAAAATGGGCAGAAAAACTGTTTGGGCTGTAACTAAGGCAAATATCTGCAAATTAACTGACGGCTTGTTTTTGGAATGTGCAAGAGAAGTTGCAAAAAACTACCCTAATATTGAATATAAAGAAGTTCTTGTAGATGCTCTTTGCATGCAGCTTGTGCAAAATCCTTCAAAATTTGATGTATTGGTGCTTCCAAATCTTTACGGGGATATTGTTTCAGACCTTACAGCAGGGCTCATAGGCGGTCTTGGTGTAGCACAGGGTGCAAATATCGGTCTGGAAGCTTCTGTATTTGAACCAGTGCATGGTTCTGCGCCTGATATTAAAGGTCAAAATCTTGCAAATCCTTCTGCGCTTTTATTATGTGCCGTCGAGATGTTAAAAAATATTGATGAATTTGAGGCTGCTCAAAAAATTGAAAAAGCTTTATTTAAAACAATTAAAGAAGGTAAAATCTTAACGCAGGATTTAGGCGGAAGTGCTAAAACTACAGAATTTAGAGATGAAATTATTAAAAATCTTTAGTATTTAATGTCTAATTATCCGCATAGGTTAATTTGATGTAATTTTAACTTGTCTTCTACATGTGAAATATAGTCATCAAAATTTTCTCTATGGAGAATTATTTCACCGGAATACTTTTTTGATGTTTTACTTTTAAATAATTTGCTGCTATCCCAAAAAGAATCATTTACTGATGTTACTTTGATTGAATCTGCTCCTGAATTTTTCGCCTTTTTGATAATGCTTGATACTAAAGTTTCTCCAAGCCCTCTGTAATGCTTTGTTTTGGATGTATATGTTTCGTTGGGGGAAGCTTGAATGTATGATATACATGTATAATTATTTCCGGTATTAATGTTCTTACTGTCAATTACTTTTGCAATTGCAAGAGTATCACCTCGTTCATCCTCTAGCGCGTATAGATGAGAATCATTTGTATAATATGCATTATTTGAGTTATTAAATCCGCGTACAATTGTGTTTATAAAGACTGCTTTCTTGCCCCAAAGTTTTTCTAAGTTTTCAATATGTATAATATCTTTAACATTGTCTCGTTCATATTCTACAAAATTGCAGCTGGATTTTGTCCCATCCACTCTTCTTATACGGATGTTGTCATCAAGACATTTCTTGCCAAAAGCCGGGCTATTTTTTATATTTATTGGAAAATTATTGAACCTATGAATATTCATTAAGTCTCTCCTTGGCATTTTATTAAAAGCCCCTAAAAAATAAAAATTGCTCAAAAAACAAAATAAGTCAAAATTATTCTCTCCCGAGTTTTATATAGATACCCATTATTTAGTTTAGGAATTTAAGAATGAAAATTAGCAGTATTAACAATTTTAATAATATTAAGTATTCAAATACTAAAAATAATTTGCCGTATTTGAAAAATAATCAAATTGTTTCGTATAAAAATTATGCTAAAATGCCGTCTACCAATCAATACCTTGCTATAAACCCCGCCTTTACCGGCGGTTACAGTTTAAGTCTTTTAGAAACTGTAAAAAATCTTAATGATGCCTCATATCCCCCTGATATTAAAGCTTTGGCTCAAGAGGTTTTAGATAACGGAAATCCTGAAAATAAAACCCTGATTAATGTCCACAAGGCAAAATATGGAAAAATTAATCAAATGAAATCATTGGATGAAGTTAAGGCTGCATATCCTGAGTTTAATGATGTTTTATCTGATGAAAATGTGCAATATAATGCTAACTCTTTTATTGACGATGTAAGAAACGGCAAACTTGAGTGGTTTGATGAAGATACTGATTTAGCTTTGCAGCTATTACAAATGTATTGGGCGGATGGTTTTTCAATAAATGATTTAAAAGAATATACAAATGGAAAAGATATTGATGGCACCTTTAAAAAATTAAATATTCCAAAATTAAATAGTACATATGCAAATGTTTTGAAGCTTTCAGACAAAAAGTATAATGAAAGATTTACATCTGAAATGTCTAAAAGATTAAAGGGTATTGAAAGAAAAAAAGCCGAAAAGAGAGATGGAGTATATATTCCAAGAGGTCCAATGCCTGATGAGCAGAAAAAGAAAATTTCTGAAGGTTTAATTAAACACTATGCTGAACACCCGGAAAAACTCATAGAAATGTCCGAGAGGATGAAACAATACTACAAAGAACATCCTGAAGAAAGAGAGAATCTTTCAGATGTCCTGGAGATTTCCTGGAATTTAAGGGAAGCAAGAAGTGTAAGAAAAGCATTGAGTAAATTTTTAAGTAAAAAAGATATAACGCCAGATGAATTTGCAAAATTAAATTTGACTGAAAACAAGATGGAAGGAAATACACTGAAAGATTTTTGGAACAGGATGCCCTGGGCTAAAAAACAGTGGTCAGCCTGCATGACAAAAGGGTGGGAAATTCACAGAAAACAAAAAGAAAAGGAAGAAGATAAGAAAAATCTAATTTCCATTGCAATGTATCCTCCTTCTATGGAGCGCAATATGATATCCTGGTTTAAAAGTAACGGCTACAATTTAGATAAAATAGATGATTTAAAAGCTTATGTCAGATTAGATGGAAGGGAAATGCCATCAAGAGACAAATATACAAGCAAAGCTGTATCTGCATATTTGAATGAATTTGATAAAAATGGTGAAATACAGGCAAGTATGCTGCATCTTTGTCTGTTAAGGTCTTTTGGTGATATATATTATTCAAAAACATTAAGTGATGCAACTAGAATTGCAACTTGTGAATATTTAATGGATGAACTGCAAATGGAGCCGGATAAGGCGGATGTTAATGAAATGACAATAAGTGACGTTACGAATATATATGCAAGAATTTATTCTATGGCAAGTGAAGATGGTGTTAAAGAAATAATTGATATTCTTGAAAATAATTTGGAAAAATCCTATCTTGCCGTACAAAAAAGAAATGTTATTCCTGCAAGGAAAGCGAAAAATAAGGCTGATAATGTAGCCAATGTTTTGCAGAACCTGATTAGGCTTAGAAAAGAAGGTTTTTTAGCGCCCGAATGTGATAAAGCCGGTGATTATATTATTATTCCAAAAACTATGCAGCTTGAAATAGCTGAAATGATGAATAATATTACTGATGCTGAAACATTGGATAAAATGGTGCTTGAATATGTTTCAGCAGCTGATAATTATAACATGATTAAAGATGCTTGCCAGTTAAGTGTTTTATCTACCTTGTCAGAGTTATTAAAAGAAGCGCGTAAGGATGATTGCCCTCAAGAAGAAAAGGATGTAATATATGCCATAAAAAATTACGTTTTTTCTAAATATATTGACGAAGCCGGTAATTTTATAAATATCCAAATGAGAGATTTAGCAAGCTACTTTACAAATATTGTAAATGTAGCGAAGCAAACAGGCTGCGCAGATATTGCTCAAAAATTTTGGGATAATTTTGATTCTGTATATTGTGAAATAAAAGATTCAAACACAAGCAATATTGTGTTTGAGAGAATCATTAATAATTTTTTAAGCCAATATACATCTGAATCTCTATAAACAAAATTATTAAGCTTTAACCCTGCCATAGATATCTTTATATCTTATAATATCTTCTTCAACAAGTTTGTTACCCTTTTGAACCTCAATAATTTTCAGTTCTTCCTTATATGGGTTCCCAAGGGAGTGCTTAACTTTTACAGGAATATCAATGCTTGAACCCGGTTTTAAAATGTAGCTTTTATTATCAAGAACAACTCTTGCGGTTCCGGATAATACAACCCAGTGCTCACTTCTAAAGTTGTGTGATTGCAAGCTCAATTGCCCGTGGCTTGATACGCAAATCATTTTTGTTAAATACCCATCTCCTTGATTTAGCACGGTATAATACCCCCAAGGGCGGTAAACCGTCGTGTGAACAAGATGTGTATCATCTTTAATTTCTTTTAATTTGTCAAAAACTTTCTTTACATCTTGAGTCTTATCTTTTTTGCAAGCTAAAATGGCATCTGATGTTTCAACAAGGATAACATCTTCCAAACCAACACCCGCAACAAGCCTGTTTGAACTGAAAAGAAAAGAATTTTTGCAGTTTTCGGCTTGAATTGTGCCGATTTTTACATTACCATCTTTATCTTTTGAATTAATGTCATAAATTGCATCCCAGCTTCCAAGGTCATTCCAGCCGCAATCCACGGGCACATTTATGATGTTTTCAGCCTTTTCCATAACGGCATAATCTATTGAAATTGATGGCATTTTATCAAATTTTGTAAATTCAATTGATTCATTTTTTGTAAAATCAAATTCCTGAGTAATATTATAAATATCTGGCGCAAACTTTTTTAAAGTTTCCATAAAGGTAGAAGCTTTAAACATAAAAATTCCTGCATTCCAGAAATATTTACCGCTTTTAAAGTATTTTTCAGCAGTCTTTTTATCCGGTTTTTCTTTAAATTCATCTACTTTAAATGAAAAATCATTATTTTTCTTTGAAGATTTTATATATCCATATCCTGTTTCAGGAGCTGTTGGTTTTATACCAAATGTTACAATATATCCATCTTTGGCTAATTGTTCAGCTTTTTCAACACTTTTTTTAAAGGCTTTTTCATCTTTTATAAGGTGGTCGGATGGCACAACGAGAATGACATCATCCTTACCTTTAGCAAGTAAATATTTCACAGAGACACTAATCGCAGGTGCTGTATTTTTCTGTGCCGGTTCAGATAGCAAAAGAGGGTCTTTTGAAATTGAAGAAAGCTGTGTTCTTACATCACTAAAATGCTTAGCATTTGTAATGCTTAGAATATTTTTTTCATCCATAAGGTTTAACAGCCTTAGGTAAGTCATCTCAAGAAGACTTTTATCAGTATTAATTTTTAAAAGCTGCTTTGGATATAATTCTCTTGATAATGGCCAAAGTCTTGAACCGCTGCCGCCAGCTAAGATAATACCGTACATAAAACTTCCTTCTTAATTTATAAATCCCGTCAGCTAATTATACAATAAAAAAGGTGCATAAGACAAATTGTTACAAGCTTCTTTTAAGATGGATGAAGGATGTAGGAATAAAAATGGTACTATAAAATGAAATTATTAAATTGAATTATATTTAGAACTTTGAAAAACAAATAACCTGCCCTCGACATCTACCCGACAAAAATATTAGCTTATTGCGAGGTAGAAAGGAAAAGGAAAAATGGACAAGATGATGTTCATGAAAAAAGCCTTACTGGGCGTAAGGCTAATCATTGACCTAGTTTTGATGCTGTTCTTCTAGGGCAAGAGTGGTGAGGCGTAAGCCTTGCCACTTCTTAAATATATTATAACCTACTTTATGATTTTTTCAACCTGAAAAGGTTACTTATTCAATAAATACTTCTCCAATGATTCTTCCCAATGAGGCAGCACATTTGAACTGTCTAAAACACTATATTTAGGGCGTTTTGCAGGGCGCGGAAAATCGCTTTTTTCAATTGAAGCTACATCAATATTTCTCTTTTTTACTTCAAATATTTTCTTTGTAAAATCAGACCAGGTTGCTTCCCCTGATGATGCCAGATGGTATGTGCCAAACGGACGTTTTTCATTAATAATTTTAATAATTTCATTTGATAAATCTTTTGTCCATGTGGGGGCTAAAATCTGGTCATCTACAACACTTATGGAATTTGAGAGCATTGAAAAAGTTATCATCATATCGACATAATTCTTTCCGCCATGTCCAAAAAGTGTGCTTGTTCTTAAAATATAGTGCTTCTTTAATTTTCTGATTTCATCTTCACCCCTTAGTTTTGAAAGACCATAGATATTAACAGGATTGGTTTCATCAGTTGTTTTATAAGGGGTATTTTTGTTTCCATCAAAAACAGAATCAGAGCTTATATAAATAATTGGTACATCAAGTTTTTTAGCTATCTGTGCCATATTTTTTGTTCCGAGATGATTTACATTCATTGCCTCTTTTTTTGAAACTTCAGCCTGGTCTATGTTTGTATAAGCAGCGAGGTGAATAATTAAATCAAGGCTTACTTTATCCATAATTTCTGTGGCAAGTTTTTTATTTGTTATATCAAAAATTTTGGAATTAGTTGCCCAAAATTGATGTCCCTCTTCTTCCAACATAGGACATAATTCCTGTCCTAATAAGCCTGTGGCTCCTGTTACCATTATTCTCATAAATTGCCATTCCTAAAAATTTATCGGGCAAATCTAAAAAATTCTTATTAAGGGGAAAGATTATCCATCTAAACTTGCCTTTTTGTTTAATAAATTTGTATCAAAAAATTATGGTAAAATCAATACTATGAAAAAAATACTTTACATAATAGTTATATTATTCTTTTTTGCTCTTCTTCTAAAGGGTTGCCTCAAGCAAGATATGGGCTATGATGACACCCCCAGGTTTTCGGATGCAAGACCGCTTGATGTAATAGAATATAATTTTGCCCCTTTTGAAACAAAAACAATAGATGGGGCTGATTATCTTGTTGCGCGAGGCGAGGTTGGTAAATTTGGCGGAGACTTTGTAACATCCACCATTGGTGAAGGACCAAAGACCTTTAATCCTTTTAATACAAATGATGCAACTTCAGCGCAGATGGCAGGATTAATGTATGACGGACTTTTATCCACAGATGCCTTCACGGGCGAAGTTACTCCAAGAATGGCAAAAAGAATAGAAATTCTTCCTGATAATTTAACCTATATTGTTGAATTAAGACACGGGCTAAAGTGGTCGGATGGTAAGGAAATAACAGCGGACGATGTTGTTTTTACTTATAATGACATTGTTTTTGCAGGATACGGCGATACAAGCACCAGGGATATGTTGTATGTTGAAGGCAAACTCCCGACAGTTGAAAAACTTGATAAATATACAATAAAATTTAAAACCCCTGTTCCTTTTGCACCATTCTTAAGAAACCTGTCAATGTCTATAGCTCCAAAACACATCTTCAAACCTGCAGTAGATAAGGGTAAAGAATATTTCAGGAGTTTTTATTCTACAACAACAAAACCATCTGATTTTATTGTATCCGGCGCGTTTAAATTAAAAGAATATATCCCGGCTCAAAGAGTAGTGTATGAGCGCAACCAGGATTATTATGTGATTGATAAAGAAGGAAATAAACTGCCATATCTTGACAGGTGGGTAATGCTTATTGTGGGCGATTTGAATAATGACATTTTGAAATTTGAAGCAAAAGAAACTGATACAACTACAATTCCCGGGTCTATGGCATCAAGATACAGAGAGCTTGAGAAAAATTCTGATTATACCTTGTATAATTTAGGGCCTACAACAAACACTTCATTTATTATCTTTAATATGAACACAAGAAAAAACAAAAAAGGCGAATTTTATGTGGACCCTAAAAAACAACTTTGGTTTAATGACGAAAACTTTAGAAAAGCTGTAGACTGGGCAATAGATAGAGACAGCCTCGTTTTAAATGTGTTATCCGGTGTAGGGCAGCCTCTTTATACAGCAGAGAGTATTTCAAGTATTTTTATAAATGATGAAGTAGCTAAAGGGCACCCACAGGATATTGAATATGCTAAAGAGTTGCTTAAAAAATCAGGATTTACGCTTAAAAACGGAGTCCTTTATGATAAACATGGTAATAAAGTTGAGTTTGAACTTTTAACAAACGCCGGAAATACCCAAAGAGAAGCAACAGGGGTAAGTATTAAAGAAGATTTATCAAAGCTTGGCATAAAAGTTAATTTTAAACCGATTGAATTTAATACCCTTGTAAACAGAATGACAAACACTCTTGATTATGAAGCTGCAATAATGTCCTTAACGGGAAACCCTCTGGAACCTCATTCAGGGAATAATGTTTGGCATTCAAACGGTACATTACACCTTTTTAACCAGCGCTCAGATGATGATATGAAATCAACGGATAAAATCCTGCCGTTTGAAGCCGAATTGGACAAAATCTTTGATGAAGCAAAAATTCAAACTAATGTACAAAAAAGAAAAGAGTTGTATAATAGATATCAAAAGATAGTAGCGGATTATAATCCTGTTATCTATCTCTACAGTCCGGTTAATATAGTTGCAATCAGGAATAAATTTAAAAATATATACCCGACTCAGCTTGGGGGCACAGTTCATAATATTGAAGAAATTTATATAGATAAATAAGGGGAAGGATTTTATGTTTGAAAAAGTCGCAAGAATACAGATTGTTGCTTTTGGCATTATATTAGGTTTAAGTTTAATATTTGCATTTGTTTTTGGTGCAAAACTGATATCAAATAATTTTTCTAACGATGAAATAACGGTAACCGGTTCAGCAAGCGAAATTGTAACATCGGATTCCGGTGTTTGGAGATTTCAGGTTAAAACAGAAAGCCCATCGCGAGCAGAGGCTTATAAGACTTTGTCAAATCAAAAACCTGTAGTTATTGATTTCTTAAAATCCAAAGGCATAAAAGATAATGAAATAGAATTTTTAGGCATAAATAATTATGCAAAATATAAAACCTCTCCTAATGGTTATTCAACACAGGAAATTTCGGGATATACTTATGAGCAGACTATAAAAATTAATTCAAAAGATGTTGAGTTAATTAAAGCGCTCCACCTTGAAATCCCGTCTTTAATCGAAAAAGGAATTGTAATAAATTCATTTGAACCCAATTACCTTTATTCAGGACTCTCTGATAAAAAAGCGGAATTATTGCAAAAAGCAACAGCTGATGCTAAATTTAGAGCAAAAGAAATGCTTCGTGCAACAGGAAACAGGGTTGGTAAAATCCGTTCAGTTAGAATGGGTGTTTTCCAAATTACCCCGCCTGATTCAAATGAAGTTTCAGATTGGGGTATAAATGATACGACCTCAATTGAGAAAAAAGTCACTGCAGTATCAAATGTGGTTTTTGGAATAAGATAATCCTAATTCTTGAGAAAACCTGCTGATACAGATTAAAAACTTTAAACTTAAAGACCGGCTTTACTGTTTTGCCGGTCTTTTGATATTTTAAACAATTTCTGGGATTGAATTTAATAAAAGTTTTGTATATTTATGCTTTGGGTTATTAAATATTTCTTCTGTAGTGCCTGTTTCAACAATCTCACCTCTATACATTATGGCAATTTTTGTGCAAAGGTATTTTACAACATTTAAATCATGGGATATAAAAAGATAAGTAAGATTAAATCTTTCTTTTAAATTTATTAAAAGATTTATAATCTGTGCTTGAATGCTTACATCAAGCGCTGATATGGGTTCATCTGCTACAACAAACTCAGGCTTTAAAATAAGAGCTCTCGCAATTGCAATCCTTTGCCTTTGTCCTCCGGAAAATTCATGCGGGTACCTTTCAAGGTCATCGGCATTCAGCCCGGTAAGTTTTACTATATTATTAAGCATTACAATCCGGCGTTTTTTATTTTGGACATTATGGACAATCAAAGGTTCTGTTAAGATTTCTTTAATTTTCATTTTTGGATTTAAACTTGAATAAGGGTTTTGAAAAATAAGTCCTGTTTTTTCTCTAAAAGCTTTGGTTTCAGTTTTGGTAAAATCTTTGATATTTTTGCTATCATATAAAATTTCACCCTCATTTACATCTAAAAGTTTTAAAATGCAGTTTCCAAGTGTAGATTTTCCACTGCCTGATTCTCCCACAAGTCCTACGATTTCACCCCTTTTGATTTCAAGACTGACATTTTTTAGAGCATGTACTGCTTCCTGTTTTGGGGCTAAAAAGGTATTTTTTGTTTCAAATATTTTTGAAACATTTTTTATCTCAATTAAATTTTCCTGCATTAAATTTTCCATTATCTTTTGTTTATAGCATATAAATTTGCCTTTTTCTATATACAGATGTGGTAAATTATAAAATTAATCTGATATCTTTTTTATGCTATAATCTTGACGGACAAAAGTTTACAAGGCAGGTGTAAAAATCTTATAAATTTTGCAAAGGATAAGCAAAGGAGGAATTTATGAGTATATTTGAAGCAATAATGATGTTGTGCTTTGGTGCAAGCTGGCCGTTTCAGGTTGCAAAAACATATAAAACAAAAAATGTTGAAGGCAAAAGCATTTTGTTTCTCTGGCTTGTAATGATAGGCTATATTTCAGGCATGGTTCATAAGATTTTAAATAACTATGACTGGGTAATATATCTTTATGCTTTAAATCTTCTTTTGGTTGCCACTGATACTTTTTTCTACTATAGATATAAAAAACCGGCTTTATCCAAAAACTTAACCTTTAAAAATATTGATTAATTTTTTTAATTAAATATTTTATGTCATAAATAAAGAAAATATATTTGCCGCCGGGTAAACATCTTTTAAATATTCCATTAGGTACAGCCTATGCTGTTTGGACGGGAATAGGTACAATTGGTACGGTGGTTCTGGGTGCTGTCTTGTTTAGGGAACCGGTAACATTAATGCGTATAGCTTGTATTTTACTTATTATTACAGGTATTACAGGCTTAAAATTACTTTCTGTATAGGAGGCTTTGTTTTATGGATTATAAATTTATACAAGAAAACGGAAAAAATATTTTAAAACTCAATATTTTATCAAAGAAAATCTGCACCTATGATTGTATATTCTGCCCTATAGGCAGAGGCATCAGAACCGATGAAATTCAACAATTTAACAATACATATGATATTATTCAAAAACTTGAAACCATAATGGATAATAACATTGTTGATTTAATTTTTATTAATTCAGCAGGTGAAGCCTTGCTGCATAGTGGAATCAAAGAAATAATCAAATTTTTAAAAAGTAAAAATACAAAAGTAAGACTTTTATCAAACGGGTATATTTTGAATAGATATAAAGAAATTGCAAATCTTTGTGATGAAATTGTAGGCGAAATAAAAACGGTAAAAGATATTGATTTTCAAAAATTCCAACGCCCTGTTGAGAATTATTCAATTGATAGATTAATACAAAATATGGCTGAGTTTAATAAACAATACAAAGGAAAATTTATTTTAAATATTACAATTTTAAATACACTTAATAATGATGAAGAATCACTAAATAAGATAAGAAATGCAATTAATAAAATTAAACCGGATAAAGTAATTATTGAAAAAGAGGAAGACAAAAGGTTTACAAAAAAATACGGAATTGAAAAAAGTGAGTTAGATATTATTTCTAAAAAACTTTTAACCTAAAAGCATTTCCATTAAAACATCAGGAAATTCTTCCACAAGAATTTGTGCAAACACTTCAGGGTCAATCTGTGTTGCAACAACCTGTATTAATTCAGGCGGTAATTCTTCAATCATAGGCGTTAAAAATTCTGGGTCTAAAATCGGCATAGTTTTTAGAATTTTATCTTTATCCATCAACATAAATGGTCTTGATATATCTTCATTTTCAAATTCTAAAATATATTCCGGATTAATTTCAACAAGCCCTGCGATTAGCTCCATCTTATCTTTTCTGTCAAAATTCATTAAAAATTCAAGAAATTTATCAGGGTTCATCTCATCAATCATTGTAAGATAATCGCCCCTATCCTTTTTTTGCATAGAGATTCCAAACTGCTTCATCATAATATTTCTGAATTTATCATCATCAAGCTGCTCAAAATATTTCATAACATCTTTTTTCTCAAGTTTGTCACTTTTTAAAAACTGGTTCATCTTGTCATCTTCCATTAAATCCAAGATGTCCATTATTCCAAAATGTTGGAAAACAAGAGTGGCAACTTGTTCTGCCGGCAGTTTATTTATTAAATCTTCAAGTTTTTCACTTGTAAAATATTGAAGCCCCCAGGCAAGCTGTTCAGAGCTTAAATAGGGTAAAATCTTAGCTAAATCTCTTTCATTTAAATTCTTTAAAATCAAATATCTGTTTTTTGGACTTTGCAGCTGCAAAATTTTTGCAACCTTTGAAGGCTTATTCATTAGCTTCATAAACTCTTCTTTATCAAGAGTTACAGCGCCCGCCATAGTTTCAAGAGTTATGATGCTTTCAGGGTCACGCGCAGCATACTGGTTTATCCTTTTTGTGGATAATTCGTAATAATATGAAAGATATGCTAAATCCAGATTTAACTCTATCACTTGATTAATACCTTCATGTTTTATAAGACACACTAGTGCCCTTATAATATAATAAAAACTTTATCTGGGTGGAAATTTAAACTTAGAAGGATATTGTTACAAAAATTAAACTTGATTAAATTCAACTTGTCCTACAACAAAACGACTTTTTTCTAAAATCCTATCAATTGAATAGCATATTTGTTCCATAATTGAAAGATAATTTGCCAAATCTTCATCTAGAAAGAGTATAGCTTGATTTAAAGAGCGTTGCATTCCTAAATTTCTTAAAGATGAATCTTTCATTCCCTTGACTGATAAACTGGATTCAACAATCATATTTCTGGTATTTTTTAAGGATTCCAAGAATGCTATTAAATCGTTAGTATTTTGAAGGGTATATTTGCTTTCAAGTAGCCCTAAAATATCCTTTTCTATTTGGTTCCATAAATCAGTATAATTTTTATTATACTCCCGTAAATTACTGTCAAATGTTCCCATATAGTTTGCAACTTTTTTAGCTTCTTTTCTAACAAGTGAAGCTGACCCGCTCCTGTTTGCACTTCTTATTCTTTCTGTACTTTGTTCTATTCCACTATTCATCGCCTGTATGTCGTTTGCCATTTGATTTATATAATCTGTCATATGGTTCATATTTTCTTCAATTTCTGCTATAAAATCTAAAAAACCCTTTTCGAAATCTTTCTGAAGAGTTGTAGTTTGATTGTTTGTCTGAATTGAATCTATTAATTTTTTTTCATTTTTTGTACTTAAGAAATCGATTACAGGGTTGCTATATATAATTTTTCCTGATATTGCTCCAAGTAAATATTTTTGTAGCGTTTCAACAAGTTCTTCAAATTTTACAAAATGTGTGCTATATTCTTTTGCACGATAACTTTTTAAATCAAAAGGCAATGAAGAGATATCTTGTGTAATAATAATAACCTTTTTATTTAAGGTATGTGCAACGCCCAGTTCATAAAAAACATTTGCATTTAGTCCTGTTAAATCTGCAATTACAATATCCGCTTCATATATTGCCTGTATTATATCTTTTAAAATATTTTGTTGATTGTCTTCATCTCCTGCATGGGAAAAAATAAAATCTTCTTCAAATTTACGTTTCAGCATTTCATATACTTCAAAGAATTTATCTTCAAACGGCATTATCATAAATACTTTTTTCTTACCCACTTAATTTACCTCCTTTTTGACCCCTAATTTAAATGATTGTAAAAATTATAGCATTTATTAAATACTTAATGAAGCACAAATTAAAATATTTAAAAACCCTCCCATATTTTTGGGAGGGTTTAAATTAAATCTATTCGGTTTATGCACCAAGGGTGGCTTTAAAGGCGCTCATAACCGAGCTGCCGTCTTTTTGGAGGTCTGCAAGAATTTCTGCTCTTTTTGTATTATATTGTTTGCCGATTGGGGTAGAAACGTCAGTTAGAGCTTTTTTGGCTGCGGTAATTGAACCCTCGCCAGTACCCCTTAGAGCTGCCATCTGTGTGTTTAATGGCTTCAAGGCATTTTCTGCTTCTTGTTTCAATTTATTCAATTGTGTTATTGTTTCTGTTTGATTACCTGCTTTCTTAGCTTCCTTAAGTGCACTGTTTATATCTGCAAGTTTTTGTTCGCTTTGTATAATTTGCTGCGATAATGAAGCCTCTTTTGCTGTAAGGGTGCTCAATTTACCCTTAAGTTCTTTTGCTTCGCTCAAGGCTTTAGTATACGCTTCATCTCCCTGTAGAGCTTGTTTTGCCATTAAGCTTGCTGTTGTGCTGTCTGCTGATTGAGCATTTATATTTGAAATATTATTAAATCTTTTTTGTAATTCACTTATATCTTGACCTGCCTTTTTACCGTCAGCCATTTTCTTTATTAATGCTTGGGGGTTTTCGGCATCCGTAATCTTTAACGTTAAATCGTCAAGTTGTTTTTGTATTGCTTTGGCTTCTTCACCGGTTGCCTTAGTAATTTTTTCTGTAAGTTCTGTCTGCTGCTTTTTTAAGCCTTCAAGCGTTTCTCTTGCGCCTACACTATTTTTAGCAGCTTCTTGAACATTTGAACTTGAAACTTTTTTGATAACTGCTCCTGCTGCATCATCTGCTTTATCTGCTATTGCTTTATATGATTCGCGTCCTGCTTTTGTAAATATTGATTTTAAGCCTGTTGTAATGTTGTTTACAAGTCCCTTGCTTGCTTCACCGTTTAATTTCTTGCCTCTTGAGGCTGCAACTGCACCTACAATAAGTGTTGCAGCTGCTGCAACAAGACCAACTTTAGCGCCTGTACTCATGCCTTCTTTTTTCTCTTGAGTTTGGTAATTTCCTGAAAAAGAAACTGTATCATAAGCTGGTTGGGAGAGCAAACTTGATTGCACTTGGCTTGTATAACCTGGTGCCGTTGTTGGCAGTGCTTTTTGCGTATAGTTGTTTACTCCCGTTCCTAAATTAACGTTCATCCCCATAATAAATTTAACTCCTATTAAAAAAACCTTATCTTATATTAATAAAGTATTTTTTAATCCAGGAATTGCCATGTCATGACTGCATTTCAGCATGTTTGTTACAAAAGTTAATATATTTATTAACAAGCAAAGAGCGACCTAGACATTTTATGAAAATATGAATTGCAGCGTAAAATACGTAAAAGTATAACAACTTTTATACATGCAAAAACACCGGAAATTAATTTCCGGTGTTTTGACATTTATGTTTTTGAAACTTAAGCTTTTTTAGCTCCGCCAGCAAGTTTATAAAGAGCGATATCGGCATCTGAATAAGCGGTGCTTAATTTTGCTTTCTCACCCTTTAATGTTTGAAGCTTAGCTTCCAATGCAGGTTTATCAGCTTTGCTTGCGCCCTTAATCTCTTCTTGAAGAGCTGCAACTTCGCTTTCTTTAGTATCAAGATTTATTTTAGCTTCTACTAATTTATCTGCTTCTTGTTCGTAAGTTTTAATTTTACCTTCTTTAGAAGCAATTGCTTTATCGTATTGTTCTTGTTTTCTAACTGTTGCTTCATCAGTTCCAGTTAGCTCAGCTCTTTTTGCTTTTAAACTGTCTAATTCGCTGTTTAATTTTTTAAGTTCTTCGCTGCCTTCTTTAAATTCAGCTTTTTTGGCTTCAACTGCTTGTTTGTTGATTTGTTTTATTGAATCTTCCATTTTCTTTCTGTCATCAACAGCCTTTTTGCCTTCTAAACCTTGAATTTGACCATCGACAGCTTTCTTTCTTATGGCAACTTCTTCTTGAGCCTTTTCAGCATCAGCAAGTTTCTTTTGTTCTGTCTTAAGTTTGGTTTCAATTTCTTTCTTTTCTTTCTTAGTTAAACCTTTTGTTTTTGCTTCATCTAATTCTAATTTTGCTAATTCAACTTCATCTTTGTGTTTTTGTATTACACCTGGTAAATCATTAGTTCTTTTGTCTAATACAGCTTGTTCAGCTTTTAAATCAGCAAGTTTCTTTGTCTGCTCATCTAATTTAGCTTTCATATTTTGAGCTTTTTGTTCTAATTCTTCGGATTTCAGAGCTTTTTTAGATGTATCTACTGCTTCGCTTACAGTTTTTTCTGCTTCAGGTTTTACCTCTGCAGTTTTTGTTTCGGCTGCTGCTGCACCCTTATCGCTTGCTGGAGCAGCTGCCTCTGCGGCTTTTTGTACAGGAGCTGCTTCAGGTTTTACTGCTTCAGCTGCTTTATCTGTAACAGCTTCTCCTGCCACTGTAGCAGCTTTGTTACCAGCTTCTTTTGCTGCTTTTTCAGCTGCACGAGCTGCTTTATAGTCTGCTCTTGCTTCTTTATTTACAATAGTATGGAAGCCGTCTTTGATTTTATCAATAAATTTGGATTCTGCACCTAAATTAGCCTTGCCTCTCATATAAGAAGCAATACCTGTTCCAATAGCTGCTACAGAAGCTAAAATTGCTGCTCCGCCTACTACTGCTTGCTTTTTAGTAAATTCTTTTCCGCCAATAACAACAACATCGCCTTTATCAGCTTTTTTGGCAGTTGTTTGTTGTGCAGCTGTTTGTGTTGTTCCGGTCGCCGTTTGTACTGCATTACCGAAAGACACTTTTCCTACATTCATAGAACCCATTTGTATATTTCTCCTATTAAAAATTGATTGCTTACATGGATAATAAGGTATCTCAAACTTTTTTTTTGACATCATGTGTCAAAATTTTTAAATAATCGTTACAAAAGTTTACAAGATTATTTCATTATAATATAAAAACTAATATTTTAAAAATTAGTTAATTTACTTTACAAGAGCCATAAATATTGTAAAGAAATATTAACCTATATAATATAACTAGCAAAAAATAATTTTCACGACTGTTATAATAATACAATGATTATAAGAGATTTTTAACTAATTAAAATAAGTAGGAAAGGTATATAACTATGGCAATTAGTGCAGTTAACTCCCTAAATTTTAACAGAGTTGCATTTAAAGGCGCTCAAGCTGCTCCAAAAACAGAAACTGCAAACAAGCCGCAGGGCGAAGATAGCTTCTTAGAGGAAAATAAAGAAGCTATTATTGGCTTAGCGACAATAGGTGCAGCCGTTTTAGCAGGATATGCAGCGCATAAAACCGGTTTGGTTGGTAAAATCTTTCACAAAAAACCAACAGCTGCAGCTGAATTGATTAACATAAATGATAGAGCCTATAATGGTACTGTTGGTAATAAAGCTATCAATAAAATTAAAAACGCTGTTCAAACAGCAAAAATAAACGAGCAAATTGCCGAATTTGGTGCTGATGGTACTCGCCATGCTGCAAGAATTGAAAGCAAATATGAAGAAACACTTCCTGAAATTTTTGCAGAAGGTGCAAAAGTAAACAGCCGTGAAGATATTTTGTCTTGGGCAAAGGTTGAAGGCTTATTAACAGATAAAGCTGCAGCATAAAGTTTGATATAACTTTATGCTAATTTATAAATTTAAGGAGATATCAACTATTGATATCTCCTTATTTATTACTATTTTATTTGAATTTGGTTTTATGAGTTAAATAACTATAATTTACTCTTCTATAGCCTTTTTGCAGTCATCACAAACCCCGTCTTTATCAAGGTTTCTATACTTCCAGCATCTTTGACATTTTTCACCTTCTGCCTTTTGAACAGAAACTTTTATGCCGTCTTCTTCATACTCATTTATGCTGTTAAAGCCTGCGTGAGCCGATACATAAGCATGGGATACTATGAATAAATCCTTAAGGTCTTTTTCATATTTTTTAAGCATAGCTTCATCTATGGCAGCATTTGCACCGCATTCAATTAAAACATCTGCTTCAAGAGAGCTTCCAACCACCTTGTTTTCTGAATTTCTCAAAGGTTCAATTGCTTTTGTAACAATTTCTCTTACCTTTAAAAGTTTTGAAAATTCACTGTCAAGTTCCTCATTTTCCCATTCGGTTTTGGCTTTTGGCCAATCAGAAAGTAATATACTTATCATTCCGTCTTTTTGACATTCGGGAGTATTTTGCCAAATATCTTCAGCCTGATGCGGCATAACAGGAACTAAAATTCTTACAAGTGTCTGCAAAATTTCATGCATAACGCTTTGGCATGCTCTTCTTGATAAGCTTTTCTTTCCTGCTGTATAAAGTCTGTCTTTTACAATATCAAGATAAAATGCACTTAAATCCACTGCCGCAAAGTTTTGTAAGTATTGGAAATATTTATAAAATTCGTAATTTTTAAATGCTTCATCTACATTTTTGATTAACCTTGAAAGTCTGTTTAGTGCAAATTTATCAATATCCAATAAATCTTTATATTCTACATAATCAACCGCTGGGTCAAAATCAAAAAGGTTACCTAAAAGAAATCTTGCTGTGTTTCTTGTCTTTTTAAAGATTTCACTTAACTGTCCTACGATATTATTTCCGATTTTAATATCATTTTTGTAATCGACACTTGCAGCCCAAAGTCTTAAGATATCAGCGCCGTAGTTTTTGATGATATCATCCGGGCGGATATAATTTCCTAAAGATTTACTCATCTTTCTGCCGTCTTCACCAAAAACAAACCCATGGGTTAATACCTGTTTATATGGAGCATGCTCAACTGTTGCAATTGCGGTTAAAAGAGAAGATTGGAACCAGCCTCTGTGCTGGTCTGACCCTTCAAGATACATATCAACAGGCGTATGTCCTAATTCTTCACTTCTTTTTTCAACGACAGCTCTCCAGGAAACCCCTGAATCAAACCATACATCCATAATGTCTTTTTCTTTTTTAAAGTTAACTCCGCCGCATTTAGGGCATTTAAACCCTTCCGGCAGAAGGTCTTTAGCTTCTCTATTTACCCAGGCATCAGAAGATTCTTTTGAAAATATTTTTGCAACATTTTCAATAGTTTCATCATTTACTATTGTTTCACTGCAATCTTCGCAATAAAAAATTGGTATAGGAACACCCCATGCACGCTGGCGCGAAATGCACCAATCAGTTCTTCCTGCAACCATATTGCCTATTCTAAGTTCACCAGAAGCTGGTATCCACTTAACATTTTTTATGGCATCTAAAGCTTTATCTCTGAATTTATCAACCTTTACAAACCATTGCGGTGTACTTCTATACATTACAGGATGTTTACATCTCCAGCAGTGAGGATAAGAGTGCATAATCTCTTGCGATTTAATTAATGCACCGCATTCTTTCAGCTTTTCAATAACCATAGCGTTTCCTTTGTAATAAGGAACACCTTCTAAATCAGGCACTTCACTTGTCCAGCAGCCTTTAGAATCAAATGGAGAGAAAGTTTCTAAGCCGTATTTTTGCCCTGCTTCCCAGTCTTCTAAACCATGTCCTGGTGCTGTGTGAACAGAACCGGTGCCGGCATCAAGCGTTACGTGGTCTCCTAAAATCAATAAACTTTCTTTATTATATAAAGGATGTTTTGCCCTAAAGTTTTCAAATTCAGCCCCTTTTAATGTGCCAAGGGTTTTAACATTTTCCCATTCAACATCTTTTGTGAATACTTCAAGTAAATCGCTCGCAACAAAATAATTGTCGCCATTGTATTCAAATACTGTATAGTCATAGCGTGCGTTTAAGCAAATACCGTTATTTGAAGGGATTGTCCAAGGGGTTGTGGTCCAGATAATTGAATATAATCTATTATCTGATTTTATCCCTGCTTTTTCATAAAGTTTTTGAGCTTCCTGAACTTCAAATTTCACATAAATTGAATCAGAGCTTATATCTGCGTATTCAACTTCAGCTTCAGCAAGAGCAGTTTCACAATCTGCACACCAATAAACAGGTTTTAAACCTTTTTCAATATATCCTTTTTTGTACATTTCACCAAACACTCTGATTTGTTCTGCTTCATAATCAGGTGCAATTGTAAGATAAGGATTTTCCCAGTTTCCTAAAACCCCAAGGCGCTTAAATGCAGCCTCCTGTCCTTTAAGTGAATTATTTGCATACTCTCTGCATTTTTGTCTTAATTCGCCTTCTGTGATTGAGTGTCTGCCGCCTCTTAAATTTTTTACAACAGCATTTTCAATAGGAAGCCCATGGGCATCATACCCCGGTACATAAGGAGCGTAATAACCGTTTTGTGCTTTATATTTTAAAATTACATCTTTTAATATTTTGTTTAATGCTGTACCTACGTGGATTTTATCGGAACTAAGGTACGGAGGACCGTCATGCAGAATAAAAGAATTAACCTTATCTCTTTGTGCAAGGTTTTTTTCATAAATTTTGTTTTCTTCCCAAAATTTTTGAATTTCAAGCTCGCGAACAGTGGCATTTGCCCTCATTGCAAGCGTTGTCTTGGGTAAATTTAATGTATCTTTTAATTCCTTTTTTTCTTCTGCCATAGTTTCTTAATATCCTCTTTTAAAATTTGCTTATTTATTAATATATTTGACATTCTATGACAAAAAAAAATAATTGTAAAAAAATATTACATTTTCTCAATAAATATTCATCAAATGCCGATAACATAAATATATTAAAATAATGGCGAAGGTTTTATTAAATGTCCCAAAACATTTCAGGAATTAATATTACTCATTCAGTAAATGCATCTCAAATACAAGAATTGCAAAATTTTGATGATGCTGAAAGTAAGAGTGTCAAAGTAAATTCACAGTTAGAATCCACTGATGAAGATTTGTATCAGGAGGTTGACTTTGAAGATATGAGTCTTCAGGAAGTAACTGCTGCAGCACAAAGCTTAGAAAATGAACTTTTGGGGCTCCAGATGCAGCTGGATATTTTAGAACAAACCGTTAAATCAAATGAAGAGATAAAAGCAAACTATGAAAAGCAGTGCGAAGAATTAAAAGAGCAGGTAAAACAAGTTCAAAAAGAAATATGCAGTGCTGAAACGCCTCAGGAAAAGATGCAGCTAAGAAAAAAGCAATCCGCCCTTAATAAAAGTATACAAGATTTAAGTTCCCAGATTACATCACTGCTTTATGAAATCAAGGCAAACGGCAGTATGGAATCTGCATTGCGAAGCGAGTATACTGAAACAAAATATGATTATTCAAGAGCTCAAATAGCGCAGGGCGATAAACAAAAAGCCTTGGATAGGGAATTAAAAGCTTCTGATAAAAATTCAACAATTCAACTTTCTTCATCAGGTTCTACAACATCAACAAATGCTGCTTCTGCTAATCCTTCCGCCGCGCCTTCAGGGGCTTCTTCCGGTAAATCAAGTAATAATATGCTTAATGCGCTCAAAGGATGGGAAGGGCTTAGAACCACAGCATATAAGTGTGCTGCAGGTGTCTGGACAATAGGCTACGGACATACCGGTAATGTATCACCCGGTCAAACTATATCTGAAGCGCAGGCGGAACAATATTTAAGACAAGATTTATCCTCTTTTGAAAATGAAGTAACATCTTTAGCGAAGAATGTGGGCGTAAAATTAACTCAAGGGCAGTATGATGCACTGGTAAGCTTTTCTTACAATTGTGGTGGCGGTGCGTTAAAAAAATCCGGCATATTGGAAATGCTAAAAGGCGGTAATATTGACGGTGCTGCAAGTAAACTTAAGCAATATGTCCATGGGGGCGGAAAGGTTTTACCCGGGCTTGTTTCAAGAAGAGAAACCGAAGCCAGCTGGCTTTATACATAGTTATATCAAACCCAGGACACAGCGCACAGAAAAGGTGAAGGTGTTAGAACACTTACCCCTGCTTTCGTCACAAGACACGCCAAATAGCGTACCCTTAGCAAGGTAAAAGCCTCTGTGATAACCTTCTGAGTCCATAATGGTACCGGACCATATGTCATACGGGTAGCAATGGGTATTCGCAGCGCCCTGGCAGCCGCCATTGAACTGGTTGCACTGTGCAGCGCCGTACTTTGAACTCTCATACCAGTCGCACAGCTGCAAACCGGGGTATGAGCCGCACTACTTTGTCTCAAACCCAGGACACAGCGTACAGAACTTGCATATGTGGAAACATGACCTGCATCTCCAAAGTACTCAAAAAATCTGCCGCTTACTAACTCTGGCGACCAGTGGTGAGTACCGTCTACTTGCTTGTCCGACCATATAATATATGGAAAGCACTTGCCTGCATCGCCTGTGCCAAAAGTAGCGCCTTGGCAGCCGCCGCTCAGCCAATAACACCGCGCAGCGCCGTAAGAAGAACTCTGGCTGTGGTCGCACAGCTGCAGGTAATCTGTACTTGTTCTCAAACCCAAGGACACAGCGCACAGAAAAGGCATAGATATCGGTGCACTTACCATTCATACCCGTACCGCAAAAACCGTAGCTATACTGAAGTATAGACCCATCTAAGCCAAAGCCTCTGTGATAAGAGCTAGACTCAACCTCGGAGCCAGACCATATATCGTGCGGCCAGCAGTTACTACCAATAGAGCCCTGGCAGCCGCTATTCCATTTATCTGCAGGTTCCTGTTGTTGTCTTGCAAAAATTTGGTGTCACCAACACTGCTGTAAACTTTGTTTACTATTATGCACATAGTCTTTTTGCTAACGTACATGTATCGGTAAAATCCAGCACAAGCTTGTATATGTTGTGAATCATCATAAGAAGAACTTGAGCAGCAGCTTGTTGTGTGCACTCAAACCCAGGACACAGCGCACACCTATGGCATGGTTTAAGGGGTGCCCTGCTTGTTTTGCCTCATAAAATATACCTCCCGCTAAGTCGTGCGCGTAATAATACCCTGTGCTTATAACCTTGGATGACCATGTAACATACGGCCAGCAGCTGGTGTTACCTGAGCCCTGGCAGCCGCCATTCAGGTTTCTGCACTGTGCAGCACCATAAGAGGAACTTGAATCCCAGTCGCAGAACTGCAAGCTAATATATCCGTACTTCCTGTGCATACTATACAACACACAAACTGCGCACTGCTCCTTGCTCAAATCCAAGGACACAGCGCACAGAAAAGGCAAAGGTACTTGCATAAGTATTAATACGCCAGGTACCACTGATTAACTGACCAAGCTTGTAGCTGCTTCCTGAGTCAAGCGTGCCCGACCATAAGTCAAACGGGTAGCAGTTGTTAGCGTTTCCGCTTATACCATAAGCTGCGCCCTGGCAGCCGCCACCTAAGCCATCGCACCGTGCAGCATAGCTAACTCATCTAAAGCAGTATACTTATTAATTATCAACGTACGCCGTGTCTTTAAAGCAGTAAGTTATTTGATTTGATAATATAAGCCTTATCAAATGGTAGCTGTTTTGTATATAAACAGCCATCTACCGCTAAAATTATAATCAGCGGTCTTACTGACGATTTGAAAACCCTATCTGCTAAAATCCGTAAACTTTAACACTCGAGGGATTATGTATAAATAATAAAGAAAACACTTGTTTGTTGGCAAATATATTAATAAATATCGGGGCAGGTGCTTTAAACTTTGGTTTTTCAATATTTAATTCTTCATAAGGCAGGTTTTGTTTCATTGATTATATTTTTCAAATACTTTATTATGTAACAAACTATTGATTATTGATTTTGACCTTTGTCTTTTGTAATATTTCTAATGCTTATATTTTTAAATACTATTTTTCAAAAGGCATTAACAATGTTTATAAATGAGTTTTGCAGAAAAAGATTAAGAAACAGGATAAAAAGATTTGTTGAAAATCAGGTTTTCCAAAATTTTATTTTAGCTGTAATTATTTTAAATTCTATTTTGCTGGGGGTTATGACATATCCTCAAATAATGGCTTCATTTGGGGATGTTATGCATTTAATATGCAATATTTGTGTTGGCATTTTCACAGTTGAAATTGTACTTAAATTATATGCATACGGCAGAAAGTTTTTTAAAAGCGGCTGGAACAATTTTGATTTTATAATAGTTTTAATATCTCTTGTGCCCACAGCAGGACCGTTTTCCTCATTTCGGGTATTTAGAATTTTAAGAGCGCTTAGGGCTTTAAGATTAATAACTCAGCTTGATAAGTTGAGAGTGATAGTTCAGGCAATTGTAGATTCTATTCCAAATGTTGCCTGGGCATCAGGGCTTTTGCTGATTATTTTTTATATTTTTTCAATAATGGGAACAACCCTTTTTGCAGCCGATTTTCCTGATTGGTTTGGAAGTATTGGAAAATCAATGTACACTCTTTTTCAGGTGATGACACTTGAGAGCTGGTCTATGGGGATAGCTCGTCCTGTTATTGCTCTTCATTCTTATGCTTGGGTATATTTTGTATCATTCATTTTGGTTTCTTCATTTATTGTAATGAATGTAATAGTGGGCGTTGTAGTTAATGCAATCAGTGAAATTTCTGCTGATATCAAAAAAGAAAAAGAGGCAGTAAAAATAAGAAACCATAAACAGGATTTAAGCACTGAATTTATGAAATTAAAAGAACAAATGGACGTTGTTTCAAAACTGATTGAAGCCCAAAATAATAGCAAAACCGGTTATATGAAGTAGTTTATTTATAAAATGCACAAATAATTGCTTTTTAACTTTGTCTTTGGGAGAATTATGTTTGATGATTGCTGGTTTTTTAAGCGGTAATCTTATAATTGGTATAATGCCGGCAGCAAAATTGAAGGAATATGAAAATGGACAATATTTTAAAAATTGCAATCCCAAATAAGGGCAGACTTTCAACTAAAATTTACGAACTTTTAAATGCTGCAGGGCTTTCGTTTGAATCAAAGGATGAAAGATGTCTGCAAATTAAAGCGCAGGATGGTAAATGCCAGATAATTTTTGTAAGAACCCAGGATATACCAAGGTTTTTGGATGCAAAAGTGGCTGATATAGGTTTTACAGGGCTTGATGTAGTTGTTGAAGAAAAGCTTGATTTAGATGTAATTAAGCGTTTTGATTTTGGCTACTGCGATATGGTTGTTGCAGTGAAAGACTCTGATAAATATGAAAAAACCGAGGATTTGCCTGAATGCATCAATGTTGCAACATCTTTTCCAAACATTGCAAAAGATTATTTTAAATCTAAAGGAAAAACCGCAAAGATTATTGAAGTATCAGGGGCGGTTGAAATTACGCCTAATTTAGGACTGTCTGATGTTGTTGTGGATATAACTTCAACCGGTTCAACCTTGAAATCTAACAGGCTTAAAATTATTGATAAAATAATGGATTCAAGCTGTGTTATTGTGCAAAGGAAAAATTTAGACTCAGCAAAAATAGAGCAGGTAAAAGGCTTGCTTTTAGCTATTGATGCAGTTTTAGATGCTAAAGAGAAAAAATATTTAATGGTACATGTTCCAAAAGAACGCGTGGATGAAATTAAAACTTTTCTTCCAGGGCTTTCTTCTCCTACTGTTACAACACTTTGGGGAGATGATAAAAATGTCGTAGTGCATGTTGTTGTAGATAAAGATAAAATTTATGACAGTATAAATAAGCTTAAAGCTATTGGCGGGCAAGGGATTTTGATTTTAACGGTAGACCAGATGGTGCGCTAAAACTTGTACTGTTTGTATTTTAAACTGATTAAATCCTTGTAAAAGAGGGGAATATGACTGAAATTGAAAAATTATTACAAACAATGAAAACTCTGCGTGGTGAAAATGGCTGTAAATGGGACAGAGAGCAGACTCATCAAACTATAAGGCAAAATATGCTTGAAGAAGCTTATGAAGCTGTTGATGCCATAAATTCAAATGATATGAAACATTTGAAAGAAGAACTTGGAGATGTACTTTTACAGGTGGTTTTACATTCTCAAATTGCTGATGATAATGGTGCTTTTACCTTTGAAGATGTTGCAAAAGGGATAAATGAAAAGCTGATACACAGACACCCGCACGTTTTTTCTAATGTTAAAGTTAAAGATACAAATGAAATTTTAGCAAACTGGGATAAACTTAAAAAAGAAGAAAAACCGCACAGAAAAAGCGTTTTAGATGGTGTTTCAAAATCTCAGTCGGCTTTAATGACAGCTCAAAAATTATCAAAAAAAGCGGTAAAAGCAGGTTTTGAATGGCCTAACGAAAAAAGCCTTATAGAGTGCGTAAAATCAGAGATTCGGGAGTTTTCTCATGCAAAAAATGAAGAGGATAGAGAACTTGAATTTGGGGATATCCTTTTTGCTATTGTAAATTTAGCCCGCTGGAATAAGCTTGATGCAGAGCAGTGTTTAATTAAGGCTAATAAAAAGTTTGAAACCCGCTTTAGAAAAATGGAAGAAATAGCTCCAAAACGCTTAGAGGATTTATCGTATGAAGAGTGGGATAATCTTTGGAAAAAAGCTAAAACACTTACGGAAGGGCAATACTAGCTTTTTATAATTAAGCTGTACAATCCAATTTACCGGCTTTGGAGGTTTTTTGCTTTGCAGCTCTTGATTCCTTTGGCGGTATTGTTATAATGGTTCCTCTGACTGCATTTAGATTAAGCTGTAATTTTTTTAATTTTTTAATTACTTCTTCCAGACTTTGATTGGTTGCAATAACGACAGAACCTTTTATTGTTTTAATAGAACTCAAATCTTCTATTTGTGATTTTGAATCCAAGACCAAGTCCCCGCCTACATATTTAATATCGCCGGTATTTTTAAGTGCACTGCGTCTAAGGTTAAGGCTGCTTTTGATAACAGCTACATCTTTTATGAGTTCTTTTTCATCTACTCCAATATCAGCATAATTCCATCTGGTGTTTGGAAATACATATTCATTTAAAATTCTTTTGCCGCCTGTGCAATATTTTGCAAATTCTTTTGTATTATTAACTAGTTTTGGAACAAAATAATCTTCACCTTTTCTTACCTGATTTCTATAATATGCTGAATTATCCGTTTGATTCTCGCTTTTTATAGCTTCCTCAAGGCTTTGAGTGTACATACCTGCAGAATTTCTAATTTCTTCAATTGTTTTTCCTTGAATAAAAGCTTTTGCCATACTTAATTGATTTGGCATATCTTTGCTGCTATAACCTTTGTGTGTCTGCTTGCTGCTTTCTGTTTTATTTCCAGTAAATTGATATACTGATATATTATTTAGATTTATCAAAATAAATTCCTTTTCTCGCTCAATATGGGGTACATATATAAAACTTAAAGAAAAAGTTATTTGCTGTTTTAGGGGTTATAAAAATAAATTCTTTAAATATAAAAATTCCTTTCTGTATTGGTTAAAAACAGAAAGGAATTAGAAAATTGAAAAATTTTATTTTACAAAAAATGAAGCATCTACTGTGGCGCGGAATTTAATTGTACCGCCTTCTGTAGGCACTGCTGCGGCATCTTCCATTGCCATGGCATTTCCGGCACTTTTTAGGCTCATATTGTATCTTGGCTGATGAAATTCATTTGTTGAGCATTGTATATTCGCGTGTTTAACTCCTGCAACACTGGTGCCGAGAGCATTTGCTGCGTTATCAGCCTTAGTTCTTGCAAGTCCTGAAGCGGTTCTAATAAGCTTATTGCAAGCTTCTTCATTTGTATCAAGTTCATAAGAAAGGTTTGAAACCACATTGGCACCGTTACTTAGGGCTGCTGAAATAATTTTTCCTAATTTTGAAATATCTTTAATTTTTACTTCGTAAGAATTTCTTGCAGTGTATTGGACGAAAATCCGCTGTCCGTCTTTATAACGGTACTCAGGGTTCACGTTAAACGCAAGTGTCTTAACGGTTTCGCCGTTTTGAGAATCTAAAAGCTTCTTTACTGCTTGAATTGAATTGTTTGCAGCCTGTTTATTGGCTTCTGACACTTTTGTTATATCCTTATCGCTTGTCTCAACGCTCAAAGTAATCTTTGCCATGTTAGGAACCGCTTCCTCACTGGCTTCGGCGTATACTGAAACGTATCCTCTTTCAACATCTGTTGCTTGAGCTGCCTGAAACCCTCCTATTCCAAGCGTTAGAGCAAATGCCGATGCTAAAACTATTGCTGTTATTGTTTTGTTCATAAAAATGCCCTCCTAATTTTCTAACATATTTTTAAACTCTTCTTCTGTTAAAATTTTAATCCCAAGAGCCTTTGCTTTTTCAAGTTTTGACCCGGGGTTTTCCCCTGCTATAACAAAATCAGTGTTTCTGCTGACACTTGATGGGGTTTTTGCGCCTAAGGATTTTAAAATTTCCTGCGCTTTATCTCTTGAAAATTCAGCCAAAGTGCCTGTTATAACAAAAGATTTACCTTTTAATTTAAGGTTATCACTTATAGTGTAAGTATTTTCAGGCTTTATACCAAGCGAAAGCCCTTCTTCAATGGTCTTTAGGTTATCTTTATTTTTAAAATATTCATAAATATTTTTTGCCATTTTTTCGCCAATACCTGCAATAGCGCTTAAATCCTCTAATGAAGCCATTTTTAGTTCATCTATGGTTTTAAAATACTGGCATAAAATATCTGCACTTTCTTTACCTACAAGCCTTATGCCAAGCGCATTTATGAATTTATTCATCTTGCAGTCTTTACTTTTTTCAAGCGCATTATAAAGATTTGTTGCAGATTTTTCCTTAATTAAATTTAGCTGCATAAAATCCAAAATGCTTAGTTTATAAAGGTCTGCCCAGGTTTTAACCATATTTCTGTCAATAAGCTGAGCTATAATATTTTCCCCAAAACCTTCTATATCCATAGCATATTTTGAAACAAAATATTCAATCTTCCCCTTTAAAATATCACTGCACTCAGGGTTTGGGCACCAAAGTCCTACTTCATTTTCTTTTTCAATAAGATGTGTATGGCAGCAGGGGCAGTTTTCAGGCATTTTAAAAGGCTTTGAATTATTGGTTTTTTCAGCTTTTAAGACTTTTGGGATGATTTCTGCCGCTTTTTTAACTAAAACCCTGTCTCCTTCCATAATATCAAGCCTTTTAATCTCATCAAAATTATAAAGACTTGCCCGCCCGACAACGCTTCCTGCAAGGTTTACAGGCTCTAATATTGCAACCGGTGTTATAACGCCTGTTCTTCCTACCTGGAAATCAACCTTATTCAGGGTTGTCCAGACAGCTTCCGGCGGAAACTTATACGCTGTTGCCCATTTAGGTACACGTGATGTAAACCCCAGTTCATTTTGGCTATGAATACTGTCTACCTTGATTACAACCCCGTCTGTTGCAAAATCAAGATTTTTGCGCTTTTCATCAATTGCCTTAATACATTTTATAGCGCCTTCAATCCCATCAACGACGGTAATTTTGTTTGTCTTAAATCCTAGTTCTTTAAGTCTTTTCATTGTGCCCGAGTGGGTTTTTGGCGCATCTTTTCCTGTCATAATTCCGCCGTATACCCAAATAGAAAGGTCTCTTTGAGCGGTTATTTTAGGGTCCAGCTGGCGAATTGAGCCTGCAGCAGCGTTTCTTGGGTTTGCAAAAGTTTTTTGCCCAAGTTCTTCCTGCTTTTTATTTAATTTTTCAAAGGATGAAATAGGCATATAAATTTCGCCGCGCACCTCAACATCGACAGGTTCAAACAATTTTAAGGGAATACTTTTTATTGTCTTAATATTATTTGTAATATCTTCCCCGATAAAGCCGTCTCCGCGGGTTAATCCCTGCACGAATCTGCCTTCTTTATAAGTTAAGGCTATTGCAAGCCCGTCAATCTTATATTCACAGGCTAAAGGAATTTTAATATCCTCTGTCGCAGTGCTTACTCCAAAAAGGCTCATCTGACCTCCTGCATTGGGGTCTAAATCCTTCAAAACCCTGTCATACCAGCGCCTTAGTTCATGTTCATCGTTAGAATTTTCTAATGAATAGAGCCTGTTTTTATGTGCAACAGCTTCAAATTTTTCACTAATACCACCGACTCTTTGCGTTGGAGAATCAGGTGTAATTAGGTCAGGGCGTTCATTTTCAAGTGCCTCTAATTCATGGAAAAGTTTATCATATTCATAATCTTCTAGTTTGGGGTTATCTTCAACATAGTAAAGATAGCTGTTTAATTCAATTTCTTTGCGTAATTTTTCAATTTTTTCTTGTATATCCATACTAAATATTTTATTATAAAAGGATGAGTTTGTTAAAATTATTAAGTAAAAAGTTACGCCGTCATCTTTTCACAACACCTACGCACAGCCAAAAAGCCCCGTTTTTAAGTAATTTGAGCTGTTTTTATAAATGGGATTATTCTGAAATTGAAGGCTATGATAATCTTTTAAATCCAAAAGGTGCAATTCTTATTTCTGAAGGCAGAGCGTCTGATATTTATGATACAAAAAAAACATTTTTCTTAACCCAGGGTTCCACTACAGGCATTTTGTCTGCCATGAAGGCTGTTCTCAATTTTGGAGATAAGGTTTTAGTTGCAAGAAACTGTCATAAATCTGTCTATTCGGGGTTGGTGCTCACAGGGGCAAATGTTGATTGGTTTATGCCTGATACAAAGTCTGAAATGTGTTCAAAATGGGGAATTATGGGAAAAATAAACCCCGAGGAATTAAAAGATACCTTTAAACTGAATCAATACAAGGCTTTTATTATGACAAGCCCCACTTATGAAGGGATAGTGTCTGATATTGCAGAAATTTCAAGAATCTGTAAAGAATACGGTGTACTTTTAATAGTAGATGAAGCCCACGGCGCCCTTTATAATTTTTCAGACCTTTTGCCTGTGCCTGCAATAAAGCTTGGGGCTGATTTTTCAGTAAATTCTTTGCACAAAAATGCAGGCGGAATCAATCAGTGTGCGCTTTTACATGTTTCAAAAGACTGTCCCTACGATTGGTGCGAAATTCAAAATGCTATAAATCTTTTCCACACATCAAGCCCCTCGTATCCAATGATTGCAAATATTGAGGCCAATATTAGTTTCTTGGCTTCACCAAAAGGCAAAAAAGAGATTGAAAGTCTAATTTCAAATATTAAAAAATTTAAAAATGATTTAGAAGATGCAGGTTTTGAAATTTTAGGCAATGACTGCCAAGATGTTACAAAGATTGTTTTAAGATTAGACGGTGCTGATTGCTCAAAATTATCGGATATTTTATTTGATGAATATAATATTGAAGATGAAATTTCAAGCGAGTTTTGCTGTCTATACTTAACGGGAATCGGTACAAAAAAATCCAAACTTGATAAATTAAAATCCGCATTAATTGATGCAAAAATTAAAAAATTTGATAAAATAAGAATAGACGAAGCAAAAATTCCTGTCTTTCAACCGTACCCTCTGACCAAATTGCAGCCATGGGAGGCTTTCAACAGGGATTATATATATGTTACAAAACAAAATGCTCCGCTTATGTTAAGTTCTGAGATGATAGTGCCGTATCCGCCCGGAATTGGTATTTTATATCCGGGTGAAGCTATACAACAAGAACATCTGGAATTTTTAAGCGAAGATGTGGGGGTTATTAAGCCATGAAAAATAGAGCAATAGTTATCGTAATAGATTCAATGGGTATCGGTGCTATGGATGATGCGCCCAAGTACGGCGATTCTCTAAAGTGCAACACTTTGTGTAATCTTGCAAAAGCAAACGGGGGAATTAATGTTCCGACCCTTGAAGCACTGGGTTTAGGAAATATAAGAACAATCAAAGGTGTATCTAAAACAAAAACGCCAAAAGGGCAATATGGCGTTATGAAAATGAAATCTAAAGGAAAAGACACTACCACAGGACATTGGGAATTAATGGGTCTTGTTTTGGATAAACCTTTTAAAACATATAAAAAATTTCCGGATGAATTAATAAGTAAATTTATTGAAAGGACAGACTGCAAGAACATCTTGGGGAATAAGCCTGCTTCCGGTACAAAAATTATTGAAGAATATAATGCTGTTCATACAAGGTCAAAATTTCCAATTATTTACACAAGTGCAGACAGTGTATTCCAAATTGCCGTGAATATTGATGTGGTAAAGCTTGAAACACTTTATAGCTGGTGTACAATTGCACGTGAACTTTTAGATGAAGGCGGCTATAGAGTTTCAAGAGTTATAGCAAGACCATACAAAGTAACAAACGGCGTGCCTACAAGAATTGGTAAATACAGGCATGACTATTCTATAAAGCCTCCGCAAGATACACTTTTAAACGTTATAGAACAAAGCGGAAAAGCAGTGTATGGTATTGGCAAAATTAATGATATTTTTGTAGGCTCCGGTATTACAAAGTTTACCCCTACAGGCTCTAATATTGAAGGTCTTGATATAACACTTGATGCCATAAGAAATGATGCATCTGATTTAATTTTTACAAACCTTGTAGATACAGATATGCTTTACGGTCACAGACGTGATTATAAAGGCTATGCAAGGGCAATTGAGACTATTGATAAATATCTTGTAAATATTATTAATGCAATGAAAGATGATGACTTATTAATTGTAACGGCAGACCATGGCTGTGACCCTACATTTGAAGGTACAGACCATACAAGAGAAATGGTGCCGGTTATTCTTTACCACAAGGGTATAGCTCCTGGAAATATTGGTATTCATGATAGTTTTACCTATGTTACACAAAGAATAAAAGATTGGCTTTTCCACAAATAAGCATTAAATAAACAGGGTACAAAAACAAAAAGGTTTCCTTAATGTCTGATTTTAATCCTTTGCAGATGATAACAAGAATTGCAACAAATATTGTAGCTGGGCGTGCAATTCAAAATAATGTTGCAAACGGTGCCAATAATACTCAAAATACCCTTTTGAATAATACTTTAAGTAATTTTACGCAGAATTTTAATTCTGAAAATAATGGCAGTATAAATTATTTTCAATCTAAACCCCTTATTCTAAGTGAGGAATCAGGGTTAAAACTTACAACCATTGAAATAGAGAAAAAAGCGGATTATGTTAAGGATTTACTTAATCTGCCAAAGGATTTTACTGAACTCATAAGTCAAATCACAACAGGTGCTGCGCCAAATTCCCCTGCCTTAAATCCAAAAATCTTAAACCAGCTTATGGCACTTTTAGCTGATGGTAAAATTGACCTTTCAAGGCTGTCTGAATATCTGGGAGAAAATTCAAAAGCTGCGATGCAAAAACTTATGATGACCATTGCAAATATTTCAAAATATGGTGCAAACGATGTCTCAAATTTAAAAGAACTTATGGGATTATTCTCCATCAATTCAAATATAACATCTGAAACCCAGGCGCTTAAAACCCTTTTATTGCTTTATCTTCCCTGGCTTCCTTTAGCTGCAAGAACAGAAAATGATTTAGATTTTACAATTGATATCTTTGATAAAATTCAAGGTCCCGACCCTGATGCGCAGGAAGCTGTAGAATCGGTCAAAATTTTAATTCAGACTGAAAATTTTGCAAATGTAATTGTAAATTTAGATATGAACCCAATCGGGCAGATAGATATAGATGTAACAGCAGGGGATAACTTTCCCCATAAAAGAGTTATGGAATTAATTAAGGAAGAATCCTCTATAAATGGTGTTAAATCAAACGTTTCATCCTCTGTTTCAAAAAAGACTGAAGAAGCCCTTAAAATCGATTATTCTTCAAATAATGTGAAAATAACTTCATCTGGCACAATTAGCCCAAAATTAATGCTGATGACACAATGTTTAATAAAAATTATAATTCAGGTTGACTATGAAAAATCTGTCATTAATAAAGAAGATAAAAGCGGTAATAAAGGTGAAGTTTAAAAATTTTATCAGCTACTTTATTTAGTGTATTTTTCCCTGGTTTATTAAATTTTACATATTTTTTGCCGTTCCAATTTAGTAAGTATTCTTTAAAGTCACCGGAGAAAATTATGAGATTGCAAGGTCATATCAGTGCAAGCCAAAGAGGCTTAAACCAATCAATCGGCGCAATGCATATGCAGCTGGAGTTGATGGGTATTTCGCAAGAAAATATAAATGGTTTTGATAAGGTAGGCTATCAAAGAAAAGACGGCGTTATCTCATCATTTTCTGAATTTATAGGGATTCATGGGTTGTCTAAAGCAGTTGATGATTCAATCGGACGTATTGTAAGGACTGATAAACCTTTGGATTTTGCCCTTGGTGAAAAAGGCTATTTCCAAGCGCTTAATACGTCAGGTTCGGTTGAACTTTCCCGTGACGGACGTTTTAAATTGAATGAAAACGGCGAATTATTGGGCTTAGAAAATCAAAAAATCTTAAGTGCAGGCGGCGTTCCTATTATTCTTCCTTTTATGCCTGAAAAATATGAAGATATTATGGTGGATAACAACGGCAAATTAAGCATCTTCAATCCTCAGACAAGAAAGATGGACTATGTTGCAACACTTGGTATTGTATCATCTGACGGCAATACTGTTATGGAACCTAATTTAAAACAAGGCTGTCTTGAATTTTCAAACGTTTCTATGGCGCAGGAATTTCTGGAGATGGTGCCAAAAAGAAGGGCATTTGATGCCAACAGACAGTTATTTATGCTGCAAAACAGTGCTTTATCACAGGCTATTTCACAGCTTGGAGGAGGCTAATAAATGACATCAGGATATAATCTTCAAGGTTTAATAAGAAGAAATACTCTAAATGCACTGACTCAGTTTGATAAATTCGGGTATTACTCTGAAAATATTTCAAACTGGTCCACAACCGGATATAAAGCCGTTCGTTTTGAAGAAATTATGGGCGAAAACGGTTACTCTAAGGCGGTAATAAGGACTGACCATAAAAATGGTGCTATTTATGTAACAAAAGCTCCATTGGATGTTGCAATAGATGGTCCCGGGTTCATTCCTGTGACATCTCAAAGCGGAGAAATATACTATACAAGAGATGGTTCATTTTCCCTTGGAAAAGACGGTATCTTAATGAACTCTAATAAAGATATTGTAGGTGCAGGAATACATATCCCTGCTGAAAGCGTTAAGGTGGAGATTAAAAATAACGGGGATGTTTATACCTATAATGAACTTCCCGGAGAACCCAATTTTCAAGGAACTATACCAATTGTAATTTTTCAAAACCCTGAAGGGTTGAAAGAAGTTGGTAATAACAGGTGGCAAAAGACTGAAAATTCAGGTGATGAAACCCTTGTATCGGAGCACAACAGAATCCAACAATATAAATTGGAACGTTCAAATGTAGATATTTTTGCACATGTTAATGATGTGATGAGAGTAAATGCCAGTTTATTAGCTTCAACCACGCTTATGAGTGCAATTGACCAGATGTATGAAAAAGCTATCAACATAAAGGATTAATAGAAAATGCCCTACATACCGAGAAACCCTATAGCAAAAAACCATATGTATCTTGATTTGTTGTCTGCAAGGCAGGAAGCCTTATCATCAAACCTTGCAAATATGGACACCCCAAACTATGTAAGAAAAGATATAGAATTTTCTCAATATCTAAATGCAGGCGGTTCTTTGCTTGAGACAAAATTAAGCCAGAAACTGGGTCCTTCAGGTGTTATTGCAGCAAGGCAGGAGCAGCTTTCTGCTGTGGATGAGCTTGTTCTTATGCAGCAAAATTCAATACTTTATTCTGTAGCTGCAAAAAATATGTCATCAACAATTACTATGATGAAAAACGCCATAAACGTTGGTCAGGGATAATTTGAAAGGTAAATTATTATGGGTATAATGGATTCTTTTGAAATAGGCAGAGGCGGTGTTGCAGCACATGGCAAGAGGATTGAAACTGCAGCAAAAAACATAGCAAATATGGACACGCCAAACTATGTAAGAAAAATCCCTGTTTTAAATGCAACTGAAGATGTGTCATTTCATGGGCTTTTAAATACAATGAAACAAGATGTATTTGGCGTGGGTACCATTCCTTACCTTTCAGGCGGTGTACAGTTTTCAGGGCTTGTTGAAGACCCGACGGAAGGCGAAAAAATTTACCGCCCTGGACATCCTGATGCAGATGAATATGGGTATATAAGAACTTCAAATGTTAACCCCATGGTAGATATTGCAGATGCTGTTTTGGCGCAAAGAGCGTATGAGGCAAGCGTTGCCGTGCTTTCAATCTCAAAAACAATGGCAAGCCGTGCACTTGAAATCGGTCAGTAGTGTTGAGATTTAACTTTTTATTCAAGTAACTGCAAACATAGTAGTTGTTTTGCAGTTATTATGCTGAAGTTTGCAACATTATGTCTGAGCTTTATATAGTGTTTTTTATGTTTCAGTATTACTGAAAAAGCGCTAATAATTATTTTAGCAATAATCATAGCGCTTATAATTCTAATCAAGTAGGAAAGTTATGAAGAACCTTAGGAGAGAGACCTCTTAAGGTTCTTTCCCTATACCTGCATCATACTTGATTTATTATAAATTTCAAGGTATGAAAGAGATTTTAGTTATTTTTGCAATTTAGAACAAAATGCGGAGAAGTAAAAACCTCCGCATTTATACTGGGTATTCACATCCAGGACACAGCGCACAGAAAAGGCATGGGGGCTAGTGCACTTACCGGTACCATCACAAACTCCGGAACTTGAAAAAGACCCGCCGACTAATTTCAGAACCCTGTAATATCCTGTCTCAAGTAAAGAATCTGACCATATGTGGTTCGGGTAGCAGTAATTACCGCTGGAGCCCTGGCAGCCGCCACCCTTGGAATTGCACTGTGCAGCGCCGTAAGAAGAACTCGCATTGGCGTCGCAGAGCTGTAAATCAAATAAGTTACAAAATATCTTGCAGTACTATGGTATTTTCCTAAGTATGGCAGTACCGTATTTTTAGTACAGGTTTTTAAAATAAGTTTTAATCTTTTGTTTTGATATAAACCCCAAAACAAAAGGCTCTAGTTTAATCCAAGCATTTAACCGCAATTAAATTCAATGACTGCGGTACTTATTTAGACGATGTGAAACTTTTTTCTGCCAAACCCCGTAAGCTTTGGCACTCTAAAAAGTATATTATTTATTATCTGATATCTTCTTTTATAAGTACAAATTTTTACAAAACTTATGCAGAGGTATTAATATTTTGCTTTGGAGTCTTTAAGCTGTTATCCGCATCATTTTTATGTTCTTTTCTATACACAATTTTTGTTGCAATTAAAGGAGTTAAAATTCTTTTGGCTAAAAGGGTTGCAACAACCATTGTAGAAATTGCGCTAAATGATGTTTTTGCTGCACCAAATTTTCTTGGGTCATTTTTTAAGGATTTAAATAATTTATTAGAAATTCCGTTTTGTAGTTTTTCATTTGATACCAAAAACCCAGCACATATCTGTACTATAGCAGTTGTAATTCCTGATGCCATATCCATATCTGCGGAAAATTGTTTTTTATCTTCAGGTATGCTGTCATTGTTTAGGGTATTGTGTACACGAAGACCATAGGCAAATACATCTTTTGTAACGCTTGTTAAAAGAAGAGTTCTTGTTAAAAATTTCGGGTCATTGCATTTTTCAATATGTTTTACCATAAAGTTTGAATTTGCAGCTTTTGAAATAATGTTAGGTATCTTCATTTTGCTGCCCCCTTATTTAAATTTTCTGTGCGCTGCAACGATTGAAGGTTTAGCTTAAATTGTTCAATAGATATTAAATTCAACAGTTTTGGTTTTGGATGCTTTTTTGCCTCTATCCTATGTTCTTCTTCATATATTTTATCCATAATAATCGGATGCAGCTTGTTTTCAAGTGCACATATAATTGGTGTTAATATAATTGCAGCTGCAAAACAGAGTCTGTTTTTAAGATGATAGAGATTTGTATGTGCATTTTTATATTCACTAAATGTTTTATTTAAAACATCTTTTGAATCATTTGGAGTTGTTTTTATAAAATCTTCAATGTTCTCTTTCATTTTTCTTGAAAGACCTTTTTTGTCAAGAGTGTCAATTATATTTTTGATGTCATCATTTTCTTCTTGTACAGAATTTTTTAATTCCTTGATAAATATATCTTTATGAAGTTTTTCATTGTATCTTGTAGAATCTTTTGTATCAAATACCCCTTTGTTTGCTGCTTTTTCAATACCTATGCCGCCAAAGAAAAGTATTGGAACTTCAAGTGCAAGTTGTATTACAGCAGCTACCGGGTTTTTAAAAGCGGAGTATTCCTTCTTTTCTTTAGGTTCTTTGCTGGATAACATAATAACAGCAGGTACTACGGCTGCTTTACCCAAAAAATCAAATGCAATACTTGCCCCTTCTCCGATACCATCAATTTTTGCAAAAGAATTTGCAACTTTTTTTTGAAAGTTTACACTTTTTCCTTTAAAAACGGGAGTATTATAGTTAAGCTTCGATACTTCCATGGTAATTATTAAAAAACACCTGAAAAAACTTTTTGCTATTTTTTTCAGGTGTTTTAAGGATTGTTTACAAAACAGGTTTATATTGATTTACTTTTGTATGATTTCAATTTCATTACCATCCGGGTCTTTAATAAATGCAATCTTTTTTACCTTGCTTGTACCATCTGCTGCCTTTAGAGTTAATTCATAAGGTTCATATAAAAATTCATATCCTAAAGTTTTTATATGTTCTGAAAAAGCCTCCATATTATCTGTGGCAAAGGCAAAATGCCCGAAGCAATTTCCATTTTCATAACCATTTTCAGGTATTTCAAAATTATTGGTTAATTCAATTTCAGGTGCTCCTTCATATTCAGCTAAAAAATATAATTCACAATCATCCAGTGTTTTTTTATCTTGAATTTTAAGTCCCAAAACATTTTGATAAAAACCAAGTGATTTTTCAATGTCTTTGACCCTTATCATTGAGTGTAAAAATTTCATAAAATCTCCTTTTGTATAAGTCTTAATTTCATTATACAAAGAAAATCTATTTAAATTCAAAATAGTTTATCCCTGTTGCATATTTTTGAATTTCATTTTTTGAAATTATAATTTCAACGCTTGAATCCCAGGGGTTTGTAAGGGTAACATATTTACCCTGAACAGATTTTATACTCCAGGCATGGCTTGATGTGTCGTCGGTTAAAATTACATCATTATTATTAATATCCTTTATGGAAGTAAGACCTGTAGAATTTTCTCCTCCGTAGAAGCTTATACAGCCTGCAATGTTATCTGGATTTTTTTCAAACTTATTATATACATTTTCCATAGTGTTTCCAAATAATTCAGAAATACCGGGAAATATTTGCTGAAGTTTTGCCTGCAAACTTGTGCAATCAGGGTGGTAACAATTATACTGGTATTTTGTATTTTTACCTGTTAAAAGGTAAATTATATCCCTAAAATTACCACCATATAAATAACTGGAGCCTATTTTATCTTTATTAAAATTGGGTGCATTTTTTGGTAATTTTACCTTGCCATCCTGATAAGCTTCAAAGAACTTTTCTACGGCAAGTTCCATTAACAAGACATCACTATCTCCTGAAGAATATCTGCCGCTTTGTTTTGCGTATTTGATATCACTACTTGTAAAATCGCATGAGAAATTTACCCCTTTTAAAGCCACAGTATAGGTGCCGTTTTTGTTATTTTGAATTGAATTTTTTAATACATTTTCGCCCAATTTTGAATAGCTTAAGCTGTTTATACCTGCTAAAAGCCAGCAATCGCCAATTTCTCCTTGCACAGAATCGTCTATTTTTCCGTTAATTTTTATGCCGGATAATTTTTCAATTTTTAAATTGTCTTCATAATTTCTATCAATTATTTCTTGAATATCAGAAGGTGTGGCATTGGTTTTTTTATTCCTGTCTTCAATTTTTTCTTTTATTTCATCAAGGGAATTTTGCTCTGAAACACCTATTGCTATTGCCTGAAAGTCTTTAATTGTTATTTTATCATCAAAATCTACATCATAAATTTCTGCATATTCTTTAGAATTTTTTATAATATCCAAAACATTGCTTGCATCTTCTTTAGTGCAGTGCTCCTGGTTTTTTGGCTCGTGTTTTTCAGCAGCACCTGTCATTTTAGCAATATTGATATTTTCTATTTTATTATCGTTATTATTATTTAAATACAATTGTCTACCTTGTTTAAAATGCTTATATGGAAAATATCGGACTAAATTATGAAAACTTTATATTTGCTGTAAAATTTTCAATGAAGGCTAAATTATCACTATAGAGCATTATTTAAACGCTGTACAAAATCTGCAGCGCACTGCATAGCTATGCTGTAATATACATTAAGCCCTTTTTTTCTATCCTTTATTATTCCTGCATTTTTTAATTTTGATAGATTTTTTGAAATATAAGGCTGTTCGTATTTTTTGAGAGTATCCACGATTTCTTGTACACATTTTTCGCCATCTGCTAATAAATCAAGAATTTCAAGCCTTGCAGTATTTGAAAGCGCTTTAAAAATTTCAGCTTTCTTTTCATATAATAAAAATGCACATAAATTATTTTTCAAAATATATATTCCTTACAAAGTATATTACAATTATGGAATATAAATCATAATACTTTAACAACCAAAAAGATGATTATAATGCTAAATATTCAAAACCAAGAATGCTGGATTCAATATCTTTCTTGAGTACAGTTACCTCGATGCTTGAATCCCAAGGATTTACCATAGTTATGGTATTCTCATCCATATTTTTTATACTCCAGGCGTGGTTTTCTTTGCCGTTTGTAAGAATTACTTTATCGCCGTTAATGTTAGTTATTTCTATATCTTTATTGTCGCATCCTTTACGGATATGTAAGCATCCGCAGCTGCTATTTGGGTTTTGTTCAAATTGTGTATAAAATTCTTCCAAATTTATATTATAAAAACTTTTTAAAGCTTCATCTTCTAAATATTTGCCGTCATTTGTTACAATATTTTCATAGTTCATTTTCTTTCCTGTTAAAAGGTATACAAAATCATTTGGAAAGCCTCCAGTTAATGGGTTTTCGCCTTCATCGTATAAAAATTGGGGCGCGCCTTTCGGCAATTTTATATTTCCCTCCTGAAGCTCTCTTAAAAATGCTTCAGTGGCAACTTCCATCAATAGTACATCATCATCTCCAAGAGAATAGATATTTGATTCTCTTGCTTTATCTAAGTCTTCGCTTGTGAATGTATAAGATTTATCTACGCCTTTAAAATTAACAGTATATGTACCATCGCCGTTGTTTTCAATGCTATCTTTGATTATTTGTTTACCCGGCTCAGAAAAACTTAAGCTGTTTAGCCCTGCTAGAAGCCAACAGTCACCAATTACACCCTGGCTGGAATTTTCTATTTGTTCATTGATATTATAGGTATTATTGTATTCGGTATTTTCTTCCTTGGTTTCTTCTTTAGATGGTGTAAATATTATTAAATTGGGGTTATACTCATCTAAATTTAAACTAATTGCATCAGAGTTATTATCAATAAAATTTAATATTTCATCAAGAGCTTTATTTAATTCTTTATTTTGGGTATCAGATGCATTTAAAAGTGTGGTATTTGAATTTGAAGCCTTGGTTTGAAAATCGTTTATGTCTATATCTTCATTAAAATTATCTTCACATATTTTTTCATAAGAATTTTCATTTTGAGTCTTTTTGGATGCAGTTTCTTTTATGGAATTTAAGACATTATTTGTTTTAAAATCTGCTTTAAAATCTAATTCTTTAATACCATAAGTGTTTTCATTTTTTATTTGCATAAATCTCTCTTTAATAAAATAAAAATATCGGTGGAAAATTTTAAAGGATAGAATAGATAAATATATAAAGTATATATTTTTTAAATAATTGATATAATTTTAAAGAGCTTGTTACAAAAGTTAATAACAAAAAACCCTTGAATTTTTTATTCAAGGGTTTTTTAAATTTATTTGGTTATAGATTTTAAATCACTATTCTGTAATTTTGTCTACAACGCCGGCACCAACTGTTCTTCCGCCTTCTCTGATAGCGAATCTCATACCTTGTTCAATAGCTACAGGAGCGATTAATTCAACGTCCATAACTACGTTATCACCAGGCATAACCATTTCGCCGTCAAATTTAATTGAACCAGTTACGTCAGTTGTTCTGATATAGAACTGAGGTCTGTAACCAGGGAAGAATGGAGTGTGACGTCCACCTTCGTCTTTTGTTAAAACGTAAACGTTAGCTGTGAATTTTGTATGTGGGTGGATTGAACCAGGTTTTGCAAGAACTTGACCTCTTTGGATGTCTTTTTTATCAACACCACGAAGTAAAGCACCAATGTTATCACCTGCTTGACCTTGGTCAAGAAGTTTTCTGAACATTTCAACACCGGTTACAGTTGATTTTTTAGTTTCACCGAAACCAACGATTTCAACTTCGTCACCAACTTTAACGATACCACGTTCTACTCTGCCTGTAGCAACTGTACCACGACCTGTGATTGAGAATACGTCTTCAACAGGCATTAGGAATGGTTTATCTAAATCACGAACAGGGGTTGGGATGTAGCTGTCGATAGCATCCATAAGTTCCCAAATTTTATCAACCCATTTATCATCACCGCGTTTTACTGATGAATTTGCTTGTACAGCTTCTAAAGCTTTTAGGGCTGAACCTTTGATGAAAGGAATGTTGTCGCCGTCAAATTCATAAGAACTTAACATTTCACGAACTTCCATTTCAACTAATTCAAGAAGTTCTTCATCATCAACCATGTCGCATTTGTTCATAAATACAACTAGTCTAGGAACACCAACCTGTCTTGCAAGAAGGATGTGCTCACGAGTCTGAGGCATAGCACCATCAGTTGCTGCAACTACAAGAATAGCGCCGTCCATTTGGGCAGCACCAGTAATCATGTTTTTAACGTAGTCAGCGTGGCCTGGGCAGTCAACGTGTGCATAGTGTCTTGTTTCAGTTTCGTATTCAACGTGTGCAGTTGAAATGGTAATACCACGTGCTTTTTCTTCAGGTGCAGCATCGATTTCATCAAATTTCTTAGCTTCTGCTTGACCTGCTGCAGCCATACAACCTGTAATAGCAGCTGTTAATGTTGTTTTACCGTGGTCTACGTGACCAATGGTACCAACGTTAACGTGCGGCTTGGTTCTTTCAAATTTTTCTCTAGCCATAAGATGTGATTCTCCTTTTGTAATATTTATTTGGTTTATTTTTTCAATTGGTTGGTAATACTTGTTAAAAAAATGGGCAGAGGTGGATTCGAACCACCGTAGTCTCGCGACGGCAGATTTACAGTCTGCTCCCTTTAGCCACTCGGGCATCTACCCATATTATTTTGTTTTAAATGTTCAACATTTATTTTGTTATTTTGTGTATATGCTCCGAGCGGCGGGCTTATTTTATTTTATAAAAGACCGTTTGCAAAAATGACATTTAGTCATTTTTCCTTCACTCATTTTGTTGAGTTTACTCGGACATCTACCCATATTATTTTGTTTTAAATGTTCTAATTGGCAATTAATTTGCCCATGACGAGATTTGAACTCGTGGCCTCTCCCTTACCAAGGGAGTGCGCTACCCCTGCGCCACATGGGCTTAAATTATTTTATGCCTTGCCGCGCCCTCCAGGAGTGCTTCCTCTCATAAAACCTGACATTTAGTCAGCTTTTACTCGGCACAGTCCCTGCGCCACATGGGCTTATTTTTTGTGTTCTCGTTACACAGGCGGGTTTAATAAATTTTTATTTTAAATGTACAATTTTAAAAAATTAGCCGATGATGGGACTCGAACCCGCAACCTACGGTTTACAAAACCGTTGCTCTACCATTGAGCTACATCGGCATTTTTCTTGTGCTTTATTATAAGTTTATTATAGTGAGCACGTTTATCAATAGAAACATGTTATTCAAGACATAAGAAACTGTCAAGTTATTTTTATTTTATTTGATAATTATTTTATAAAATATCAATCAAATTGTTGATAAAAGATTTTATTCTAAAGCTTAATTCAAGCCCGAAATCCTTTAAATACCCTGTACTGAAGTCATAAAAAACTTCTCTGTTATCAAGTTTTTTAAATTTTTTATACCAAAAAAGACAAATCTTTAAGGTATTTTGGGCATAAATCTTTTCTATACAGTTATAATTTTTATAATTTTTAACAATCTCTTCGCTTGCATGGATTGTTTTTATAACTTCCTGAACTAAATCATATTTACCGTTTTTATAGGGTTTTTTATGTCCTCTTCTATAAAAATAAACAGGTTTTTTAACTAAAAGTATTTTATCTGTGGATAGAAGCGCTTTATAAAATAATGGAACATCTTCTGCTAAATGGATTATAGGAGATTCAATATTATTTTTTAAAATAAATTCTTTTTTATATGCCTTACCCCATGCTTCAAAATTAGTTTTTAAAATTTCTCCCTTAGTATTTTGAATATTTAAATATCCTTTTTTATTTCTAAACTTTTTTAAGGGGAAATATTCTTTAATATCATTTCTATGTTCCCTTATGGCGCAATACGGTGCTAAAATAATATCGGCATCATAATCTAAATTTTTATTATAAAAAGTTTTAAGACAAGAGTGGTCAAGTTCATCATCTGCATCAAGATAAACTATATATTCCCCGCTTGCCTTTGAATTGCCGAAATTTCTTGAATAAGCCAAGCCCCCGTTTTGGTTTTTAAAAATTTTCAGTCTTGTATCATTGAAGCTGTTTAAAATTTCTTCACTGCCATCTGTTGAGCCGTCATTTACGACGATAACCTCATATGTGCCGTTAAAATCTTGCCTTAAGGCACTTTTAACGCATCTTTCAATATATTTTTCCTGATTATAAAGAGGAATAATTATGCTAAAATCTAATTTATTCATTAATTGTATTTTACAATAAATTTGTGTGTTGTATAATAATATCTATAATTAATAATGTAAAAATAATGGGATTTTAAAACGGAATAGATGAGAGTTATTCAAACCAAAAATGACACTATAAGGCTTATATTTAACCCCAAAACAGACGGGCTATGCCTTTCTGATTTCTTGATTGTAAGAGACGGTAAAGATAATTTCTTAGCGCAAATTGTTGAAATATATGATGATAAATTTAATCAGGAAGAAAACGTTGCGGTAATTAAGCTTGTTTATAGAATTTTACCTGATTATCAGGTTGTACCTTATGATAACTTTACTCCATCCCGTGAATGCGAAATTGCAAAAATTAAACCTGAAGAAATTGAAAAATGCTTAAATATTGATAAAACAACTGTTCCATTTGGTATTTCCACTAAAAATAACAGAATTGTAAATGTTAATCTTGATTTCTTTAATAATAATCCTGTTGTTTTCGCGGATAAACTTGATGAAGTTAATTGTGCTTTTGAAAATATAGCGCAAAAATTAAAATCTCATAAAAAAGTTGTAGCTATTGACTACACCGGAAACTTGAATATTAAAAATTCTAAAAGAATAAAAGCTCTTGAAGATTTTAAACTTCCTCTTGATTATTATTCTTTGGATTATATTTGGGAAAAAGCCCTAAAGAAAATCTCTCTGGAAGCTGAATCAGAGCTTGAAGATATGTTTGTTGAATTGAAAAAGTTTGTAGATTCAACAGAAGATAAATATATTCCTTTTCCAAGATTTATAAAAGTTATAGAACAGCAATACAAGGCGACTCCCGCAGCTGAATTAAAGCTGCTTTTGACAAGATTAAAAAGATACTGGAACGAAGGGCTGTTCAGCCGTTCTAAAAAAGAATTTCAAACAATCTCAAAAGCACTGCAAAAAGAAAATGCCGTAATTATTGATTTTTCAAACTTGAAACTTGAATGGCATAAAGAATTTCTAGAATTTGCAGTAAGGCAAATCAGAGATTATGATTCTTATTTGCTGTTGAGATTGAATGAAAATAACTCTAATCCTGAACTTATTAATAATCTATACCTTAAAAATCCTAAAGTAACCATTATCCCTAGTATTTCATACGGGTTTGTCAAAATGCCTCAGGTTATGGAGTATGCTAGAAATTATATTCTTTATAAAACTCTAAACCCAAGGCGCGATTTTGGTTTTGCTAATTTCCAAATTGCAGCGCTTAATTCTTCATCTTTCTTAATATTTGGTAAAGATACAATGGATTTTATGTTTACCTTAAAAAATTATATCCATGATGAAGAAGATTTGAAAAAAGTTGAAGATAAAAAGATTTATATTGATTTAAATCTTGAACTTGAAGAAATGACATCAGTTGAGCTTTTAGAAGGAAATTTTGACCTTAAGAATGTTCACATTCAAAACAACCAGCAGAAAAGACTGGCTGATGAAGTAGCAATTGATGATATTTTGCCGGGATACGAACAAAATCATCAAGACAGGCAAAATGAAGCAAAAAATGAAGCCGAGACCATAACTGATGATACTGCAGAGCAAGAACTGCAAGATGTACCGCTGGTTGATGAAGAAGCTCAAAACTCAGCAGAAGAAAGTGAAGCTGAAACAGTTGAAAGCATAGAAACAGAGGCTGCTGAAGCTGATGTTAAGGATGAAGATTCTGAAAAAGAAGCTATTGTAGCAAAAGATAATGAAAATCTTGATGAATCTGAAACTGAATCTGAAGTAAATGAAACACTTACAGAAAATAAACAACCAGATAAAGAACAAGAAGCAAAAGAGGCTATTCCCGAAACAAGCGTTGCAGAACTTATAGAAGCCAGCCTTAAAAATGATGAAGAATACATTAAGGGTATTTCAAAAGATGAAAAAAAAGATGAAATTCCTTTAAACGAAGATGATTTAGACTATTTTGTGAATCCTGAAGCAAAAACTGATGAGGAAGATGAAGTTATAACTTCTGAAATGATAACGGAAGCGGTTGATGCTGAAAATCTGGCAGATGCAATTGAAGCTCAGACAAAAAATGCTGCAGATGAAATAAAAACTATTGATACCTTAAAAAAAAATTCAAAATCAGATGATGAGAAGGTAGGTTCACAGGATAACGCACTACAGGAGACAGCAAAAATAACTTTGCAGGAGGAAATAAAAGAAGAGCCTGTAAAAACTGAAACCGTGAGCCCTGTTGCTGAACCTGAAATGATAAAAGAATCTCTTCCAATAAATAATAAAGAAGAGCAATCTGTGTCTGCCCCGGCAGAACAAGTGCACAAAGAAGATGCAGCTGAATTTAAAGAAAGCGCTGCACCTGAAACTGAACAAGAATCTGACACCCTTGAAAATATTAAAGAGGAAGCTCACAGTGTTCTTGAACAGGAAAGTGTACAAAAGGCGCTTGAAGCAGACCTTCCTGAAGGAACAATTGCTAAAGAATCCGCTGAATTAAAGGCTGAAAATCTGCCTGTTGAGACTGTTCCTCAAGGAGATAAACTTCCTGTAGAAGCAAAACAGAACACGCAAATTCAGCCGGCTGAACCAATTGAAGCAGCTGAACAGAAAGAAGCCGAAACCAAGCAAACTCCGCCTGCTCCGGCGCAAAGTCAGGCGAAAAAGAAAAATCCTGATGAAGCAATAATAATTGTTAAAGAAAAACCAAATCTTTTGATTGACGATTTTTCGGAGCCTGAAAATAAACAGCAAGATGAGGTAAAACAGGAAGAGGGCAGCCGGGCTGATGATGTTATTCAAGATGAGGATGGCATTTCCCTGAAAGAACTTGCTCAAAAATCAATTGAAACAAGGTTTGATGAAGTAATAAGCGAAGCGAAAAAACCTGTTTCTCCAAATAAAAAGCAGCTTAAAATTAATGATAATATTGCAATTGATATTGATTTAATTAAAACTAAGGATAATAGCACTCAGTCAGCTCTTCCTATATTTAATAATAATGAAGAAGAACAAGATACCCCGGAATATGATTTTCAAGAAGGTATGAGAGTTTCTCATGAAAAATATGGCGCAGGTTCTATTTTAAAAGTTGTAAAATATTCAAACAGATGTTTGCTTCAAATAGAGTTTGAAGAAACCGGGAAAAGACTTCTTGACCCAAAAATTGCTAAAATTAAGCCTGTATAATCTCTGATAAGATATTATACTAAGATGTAATAAAAGCTTGCAAAATCTGCTGAAAATAGCATGATATTATTTTATGTGCTCTAAATAAAATCCTTTATTATTCTGGTTTTATAATTTCAACGCTTAAAAAAGCTTAAAAATTATTTGCTGCTCATTTCAATATATTGCACAGCCTCTTCAATAGTATCAAAAACTCTTATTACATTATTTAAAAATACATAGTTTAAAGATTTTAAAACATCTTCAGAAGGTTTTACAATAATAAAAGTGCCGTTTCTTTGCGCTGTTGCCTTGTAAACATCGGCAAAAACCCCTGCATAGTTATCGGAAAATATCTTAACATATTCCATATTAAAGATAATATTTGGTTTTCCGGTTAAAACGTCAGTGTTTACTTCTTTTATGATGTTATCAATATAGGTTTTGTGGTTAATTTTATAAATTGATAAAACGCAGATGTTATCATTAATGTAATATTTTTGAAATTCTTCATTACTTGTTTTTGAAACAGAGTTTGAAATAAATTTCATAACCTTTTCATGCCAATCAGGCTGTTTTGGAATAAATTCATCTACACCTAATGTATAGCATTTTTGAACCATTTGCTTATCATCTGTGCCTGAAACAACAAGAGTTTTAAAATTTTTATTTTCTTCATTTTTCAGCCTGTTTGCTTCTTCTACGACAGAAAAACCGTCTGCAGCATCAGGCAGAAATAAATCTACGATTAAATAATCAAAGTGTTTTTTCTTAAATTCGGAAATTGCTTCTTCCTTATTTCTTGCAACATAAACATTCATACCTATTTTTTTAAGCATTGAAGTTAATTGAAAGATTGATAATTCCATATCATCTACAATTAAAACGTTTAAGTTTTCAGCCGTAAAAAAGCTTAATGGATAATTAAAGAAATTTAATTTTCTCTCAATTGCGATTAATGCTTTTGAAACGGTGTTTTCATCCGCTAAATCAGGGTTTGCATCTATCCCTGAAATTTTAATCAAATTAAAAAGCTGTTCTTTAGTTAAAACAATTCCGTTTGTCATACATTTAATTATACAATATTTTTCAAAAAAACAAAACAAGAAAAATTGATGATATAATAGATTTGAACGATATGATTCTTTAAATAAAAGACGAGGGGCGAAGATGGAAACAAAATTAAACACAAGCGCATTCGGCAAAAACGATATTAGAGGTATTTTCCCATCCGGCGTTAATTCAGAAGTATTTTTTGCAGCAGCAATCGGATATGTAAGATGGGTAATAAATAATTTTAAAGAAAAAGGAACACCAAAACGTGCTGATGAACTTTGTTTCTGTGTATGTATGGATGCAAGACTGCATTCAAAAGAATTAAAAGATGCTGTTATAAAGGGTATCACAAGCTATGGTGCAAATGTTGTTGATATTGGCTTAGCCCCGACGCCGCTTGGATATTTCAGTGAATTTGCAAAAATCCCCGATGAGATTTTAAAAGGACGAAAGATAAACGGCGCCCTTATTATTACAGCCTCTCATAACCCTTCTGAATATAACGGTTTAAAGATGACATTCAATAAATCAAGCCTTACAGAAGCTGATATCAAAGAAGTAAAATTCGAAAGCGAAAAAGCATATGATATGATTCAGGAAAACAGGCTGCCATATCTTCAAAAAGGCTTTGTGGAAGAATTTAATTTGGTTGAAGTTTATCAAGAAAAGCTTTTGGATGGTTTTTCAAAATGTGCTTCAGGTTTAAAAATCGTTGTCGACAGTGCTAATGCTACGGGCGGCATTGTTGCCCCTAAAATATACAAGGACATGGGCGCTGAAGTTATCGAATTATATTCTGAACCCGACGGACACTTTCCAAATCACCACCCTAATCCTTCTGATGAATCCACTCTTGATGATATAAAACATGCAGTGCTTCAATATGAGGCTGATTTTGGTATAGCATTTGACGGTGATTCAGATAGAATTGGTGTTATAGATTCAAAAGGCAAAATGATTACAGGAGATAAGCTTCTTTTAATCTATGCTCTTGATTTAATCAATTCTCTTAAAGCAAGGGGCGAAAAACCCACTGTTGTATCAGAGGTTAAATGCTCGCAGGTGCTCTATGATACGATTAATGAAAATGGCGGAAATGCTGTTATGTATAAAACGGGGCATGGGTATATAAAATCTAAGATGAAAGAAACCGGCGCACTTTTAGCGGGCGAGATGAGCGGGCATATCTTTTTTAAAGACAGATATTATGGTTTTGATGATGCGATATATGCCGGTATGCGCTTAATTGAGATAGTTTCTAAGAATAAAAAACAAAATCAAAACTTTAGGGTTGAAGATTTGCTTGAACCATTTAGTAAAGTATTTATTTCAAAAGAAATCAGGCTAAAGTGCCCAAATGAATTGAAAAAAACCGTTCTTGAAGAACTAAAAAATCATATTAATGACACACTTTTTGATTCAAAAATTAAAGATATCGTAACACTTGACGGTATGAGGATAATTTTTGAAGACGGTTTTGCACTTATAAGGCAATCAAATACAGAGCCTGTATTTACAATGCGTTTTGAAGCCAAGACAAAAGAAAAATGTACCTGCTATCAAGATGCTCTTGTAAATATAACCGAAAAACTTGTGGAGAAATTTTCTGAATAAAAATTATACACTTTTTATAAAAGCATCGATGTCCTGATAACAGTTTATTTTTGCTGCAGGGCTTTGAATTTGTTTTGATAATACGGTTTTTTGCGCCGTATTTATCTGCTCATTATCATTTGCTTGTGCTTGCTTATCTTTTTTTATTTTTGAAAAAATAAAAGTCCCAATTCCGGCAAATGCAATAACAGCACCGGCTATTAATGCACCTGTTTTGGTTTTACTAGCTTTTTTTGTGATGTCGCCAGAGTTTTCTTTTACATCTTCTGCAACCTTATTTAACCAGTTTTTTTTAAAAAATAATTCATCTGCATTATCATAAAATATTTTTTGAATAATGCCATCAGCTTCGCTTCCAAATTCCTTTTTGATTGAAGTTTTTAAATTGCTTACAGTAGCTTCATAAGCCTCTTTTGGAGATATATTTCCTACAGGCTTACCCCCATAACATCCAAGCGGTGCGTCTGTGCCAAACATTAACCTATCAAGGGCATTTTCTTTTTTTAATTCTTTTATAACACTTATAATATCTTGTGGTTTTTCGGACGGCAATCCATAGTTCCAATCAACCCATGAAACATCTGCATATAATTTAGCGTCACCTTTTTTGATTGATTGCAATAATACATCAATTGCTCTTTTGTGGTTATTTTCGCCGCCCGCACCTAAATGTGCCATTATAACAGGTGTATCAGGGTGTCTTTTTGCAAGCTCATAAATAGCTTCAGGGGAAGAATTACCGTCTTGGCAGTGAAAAAGACAGGGTAGTCCTTTTTCTTTAGCTAAATCAAGATAACTGTCGTATTTTATATCACTCGCAATTAATGGTAAACCTTCGGGGTGAAATTTTAAACCTATAAATTTACCTTCGTTTAAATCTAATAAACCCCTAATGATTCTAGAATTACCATTAGTTTTTCCGGGCTGACAAACGGCAAGAGGGTAAAGCTTTGGATTCTCTTTACAGATATTCAGCATTTCAATATTGCCGTCTGTTTCATTCAAAAAGCCGTTGCCATCTATGCAGCTTAAGCTTGAAACAAGCATTTTGTCAACAGTATCGGTCTGTTTTACACCATCAATATTTACATTTAACGGTTCTTTGATAAAAACATCCAGCATATCTGCGTCATAATTAGCATTGCACCATTTTCCTGTATGCACATGGGAATCTATTATATTACCCTGAAATGACAAAGGATTTATATATCTTATATTAGTATTGGCTAATTTCATCAAAAATATCTCCTAATCCTTGAACACCGCAAGACCTTCTTTCGATAACCTTAGACCCCCTGCTTGTACATTTTTCTATTTCTTTTATAACCTGAGAACAAACTTCCCAATCATACTTTTTTTGTTTATCATAACATAGTTCGCCAACTTTTTTAAACGTTTCTTTTAATGTTTTTAGAGTGCGTGTGTAATTATAGTGGCACTGTGTCAAATATTCATTCTTTTTTGCTTGGTCTGCAGGTTTGTTTGTAAATACTTGTCTTAAAAAGCTTCCCCTATATTTCCTGCTCTCAGTAACAAAATGTCTGTGCAGTTTGTCATATTCTTTTTCGCCATCTTTTATCACTCGTAAAATATCTGTGTCTATTGATGAATATTTTTCATAAAGCCAACGGCAAGTTATATCTATTGCTTGATTATAGCAACCAAGAGCATAATCTTTCTTACCATATTGATTATGTAAATCACCAAGTTTAATATATGGCGTTACATCATTGAGTCCAAATTGTTTGCTGACTTCTATTGCATAATTATAGTGACCTTCTGCTTCTTTGTAATTGTAGTTTTCTTTGATTCTTCCTTGCTCAAGATGCTCTTCAATTACGCTCATGGCATGACCTGGATTTAATATAAAATCACGGCTTTGGTGCGATTGTCTTTCAATATCTTCATCTATTGCATTAAACACTGCAAAACAACTGCCCCACATTGACATTACACTTGGTCTATCACTGCCTTCGCAATTACAATTTGGAAATGTTATTTCATCATTAGAGTTTTTATCAAAAAATAATTGCAATGAAGAATCAACAAATTTACCCTTTAGTTCTAATTTTTGGCTTCTGATTTCATCAGATGTGAATACATCATTTATATTAAATAATTTGTTTGAAAATTCTCTTTTTGCGCTTGATGGCGTACTTTTAAGTAATTGTTTAAATCTTTTTACATCTGATTGTGTTGCAAGACAATTGCTAGATTTTTTCCCTACAAATTTTAAAAGGTCTGCAATTTCATCATTTGCTAAAAATTCATTATATGGATATTCCACCGTTTGTTTATCAGTATAGCTGTATCCTTTTACCCTTCCAGAACTATCCCTTACAGGATAAAAATTATATACACCTCTTGCTCCGTCTGTAATGGTAGTGTCATAAGCTGAATACAAATAATCCCTGTTATTAGGGTCTTTTAGGTTTACAATGTGTGCATTGGATAAATTGAGTAAATTAAAATCATACCAACCTTGCTTTTTTATATAGCTACTCATATCCCGTACTGCTTCATTGACATCTTTTCCGGTGGATATATAATGCTGTAGTTCAGCTTTTTTATTTTGCTGTTTAGAAATATATTTTAAACCTTGATATTCAGCGTGTCCTGCTGGTATATATACTTGAAATCCCCTATTTGTAAGTCTATTTATTTCTTGTATTGCTTTATATGTCCATTCTATACCTTGTTTGTTTGGGTCGAGATAATTGATATATCTTCTGTATTTGTCTGGTTGTTCTGATAGCGTTTTTAAAAAATTTAGTATTTTTTGCCTGTGTGCCCCAATATTACTTGGGGTTAACTTTATTTTTTCCCCCATAACCTGCTCATATTGGTCTTGCAAGTTTTGTAATGATACTGTACATAAACCAGGTATGGCAACATATTCTGCTGAACCTCCAAAAGAATCTATATCTTTTAACCTGTAGTACAAACTTTTTATTTGCTTGTCATTGGGGCTATGCGGATTTGTTTCTACATCATGCATTATAATATCAAAATCATCATTTATGGCTTCTGCAAAATGTTCCATATTATCTGCATGTGCACCTCCATCAAAAACATGGACATTGTATCCTAAAAATGCAAGATTATTGGGATAAATACTTAATAGCATTGCTGTATTTTGTGATGATGGAATTTGCGATTGACCTTGTTTTTTTTGTTCTATATAAATTTGTATTATTGGCATTTCTAGTAATTGCCAAGATTTTCATAGTTTCAACCTTTCTTTTTAACATTAAAACACGAAAAAGATTTTTTTTGCTTTATTTCATTGTACTAGTTGTGCTTATTTTGGCGTATTTTGTTTTATTCTCCAAAAGTGCAATAAAATTTATTATACTTAATTCTGGTAATTTAAGAGAATTTTGTTGCTATAATGGTTTCTATGAAAAAAGGAAACTTTAAAAATTTAATATTATCAACGTTTTTGCTCATTTTGCTATGCGCAAACTCTTCTTTTGCAAAAGAAACTGTTAATTTGCCCTTAGGTGAACAGATATCCAAGATTGAATCATCGGTTTTAGGATTAAACTATACAAGCGATACTGATGAAAAACGTCTTAAAAGAATTGAAGATGAGGTTTTTGGGGAAAGCTACAGTACATCCAAAATGTCTCTTCAAACAAGGATTGATAAATTAAATTCTGCCTTGGGCTTGGAAACTTTGGCAGAAGCTAAAGCACCTGTTTCAGAGCTTTATAAGGATGAAGCAGACGGTATAAACTATCCTGCTGTTGATATGCTTGAAATGCAGTTATTTGGCAAAAACTATAAAGATGAAAATATCTACAAAAGGCTTGAACGACTTGAAGAAAAAACATTTGGTTCTGCTAAAAAAGGTGATTTAGCTCAAAGAACCGATGCTCTTAAAGCTAAAATTTCAATGATGAAGCCTTCTTCTACTCTTCCAAGTTATCAAACAGGGGAATACTTCAGGCAAACAAGCCCAAAAGACTATCAACAAAACTATTCTTACGGGCAATATCCTGAAAATAGTGCAGCAGGCGAAGATGATGTTATAGCTAAAGCTCGCAAGGACGCCCAAAATAGGGGAAGAAACGGCGGAAATCAAGGTTATTCCTACGATTATAACTACGGCTACGGCGGTTCTGATGCTTCATTGCAAATTGCAGGGCTTGAAAATTCGCTTTTCGGGCAGACATACTCTTATGACCCGATGGCTGTGCGTTTAAACCGTCTTGAGCGCAGGATTTTTCAAAGAGATTTTGCCTCAGATGATGACTATTCAAGGATAGAAAGACTTCAAGCCGCATCAAACGCTAAAAAGACTGCAAAATACTATGATAACAATAAGTTCCAAAAATTCGCCGCAACCGGCATGCAGCTTGGCACCTTTGTTTTGATGATTCTTGCACTGTTGTTGTAAAATATTTTTGCAAAAGAGAAAACGTATAAGTGGAGTGCAATTCGTTGCACCAACCCGAAAACACTGAAAAATCAAGGGCTAATAGAAATATCAGCCCTTGAAATTTTTCTATTTCTTTTCAAATATAATCTTGTCATCTTTAACATCTATTAAGATTTTATCCCCATCATTAAAATGCCCTAAAAGAAGCTCTTTAGATAGTGGATTTTCTACTTGTGCTCTTATAGCGCGCTTTAATGGTCTTGCTCCGTAAATCGGGTTATATCCTTCAAGTGCTAGTTTTCCTTTGGCATCATCTGTTATTTCAAATTCAATCTTTCTTTCAGCTAAAAGCTTTCTTAAATACTGAACCTGAATATCTACAATTCTGCTCAAATCTTCTAAGCGAAGTGCATCAAAGAATACGGTCTCATCAATCCTGTTTAAAAATTCAGGTTTAAAATAAGCACGAAGCTTTTCTGTCACTTCTTCTTTAGTTTTTTCCTTGTCAAATTCAGATAAAAGCCCTTTAACAGTATTATCCAAAATAATATCTGACCCTACATTTGAAGTTAGAATTATAATTGTATTCTTAAAATCAACGGTTCTGCCCTTTGAATCTGTTAAACGCCCGTCATCAAAGATTTGCAGCATTATATTAAATACGTCAGGATGTGCTTTTTCAATCTCATCAAAAAGCACAACACTGTAGGGTTTGCGCCTTACTTTTTCTGTTAATTGACCGCCTTCATCATACCCTACATACCCTGGAGGCGCCCCAATCAGCCTTGCAACAGAGTGTTTTTCCATATATTCGCTCATATCGATACGAATAAGTGCATCTTCATCTTGAAACATAAATTCTGAAAGGGTTTTAGCAAGTTCAGTTTTACCAACACCTGTTGGACCAAGGAATAAAAACACACCTATAGGTCTTTTAGGGTCTTTTAGACCGCTTCTTGCACGGCGGATACTATCTGAAACAACGCCCACAGCTTCATTTTGCCCGATAACCCTTTTATGTAGAATATTCTCCATCTCAATTAATTTCTCGGATTCTGATTCTACAAGCTTTGCAACAGGTACCCCTGTCCATTTTGAAACCACCTCTGCAATGTCTTCATCCGTGATTTCCTCTTTTAAAAGACTGTTTTCTTCACTGTGTTCTGCGTTTTTGCACTCTTCAAGCTGCTTGTTTAATTCAGGCAGCTTTCCGTATTTTAATTTTGCGGCAAGTTCAAGATTTGCCTCCCTTTCTGCTATTTCAATTTCAACACGCGTTTTTTCTATTTCAGCTTTTATTTGCGCTTCACCTTTAATGGAGCTTTTTTGCGCTTCCCATTTGCTTTTTAAGGTATCAGCTTCTTTTGAAATCTCATCCAGCGCGGTTTTTACACGGTTTACCTTATCCGTATCGTTATCATCCTTTAGGGATTCAAGCTCAATCTGCAATTGAAGCTTTTGGCGCTCTAGTTTATCCAGTTCTTCGGGCATTGAATCTATCTCTATGCGCACACGTGAAGCTGCCTCATCCATTAAATCTATGGCTTTATCGGGTAGGAATCTGTCTTGAATGTATCTATCTGATAGTGTTGCAGCTGCAACAAGCGCAGAATCCTTGATTCTAACCCCATGGTGCACTTCATATTTTTCTTTTAAACCTCTTAAAATTGAAATTGTATCTTCAACAGAAGGTTCATTCACTAAAACCGGCTGAAAACGTCTTTCAAGCGCAGGGTCTTTTTCGATGTGCTTTCTGTATTCATTAACCGTTGTGGCGCCGACCATCCTCATCTCGCCCCTTGCAAGAATTGGTTTTAAAAGGTTTCCAGCATCTGTTGAACCTTCGGTTGCACCTAAACCCACAACTGTGTGTAATTCATCAATAAAAAGAATGATTTCGCCTTGTGAATCTACAACTTCACCTATAACTTTTTTAAGCCTTTCTTCAAATTCGCCTCTGTATTTTGCTCCTGCAACAAGAGCACCCATATCAAGGGATATAAGCCTTGTATTTTTAAGGCTTTCAGGTACATCTCCCCTTATGATTCTTTGTGCTAATCCTTCTACAATTGCAGTTTTGCCGACCCCCGCTTCCCCGATTAATACAGGGTTATTTTTAGTACGTCTGTTTAAAACCTGAATAATTCTGCGCACTTCTTCATCACGTCCAATCACAGGGTCAAGCTTGCCTTCTTTGGCTTTTTGAGTTAAATCAATCGAGAATTTTTCCATCATCTTAAATTCATCATCCGCCGTGTTTGAATCTATCTGTTTATTTCCGCGGATTTTTTTAATAGCATTTAATATTGAAACTTCATTTACTGAAAACTTCATAAAGAGTTTATTTAATTTACCCTGGTTTGGATTATTGTAATTTAGGGCTGAATCCTTTGTTATTGCAAGCAAAATATGTTCAGGGCTTATGAATTTATCTTTCATAGTGTCAGCCAGTTTTTTTGCATCCTCCATAATTTTTAAACTGTCGGATGAAAAATATACCTGCGGTGTATCGTTTGAAACCTTAGGAAGCTCGTTTATTAAATTTTGCAGGTCATCTCTAAATAAATTTCCACCAAGTTTTAAAGAGCAGAAAAGTTCATATATACCTGAGTTTTCTGAATCCGCTTTAGCAAGATTTGCCATTGAAAGCAGCATATGCAAGGGTTCTAAGAATGTATTTTTATTTGTTTTAACAAGCGTTTGAGCTTCAAGCATTACATTTTGAGCGGATTTGGTCAGTTTTTCAAAATCAAACATAGTTTATCACCTCGTTATAAAAAAATCTTTATATATTTTAATGATAAACATATTTTTTCCTAATATTACAAAAATTAACATTAAATTAATCTTTTCATTTTAAAAAAATATTTTACAAAAAAGGACCGTAAAAAAATTCGCATGCTATAAATTATAGAAATGAAAAGATTTTGTGGTGAATTTCCCGTGTCCTGTTTGTAAAATATTTTTTTAAAAATGAAATTTATAAGAAATTTGAGCATTTTGTCTATTAGGCAATTTTTTTCTAAATATATACTTTATATATAAAAGAGCTATCCTTGCTTTTTAAAATCCCTATTTTTAAATTTCAAGAGAGGAATAATTTTGTCTCTGTCCCCATTGTACGGCTTAAATATTGATACAATATCAAAAGAAAGGTATAATGCTGCCCTTCCGGATTCTTCCGTGCAAAATTCTTCTTTTGCTGAAACCCCCGTATTTTCTGATTCTTCTTTAAATTATGAAAACACAGCAGATACTTTTGAACAGCAGAATAGTGAATGTAAAAATACTGAAAATTTATATGACGAATTTCTTGAAACCAAACAGCAGCAAGGGCTTATAGGAAAAGCCTGGGATGGCATAAAAAATTTATTACATCTGAAAAATAGTTCAAATAATGTTGAAAATATTATTAAACAGGCGCAAAACGGTGAAATTACACATGATGAAGCAAACGAGCGCCTAAATGCCTACAAAGAAGGGCAAAAAATGTGTGTTGATGTTGTTGGCGACATCATTTCAGGTATTGCAGCTGTTGGCGCTGCAGCATTAGCGCCTGTAACAGGCGGCGCCTCTCTTCTTGTAGCAGCAGGCGCAGGAGCTGCTGTGAAGACTGCTATTAAGGCGAGCGATAGTGTAATTTCAGGCAGAGAATACAAATTAACAGATTTAGGGTATGACATAATTACAGGCTCCATAAACGGTGTGATGGCACCGTTATCAAACGCTATCGGCGGTGCTGCAGGAACGGGTGTTGCAAAAGCATTGGGCTTAGAGGCTGTTGAAACCTGCGCTAAAAGCGCTGTTAAAGAGGCGGGTGAAGCAGGAGTAAAACATGTTGGCAAAAGCTTTTTAACAAAACTTCTCGCAAAGCAAGGAGCAAGCTATGTTGCAAAAGAAGGAGCAAAAGGTGGAATTACACTGTTAGCGGCAAAAGCTGCGGCTTACGGTGTTGATATGACAATAGACGGTGCCCTTTCAGGTGCCACCGATGGTTTTGCACGAGCTCTGGCAGATGGCAGAATTGAAGATATGCCGGAAGATATGGCGAAAGGCGCATTTGGCGGCGCTATAGGCGGGCTTGCTATAGGCGGTTCTACAAGACTTATATTTTCAGGTGCTTCAAAAATAAATAACAAATTGTTCGGTTCCTTAACTGAATCTGCCCTGGATATAAATTCTGCAAAAACTGCAGCCTCTACAGCAGAATCACTGGCCGAAATCAACCCTGCAAAATCCTTTGATACAAGTTCAGCCTTTTTAAATTTAAGCGATGAAACTAAAAATATCATAAAATCAAATTCTCAAATTAAGGCTTTCTATTCTTCACTTGATGAAGCAGCAATTTCGCGCCTCACAAGTGAACAAATAACCCAGGATTTGGCAGATACCGTATTTATTAAAGGTTTATCTGTTGATTTTTCAAACACTATTCGAGCATGCTCTGATGAGGCAAACGCTCTTGCTGCTGTTATTTCAAAAAGAAACTCTTATCTGCAGGATTCTGCGGTTGCACAGTTTAAAGCTGCTACAAGCGGTACGGATGTAATGTATTTTGATAGACCAAAAGGAGCGACATCAACACTCTCAAAGCTTGAGGATAAGCTTGTTAAAAAAACGGTAACATCTTTTGATGAAGCTAATGCCTTAATTGCAGACGGCGTTGGCACAAGAGCGATATTTGATTCTTTGACTGAAAAAGAGGCATTAACCGCCTTGAGACAAGGCGGTTTATCTGTTGATGATATAAAAATATTAAAAAACATATGGAAAAATGCTGACAGCAGTACTTTAAGCGATGCACAGTCTGCTCTTTTGACACGTGCTAATAACCTTTTAGCAGAAGCACAGACGCAAAATTTTGCAGACAGACTGGCTAAGGCTTTAAGAAATAATGAAATTAATATGACAGAAATCAATAACTACGCAGGAGAAGATGGCATTCCATATTTCACGGAAAGACAGATAAAAGAACTTAGAGATGCTTGGCTGGATTCAGCAGCTGCAAAAAATGGAGCAGAATTTAAAGTGGTAACCAAATTATCGGAAAATGGCGAACTTGCTGCGGATTTAGGTTTTAGCGAAGAATATATTAAGAGTATAAATGGTAAATCCTCTAAGCCTTCAGGATATACGGCGTGTCAGGCAAATTTTAAATACTCAAACGGTGCTCTTGGAGAGGGACAGTTTAGAGGAGTTGAAATTCAAAAATTTGCTGAATACGAACATTTCCCCTACGACATTACAAAGGGCAAAGGCACTGTTATGGAAAAAATCATGAAATCGATTTCTGAGGGTAAAATGAATGTTGCAGAACAGCTTGTTGAGTATCAAAGCCTTGTAATAGAAATTGCCGCCGATAAAAAATTATACGGGCAATATAATGATTATTTAAGAGAAGTTTACAATTTCTTAAGAAAAAAGGAACTTGGAGTATTTGATATTTTAGGTGTTAAAAATCCAACAGAGCCTGTGTTGAATCTTCCCGGTCTTTCTGCATATCAAAATGAGCTTTTATCTAAAGACTGCTTAGAAGCTCTTTCGCAAGAAAGAGTGTATAATTTCATAAATCCTGCATAAGTTGTTTAAGTAATTATTTTAGCAAATTTATTTTATTTTAATTTTTAATACTATAGAAAGAAATAAAATTTTATGAACGGTATTTTTTATTCCCCCAATATGTTACAATTATCCAAAAAGCCCAAAGTTACTATGGGTTTTGGTGGAAATAATATGCAAGAATATAATGAATATTTAAATAAAATTAATAACTGTATAAATAACAATACCATACCTGAAATTGGCAATTTTCCTCAGGTTAAGGCTGAAGAAAGTTTTAAAAGCGGTGATGTTATTGTATTTCAAGTTTCTCCTTCTAGAAAAGATGAACATGCTAAAGAGCTTTCAATAGGGTTTATAAATGCAAAAACAAAGCAGCTGGCTTCTATAACAAGATATTTTGAAAATAAAACGGCTCTTTTAGAATATATGGATTATATTGATAAAGAAAAACTAAAGAATATGATTGAAGGTTTTAAGTATGATACAGAACAAATTTAAATTTTAAAAGTATATTAAAACACCTGCCTTCAATTATTTTGGCAGGTGTTTTTGTTTTGAATTATTTTATTAACTGATTTTATTATTCTGCAAGCCAGTTGTTCATAATGTTAATTCTGGCCGGTTCAAGAAGAACAAAATCAACCTGTTGAGAATGGTGGTTATAGAAATTGTGTCCCTTGAATACATTAAATCCTATTTTTTGAAGAATTGGATTATGTGTAAATTCAGCCACTTTTGGTACTACATTACCTACGGTTATAAATTCAACTCCTGTGTCTCTTGAATCTTCATCCAAAAGGGTTTGTGTCTGGAATACCATTTGAGCGTTTTTAATTAAAGTCGTTCCCTTTTTGGCTTTTTGGATTGTGCCTTTGATTTCTTTACCGATTGGGATTAATAAAACTTTATCCTTTGTAACAAAGTTTACAAGAGTTCTTGCGATAAATTCATCTCCTACTTTTGCTTCTTTAGACCAAACACAGTCCATAACACCTAGTGGAAGCACGGTTCCTGCTGGAATTATTGCCATATTGCCATCCAAATAAGCATTTTCAAGAACGTATCCGTCCACTCTTTTTGGAAGGGCAGTTTGTAATTTTTTATTAGGATGAACCTTTGCTCTTTCGCGCATATTATATAAGAATACCGCAAGCTCGCCTCTTGTAGCTGCTCTGTTTGGCATCAATAAACCCTGTTCCCAAGGTCTTACAACAATTGAATGCAGCTGTTCTGCTTTACCTGTTCTGGTTAGCGCCCAGGCGGGGAGCTCATTCACATCGCTATATGCTGCTGTTAGATATGCTCTTGCTTCATCAGGGGTAATTTCTTTGAGATTTAAAGCGCTCATAATTGTAACGATTACTTCAACCCTTTTAACTTGACCGTTTGCCATAAAATTATTTTCGGGTGTTCCGTGCACAACACCGTAATGAGATGCAATTTGAATATCTCTGTATGCCCAGTGTTTTTTGGATAGGTCTTTATAGTTTGTGATTGAAAAATCTTTAGCATCACGAAGCCCTAATGCTTTTGTTATCATTGCCGTAAATTCTGCCCTGGTAACATTTTCGTCAGGTCTAAAGCTTCCATCAGGGTAGCCTGCTAAAACGCCGATTTTCTTAAGCGCCATAATAGCATCATAAGACCAATATCCTTGATGAGTATCTGTGAAATCATCACTTGGTGCGCAAATAGCCTGATTGATGCTGAATGCAAAAAATATTGCTGCTAAACATAAAAGTTTCTTTAACATCATCTTCATACAATTCATTTCTTTTTCCTTAACTTTCTTTATGCGATTTCTTCAATGCTGCTGCCTTCTTGTTTGGTGGGCAATTTAATAAGTTCAGCAACATTTAATTTTTTTCTGACTATGTCAGCGGTGATGGTATATGTTTTAATATCTTCATTAGATGGCACTTCATACATAATGTCCATCATAATTTCTTCCACAATTGACCTTAAAGCCCTGGCGCCCGTTTTTCTTTTAATGGCTTCTTTTGCTATCAAATCAACAGCATCTTCATCAAAGTTTAAATCAACTCCATCCATCTTCATAAGACAGATGTACTGCTTCATGATAGCATTTTTGGGTTTTGTAAGAATCATCTTCAATGTTTCTTCATCTAACGGGTCTAAAACTGAATAAACCGGGATTCTTCCAATAAATTCAGGAATTAAACCGAATTTTAATAAATCATCTGGCTGTAATTTCTTAAGCATTTTTTGTGCTTGAATTTCTTTTTCCTTGGCGCTGATTGGCTTTGAGCCAAAACCAAGTGTACTTGTTGTGCCGCAGCGTCTTTCAACAATTTTATCTAAGCCAACAAATGCACCGCCTACTATAAATAAAATATTTGACGTATCAATTTGTATAAATTCTTGATGTGGGTGTTTTCTTCCCCCTTGCGGTGGAACATTTGCAACAGTACCTTCAATCATTTTTAACAATGCCTGCTGCACGCCTTCACCTGATACATCCCTTGTGATAGATGGATTTTCAGATTTTCTTGCAATTTTGTCAATTTCATCAATATAAATAATGCCGCGCTCTGCCTTTTGAGCGTTATAATCTGCAGCTTGATATAATCTTAATAAAATATTTTCAACATCATCTCCCACATACCCAGCTTCAGTAAGAGTTGTAGCATCAGCAACAGCAAACGGTACATTTAACATCTTAGCTAAAGTCTGTGCTAAAAGTGTTTTACCCGAACCTGTAGGACCCACTAGCAGAATATTGCTTTTTTGGATTTCAATTTCAGGCTTTTCATTATCTGTATCCATATTGTGTGCAATTCTTTTGTAGTGGTTGTATACGGCAACAGATAATACCTTTTTTGCATCCTGCTGTCCTACAATGTGTTCATCAAGATACGCTTTGATTTCAGCCGGTTTTGGAATGCCTTCAAACAATTGGTCTAAATCAGAAATTTTTTCATCCTGTTTAATATTGAATAATTCCTCATCTAAAATTTCATTGCAAAGTTCAATGCACTCATCGCAAATACAAACATCAGGACCTGCAATTAGTTTTTTCACCTGGTCTTGTGTTTTTCCGCAGAAAGAACATTTTAGATTTGGGTCATTATTTTTGGGCATTTATTTTTCTCCTTGCCCCATTATTTTGGGGCATATAAAGTTTTATTAAGGTTTATTAATTATTCTCTTCCATTGTGATGATTTTGTCAATCATACCGTATTCAAGAGCTTCTTCAGGGGTCATGATATAGTCTCTATCTGTATCTTTTTCAATTTTCTTTAAGGCTTGTCCTGTGTTTGCAGCCAATATTGAATTTAAAGATTTTTTAATTCTTAAAATTTCATTAGCCTGAATTTCAATATCCGTAGCCTGACCTTGAGCGCCGCCTAAAGGCTGGTGAATCAATACTCTTGAATGAGGAAGTGCAAGTCTTTTACCTTTTGTACCTGATGATAAAAGGAAAGCACCCATTGAAGCAGCCTGACCTAAACAGATGGTTGAAACATTTGCTCTGATGTGCTGCATAGTGTCATATATTGCAAAACCGGCTGTAACAGAACCGCCCGGAGAATTAATATAAAGCATAATATCTTTTTCAGGGTTTTCTGAATCTAATAGTAAAAGCTGTGCTACAATTAAGTTTGCAACCATATCATCAATCGGTGTGCCAAGAAATATGATTCTTTCTCTTAAAAGTCTTGAAAATATATCAAAAGACCTTTCGCCTCTGGATGATTGCTCAATTACTACCGGTACAAAGCTCATATTTTTATCCTTTCAAATTCTTTTGTCTATTATTCCCCTTTTTTGAATTTGTTTTGTGGGGCTGTCTGATTATTTGACAGACGGGTTAAAGCACCCGTCCTACTTTGCTTTAAATGTATTGTTGTTTAATAATATTTCGTTAACTTTTCTGGTTGCAACCTGCTGGGTAATAACAGAAAAGCCTGCAGGGTTTTGTCTTAATTCTTCAAAGATTTGGGTTCCTGTTGTTCTATATAATTTTGCAAGTTCTGTCACTTGTTCAAGTATATCATTTTGCCCAATCTTAATATCCTCTGTTTTTGCTATTTTTTCAATAATTAGAGAATTTTTAATGCGTTTAATAGCTTCTTCTTTGAATTTCTTGTTAACTTCTTCTTTGCCTTCTTTTTCAACAAGTTCATCAAAATTTTGACCGTGGCTTTCAGCATTTTGCTTGGTTTCGTTTCTGATGGCTTCAATTTCTCTTTCAATCATTGCTTCTTGAATATCAATTTTTGAATCCTCATAAACCTTGTTGAATATAGCTTCTGCCTTTCTTCTTTCATTTTCGCTGCTTGCAGATTCTTCTAAGTATTTTGTAATATCTTCTTTTAGCTTATCTAAAGAGTCGAATTTACCTGCTTTTTTTGCTAAATCGTCGTTTAATTCCGGTAAAATTCTTGTCTTAATTTCATGTAATTTTATTTTAAACTGTGCCTTTGCACCTTTCAACTTGTCTTGATGGTAATTTTCAGGGAAGGTTACGTTAATTGTAAATTCTTCACCTTTTTTGTGCCCTACAAGTTCTTCTGCAAAGCCGGGAATAAAGTTTGAATGAGCTAAATCAAGGGTATAATTTTTTCCTGCCCCATGTTCAATAGCTTCATCGCCTACAAATCCTTCAAAGTCAAATACAACGGTATCATCAGCCTTTGTTTCACGGTCTTCTTTAACTTCTTCTAAAGTAGAAAATCTCTCTTGAATAGTCTTAAGCTCTTTATCAAGGGCATCTTCGTCGTTTTTGTATTCTTCAAATTCAATAGTATTTTCTTTATATTTTGCCAATTTTACTTCAGGCTTTAATTCAGCTTTAACAACCATTGTAAGGTCTTTACCTGTTTCAAATTCGTAAGATTCAATATAAGGCTGCACTGCAAGGTCTAATTTATGTTCTTCAACAACTCCTGAAAATTCCTTAGGGAAAATGTTTTCAATAGCTTCAGCCTTAATGCGCTCTACGCCTACATATTTTTCAACAATATTTTTTGGCGCCTTGCCTTTTCTGAAACCTGCAATATTAATATTTTGGCTAATTTTCTTAAACGCCTTATTATAAGCACTTTCAGCCTCTTTTGCATCAATTGTCATATCAATTTTTGCAATATTACCTTCTAAAATTTCACATTTACTTGTCATAATTCACCTATATTATTTCTAATTATGTATAATAGTATAACTTAAAAACAAAAATCATGGTCAATTTGGTGTATAATTTTATAATATGAGCAATACAAAAATTTTAAACAAATTAAAAAACCAAATAATTGTTTCAGTCCAAAGTTCCTTTGGGGAACCATTGTATGACGAAAATATTATGATTGCAATGGTTAAATCGGTCATATCTGGAGGTGCCTGTGCACTAAGGCTTGCAGGGGAAAGGGATATAAAAAATGTTCGGAATTTTAATAAAGAAATTCCGATTATTGGAATTACGAAACCAAAAATCATTCCTGAAAATTTTGAGGAGTTGGTATATATAACCCCATCTTGTGCTGATTGCGAATCTGTAATCGCCGCAGGTGCTGATATTGTGGCATTTGATGGCACCATGCGGCAAAGACCATCAGGAGAAAAATTGTCTGAAATAGTTGATTTTATTCACTTTAAAGGAAAATTAGCCATGGCGGATATTTCAACTTTTGAAGAGGCAAAAAATGCTGCAAGTATAGGCTGTGACATAGTTTCAACCACATTAAGCGGATATACAAAAGAAAGTATCTTGGAAAATAAAGCTGCAGGGAAAAATCCGGAAGAACCTGATTATGAGCTGCTTTTAGAAATTGTTAAAAATGTGAATTGTCCTGTAATCCTGGAAGGACGTATCTGGACACCTGAACAATCGGCGAAAGCCTTTGAATTAGGTGCATTTGCGGTAGTTATAGGTTCAGCTATAACCCGTCCGCATGAAATAACAAAAAGATTTATAAAGAAAGGGTTAAAAGCCTTATGAATACTGAAAAAACGGCACTTGGAATTGATATCGGCGGAACAAAAATTTATGCCGGCTTAGTGAATAAAAATGGTGAAATCCTTACCCCGCCTGCAAAATATGCTACTCCGCACAGCGTTGATGAGATTAAAAAAACACTTTCAGATGTTATCAAAAATCACGGAAAAACCGCTTCAATTGTGGCAATAGCTACTGCCGGTGCTGTAAATAATGACAATACAAAAATTCTAAGCTCCACTGCAAATTTGCCTAATGGATATTCTGATATTGATTTTCAGTCCCTGTCTGAAAATTTGCCTGTTTTTGTTGAGAATGATGCAAATTGTGCAGCGTGGGCTGAACATACCGTAGGGGCTGCAAAAGGCGCAGGTCACTCAATTACGCTTACTTTAGGCACAGGCGTTGGTGGCGGCATAATAATTAATAATAAGCTGCTTAAGGGAAAATCAGGCGCTGCAGGCGAAATGCACTTTAAAATGTCTATTGAACGCAAAAGACCCTGTACCTGCGGTACTTTTGACTGTTTTGAAGCTTATACATCAGGCAGGGGTTTGGCTTTAACCTATAAAGACATCCTAAACCGTGATTTAACAACGTATCAAATAATTGAAAATGCCAAAAATAATGATTCAGGATGCATTCTGGCATTGGACATATGGCAAAGACACTTGGCAGACGGGCTTATTGGGTTAAATGATATATTTGATACGGAAATTATCGTGTTAAGCGGCTCTATGGCTGAATTTGTTGATGTTGAATATGTTCAAAACTTAGTCAACAGAGAAATTGTAACAACTCCGGTTGTTATAAAACATGCTTCAGCCGGTAATTTTGCCGGTTTAATAGGTGCCTCGCTTTTGGCATTAGATAAGATTTCTTAAGTAAGAATTGCCTATAAGTTAAATATAATAAGGTTTCTAGTGGTTTCAACATCCATAGGAAGGCTGTATGGTATAATATCAGGGGCTTTTAGATTCTTATCAACCGCCAAGGTCTCATTAATTTCAGTTTTTACATCCTTTGCCTTATAAAAAATCATCTTGCCGCTTTGTGCGGTATGCCTTTTGGCTAACGGCAAAATATCTTTAATTTTCCCGACTGCTCGAAATGTAACAATATCAGCATTTACAGGCGAAATTTCTTCCGCTCTTCCATATAAAATATTAAGATTGTGAAGATTTAATTTTTCTTTAATAATTTCAAGAAATTTTGTCTTTTTTACCCTTGAATCGTTCGCAAAAATAGTTAAATTTGGAAAGGCTATTGCAAGGATAATACTTGGAAACCCGCCGCCTGTACCAATATCCATTAGTTTTTTGCCTGAAATGTGTTTTGCAAATCCGCTCCACAAAACCATTGAAAGGCTGTCATAGAGGTGCTTTTCAAATAAATTAGGCACCTCATTTTTGCTCATTAAATTTGTGTGGGAATTATATTTAATAAATTCTTCTTCCCATGTATTAAAGGCTAAAACCTGTTCTGTCGTGAGGTTTAACCCCAAATTTTTCTGAATAATGTTTATTCTTTTTTCATTTAAAAAATTACTCATATTCTTTTAAAATCTCGTCAAATTCTGAATTTTCCATCTTAATTTTCATATCGTTAATTCGAACCGTGATTCTTTCTTTATTTTCCTCTGAAATGCTTGTTCCAAGCACTTTTCTGGCTTCAAGATAATTTCTTAGTGCTGAAATATTATTTCTTGAATTGTAGTAATAATCACCTATTTCAAGGTACGATATTGCCATTTTGAAATTGTCTGCCATTTCTTTTGAAGCTTTAAGTGCCAAATGCAGATATTCTAAAGATTTTTCCGGTTCTGTATCCCTGAAAACAAGTGCTAAATGCTTACATATAGTGTAAATGCCGTTTGCATTATTATGTTTTGTGTCGATTTCAAGCGCCTTTTGTAAACTAAAAATAGTTTTGCTGCGATATTCCGCATCCCCGCTTTCATTCCATAATTCTGAATAAATAAGTCCCATATTGGCGTAAGAGCCGGATAAAAAGCCAAAATTTTCATCTTCATTTATGTCTAGAGCACAATCAATACTTTTTTGATAGTATTCAAGCGCTTTTTCGGTATTTTGTCCATCATCATACAGTGTTCCTATTCTGTAATAAATTTCAGACAGCAAAATCCTCTCATCCTCTTTATTTTGGGCATATTCTGCAGCTTTATTATAATTTTCAAAAGCCTGTTTAAAATCATTTTCCATTTCATAAATTTCGCCCAAAGCCAAAAATCCCTTAGCAGCGCCGCTTTTTGATGTTTCTATACTTAAATTTATAACTTCATTCAGTGTATTTTTTGCTTTTTCAAGACGGTATAATTTTTTATATAGATTGGCTTCCATCAGCTTTATATCAATAATCCCTGCCGTATCTTGTATGTTTTTGCAAATTGCAGCAGCATTGGAAAAATTATCCAGTGCTCCTTCAAAATTATTAATTTTAGTGTAATTTTGGGCTAATTTCAGATAAATTTGTTTCATAAAATCTTTATCTGTAAATTTATTTGAATTTGTACCCAAAAACTCTGTTATAGCTTCAATAGCTCCATTGTAATCAAAATTCTGTTCTAAATTTTCTATTTTTTTCAAAATATCTTTGCTGTTTTCTAAAACAACTTTATTTGCAGAGTTTATGCTTTTATTTTTTCTATATTCTTCAACTAAAAGCCTTTCTTCTGCACTCAAAATTTCTTCGCCTTGAAACTCTCTTGCAGTCTGCTTTTCCTTATTTTGTACAGCTGGCTCTTCAAAACCTTTTTGTCTTAATTTTGTAAGTTTTGCATACCAAGGAATAGGCGCATTTTCAGCTTGTTTAATATAAGAAAAACTGCTCCCTGAAAAACTTTGCGGTCTGTTGATATTTGGAAGTCTGGTTTTAACAAATTCAATCTGTTTTCTGATACTCTCTCTGGATAGCCTTAAGAGCCTTTCTTTGGGGCTTTTGGTCAGCTCATTTTCATATATTTGAATTAAATTCTTATAATTATCCATCTTCTCTTTTATTGACAGGTTAGATAGAAAATACTGTTTTAAATAGTCTTTAAGGTAAATTTCATCATCAAATTTTGAAACAAGCATTTTTCTGTATAAATAATTAATTAAAGAAATATCTCCTAGCCCGTAATGCTCTATAAAAGCTATTTTTACCGAATGATTAAGGCATGACATATTTTGTAAAAATGGAAGATATATAGGCGGTACAAGGGATACAATTTTTGAAATAAGAAAATCTTCAAATTCCATATTTCTTTTTTTAAATTCTTCCATAAATTCTTTTAAAGGCAAATTAACGGTTGCTATGTACCTTAGAGTCATCTTTAAATATAATTCATATCCTTTTGTTGAATTATAAAATTCTTCTATATCTTCATCTGTATAAGTGCTTAATGTATCTTGCACCTTTAATTTAAATGTGAAATAGTCATTTGGCGCAATATCAATAATTTCGGAATTTAACCCTTTTTCTTCAAAAAATTCAGGGTTTAAAACCCTTGATATAAGGATTAATTTAACATTTTCATATTTTCCAAGATGGGCTAAAAAGTCCATAATTTCAGAATTTGTAGATATTATTTCAAAATTATCAATAATGATTAAACTTTTTTTCTCAAGATTTTTAAAATAAAAACTTACCTTTTGGGCAAAATTTTCAGACAGTCCTTTTTTGAGATTAATTTTTTTACTTATTGAATAATATCTTAAAGTATCGTAAAAGCCGAGCAAAAAATCATCTATGGCGCTGTTTTCAAAACAAAGGTGACGAAATAAAAGTATATCGTTATCTATATTATTTAGGGCTCTGTTTACAAGCTCGCTTTTGCCGCATCCTTGAAAACCTGATATATAGAGTAAGTCAGATTGGGAATTTATAAAGTCATTGATTTTGTATAGGATATCAATATTAAATTTTGTAAAATTTTCATCCATATAAATATTTTACAACAATATAATAGTTATTGTAAAAAGAAACTTTATGGTAATTTTACAAAATTTGTTTCAAAGTGATGTTGTGTTGTAAAAAATGTTAAACAATGTAAATTTTTTTATTTTTAAATAACAAAAAAATAAATGTGTAGTTGTTTATATACATGTGTGTTAGTTTCGGAGTCTGTTGATGACACTATCCGTAAATCAGAATATTAATCGTGCTCAAGCTTTCAAGGGAATTTCGCCCTTAAATGCTGCATATCTCAATATAAATGGAGACGATAAACAGCAGCAATCTCAAGCTGCAGCTCCCGCCAAAGCTCAATTGATTGAGCCGCTCCAAACTACACAAGGCTATGCTCCTGAAATGCATCAGGCAAAAAGCGCTGCACAAAACCCGATTCTTAACCCCAATACTGCTTATGTTGAAGGTGTAGGTGCAGTTCCTTCCGGGTATTTTATTCAGGGTGAAAAAGCCCATGGAAGCGAAGACCATATAATTAAAAAAACTCCCTTAACAGGTGCAAGAATTGTTGCAGATAAGCTTGTTAAGGATATTTTTACATATGCGCCAAAAGGTATGCAGGGTTCTAAAAACAGCAATTTTTATGAATATTTATCGTTGGGTATGATTCCTTATATCGTTGGTTCCGGCATGATGGTTGCTACAACCGTTGCTGCAACAAAGTTTTTTAACCCAAATGATGCTAAAGCTTCAAAAATGATAGGCAAAAGCGCAGCTTTGGGGGTTGCTTTCTATGCTGTTATGAAGTGGCTTGGCGGAAAGCTTATGGAAAAAGGCACACAAGCTATAACTGGTGTGGATATGGCAATGCCTTATAAGAAAATAATTAGCGAACTTCCTGAAAACGGTAAAGAAAAAGTTTCAACAGAATTTCACAGAGTATTTGAAAGTGTTGATTTCCCAAGATGGGATTTAATTAACAAACAAGGCGAAGAAAAAGGAAACAGATACGAATATTACGATAAGATTGCAAAAGAAAAATTAGGCTGCGATGAACAGCTTAATGCGCCTGACCAGGCTGTACAGCCTTTGATTAAGAAAGCTCTAACAAAAGCAATGGCAGCAAAAAGCATTTCTTCATTCTTGTGGGCAGGTGTTGGTGTTGCACTTGCGGCGCAGAAGGATTTTGCAGATTTTATGAGCTATTCTGCAGGTAAACCTAAATTTACAAAGATGCTAAAGGATTTACCTTTTGAATTTGGAAAAACGGTTAAAGATGCTGCAAAATCTCTATGGAAAGGCTCTTCACCGGCTTCAAAACTTGTAGGCAGAGGTTTGGTTATCAGTGCAGCTGCCTCTACGGTTCTTGGTCTTTTAAATGTTAAACGCGGCTATAAAATAGATACAAAACCGTCAAAGAGTCAAATTGATTACAAGAAAGAATATGTGGAGAATTAATGATAAACAATTCCTCTAACAATATGAATATTCAAGCTTATGAGCAAAAATTGTTTGAGCATTTTTTCAATAATTCTCATACAAAAACCGCTCTAAATCCTAAAGGATATCTTGTACATCAGAATCCTATTGAACAAGCCGGTTCTGCTGTAACTGATTTAGGCAAAGATGTTGTAAAACTTACAAAAGCCTTAAAAGATGGAGACGGCGATGACTGTTCTTTGGGAAGATTGAATGATTTAGGCATGAAGCTTGGTGCAGCAGGTATTGCAACTTATCTTTTAACAAGAAAAAGCACTCCTAAAGCAAAAATGATGGAATTTGCAGGTGCAGGTGTTTTTCTTTCCATGATGTCTTTGTGGCGCAAAGTATTTATTGCAGCTCCTATTAAGGCACGCTTTGGTGTTGATATTAACCAAAAATATGTTGATTCAATGGGCAGAAAAAAAGACCTGCTTCTTGATAACCAATATATACCTGCACTGGAAACTGATGAAGAACTTGATAAATTAGCTGATAAACTCAAACTTCCAAAAGATATGGAATATAGAAGAGAATATGCTAAAGAATTAAGAAGAAAAATCGGTCTTCAGGGAAGAACGCTAGATATGCTGACAGTGGGTGTTGCAACTCCTGTTTTAACTGCATTAATATGTAACGGAATTGAAAAATATGCAGATAGCGCAATTATTAACCACGGTATAAAATCTGCAGACAAAAAAGCGGGTAATTTTGACAAAGTTGTACAAGGAAAAGTTTCAAATCCGCTGTTTGATAGAGACACAGGTGCTTCTATCATAAAACAATATTCTAAAGGCGTTAGTGCAGTTGATGATGCATTATTTAACAATTTAGCCGATGCATTTAATCCTGCAAATGCTGTTGTAGATGGTAAAATTGCAGCTAAAATGCCTGATTTTGCTCCGCAAATCAAGCATGACTTGGAAATGATGTTTGCTGATTCTATTGATGAAAAAATGGCAGCATCCGATATCTTTGATTTATTTGCATCTCATTCAAAAGATGAAGGAGATTTCCTTGTTGTAAAAACAGCTGACGGTGCTGCAGGCACTGCAGAAGTTAGAATTGCAAAAGATAAATTGCAGTCTGCCTTAAATGATACAATGCAAAAAGTAAAAGAAGGCAAAATAAACTATGACGGCGAAAGTATACTTAAAGCATTAAAAATGAATGAATCTATGCTTGCTGAAGCCGGTACAAAATCAGTTAGCCAAGATGCGCTTAAAACTCTTCAAGAACAGTATATTAAAAGTTGTTTGAACAACCCTGATGAAATAAGAACCATTCCTCAAATACTTGAAAGTATAAAACAAGGCAATGAAATTGCATTTAATAATATTGCAAAAGATTCCGAAGGCCTTTTTGATGGCATTACATCTTCTAAAAAGCTTGCTGCTTTGCCTTCAGAGTTTTTAGACGATACATCAAAAGTATTTAAAGATTTTATTCAGGATGGCAAGAAAAAATTTGCTCCAGGCTTTATGCAAAGGGTTGAGACAAGCTATAAGTCTGCAAGGCAAATTTCTGCCTCTCTTGCAAGCTTGGATGAAATTGTAAAACCTATAGATTTTGCACTTGGAAAGCAATATTCTAATATCGTAGATGCTGTATTTAGTATTGCAAAGCCTGATATGAAACAGCTTGACCTTATGAGAAATAATGCTGAAGCTGCCAGCGAATATTTACTAAATTCGCTTAAAGAAATTGCAAAAGATTCTGAAAAATATGATAAACTCCTTAAGGGGCTTGAAAAATCACCTGCTATAGATGAAACAAAAAGAGCAGATATTATCAGTAAATTGGTAAAAAATGCTAAAGAAGCATTAAACAAAGCTTCAGTTGACCTTGACCCTAAACTTAAAACACTTTTTGAAATGTCAAATGCGTCTGAGCAGCACACTAAAGGATTTGTTGCCGATATTGAAAAATATGCAGCAGAAGCATTCCCGGGTATTGATTCTACAACAAACAGATGGGTGCTGGCTGCTGACCTTGAAAAGAGATTGGAAGACGGCACATTAAAGCAGCAGTGGGATGCCCTTCAAGCGAAATCTGCAGTAACAGAAAGCTTTGAAACTTTTGTGAATGATGCAAGAAAGATTTTACATAAATCTACCCCCGGTGATTTTGCAAACACCCACTATATCCATGGAAATGGCGTATATTATAAGAGATTAAATGACATGTTATTTAATCAGCCTCTAAGCTCTGAAACAACTAAGGCTATCAAGGGAACAAAGGGTTTAGCTCAAAGAATTGATGAGATGAGAGGTTCTTTAATGGCAATGGGCTCACGCGGCTTCGGGCATAAGAAAATTGCGGGTGATAAACTTGCTGTTGCAGATTATGTAAATAATGCAAACTGTTTAATTAAAAAGGTTTCAGATGATTTCTTTACTGTTTGTGATGAAATTAATGTAGAAAATGGTATAATTAAAAAGGCATTTGAAGAGACATTAATTCAACCTGATTCAATTAAATATCAAAAAGTTGGTAAATCATTAAAATCTTTTGCTTTTGAAAATGCAAGCCAAAAATTTAATTCTAAAGTTTGGATGAGAATATTTGCACCGATTGCAGGTGTTCTAGTTGGCGTTACATTGTTATCGCAAATGTTTATCGGCAAAAAGAATAAAGACCAGCATTTATATATGGACAAAATGGAAAAAACCCAATCAGGAGCAGTAAATGGAAATAAGTAATAATAAAATTACAATGAGCCCCTTGCTTCAAAAACACCTTAAAGAAAACGGCGTTTCGCCTGAAAATAGCCAGCCTGAAATTCAGACTGCTAAAACTTTGACAGCATTCCCGGGCAGTGATTTATTAAAAGCTTATATCGGCTTAAATACAACCCAAGGGTATGTTCAGGCTGCTCCCGTATCCGGTATTCAGGCTGTTAATACTCTGCAAAGAGCGGATGCTCCGGTTTGGCAAAACAGCTTAAGGCATCAATTAAGAAATAATGAGGCAAAGATTTTTGCCGTTATCCCAAGAACAATGAATGCACAGGATTTTGACGGCAACGGTTTGATTCAGGGAAATGAAATCAAAGGGAATCTTGTAAATGCCGTAGGTCGTCTTGATGAAATTAAAGCCTTAGGAATGAATACGCTTCATATTCTTCCTATCCACCCGCCGGGAAAAACAGAAGCAATGGGGACAGCAGGTTCAGTTTATGCGCCTGATGATTTATTAAAAATTGACCCTGAACTTGTGGATGAAAATCCGCCGGAAGAAGCAAAAAAAGCAATTGAAGCTATTTACAGGCAAAGAACCGGGCGTGACCTTTTAAAAATGGACAAAAATGACCCCGATGTTGCTTTTGCACAATGCCAGTATTTTGTTGATGAATGCCACAAGCGTGGAATCAGTGCTATGCTTGATTTACCAAGCTGTGTTTCTGTTGATTTCTCAAAAAGACACCCTGAAATGATGGCAAAAGAAAAAGACGGTTCTGATAAAACACCCGGCGGCTGGCGTGATATCAGAATGATGAGCCCTTGGGAAAATGAAGAAAAACGCATTTTAAATAAAGATTTGGTTGAACTTCACAGAAAATATATCGATATGTGCGTAGGTCTTGGTATGGATGGTATCAGGGCGGATGTAGGCAGGGCAAAACCTGTTGAATTTTGGAATGTAATTATTCCTTATTCAAGAAGTAAGGACCCTGAATTTGGCTGGCTTGCTGAAACTTACACATATGAAGATGCTTCACCGCAGTTAAATATGCCGCATGATAGACCTGAAGACCTATTAAAAGCAGGCTTTGACACTATTTATGGTCAATGGCACATCTTTAACCAATGGACAAAGGCAGATGACCTTTACAGCTATGTAAAAGAAAATATTGATATGAGCAACAGAATGACTGATGGTCAAAGAGGTGTTATAGGCTCATTCTCAACCCATGATGACCAAAGCCCGATGTTCTATGGCGGTGCACCTTGGGTTATGCTTACAAGCACTCTTCAGTCAACTTTGCCTCAATTGTCACCTTATTTTGTAGATGGCGTTCAATCAGGCGATTATTATCTATACCCTTATGAAGGTATGCAAAATCCTGAAACTTCTACTGATACTAATGAATGTACGGTTCATAAAGGCAGGCTTGATATCTTTAATAATTCAAGAAAACCCGGCGGAAATAATCCTGAAATCGGTCAGTATATTGCTGCTGCTATGGGCTTAAAGAGCGGACCTTATAAAGAAATTATAAATAAAGGCTCATTTGTTGTTCTTGAAACTGGAAACCCTGAAGTTATTGCCTATGCAAGACATTTAAACGGCAAAACATTATTGACGGTTGTAAACAGAAATGTGAATTACAGAAACTCTGCTTCAATTAATATAAACGGCTTTAAGAAGGGGCAAAAACTTGAAAATCTCCTTCCTGCATACTCCAGCAAGAGTCAGTTCCAAACTGAAGACGGTAAACTTATTGTTGATTTAGCACCATCAAGAGCACATGTGTTTGAAATTGATACGCCGAATATTGAAACCGGAGCCAGAGCTGTATATAAACAAAATGTTTATGACACTCAAATCTATACTAAACAAAGTGTAAATTCTGCAGCGTAAAATGTAAAAATTATATATAAAAAAGCAATTTTTGATATTTTTGGGTTTTATATTGGTATAGTACTATTAAAGAATTGAAAGCTTAAGGGGAATATTTGTGGATTCATTATCATTTAATAGAAATGCTCAAAATATAAACAGTAACAATAAAGTGTCTTTTACCGGGCAAAAGAGCATAATTGATATATCAGGTACACAAACATACAGGTTTTATGCACCGCCTTATGATAATGAAAAATATTATGCAGCCCTTGAGTTAGTTTCTGTTGACTATGATAAAGACTCAAGAAACAATAATACAGGTAATTATAAGGCTGAAGGTAAACCGGTTTTAATTCCTGAATCCATAAGTTCTTTTAATAGCCCCGTTAATGGTTTATCAAATCTTTCATTTGATGTTACGGCTGATAAATTAAAAGAATACCGTTTAAATAAAGATGTTGTCGGCTACAGATTTGTTCTTTTGGACAAGAAAACTTTTAATGAAACAAAGAATATAGATGCCGCAATAGAAGCTGCTAAATGGACTGATGATAACGGTTATAAACATACAAGTTATTTGCTTGATTCTGGACATACAGCTTCTACCGGTCCTTTTGAAGATTACTCATATTTTTCAAAAAAACAGGGATTTGTAAATAAAACAGGTCCTATGTATCATATTTTCCCGGATGCTTATAATGTTGAAAAGGCAAATGGTAATAAAAATTTTGTAAGAACACCGTTTAACAAGGCAGGCGGCAATATTCAGGGGATGATTGAAAAAATCAGACAAGAAGATGGCGAACTTTCTCCATACGAAATGATTATCACAACCCCTCTTTTTGGTGCAGATGATGTAAGCTCCCATGGTTATTGGACTGCAAATCCTTTCCAGGTAGCATCTACAAAAGGAACTCTTGAAGATTTTAAAGAATTGCAAACAGCTGTATTTGATGCCGGTAAAACATATGTAACAGACGGTGCCTTCACATCCTTCGGGCTTGAAGCTCCGCAATTACACCACGTTTTAAAACATGGTAAAAAATCACCATTCTACGGCTGGATGAAGCTTGATAAAACCGATGCTCCAAATCTCAATATAAAATTAGGTGTGTTTCCTGATAAAATCACAACAGATGATGCACTGCTTGAAAATACAAGATTTAAGATTGTTAACCCGAAATATATTGAATCAGAAGAAGGTAATAGAAATTCTAAACGTAAACCTAACCCTGATTACAATTCCGAAAAACCTACATATATTCAATTTTTTGATGATAGATTGGCAGGCAGCCAGGCTGACGACCTTGTTAATTTAATTACGATTTATGAAAATCAAAATCCTGAAAATCACTATGATATTGCGACACATCAGGATTCCGTACAGCCGTTTTATTTTGAAGTTGACCCTGCAGATACAAGATTTCAAACAAGAGGTGCCAGCTTAAAAGACTTGCAGAATGAAGGAAAACAGGTTGATACTTATTTCCAGATGAATAATTATACAATTACTACAAAATCCGAAGCAGGCGGCGCAAATTCTTGGGATGGGCAGGTAGATTTACTTAAAGCGAATATTTCAAATCCGACAAATAATCCTAGTGATGTTATAGGAAATAAACAGGTTAAAAATCATTATTACAATATAGCTTCATACTGGACAAAATTAACAGATGATGCCCTTATTGAACACATTTCAAGAAATATCGGCAAAAATGGCAATGCTGCACTTAGCGAGATTGCAAAAAAACACAGAATAAACCCTGCTGAACTTAACAGTCTGTCTTATATTATTGAGACACCTGAATTTAATAAGAATTTTAATGAAAAATTTAAAAATAAAACTGATGATGCAATTGTATTAGAATCAATTGTGAATTTCCCGCTTGAAAGCGTTGAATTTGCACCGGATTTAACCGCAGTTCTTTCAACACAATACATTACCCCAAGACCGTTAGATAAGAATACTGATGAAAATTTATCAAGAACAAAACTTCTTGAAAATATGCCAAAAAATGCACAAAGCCTTTATAAAGACTCTATGCAAAAATATATGATGTCTGTTTTAGGTGAATTAGATGCAAAAATGCCTAAGGGGCAGAAATTATTTAATGGCGGAAATATTACCCACTTTACTGATTATGGTAAATATGTTGCAGACATAGTAGCTGCAGATATTATGAAGTACGGGGTGGTAAAAGCACTTTTCCCGGATGAAGAATTGGTAGAATTTGCGCAAGACGGCAGAGCAGAATACGCAGAAGATTTAAAATATAAAGGCTTAATAAGCCTTGGAATCAATGAACCCGGCAAAGCTGAAAATGAAGCCAATGCTCTTTTAAAACAATTAAAAGAAGGTTTTAATGAACTTCAAAAAGACGATAACTCTGACCTTGTAGATTCTTTATACACAAGGTTTAAAGATGTTAAGCTTGATGATATTAAAATGGCAAGAGCCATTGTAAATAAAACAGGTGCAGGTTTAAACTGGCGTTTTGATGCTGCAAAAGACGTTTCAGACCTTGATAAAAGACGTGCAAATGACCCGCATACATCTTTTGAAAAATGCTGGGATGATACCATAGATTTTTGGGGCGGGTTTATTAAAAATATCAGAAAACATAACCCTGCAGCTTATACAATTGCCGAAGTTACAAATCTTTGGGAATTTTCAAGATGGCAATATTCAAATAAAAACAAATTTGCCCTTGATAATATAAAGGGTCTTGAATCTATCAACACAGCAGAACAAAAATACGCTCTTCTTGAATTTTATTTGGATAATAAGGATAAGTTTCCTCCAAATCAAGACAAGATGGCGGATGATATTAAAGCAAATCTTGATGCAAAAGCAAATATTACATACAAAGAAATAAGCCAAAATTCAAATATTATTACAGATAGAGAAACAAGAGCACTTATGGACTATTATTTTGATAATGATATAGCCATGAATGCTATGCAAAAGAAAGATTTTGGCAAATATATTGACCCAAATATCGCAGAAAGAATGCTTTATGAAAAAACAGGAGCTACAACAGGCAGTAACTATGATACATTCTTTGGCTTGTATCCTGAATTATTCGGGCAAAATTTTGAACATGGTACAACAAATGACTACAGGCTATACAATATGGGTGCTTTTGAAAGCGGCTTAAAGGGCTTCTTTAGCGCGCATTCGCCTCAATTCATTAACCACAGCCATATATTTACAAATAATCACGATAAACCGCGTCCGCTGCATTGTATAGCACTTGATATGGAATTATTCCTGAGTGATTTAAAAACCGATGAGCAAAAATCAAGAGCAAAAGCTGTAACAGGAAGTAATGATTTTGACCACATAAGTTCAATGGCAGTAGCAGTCGGCGAAAGATACCTTGAAATGTTTGAAAACAGCTATGATGGTATTATAAGCAAAGAAGAACTGAAAACTGTAAAACAAGCTATTGCAGATTTAACCTTAGGTAAATTCTTGGATAACACAAAAGGCTCTATGGAAAATTCCAGAACATTCGGCTATCTGCCTTTTGATATTACCTTGAAAGATGTTATGCAGCAGGCAAGATACCTTTCTGAAACAAAAGGTATGAAATGGGGAATTTCAGAAGGTAAAAAATCAAGCGACAAAGATTTATCCGTAAAGGAAACCGAACTTTTTAACGCAGCATTCTCTGAACTTGCACCTGATACTGAAAAGCTTTCTGCAATGCTCCGTATGATGATGTTCTCCGTTGGTGTTCCAACCCTGTTTGCCGGCGATGAAATGGCTCATTCAGGCTATGAAACTCCTACTAAAAACGTTGAACTTGCAATTAGAAATATTATTCACCACTCTTGGCTTGATGATAATGCTGAAGGTAAAGAGTTTGTAAAAGAACTCTATAACCATACAACCGCAGCTGCAAATGTTCATAAAATGAAGGGTTTATCAGCCTTGGCAGATGGTTCATCGCTTATTGTGCCTCAAAAGAGCAAGGGTGACAATCCGCAAAAAGATAAAGCTGCTCATACGGCATTGTTTAAATATAACGATAAGGGCTCAAATGTTCTTGTAGTGTATTCAAACAAACAAATGGATACTGAAAATAAAAATACCGGAGCATATCTATCTGGCGAAACAGATAATGTGCCATATATAAGCTTAGGGTATATTGACCCGCATAAAGAAGTTGATGCAACCGATGTTGACGGTAAAACAGTATACGAAATCAAAGATGATGGCACCGTTACGGATAAACCTGTAAAAGAAAATGCAATTGCGGGTAATGTTGCAAAAGATGGCGATAAATATAAAAAACTTAAATACAACCCGTCAACTGCGCAATACGAACCGGGCAAAGAAACTTATGAGGTAAAAAATGGTAAACTTATCCGCGAAGGTATGGCTACGGGTCGTGGTATCAGTAGTCCGCCAATTGAACTTGATGATGTTGCAAACGTATTCTATAAGGTATCTTAATTTTGCACTATAAATTATTTTTAAAAAGAGGGTTTTAAAACCCTCTTTTTTGCATAGAAATTTAAACCCGCTTATTTAAAAAGGTAAAATATAGCTTAAAATCTACCTGAAATTCACAAATCCAAACAGTTTACCTGTTTCAGAGCGCCATTTAAACCACCCTGTTTTCGTCTGATTATCCATAGTGGTTACTTTAGCAAGCATCCAGTTTCCCTGAACAAGCCAAGGGCTTATATATTTTGGGTAATTAAAATCATCTACAACATTTGAATCATTATTTGGAGATGAATGCAGAGTTTTAAAATCCGAGGGCAGATTTCTGAATATATAAAACCCGTATTTTTTACCGTATTCAAAAATCAAGTCTTTATACAGGTAGAATTTTACATAACTGTTTCCGTTTTCTTTTTTAACCCATCCAAAAAGACCCTTTTTTTGGTTATAACAAATATTTATCCACTCTTCATCCTCATCTTCCGCGCTTAAAAATGCGATATTTTCTTTTGGAAGGTAAACAAGGAAAATATCATTTGGGTTCGGGTTTTTTTCGTTTTCAACAATAAAGTGTCCAATATTATTCCAATAAATTCTTGTTTTAACTTTTGAATTTAAATCAGGTTTTTCATATACGGTTATATAGTTTGTAATCCTTGCAGCCCCTATACCGTAATGGTTTATTGAATTTGTAAGTGTCGGCATAAAACCTGCAAAGGCAGTTTGTGTAAAGCAAACAAGAATAAAAAATATATAAAGAATCACCTTTTTCATAAAAACATTATAAAGCCATTCAAAATGTATATAAATCGTGAATATGAACTAAATGTTAAAAACCCTTGGGAAGCGATTATTGCAAAATGTCAAAATGTTACATTTTGTAAATTTTCAAACTTGACTTAAAACATTGACGCGATAAGATATATTAAGCTAAATTTATTGTATAAAATGGGATTAGAATTGCATTTTAAAAAATAAAGAAAGCACTACAAAGTAGCAAAAATACAACAAAAACTAATATTTTTATAAAACAGCTGTTATTTAATTTGTAATTACATATATTAGAGGTACTTAAATGTCAACAACACAATATGCAACAAGAGTTACTCCTATGGGCATACCACCGACCCGTTTGAGCGAACTTCCTGATTTGATTGAAATTCAGAAGAAATCGTTTGAATGGTTCTTAAAAGAAGGCTTGAAAGAAGAACTCTTATCATTTTCGCCTATTAAAGACTATACAGGAAGATTGGAATTACATTTTCTTCCAAATTATACATTCGATAACCCTAAATATACGATAGAAGAAGCCAGAATCCACGATTCAACCTATTCAAAACAATTAAAAGTTATGATGAGGCTTGTGAATAGGGATTCAGGTGAAATCAAGGAACAGGAAGTATACATTGGCGATATTCCTACTATGACCGATAAAGGTACATTTATCGTGAACGGTGCGGAACGTGTAATTGTATCTCAAATCGTAAGAAGCCCCGGTATTTATTATAAAAAAGAAGTTTCTCCTACAGGAAAACGTCTTTATAACGCTACTTTAATTCCAAACCGCGGTGCTTGGCTTAAAATTGAGACTGATTCAAACGATTTAGTTTATGTAAAAATTGATAAAAACAGAAAAATCTTAGCTACAACTTTATTAAAAGCTTTGGGTATCACACCGGTTGAGATGGAAACTTTATTTACTCACTTTGAATTTTTAAAGAAAACTTTAGAAAAAGATACTACAAATTCAACAGATGAAGCTTTAATTGAAGTTTATAAGAAATTAAGGCCGGGTGACCCTGCTTCAGCTGCAGGCGGAAGGTCAATCTTAGAGGCAAGATTCTTTGATGAAAAGAAATACGATATAGGTAAAGTTGGCCGTTATAAATTAAACAAAAAATTAGGTCTAAACCTTCCTGAAACACAAAGAACAATCACTGTTCAAGATATCGTTGCAGGTGTTGAATACCTAATTAACTTAACCTATGATGAAGGCGTTTTGGATGATATCGACCACTTAGGAAACAGAAGAATCCGTTCAGTTGGCGAATTATTGCAAAACCAATTCAGAGTTGGTTTATCCAGAATTGAAAGAATCGTTAAAGAAAGAATGACTCTTCAAGATTCTGAAACTTTAACACCATTGAATTTATTAAACGTTAAACCTTTAAACGCTGCAATTAAAGAGTTCTTTGGTTCATCTCAGTTATCACAGTTTATGGACCAGACAAACCCTCTTGCAGAGTTAACACATAAAAGACGTATTTCAGCCCTTGGACCGGGCGGTTTGATGAGAGAACGCGCAGGTTTTGCTGTTCGTGACATCCACCCTTCTCAATACGGTCGTATTTGTCCGGTTGAAACACCTGAAGGTCCAAACGCAGGTTTGATTGGTTCTCTTGCAACTCACGCAAGGGTTAACGATTACGGTTTTGTTGAATCACCTTTCTTTGTTGTAAAAGATGGTGTTGTAACAGAAGAAGTTCACTACCTAACAGCAGATGAAGATGAAAACTACCGTGTAGCTCCTGCAGACGTTGAGCTGGACGAAAACAGAAGAATTAAAGAACCTTTTATACCAGTAAGATACCGTTCAGAATTTACAATGGGTGATTCTAAAAAGGTTGACTACTTTGGTGTATCGCCAATTCAGATTATCTCTGTTGCAACATCTTTAATACCGTTTATTGAGCACGACGATGCTAACCGTGCCTTGATGGGTTCAAACATGCAACGTCAGGCTGTACCGCTTCTAATTACTCAAAGACCGGTTGTTGGAACGGGCTTAGAAAAAAGAGCAGCTAAAGACTCAGGTATGGTATCTGTTTCAGAGGTTGACGGCGAAGTTATAAGAGTAGTTGGTGAAGAAATTCATATCAAAGATAACGACGGTAAAATTCACCAATATCAATTATTAAAATATATAAGGTCTAACCAGGATACTTGTATTAACCAAAAACCGCTTGTTAGAGCCGGTCAAAAGGTTAAAGCAGGGGATGTTATAGCAGACGGCGCTTCAACCCATATGGGCGAATTATCATTGGGTAAAAACGTACTTGTTGCTTATATGCCTTGGGAAGGTTATAACTACGAGGATGCTATCCTGATTAATGAAAGACTTGTTTATGATGATGTATTTACATCAGTTCACATTGAAAAATTAGAAATAGATGCCCGTCAGACAAAACTTGGACCTGAAGAAATCACAAGAGAGGTGCCAAACGTTTCAGAAGATGCTATCCGTCATCTTGATGAAAGAGGTATTGTTAGAATCGGTGCAAGAGTATATGCTGACGATATTCTGGTTGGTAAGATTACACCAAAAGGTGAATCTGAACATCCGCCTGAAGAAAAGCTTTTAAGAGCAATCTTTGCTGAAAAAGCAAGAGATGTTAAAGATAATTCTCTTCGCGTTCCACATGGTGAAGGCGGAAGAGTAGTCGATGTTAAAGTGTTTGACCGTGAAAAAGGAGATGAACTTCCGCCGGGTGCAAACACTGTAATTAGAGTATATATAGCTCAAAAGAGAAAAATATCAGTAGGTGATAAACTTTCAGGTCGTCACGGTAACAAAGGTATTGTATCCAGAATCCTTCCAAAAGAAGATATGCCGTTCCTTCCTGATGGTACACCAATTGATATCGTATTGAACCCTCTTGGTGTTCCATCCCGTATGAACGTTGGTCAAACTTATGAATGTTTATTAGGTTTGGCAGCATATCTCACAGGAAACCATTATATGGCTCCTCCGTTTGATGAAATGTACGGTGCAGCACAATCAGAGGTTGCAACACGTGAAGAATTAGTTAAAGGTATTAAAGAATCAGGATGCGACTGGGTTCGAGATGACGGTAAAGTAACACTTTACGACGGTAGAACTGGTGAACCGTTTGATGAACCTGTTGCGGTTGGTTTATCTTATATCCTGAAACTTGTCCACCTTGTTGATGATAAAATCCACGCAAGAAGTACAGGTCCTTATTCACTTGTTACCCAGCAGCCTTTAGGCGGTAAAGCCCAATTCGGCGGTCAAAGGTTCGGGGAAATGGAAGTTTGGGCACTTGAAGCTTATGGTGCTGCTTACACTCTTCAAGAAATGTTAACAATTAAATCAGATGACGTTAACGGAAGAAGCAGAGCGTATGAAGCTATTGTTAAGGGTGATAACATCCCAAGACCTGGTATTCCTGAATCATTTAAGGTATTGGTTCGTGAATTGCAAAGTATCGGTCTTGATATAGCAGTAGCGAAAAAAGGCGGTGAAGAAGTTGATTTAATGTCTGATACGGATGACCTTAGAAAGTCTGCTCCAAAGAGAGTTTTATCAGATATGGATTCAGAATTATTGAATATCAATTTCTTTGAAACACCAACAAGCTTTAAAGACTAATATAATAAATAAATTTAAGAATTAAGGAGACAGAACAAAGTGTCAACAAGCATAGATTATTTTGATTATATACGAATTTCAATAGCATCAAGCGAGAGAGTTCTAAAATGGTCATACGGTGAAGTTACAAAGCCTGAAACCATTAACTATAGAACCTTGAAACCTGAACGTGACGGTCTTTTCTGTGAAAGAATTTTTGGACCATCAAAAGACTGGGAATGCTATTGCGGTAAATATAAAAGAGTACGCCATAAAGGCATTATCTGTGAACGCTGCGGAGTTGAAGTTACAGATTCAAAAGTTCGCCGTCACAGATTAGGTCATATTAAACTTGCAGCACCTGTGAGCCACATCTGGTTCTTAAAGGGCATTCCAAGCTATCTTGGCTTGCTTCTTGATATGACCCTTAAAGACTTAGAACAAATTATTTACTTTAATAACTACGTTGTAGTAGACCCGGGCGAAAGTCCTTTTAGAAAATTCCAATTGTTATCTGAAGAAGAATATGAAGATTATATTTTGGAAAATGAAGAAAGCGGCTTAAAAGTTGGCATTGGTGCGGAAGTTGTTAAAGAATTATTATCTGAAATTGAATTAAATAAATTAGCTGATGATATCAGGGCAGAACTTGATTCAGCAGGCGGTTCGGTTCAAAAAAGAGCAAAATTAATCAAAAGATTAAGATTGGTTGAGTCTTTAATTGAATCTGAAACAGAACCTACCTGGTTTATTATGGATGTTCTTCCTGTAACTCCTCCAGATTTAAGACCTATGGTTCAATTAGACGGCGGACGTTTTGCGACATCAGACCTAAATGATTTATACAGACGTGTAATCAACAGAAACAATCGTCTTGCAAGACTATTAGAGATGGGCGCTCCTGAAATTATCGTTAGAAACGAAAAGAGAATGCTTCAAGAAGCGGTTGATGCTCTTATTGATAACGGTAGACGAGGAAGAACCGTTGTAGGTCCTAATTCAAGACCTTTAAAATCTTTATCAAACATTATTGAAGGTAAACAAGGTCGTTTCAGACAAAACCTATTAGGTAAACGTGTTGACTACTCGGGTCGTTCAGTTATCGTTGTTGGTCCGCAATTAAGCTTAAACCAATGCGGTCTTCCAAAAGAAATGGCGATTGAATTATTTAAACCTTTTGTTGTAAACAAGCTTATTGAAAGAGGTTTGGTTCAAAATATTAAATCCGCTAAGAAGAAGATTGAAAGGTCTGAACCTATTGTGTGGGATATCTTGGAAGAGGTAGTAGACGGGCACCCTGTATTATTAAACCGTGCCCCAACCCTTCACAGGCTTGGTATTCAGGCATTTGAACCTATCTTGGTTGAAGGAAGAGCTATTCAATTACACCCGCTTGTATGTACAGCATTCAACGCTGACTTCGACGGTGACCAAATGGCTGTTCACGTACCGCTATCAATTGAAGCGCAGACAGAAGCCAGAATGCTTATGCTTGCTACAAACAATATCTTGGCTCCTGCAACAGGTAAACCGATTATCACGCCATCTCAGGACATGGTTCTTGGTATTTACTACTTAACAATCTTAAAAGATGAAGAAGCACCTGTTAAGGGATATTTCCACAACTTTATGGATGCAATTTCAGCTCTTGAACTTGGAAATATTAAACTTCACGATAAAATCGTCGTAAGAGATGAGGCAGGAAAAAGAATTGAAACCACAGCTGGAAGAATTGTGTTTAATGAGACCGTAAGAAAATCAATTCTTGCATAATAAATATTCTTTTAAAGAACTTAAAATAATTAATAAAAGAGGGAAAAATAAAAAATGACAACTTTAACTCCTGAAAGTGCAAATAAAAAGAAAAAGCATGTCGAATATATAAATAAAACGGTTGATAAAAAAGGTTTAAATAAGCTTCTTGCTCAAATTTATCTTGAATGGGGCGGAGCAAAAACTGCAGAACTTGCAAACAACCTTAAAAACTTAGGTTTTAAATATGCAACCAAAGCAGGTACTACAATTTCAATCCACGACCTTTCTGTTCCATCTGTTAAAGGTAAACTTCTAAAAGAAGCCCAAGAACAGATTGAACAATCAACTTATCGCTATATGAAAGGTGAAATTACAGAGGTTGAACGTTATACAAAGGTTATTGACACCTGGTCTGAAACCACTGCAAGACTTACAGAACAGGTTGTTGCAAATTTTGACAGATTAAACCCCGTTTATATGATGGCATTCTCCGGTGCGAGAGGTAACTTATCTCAGGTATCACAGCTTGTTGGTATGAGAGGCTTGATGGCAGATGCGCAGGGACAGATTATCGACTTGCCTATTAAATCAAACTTTAAAGAAGGCTTATCTTGTACAGAATATGTAATTTCATCATACGGTGCACGTAAAGGTCTTGTAGACACAGCCCTAAAAACAGCTGACTCAGGATACTTAACAAGACGTCTTGTTGACGTTGCGCAGGATGTAATCATTAGGGATACAGACTGCCATACCCAAAAATCAATCAAATTAACTGCAATTATGGATGGTGAAAATGCAATTGTACCTCTATTGGATAGACTTTTAGGAAGAACAATTGCTCAAGATATCCTTGATAAAGACGGAAACGTTCTGGTTGAAAAAAATACAACCATGAATCGTGATGATATTGCAAAAATTAAAGACTTAAATTTAACAGAAGTTGATGTAAGGTCAACTCTAACCTGTGAACTTGAATACGGTATTTGCCAAAAATGTTACGGCTGGGCAATGACCACACAAAAACTTGTTGATATCGGTGAAGCAATCGGAACAATTGCAGCACAGTCAATCGGTGAACCCGGTACGCAGCTTACAATGAGAACATTCCACACAGGCGGTGTATTCAAAGGTGCAGGCGCTATGAAACAGGTTTTAGCTCCATTTGACGGTAAAGTTTCAGGTGCAGTTAGAACAAGAGAAATGAGAACCCGTCACGGTGATGTTGTTCAGGTTGCAATCAAAGAAGCTGATATTGAATTTAAAGGTGCTAAAGAATCTGAAAAAATTCACATCCCGGCAGGTGCTAAAGTTATGTTCGTTGACGGTGCAGAGTTTAAAAAAGGCGAAAAAATTGCTGAATTTGAACCTGTATCAAAAGGCGACGGCTCACGTTTAACAGAAAAAGCTACAAAAGATATTACATCTGATATTTCAGGCGAAGTTGTATTTGAAGATTTCGTTGCCGATGAAAAGAAAGATAGACAAGGCAATATCTCAAGAACATCAAACAAATCAGGTATTGTTTGGGTTTTAGGCGGCGATGTTTACACTCTTCCTGCAGGTTCTAAAATTTTAGTTTCAGATGGTCAGAAAATTAAAAAAGGCGAAAAGCTGGCTGAAACTTTGATTGTATCGGAACATGGCGGTGAAGTTCGCGTTAATAATTCTCTTGAAGTTGAGGAAGTGAATTTTGAAGGCAGAAAAATTAAAAAGATTGTTGCAGGTAAGGAATTAACAATCGTTATCGCATCAATTCAACCTTCAAACGCTGTGTTTGAACAAACCAAAAAAGAGCAAATATGGCATGTAACATCCACTGATGAAAAATATATTGTTAAATCTCCGATTGATACAACTGTTGAAAACGGTATGATTATAGCAGAGCTTATCGACGATGAGCATAAAGTAACATCATCCGGTGAAATCAGATACAACGGTATTGAAGTTGATGAAAACCAGGTAGTTGTTCAAGGCGGTGAAGTTGTATTTATCCCTGAAGAAATTCACCAAATTTCTAAAGATTCTAGCTTGAAACTTGTTGAATCTGGAACATATGTTGAAGCAGGAACCGAGGTTGTAAAAGATTTATATACCCATATTGATGGTATTGTTGAAATTAAAGAATTTAACGATATTATCCATGAAGTTATAGTTCGTCCTGGTGAATTACACACTCTTGAATCAATTAATGATTTAAAGGTTGAAGAAAACGAAGTAATTAAAGCAGGCACGGTTGTTGCAGGTAAAATCAAAGCTAAGGCTGATTCAATCGTAACAATTGTTGAGAATGATACAGATGTACTTGATGAACTTGATGATTTGGATGAAGAATTAACTGAAGATATTGTGGATGAAGATTCACTTGATAAGCAATCCGTTCAAATCTTAATCAGACCTGTTCAAAGCTTTAAAATTGAGCCTAAAGATACATCAATTGAATTTAATACAACCGATGAATCAATTGAAATTCTACCATTGACTCAATTACAATATAAAGATGGTGCTAGAGTTAGAAACCTTGATGGTGCTGTTTTAACACGTACATCTTTAGTTCTTTCTATGAGCGGATACTTAAGCCACCTGAAAGGTTTGGTTGAACTTGATAAAGATGGTAATTTGAAAATTGTTGTTCTTGAAACTTTAATTGTAAGACGTGAACAAGACGATGCTTCAAGAACATTATCATCAACCCAAACTGAATTATTGGTTGAAAACGGTCAAATTATTGAATCAAGAACACCTGTTACAAAAACACAGGTATTATCTGTGGATAATTCAATTGCAAGTATTAAATCAACCGATAAAGATTTAAGAAGGTTATTGTTAGTATCAGAAAAATATGAACAAAAAATGCCTATTAAATCAAAGGCTTCAGTTAAAACCGGTGAATTTATCAAGCTTGATAGCGTAATTTCAAGCTCCGGTGATACATCATCTGTTTCAGGTCAGGTAATTGAGGTTGGTAAAGATTCTGTAACAGTAAGATTGGGTCGTCCGCATCTTATAAGCCCGGGTACATTATTACAGGTTGAAAACGGCGCTTTGATACTTAGAGGCGATTTACTTGCGACACTTGTATTTGAAAGACAAAAAACCGGCGACATCGTTCAAGGTTTACCTAGGGTTGAAGAACTTCTTGAGGCAAGAAAACCAAAAGATTCAGCTATTGTTGCGGAAGAAGACGGTGTAGCAGAAATTGAAATTGAAGACGATGTTGCAAGATTATACATTGTAAATGAAAACGGCAGAACCGAAATTAAATACCCGATTGAATCAAGCGTTATCGTTATGGATAAACAAAAGATAACAAAAGGTCAGCCTTTAACTTCAGGACCTTTGAACCCGCACGATGTTATCCGTCTTCGTGGAACATTTGCAGCTCAACAGTATCTTGTAGATGAAGTTCAAAGAGTATACCGTTCACAAGGCGTTGAAATTGCCGATAAGCACGTTGAAGTTATCGTACGCCAGATGAGTAAAAAAGTTAAAGTTGTTGATTCCGGTACTACAAAACTTCTTCCAGGCGAACTTGTTGAACTTAAAGTTATTGAAAATGAAAATGCCAGAGTTGAAGCTGAAGGCGGTGAAGTTGCTACATTTGAGGCATTATTGCTTGGTATTACAAAAGCTTCATTGAATACTGAATCCTTCATTTCAGCTGCTTCATTCCAAGAAACAACAAGAATCCTGACAGAAGCTGCAGTTGAAGGTAAAAAAGACCTGTTAAGAGGATTAAAAGAAAACGTAATTATCGGTAGATTAATCCCTGCAGGTACTGGTTATCATCATTTAATTAATGCAAATGAAGAAAAAGAAAAAGAAGCTCTAAGACGTGCTCAACAGAAAAATCAGGCAAGAAAACCGTCTGCAATCTTAGAAGAGATTGAAGGAATGTTTGGTACACCTGATTTTACAATTGAGTAAAATTGCTTCAATAGTTAATATTTAAAATGGCTGTTGATATTATCTGCAGCCATTTTTATATAAAAATAAATATTGATTAGAAAATAGAATATGCAAGAGTTTGAGTTAAAAATTCATAAAAATTGCCTTATTGTCGGTTTTCCTTAAATTTAAACTTGGATAAAATATCTTGTATTAATTAAAGGAAAAAACCATGTTTAAAAAACTTTTTATGACTGTATTTTTGATGACAATTTTTATTGCTCCATCTTTTGCTGACGAACTTCAGGATGTACAGACATTCTTTGATAATTATGTTAAAGCTGCAAATTCTTATTCAAAATCGGTGACAGATTTTTATCTGCCTAATGCAAAAATTATCAGAGTAGTTCAAAAACCGGATGGAACCCTGCAAAGCGTTGATTTTCCAATGGAAAGATATAAAAAAGAACTTTCAAAAGGTCTTCGTCTTGCAAAATTAAGCCGTTATAAAAATACATATACAAATAAATCTTTCAAAAAACTTGATGACGGCGATTATAAAATAAGTGCGATAAGAACTCCAAACCGTGATAAAGCAGGCTTGCCTTTTTATTTTATTGTGACAAACACAAAAGATGGCTGGAAGGTTAAAGAAGAGTCAATGCAAACTACGGTGCAAAAATTTCTTACATCAAAATAGTTATATTATCGTGTCATAGTATTTTATTTAGGCTTAAAGACAGATTTTAAATTTACCTCTAATAACAATAAATAAAAAGCGGGTATTTGAATTTCAAAACCCGCTTTAACTCAATTTTGTTTAAAATTATTTTTGCTGGTTATAATCTGCAGCATTTCTTAAATCGTTTAAGTATTGTTTGCCGTTCATAACCTCTTGATATAATTGATTTAAGTGCTGTTCCAGTTCATTCAATACGCGTTGAGCATAGTTTTGTGCGCCGTCTTTTATTCTTATTGATTCTTCATTAGCATTTAAGCGCACGCTTTCAGCTTCATTAAATGCTTTCATTTTGATATCTTCACATTCTCTAACCACTTGTTCTTTGAAATTTTCTAATTTTTCTTTCATATCACGCATAATGTTTGATTCATTAAGCATTCTATGGCGCTCATTTTCAGCATCTGCAATGATTCTATCGGCTTTAATTCTGGCATCTTGCAGAATATCATCTTTCTTTCTTAAAATTACATGAGCATCTCTTATTTCATTTGAAACAGCATCAGGAAAACCGTTAATAATCTTTGATAATTCTTTGCTTTTCACCACTACATAATGACCAGGTATAATATGCAGTCCTACTTCCCATAGTTCGTTTAATTTGTCTATTAAATCGTACATTTTTTCTTCTGACTGTGACATATTAAAGTTGCCTTCCTTTTTCCTTTTTTGTTTATTTATTCTTTTGTAAATATTCTACCACACTTTTTGGTACAAATTTAGAAACATCTTGTCCTAAAGACGATAATTCTTTAACAATTCCTGAACTTATAAAGTTGTATTTGGGTTTTGTGATTAAAAATACCGTTCCAATCTCGGGTGCTATTGCCTGATTTGTCTGAGATAACTGCATTTCATATTCAAAATCCGAAACCGCACGAAGCCCTCTGATTAAAAATTTCGCACCTTTTTGTCTTGCATAGTCAATCGTAAGACCATCAAATGAATCCACATCAACATTTTTAAGACCATCCATATCATTGATTGATTGTCTTATAAGTTCAACCCTGTCTTTTGTTGGCAGGTATGATTTTTTTGAATTGTTTTTTAAAACCGCAATTATAACCCTGTCAAACATTGAAGAAGCACGCTCTAAAATGTCCAAATGCCCCTTTGTCACAGGGTCAAAGCTTCCAGGATAAATTGCAATTTTTAAATCTTCTTCATTTTTCATTAACTACATTATATAATTAAAATATTTTTGCCCAAAATACATGTGGCTCTAAGAATAGCTTTTGTAAATTTTTTGTTACAATTAATTTAACAATAAGCTTGCAAAGTAAAAATAAACATATTAGTATTGCTTTAAAAAGGGATTTTTGAATATGGATATTAAAAAAATAATTAAAAAACCTGTAATAATAGCACTTGCTATACTAATATTGCTTATCATCCTATTATGTTTTGGATTTATTGTTTCTAAATTTAAGAAAAACGAAATAAATAATTTCAATAAAAACTCCAAATCTTTAATAATATATGCAGCTTATCCTGATAAATCTGCCTATTATTCTTATAGTGCTTTTGAAGAAAAAATTTACGGTCCTTTTGAAATGAATAATGTTAAAAATGGTGATTATTATATTAAAATAGGTACCCCTCAAGGCTCCGGCGGTTTTTCATCCTTCCGGCTTTTTGATAAAGATAAAAAACTTATAAAAATTGATGAAAACAATGATAATGCCTGTGCATTTGGGAAATTCTTATATTCTAACGGCAGACTCTATATGGAAAATTCGGGCGAATTATATAGAATTAATCCTGATATTAATTTTGCCTGCTTTCCTTTGCTTGATGAAGAATATGAAAAATTATCCGTTAAAAGAATTTTTCTAGATAGTATAAAAGATGCTGATACTATTAATGTAAATAAGTATAATTATTTTTATTTTGATAAATTTATTACCCCGAATTATTTAAACGGTGTTCACAAATCTCCTAAAAAAGGGGAAAAACTTGAATACAAAATAAACTTTAAAAGTGCTGATAACAAGTATCTCAATATTAAAATCAATATTATAAATACTTTTTAATAAGTTAATTTTAAAATTTCTTAAACTTTGCATGACCTTTTTTAAAAAATCATTAATTTAGATGATATTAAAAGGTTTTGTGTAAAGTATTATATCTTCTTGCCGTCCACCTTAATAAGCGCTTTTTTAAAAAAGGTGAATTAAAAGCATAAATCGTGTAAAACATCCTTATTAAACTGTTCTTAATAAGGTTAAGGCAAGGGGAAAAAGAGATTTTAAAATATGTTTAATCCTCAAATCCAAAGCTATATAAATTCTTCAGGTGAAGCACAAGCAAAACTTCGGGCAAAGCAAATTGATTCATATTTAAATTCAATTTACCCGAGCGAGCAAAAACCTGTAAATGAGACCCAAAGTACTTTTGGGGCAAAACCGTTTAATGAAGTTTTAAAAGCTTCTGAGGATTCTAAACAGGTGTTTAAACTTGATGAACCGCCTGCTATTCCATTTGGCGCACTTTCTTCTCTTGGAAGAAGCGGCAAATTGAGTAAGGCTGATATTCTGCAGCTTATTGATAGAACAGCGCATAAATACGGTGTGGATAACAAACTTGTAAGGGCGCTTGTAAAGCAGGAATCAGGATTCAACCCGAACGCTAAATCAAAAGTCGGCGCAATCGGTTTAATGCAATTAATGCCCTCAACCGCAGCGGGGCTTGGTGTTAAAGACCCGTCCGACCCTGTTCAAAATGTAGATGGCGGAGTCCGCTATTTAAAATCTATGCTTGACAGGTTTAACGGTAATAAAATCTTAGCCCTTGCAGCCTACAATGCAGGACCAAATGCTGTAAAAAGGTATAATGGCGTTCCGCCTTATAAAGAAACTCAAAATTATGTCAGGTCGATTTTGAGTATGTATCTATAAAACTTTGTACCGTGTGCAGCAAAATAAATAATTTTAAAACGTAGGTCAGGCGGCGCCTGGCAGTAAAAATAAAGGAAATAAATATGCCAGAAGGTTTTACTCCAAGAATTAATTTAAACGATAGAATGGAACATTCTAAAATAAGCTCTACAAGGCTTGGAAACATTCGCACAAATAGTGTTGAGCAGCCTGAAACCACAGATTTTAAATCCGTATTTTCAGGACTTGTAGAAAATTTAAATCAGGAATTAAATGCACCTGATGAGATTACAAAAGATGCTCTGGCAGGCAAGGCAGATGTTCATGATGTTATGGCTGCTATTGCAAAATCTGAGATTCAGATGAATATTGCAACCACAACTATAGGAAAAGTCCTCCAAACGTATGAAAAAATAATGCAAATTCAAATCTAAAGTTACCTTATAATAAATTTAATAGTATAATTATTTGTGTATTAAGCCTAATTGTTTACTAAAAGCCGGCTCAATATAAAATAAAAACCGGCAAACTAAAACAGGAAGATATAAATTGCCAATAGATTTTAAAAAGATAATGGAAAATAAACCGTTATTTTACGGCATCATAGGGGGTGTCGTTGTTTTACTGTTGCTTTTTATTATTGTTGGTGTCGCGGTTTCAAGCGGCAATAATTCAAAACCAAATGTTGTTAAAGAAAAGATTATAAAAGAACCATACGACCTTTTTACAACTGATAAAATCGGGCAGGCGCTTGAAGTGCAGGCACTTTTGGCACGTCAGGGCATAAAGGTTCAAAGAAGAGTTGATGGTACAAAATCAACACTTTTTTTAGAAAACTATACGCAATCTGAAAAAGACCAGGCACTTTTAGCTGTTGTAAGAAGCGGTATAGTAGACCAGCATATAGGCTTAGAAATCTTTGATAACGGAGATTTTACATCTACAAAAGAAGATAAAAGAATCCGTCTGGCAAGAGCAATAAATGGCGAACTTGCAAGACTAATCAGAAAAATTGATTCAATTAATAATGCACAGGTATTTATTTCGATTCCTGAGCAAACCCTTTTTGCAAATAAGCAAAAGCCCGTAACTGCAACAGTTCAGGTACAGCTTGATGATGGTAAAACTCTTGATAATATGAAGGTTAAAACCATTACAAACCTTCTTCTTGGAGCTGTTCAGGATTTGGAGCCTGAAAATATATCCATCACCGATACTGACGGTAATGTTTATAATAGTATTATAGGCGGTACTAATGATGCATTATCAAAGATTGAAGAAAATGATAAATATATGCAGAAAAAAGTTGCAGCACAGCTTGACCGCCTTGTAGGTAAAGGAAACTATGTTGTAACCGTTTCAACCTTCTTAACTCAGGCGCCTGTTGAAAAAACAAGTATAATCTATGACCCTGCTTCAAAAACTGCAGTAAATGAACAAAATTTTTCTGAAAAACTTGGCGATGTTTCGTCTGATTCAAATTCTGCAACAAATGCAGTGAGCGTATATTTGCCGTACGGAGTTCCGGGCAGCGGAGCAAATTCCAGCCAGGATAGAAGATATGTTAGACAAGCTCACGAAACTCAATACGGTGTTTCAAAGACCCAAATCAACGAATATATGAAAGAAGGGGTAATTGAACAAATTTCAATTGCTGTATCTCTTGAACAGTCTGCAATTCCAATGAGTATGACAATTCAGGAAATGAAAGAGCTGATAGCAAATGCAGCAAGCCCTCTTGTTGACCCTGAGAATGTTTCAATAGCATTTGTTGAATCTACAACTCCTATTTTGGCGCCTGACAGTCCAAATCATCTTCCAAAGCCTGAAGAATCAGGAAACCCTTGGTGGGTTGTAGGTTTATTCTTGCTTATCGGGCTTGGTTTTGGTTTAAAGCATATAGCTCAAAAGGTTAGAAATGAAGCTGAACGCCAGGAAGAAGAACTTGAATTATTAAGAAAAAAAGCTGAAGACCAGGAAAAACAATTAAAAGATGTAAATATGAAGGCAGCTGAGTTAATTCAAAAACAGGCGCAGATGGCGCAAAATTTAATTGAACAGCAAAATCTGCAGATGATTCAAGCACAAGCAGCTGCACAAGCAGCAATAGCAGCAAATGCTCAGCAGACAGCCCCGGCTCAAAATATGCCGCCTCAAAATAGGTCTGTGGATATTAATGATGAGTTAAAAGACCTTTCTATGGATTTTAATGATATTGATGAAAATCTCGCTGTTGAAAAATTAAAAAATTGGATTGAAACAAACTAGCCTTAAATAAAAAAACAATGTAAAATACTATCGGAGGGGACCCGTTTTGGCAAATGAACAAAAAGGTATAGCGGGCTTTAATCCGCAAGATTTTGCAAAAAACCTGGCAGGACAAGCAGGCCAGGTAATTCCTGCTGATATTTCCGCTGCTGATAAAAAGTTTATTATTGATATTGTTTATAAATTTTGTGTACTATCGGGTGATGCTCTTACAAAAGATACTGCCCTAAATCTCGATGCTGCGCAAGCCTCTTTAATTACACAGTTTATCGGCGAGTGGTCTTTTCATAAATCAATCGACCTTTTAAGGGCAAAAGTTAATCCTGCTTTGCGCGAAGGGATATTGCAGCGTGTAGCGTTTACTGTTTTTGAAATTGCAAAACAGGCGGTTGTGAAAAAAATGCCGCAAGAGCAAATTATCCCTCTTGTAGAACACCATGTTAATACCTGCTTTAAACAGGCAATTGAAGACTTGAAATCAAAAGGTCAGCTTGATGAAAAGGTATCAGATAACGTTTTACATCAGTCAAATATTGATTCAATGGCAAAAACCGAGGTTGAAAAAGAGACTGTAGGTGCCGATATGTCGGATGCTAAAATTTTAAAGCTTGCCTCTCTTGCGCTTTTGATTAAAAATTTCCCTGCTGAAAAAATTAAAAATATAATTTCAAAATTTAATAAACCTGAAGCCCAGGTTTTGATTCAGTATCTAAAAATGCCTGACCTTGAAAACAAAGTAGATTCAGATATTACAGCAAGATGCATAACAGAAATAAGAAAAACTCTGCCTGAGCCAAAGATTGTGACATATGACAGGTGTTTTAGAAAATTATGTAAAATTGTTAAAAATTCGGACAAAAATTCAATTTCAAATATTATAAAAGAAGAAAGACCGGTTATCAGAGATTTTGTACTTTCTGCCTATACAAAGGATGAAGCTGTGATACCGGCGCGCGTTGCGGCAATTATTTGTAAACACTTGGAAGAAAAGCTTACTGTATGATTATAAGAAGAAGAGCCACACCTAAAATTCAACAAATAGAAGAGATAGAAGAAGCTCTTATAGAAACCCCTGCGCCAGTTGAGGCAGAAATTATACAGTCTTTAAAAGCAGAAACTTCCGATATTAATGAAACTAAACAAGAACCTGCAGCAGAACAAAAAAATGAACCTGAAATGCAGACCGGTAAAATACAGGCTGATGAGCCCCTAAATACAGAGGTACAAACCCAGCTGCCTCCTGTTGAAGAAATCTTAACTCCTGAAATGGAGCTTCAAAAAAAACTCGATGAAATTGAAAAAATTGATATTTCAAGCCTTGAATTTAAAGAAAGGTTTGAAAGGCGCCGCGGAGAACGCCGCAGAGGGTATAGAAGAATAGATGAAAGAACCCTTGTTTCGCGTGCACAGGAAGAGGCTCAAAGTATTAGAGAGCTTGCTGCAAAAGAAGGATATAAAAACGGTATTGAAGAAGCTCATAAAGAGCTTGAAAACCTAAAAGCTTCACTGGCAGAATTTTTAAATTCAAAAAAAGAAGCATATGATGCTATTTCGGGTGATATGCTTGAACTTTCTCTTGAAATTGCAAAAAAAATAATTAAAAAAGAGGTGGAACTATCGCAAGATGTTTTAAAAGGTGTATTAACAGAAGTGTTTGATGAAGTTTCATCCAATGAAGAAAAAATAACAATAAAAGTAGCACCCGATGAGGTTGAATTTGCCCGTGCTTCTATGCCTGAAGTTCTAAAAAATTCTGTAATTGATGCAAAAATTGTAATTGCAGCTGATGAGACGGTTGAAAAAGGAAGCTGTGTTGTGATAACTTCAAACGGTGTTATTGATGCTAATTTTTCAACCCAGTTATCAATAATCCAAAATGCCTTCGGTATTTATAAGGGAGGCAATTAATGGCACAGGCAAAAGGTGGTGCTCCTGCTAATAATCCGATATCAGAAATAGCTCTTGCAATATTTGTAATTGTTTTAATTTTGATATTGTTAATGGAGATGCCAAACTGGGTTATAAACCTCTCTATTTCGTTAAATATCACTCTTGGTATTGTGCTTTTAATGATATCTCTTTATGTGCAAAAGCCGCTTGAACTTGCAGCTTTTCCATCCATCATCCTTATTGGTACAATGTTTCGTTTAGTTTTATCTATCGCTTCTACCCGTCTTATTCTTGCAAAAGGAGATGCAGGACAGGTAGTTGAAGCATTTGGACAGTTTGTAACGGGCGGAAATATGATAGTTGGTGGTGTAATTTTCTTAATTATCACCGTTGTTCAGTTTATGGTAATTACAAAAGGTGCGGAACGTATTGCGGAGGTTTCGGCAAGGTTTGCACTGGATGCTATGCCCGGTAAACAAATGACAATTGATGCTGACTTTAACGCAGGTTTAATTTCGCCGGATGAAGCGGTAAAACGCCGTGAAGACCTTCAAAGAGAATCTTCCTTATTTGGTTCAATGGATGGTGCTATGAAGTTTGTTAAGGGAGATACAATCGCAGGCATTATCATTACTGTTATAAACATCCTCGGCGGCTTAATTATAGGTGTTGCAATGAACCAAATGCCTATGGCGGATGCTGTTTCAAAATATACAGTCTTAACAATAGGTGACGGTTTATGTGCCCAGGTTCCCTCGCTTCTGATGTCAATCTCCTGCGGCATTGTGATGACACGTTCTACTGCTGCTGCAACTTCATTAGGTAAGGATGTTTCTGCTCAAATTTTATCAAAGCCTCAGAGTTTATTTTTCGCCTGTGCATTTTTAATGTTAATTGCTGTAACATCGCCAATTACAGGGCTTCCCTGGTGGCCTTTTGTGTTATTTACCATAATTATTGCAGGCGCCGGCTTCTCTGTTCTTGTAAATCAAGATGTACAGCAGCAATTAGGGCAGCTTGATGCAGTTAAGCAAAATATGCAAGACCTTGTTAATCCAAATAAAATGTATGAACGCTTAGGTGTTGATGTTTTAAGTTTACAGGTTGGTGCGGGGCTTTTAGTTATTGCAGATCCGGACCAGGATGGGCAATTGCTTGCAAAAATTGCAGCTCTTCGTCAAAGGGTAACAGATGAACTTGGCTACATTATTCCAAACATCCGCATTATGGATTCTTCAGCTATTGCAGATAATGAATATTTAATTGCAATCCGCTCAAATACTGTTGCAACAGGCATGGTGTATCCGGGTAAATTTATGGTTATAGCTGACCAGTGGGAAGCTTTAGGAAAAAAAGTGCCTGAAAATGTTATTGTATCTGTTGACCCAACTTATCAATCCCAAGCCTATTGGATTGACGGGCAATATATAAATAAAAATGACAGAATTACAGCGGTAGATTCTGTTGATGTAATTGTAACGCACCTTCAGGATTGCGTACGTAAATATGTTGATGAGGTTATGACAAAAACCGACGTCTTAAAGCTTATGGAACTTGTAAAATCCCAAGACCCAACTCTTGTAAATGACCTTGTGCCAACAATTATATCAACTTCAGACCTTAGAAAAATCTTTGTAAATTTAATCAGAGAAAAGGTCTCAATTAAAGATATTATATTTATTTTTGAACGTTTATGCGATTATGCCAGGTTTTCAAAAGAGCCTGATATTCTCTCTGAAAGGCTTCGTGCAGCCTTAGGGCGTCAAATCTGTCTTGCAAATTCAAATAAAGATAAAGTTTTATACGCGCTCACATTATCATCAGAATGGGAAAAAACTCTTGATGATTCCTGCCAAAGAACAGAACTTGGCACAATGTTCCTTTTAAACCCAATGCAGGTGCAGGAATTAATTGAAACGACGGCAAATACCTTAATGAAAGCCCATCAGGCAGTAGGTGTGCAGCCTGTAATCCTTTGTTCTCCAAGGATTCGCCTGCCCTTATATCAAATGCTTGAGCGTCATATCCCAACTATTGTTGTAATCTCATACTCTGAACTCATCACGGATATCCGCGTCGAAGCAATTGATAGTATTGGAGAAGGGTATTAAAAAAGACCCTTCCCAAATTAAGGAAAGAGTCTTTTAAATCTGGCGCATAGCGTCTAAAATATTATTGTGCAGCTTTAACAGCAGCTTCAGCTGCTTCTTTGCCTTTTGTTGTAGGTAAAATTACGGACTTGTCGCCATATTGCAGTGTGGCTGAAAGTTTATCAGGTGCCATTGTAACATTTTTTTGAATTTGTGCTTCAAGAGAATCAGGGAATACATTTGGGAATTTACCGCTTGCAATATCTGTCATAATATCAGTAAATACTGTACCGTTGCCGATATCACTGAACTGACCGCCTTTTGGAATAACATCAAGCGTACCTCTTTCGCCCGCAGGTTTTAAGATGCCTTCTGTAACGTGCCATTTTGGCGAGCCTTTATCCATTTTGATAAGAGTATTGGCTGGGTCGTTTACACCGCCTGCGGGGATTCTGCTTTGAATTTCCTGTAAGCCCTTTGGTGTAAATAGGGTTTTACCTATATTTGTCATTACTTTTTCTTCAGGTGCTAAATGCTCTCTCAAGGTTTCAATATTTGGTTTTTCAAATACTTTAAAGCCTTTACCGTCAGGAAGGAATGTCCCAAGAACGCCTGCCGCTTTTTCTTGTGCTTCTAAATATCCTCTTGAAATTACTTCAACAGATGAGTCTTTGCCAAGTTCCTTGTATTTTTTCATAAGTTCTGAATAATCTTCAAAGCCTTTTGTACCAACGTCATCCGTATAGCTGAATAAAGCAGGTCTGTCTGTTGGAATAACTCCTCTTTTTAAGCCTTCAACAATAACTGTTGCATCGCCATCGCTTACATCTGTTCTTATTGTTTCAATTTTTTCAAATGGTGAAAGCTGCTTTGCTTCCATCATATGTAAAAGTTCGTTATTTGCTGTAGTTAAATGTATTTCAGAGCCGTCTGTAGCTTTACCTATGACTGCAGGAAGCGGAACATCGGTTTTATTTGTTGAAGGCAATCCTAATGAAGAAGTTATTTTATTTCTAATTTCAGCCCCTCTTGTTCCTTGTCCGCTCAATGGCAATAATTTTGTGGATTGCTTATCTAAGGTTTCCGTATAACTTAGCGGTGCTTTTACCAAAGTACTTGCTGCATCTGTTCCTATAAGCTTCTTTAATTGGTCAAATGCGCCTGCATTTTTATTTACAGCCTGTATTGTTAAATCTTTCATATAATTCATAAAACGGTTTATGCCTTTTTCTACTAAAGTCGCATAAGAATCAGACGCAGTCTGTATTACAAGAGCTCCAAACTGAACATCATTTTTTCTTACACCGTTGTTTTGATTTTTGTTTAAACTATTTGCTGAATAGTTGTTTACAGATGAAATTCTGTTAACTTGCATTTTAATCCCTCTTTTCTTTTTACAACACTAACTAATTGGTATGCTTATGTATAAAACTTGTAAATAATTTCTTTTGCCCCCAATAAATAGATAAAAGAATATTTACACAATTCTTTACAAAGTTTATCCAACACCATATCTTAAAAATATGCCTAACTATTCTACAGCAAAAATTTAGAATGTACAGTATTTATACCAATTTTAACTTCTGCTGTTCGATATTTAAATTATCCAAAATATTTCTTACAAATGTTTTTCTATGATATTTGGTAATACCGTATTTTTTAATGGCTTTAATATGTTCCTGCGAAAGGTAGCCCTTATTGTTTTTCCAGCCGTACATTGGAAATTCCCTGTCAAGCTTTATCAAAAGATTATCTCTTTCAACTTTAGCTAAAATACTTGCTGCAGCTATAGAAGCCGATTTTGCATCTCCCTTGATAACAGTTCTTTGCGGAAATTCATATCCTCTTATTTTATTATTCCCATCTACAAGCACGATACAGGTAGTTTTTAGTTGTCGCACAACATCCATACAGGCATTTTTCATAGCTTCACAGGTTGCATTTAAAATATTTATCCTGTCTATCATAGCTTCATCTACTGTTTGAATTGAATATACAGCATTTTCTTTAATTAGAGGATATAGGGCAAGGCGGGCTTTTTCAGTTATTTGTTTTGAATCATTAAGTTTGTTAAGTTTTTGGATGATTTCTTCGCTGTGTTTCTTAAAACACACTGCAGCTGCAAATACAGGCGCTACGGCAGGTCCTCTGCCGGCTTCATCGGTTCCAATTAAAAAATTACACTTTGATTTTTTTAACTGTTCAATGTCAAAATCAAACAGTTCAGCATTTTTGCAACCGGCATTTTTAGAAGCGGTATCTTGTAAATCTGCACCATTGTTAATATTTTTAATCCCCATACTCATCCAGTGTAAATTTCCCTATTTTTCCGTCTCTGAAATTTGATAAAATAAATTGCGAACACCTTACTATATCAGGCTTCCCTTCTTTAACTATCCAATTTCTTTTGAGTGCAATGTTTTCAATTGTAATATCCAAATCTTCCAAATTATAATAATCTTTTAAATTTTGCTCATATTTTTTAACAAGCAGTTTTAAAAGTTCTTGGGCTGCATATTCGTTATCATAAGCATTTTCACCGATTGAATTAACAAAAGCCAATTTTAGCGCCACTTCCTGATTATCCTGTTTCATAGGTATAATGCCTGGGGTGTCTAAAAGCTCAATCTTTTCATGTACCCGAACCCACTGCTGCTGCCTTGTTACTCCTGCCTTTGCGCCTATTTTTGTTTTTGATTTTTTGATTAGACGATTTATTGTACTTGATTTGCCGACATTTGGCATTCCCGCAACCATAACCCTTATTGGGCGCGGTAAAAGCCCTTTTGAAACCATTTTATCAATAACAGGTTTTGAAATTTCAATTATCTTATTAATTATTAAGTTTGTATCTTTTGCCCCGCTATTTGTAGTAAGAAGGCATATTGCGCCGGTTTTTTCCTCTAAAATTTTTTTCCATTTTAAATTTTCATTGCTGTCTGATAGGTCGCATTTATTTAAAAGAATAATTCTCGGCTTATTTTGAAAAAGGGTTTTGGTATTGCCATATGCGCTTGAAATTGGTATGCGCGCATCTAATACCTCTAAAATAACATCAACCAGGTTGAGTTTTTCTTTTAAAAGCCTCTCTGCTTTTGCAATGTGTCCCGGGTACCAGTGTATATGGTTATTCATTAACTTTCCTTTTAACTTTTTTGCCATTGTGTGCAGCCAGTAGCGACCCCTCAAAATAAACCATTTTGCACAATTTAATTTTTGGCAAAAGGCGGCAAAATATTTCAACTGTCTTAATACTTAAAAAGTACCGCCAATTTTATATTCCAGCCGGTACTTTTTAAACTAAACTTTTATAAACTTTAAAGATATTCTTATCTTTTTTCAAGCTTTTCTCTGATTCTTGTAGCTTTGCCTGAACGTTCTCTTAAATAATATAATTTAGAGCGTCTAACATCACCCCTTCTTAATACTTGAATTTTTTCAATTCTTGGTGAGTAAATAGCAAAAACTCTTTCAACGCCAACACCTTGGAAAATCTTTCTTACAGTGATTGTTTTGTTGATGCTAGAACCATGCTTTTTAATAACAGTGCCTTCAAAAGCCTGTGTTCTTTCTTTATTGCCTTCAATAATTCTAACAAATACTTTAACTGTATCGCCGGGGTTTATTTCAGGCATTTCTTTTTGCGTATATTCTTTTTCTAATTCGCTGATGATAGGGTTCATTTTATTTACCTTTTCCTAATTAAACTAATTGTAATCTATTGTACAAACGATAATATATTAAACATCAATAATATTCAAGTGGTAATTTTACAGAAATTAAAAAATGTAAATTTTTATTAATCCTTCTTATAATTTTTTATAATTAAGCTGTATGAAAAACTGTCTGAAAAAAAATATTTCGATTGCCGTAATAATCATATCCTCTCTGCTTTTTCTTGTCTTTGAACGTCAAAATGTGCAATATTACAGGGTTTTAGACGTCATTGAAGGGGATAAGATTTATATAGATTTAAACTATGACGGAAAATCTAGTGCTGATGAACTTTTTCACCTTAAAAACGTAAATACTTTTCCAAAAAAATATAATTCAAAGCTTGAATATTACTCTAAAAGATACGATATCACAGAGGAAGAGGCGCTTTATCTTGGGCAAAAGGCGTTTGAATACACAAAAAACAAACTTCTGGGACGGGAAATTGCTTTTATAAAAGAGCCTGCGCCTTATAATCCAAAATATTATTATCGCTTTGCTGAAATTTCCCTTAATGATAAAAACTTTGGAATTACCCTTCTAGAGGAGGGTTTAGCATTTGCATATGAGGGAAAAGGATTTAATCCTTATAAAACTTATGAAAATTTGAAAAAAATTAAGAAAAATGCAAAAATGTGCGGCAAATCTTGTTTAAAAAGCAGTATTACCAATTTTAAAAATAATGAGAAAAATCAAGGATTTAAACAAGATGAAAATACTAGAACGATTATCTATACTGATTCTCCCGTGTTTACATCCGGTGATGTTGAGATTTTTCTTGTTAATCCAAATGGTATGCCAAAGCCTTCTTATATGGCTAAAACAAAAGCCTGCAAAGCGATTTTGGATAATATCAGAAATGCTCAAAATTCAATAGATTTTGCACTTTATGGTCTGGACAAGCAGGATGATATCCTGAAAGCCTTAATAGAAGCTAAAAACAGGGGAATAAAAATAAGGGGAGTTGTGGATTCAAAACCTGATAATTCTTATGTATACAATGATACGGCAAAATTAAACGCCAATTTTGACACTGTGGCTGATTTTAAGTCACCTTTTATGCATAATAAGTTTTTTATTTTTGATGAAAAATCTGTAATTACAGGTACGATGAATGTTTCAGCCACAGGCTGCAGCGGATACAACGCAAATACGGTGGTTTTGATTAATAATTCAAGTGTAGCAAGGGTTTTCACGCAAGAATTTAATCAGATGCATGGCGGGAAGTTCCAGCAGAACAAGGAAGATAGCAGTATTAAGGGGCTTAAAATTAGCGATAAAATAACCCTGGATGTTTATTTTTCACCGGCTGGAACTCTTATATATCAAGGGATTTTACCTATTATACATAATGCTAAGGAAGAAATTTTTGTCTCAATCTTTTATCTGACAAATAAAGAAATTATTGATGCTCTAATTGCCGCTAAAAGGCGCGGAGTAGATGTGAAAATTATCCATGATGCTGTCGGTGCAAATAATATGAAAGAAAAAATTCGCACACTCAGAGCTGCAGGAATTTATTTAAAGGTTGAAAACTGGGGCGGAAAAGACCATGAGAAAAACATGGTGATTGACGGCAAATATTTTATAACAGGAAGTGCAAATTTTTCATATTCCGGCGCAAAAAAGAATGATGAAAATGTTTTAATCTTCAAAAGCACAGATATAGCTGGTTTTTACAGAAAACATTTTTTGAATTTATATAATTCAATTGATAATCAATATTTAAAAATAACCCCGAGAGCCGAAAGTTTTGAGAGCGGAAATTCCTGTTATGACGGGATTGATAATAATTTTGACGGCAAAATTGATTCAGACGATATTGGCTGCAAACGCTGATATATAAGGCTTTTTTAACTCATTTGCACACTTGCTTTTTTTCGGGTAATATATTGTTATAGCGAAAGTTAGGATAAAATTAAAGAATATGGAATTTTTTAGAAAGAACAGAAGAATTATAGTCGGTATCCTTGTGGTTACTGTTGCAGCCTGGATGATAGGTTTAACAATGGTTCTGCCGCTTCTTGCAAAATAGTTTTTGCAAAATAATTGTCTTAAATTTAAATAAAAATATTTTATGAATAAAAAAACATTAAAGGTAATAATATGCTTGTTTTTCGCCGTTTTTTTGGTTTTGGAAAATACGGCGGTGTTTGCTGCAAATTCATCTAAAACCCAGATAGAACAAAAGCGCGCACAAGCAAAAAAAGAAATTCATAAATTAAAATTATTGGAAAAAATTGAGACAAATAAGCTATATAGAAATCAAAGAAAGCTTGAGCAGACAGAACAAGGGCTTTATTACAATAAACAGCAGTACAAAAATGCGCAAGAAGAGCTCTATTCTCTGCAGGTTCAGCTGGAAAATGCTTTAAGAAATTATAGAGCTCAGCAATACGCTACAAATAAGCGCATTAACCAGATTTTTAAAACAAAAAGAAAAAATTATGTTGAATTTTTATTATCTGCAAAAAATATAAATGATTTTTTGGATAGAATTTATTTTGAAAATATTGTAATGGATATAGACAGGCAGAAAATTTCCAAAACCCAGGAAAGAACAAGACGCATAAGGGAGCTTACTAAGCGTCTTGAAAATCAGAAAAATGAACTTAAAAATTCAATTGAGACAATGAACCGCCAGCAAAAGAATATCCAAAGTGCAATTTCGCGCAATGAAAAAATGATTCACAAGCTTAAAACAGACCGTGCTACTTGGGAAAAATCTGAAAGAGAGCTTGCTCGTCAATCTAAACAGATTGAAGATATGATTAATAAAACAGTAAGTAAAACTTCAAAAACAACTACAATTACCACCACTGCTAATTTTGTAAGACCGGTTGGCGGTCCTATAACATCACCATACGGTTCAAGAATCCACCCTATCTTTAAAAGACAAATTTTCCACTCCGGCGTTGATATAGGTGCCCCATACGGTGCAAACGTTAAAGCTGCAAATTCCGGCAAAGTCATATTTACTGGCTGGTATGGCGGATACGGTAAGGTTGTAATTATTGACCATGGTAAAGTCGGCGGTGTGCCTACAACAACTCTTTATGCTCACCTTTCAAGCTACAGGGTTGAAAAAGGTGCTTCCGTGTACAGGGGTCAGGTTATTGCAAATATTGGTACAACAGGGTATTCAACAGGACCGCACCTTCACTTTGAAGTTAGAAGAAACGGCGCTACAACAAATCCTCTAAACTACATACCAAGATAGCCAAAATGAGCTATTAATGTGGCATGAAAAATTCCATTATTTTGGTGTAAAATAGAACTGTTTAAAGGATTTCAAATTTTAAAAATTGAATTGGGGAGAAACAAAAATTAACGACATCATGAAAAATTCAATAAAATCACTTTTTGTTACTGCCCTGATGCTGCCTGCTTTTGGAGTTTTTAGCAGTGCTTTTGCTTATGAGATGGTTGAAGCTGAAACCGTATTTCCCAAAGCTAAAGATAATCAAAATGCCCCCCAGTTATCCGCAGGTGTTGAAAAGAAAGAGTTTACCATCCCAAATCCTCTTGATGAATTAACTTTAAGGAGAATCAGGGAAGCTGAAAAAGCAAATCTTGCCGTACAGCCTGCTGAAAAAAAGAGTGATATCTCAATAGATAGTAAAAAGCTTGAATATTATGATGAAACAGGTGAACTTGAAGCAACGGGAGATGTTGTTATTACTTCATCAAACGGTACGGTGGTGACAGCCGACAGAGCAGTTTATGATAAGACTTTGAATGTAATTAAGCTTTATGACAATGTAATTCTGATAAAAGAGGGCAATAAACTTGAAGGCGAGTATATGGCAATTGACCTTAATGAGGAAAATGCCTTGATGGATACAGTTGTTGCCTCTTTTGGAACGCTTGTCAGAATGAGGGCGCCGGAGGCATATGCTTATGCAGATAGAATTGAAGCTGTGAATGGCAGTATAGAGCTTGCAAGAAAAATTGAGCTTGATTTGCAGTCATCCGGTTTTGAATCATATAGCAATATGTTTATCCAGGACAATGATATTTCTTTTGATACTAAAAGAAAAAGAACTTCGCCATATAAAATTAAGGCAAAAGAAATTCTGGTAAAATCCCAAAAAGACCACGACAGCTTGACTCTAAAAAATGCAGATTTATATTATAAAAAGTTTAAAATAATAACTTTAAATAATGTTGAATTGTTCTCTGATAAAGAAATGAACTATATTGAAGCAAGTATACCTGTTGATATAGGTTCTATCAGCGATTTTGGACAGTATGTAGGTTTAGGATATATTTTTAAGCTTCCGACAGGTGCAAGTTTGAAAGTTTCACCAGCGCTTGTATATGATGATGAGCTTGGAGTCGGTGTACTTTCGGCATTAAAAACAAAAAGGTTAAACCTGGAAGCTGCCTGGGCTACAAGCAGTGAAAACTTAATTTTAAATGGTGAATATAAGTTTAATGACAGATTAACAGCCGAGTTTGCACGTCATTCTTATAAAGATGAGTGGTTTATCGGCGGGAAAAGAGCCGGGCATTTAGCACAGTTGGTTTATGATGACAGTTATCGAATAAATGATATTGATGCAACATTCAGGCACAGAATTACGGCAGGTTATGCTTCAGATTATCTTAAGGAGCACCAGGAAAGCAATAACTACGGTACAATGCGTTTAAGATGGCAAAACGAACTAAGTAAAAATATATTCTCTGTTTCAAATAAAGAACAGGATTTGAATTTGAGCTTCGGGGTTTTTGGTCAATCTATGGCAACTGTTTATGGTACCGGTGAAACTACAGCTTTAGTAAGGGGCGGTCCTATGATAAGTTCCAGAATTAAAAACTGGAAATCAAATATAAGTTATGCTGTTGGCGGTTTTCATGGGGCAAGTCCGTTTAAATTTGATGAATATACTTACGGTAAATCTTCAATAAATATTGATGAGAGCTTAAAACTTTGCAGATTCTTATCTATAGGCTACAGAGGTGTTATAAGCCCCCTAAAAGACAATAGCGATAAGGATTTAATGACAGAAAACAGATTTTATGCCATTGCAGGTCCAGATGATATAAAAATGGCGTTTTCATATGATACTATAAGGCATAATGCCCATTTAGATGTTATGTTTCTCCTTGGAACAGACAGCACAAAAGTTGATTTTGAAAAAATGACTATAAAAAATCCTGAAAAATTGCACAAGAAAACCCCGTTATTTAATAAAGATTTGCAATATAGAAAAATCAAGGTGCCAGAAAGTCTTTAATATAATTTTTTAATATCAGGTGCTAATTTTGCAGGTAATTTTTTAAGAATCAGGTTTATTTAGATAATCTTTAAATTTTTTATCAGTATCAAAATAATATCCGCATCCATCAAGTGTTTCACCGCCATTATATATAAAATCCGAATTAATGGAAGGATAATCCCTGCAATAAATTGAGCGGAAAAAGTACCTTTTGCATTTACCATCTTCCCCTAAAGATTTGCATTTAAACATTAAAGCCCCATCAAAAAATGAGTTATCTTTATCTTCCACTCTGCCATTTATAGTAAAATGTCTATATCTTCTGTTCCTTTTTTGAAGATTGTAAAACCCTTCTTCATCCTTAATATAGCCGTTTTCATCTGAAAATAGGATAGTAGAGCAGCACTGCCCGCATTGTTTACATTTTCCTTTTACGATGTATTTTGAAGAAAAAATCTTATTTTTTATGTATAAAATTAAATCCTCTAAACCGTTTTTTATAATATTCATTAATCTGTCACCTTTACAACCCCTATAATTACAGGCTTTATGGTATTTGTGTATTCAAAGGTTTGAAATATATAGTATCCTTTTTTATTTATCACAAAAAAGTCTGTGTAAAATTTCCTGTCACTGAGTTCAACTGTTTTATTATAAAGATATTCATACCCGAAAAATTCATCGGCGCCATCATCTTTTCTAAAAACCTGAACCTTTAAAAGCCTTGTCTTGAAGCCATTTGGGTTATAAAGAAGATAATAAATTCTCTCTCCCTTTTTATAAAAACTTTGTTCAGTATACCCCAGCTCCTTTGAAAAAGGGGTGGAAGAAAATAAAATTCCGGGTTTTTGTCTGTCGCATCCGCAAAGTGTACCGATGCAGACAAAAAGCAGCAAAATAAAGCCAATATTTTTAAGTACAGTTTTCATAAACTTAATATGCCAGACTGCTGTATAAGTTTCTAATTTTTTCTTTTGTTGATTTAATGAGCTCTTTATCATCAGAGTATTCAATAAATTTTTCATAATGATAAATGGCATCATCCGGTTTATCTAATTTTTCATAACAAGCTCCAAGCGCCCACCAGGCAAAGGCAAAATCCTTTTTTAGCTCAATTGCTTGCTTAAAATTTTCAATCGCTTTATTAAAATCATTTAAATCGTACCTTGCAAGCCCTGCATTAAAATAAGCGTTTTCATTATTTGGATTCGCTTCAAGTGCTTTCACATAATAAGCTATGGCGTTTTTGCCATCTCCCAAGTATTTATAAGTATTGCCTATTTTGATATAAAGCGCATCATCAGGTTCTGTATATTTTAACGCTGCAAGATACTCCTTGAGTGCGTTTTCATATTCTTTGACCTTGCTGTAACTGTCTGCAAGGGCAATTCTTGCATCAAAGTTTTCTGTATCATTTGCTAATATTTTCTTAAATACATCTTGTGCTTGAATGTCTTCATCCAGCTTGGATAAGCTTTCGCCATATTTTAATAGTATATCGGTATTTTCAGGTTCAAGAGCACTTGCCTGCTTGTATGTTTCTATGGTTTTTTCTTTATTATCTAAATTTTCATAAGTACTTGCAAGCCCAAGATATGCTTCTGTGCTTAAACCATCCTGTTCAATTGCTTTTGAATATATCTCTTTTGCCTTTTCAAATTCTTTTTTGTCTTTTAAGGCATTAGCCTGTGCTATCATATTTCCTGAAATGCTTTTTTTAATATCAAGCTTTGTGATTTGATATTTTTCAAGCTCCATAGGGTCTGCTTCATTTGCCTTTCTAAAGATTTTATCCGCTTCGACAAATTTTTTGTCTCCCGTTAAGGATAAACCCTTATTAAATAATGCTCTTAAGTTATTTGGTTCAATCAAAAGCATTGAATCATATATAGTTATGGCTTTTGAAAATTCGCCGTTTTGATAATAACTTTTTGCAAGTTCGTTTTTCATTGTATTGCTTTGTGATTTTTTAACCCCCTCCTGCAATACTGCAATAGCGTATTGTGGATTATTTATATTTTGATATAAAATTCCAAGGTTTAAATAAGCATTTGAATCTTCAGGGTATACCTTAATGTATTCCTGATATGCTCTTATGGCTTCATCATTTTTTCCCATTGCAGCAAGTAAACTTGCATAATCAAACTTTAAATTTGTTAAATCGGGGTGCAATTTGAATGCTTTTTCATAATTTTTTAGGGCAGATTCATTTTCCTTTAAATATGTTTGCACAATTGCAAGGTTTCCATATGCCATATAATCACCGGGGCTTATTTCAATAGCCTTTAAAAACATTTCTTTGGCCTTGTGATATTCTTTATCCCTCAAATACGCTAAACCAAGACTGTCGTAGTCTTTAAATGTTTTTGGATTTGTTTGTTTTACTTTTTCAAATTCTGAAATAGCTTTTTTGTATTCTTTAAGATTTAAATAGCTGTTTGCAATAGAACATCTTGCTTCTTGTGAATTTGGGTAGTCTTGAAGATATATTCTATAATACTTTATAGCCTCTTCATAGCTTCCTGCCAGATATTTTGTATTCGCAAGGTTTAAATAATTATATCTATAGTTTGGGGACAGATTCATTGCTCTGTAATAAGAATTAAAAGCTTCATCGTATTTTCCCTGCTGTTCATATATATTTCCAATACTTATATGCAAAAAAGCATCTTCTGGGTTTAATTGTATTGCCTTTGAATATACCTGCGCTGCTTTATCCAGTTCGCCAAGATGCGCATATAAACCGCCAAGTTTTGTAATTAGAACTATATCGTTATATGAAGTGTTTAATGCCTTTAATATTAAATCAAGCGCATCTTCGTATCTTTCCTCATTTTCAAACTTTATAGCCTGAGTATAAAGCTCATTTGCCTGTTCACTCATTGCCGCTTTGACTGAGTTTTGCAGTCCGAATGCCATAATACATAGTGCTGTGCATAATACGATTGCTTTTTTGTTTTTCTTCATAAAATTACACCTTTGTCATCTCAAGAACTTTTAAAGTTTTACACTCTCTTCCTGTCTGGTTATCTATATATTTTCTTAAAAGGTTAAAACAGCTTGATACAACCTTTTCATTTATAAGTTCATCATATTTTGTGGTTTCATCAATATCGGAATTTAATAAGTCGCATAAAAATTTGGTTATTTTTTTGTGAATCCTTATTTTGTGCCCGCCGTATGGGTCTTCAGGAAGGCAATGTCTGCAGGTTACTCCGCCGTTTTCAATAGAAAAATAAGATTCTTCTTCAATAGAACATGAGCATTTTAAACAATGCGAAAGTTCAATCCCAAAGCCCATTTCTCTCATAAATTTTAACTGAAACTTTATAACGGAAAACATAATGTGAACTGCATCTTCAGCGTTTGATATATTTTCAAGCGTCTTATAAAAAAGTTCATAAATATTTTTATTTACATCACTTGTTTCTTCAGTATTTTCCTTACAAAAGTTACCGATAATTTCTGTTATATAAATTGAATAATTTAATTTATCAAGATTGTATCTTAATTTATTGAAAGGATTTATTGCCTGTGCTTCTTTTATAACATCAAGGTTTCTTCCTTCATTTAACATAAGTTTATTGCACACAAGAGACTGCATTCTTGCCCCCAGTTTGCTTTTTGGCTTTTTTACCCCTTTTGCAATACCTTTAATAAGCCCCTTATCCCTTGAAAACATAACAACAATATTATCGTTTTCACTCAAAGGGTATGATTTTATATTTATGGCATCTGTTACAAAAGTGTTTGTATTTTTCATTTGTTATCCGTAATTCGCTCGTTGTCTACTGTTAAAAAGACAGGCAGTTTATTTATGCAAAGACTTTTTTAATTATTTCTTCATTAATAAATTCTTCACAGAGTTTATCCTGGTCTGAAAAGTTAAATTTTACTGTGCATTTGTCGTTTACGGACATAAACATCTGCCTGTAAAATTCTTTCTTATCATTTTCTTTTGACAGAATATATATTTTTGAAGGACGGCTTGCATCATACGCTGTTTTTATGAAATCAAAAATAATTTCTTTATTCTCATCTAAAGGCGGGTTAATTAAAATCCATATCTGTGATTTTACAAGTGCTGAAAAAGCTCTGTGCCAAAAAACAGGATTGCAATCCGGGTTGTAGGAATTAACCGCATATATATCAGGGAAAGCTGCCCCATCGCAATGCGGGCACTGTACACTCAAAGTTCTTGTGTTGAAATCTGTTTTTAAGGTTCTCATATTGCAGTTTGAGCATACAAAAATATTAGTTGAGCCGTTCATCGGGATTAAATCGAATGCGGCATCTTTATTTTGTGCTTTCTTTACAAAAGGAATATCAAAATCAATATTTTTTTCATAGAAAATTTTTGAAATATTCTGGCTTTGAGATGCTGTTATAAAAGACACCTTGCCTTTTGATGTTGTTAGCATTGAAATTACTTTATCAACATCGCTCGTATCAGTATCTAAAAGGTGGGTTAAGGATGAAATCTGCTTTAAAATATTATAATCCTGCCCATTTTGGTTTTTAGAAAATAAGAAATTCAAATGATTTTTGTAGTCTTTAACATTTGCAAAGTCTATATCATTTTTAAAATCATCATAAAAAACCGCAATATTTTTTACGGCATATTCTTCTTCCTTTGACTGCACCTGTTGTCCTGCCTGTCCTACGTATTGAACATTTTGAACAACTTGGGGCTGCGGCTGCGGTATTTGCTGTACGGGCTGCGTGTATGAAACGGCTTGCTGTACTGCTTGAGGCTGCATTTGAACAGGCGCTTGAACCTGTGGTGCTTGATTTTGTATCTGGACTGTTTGCACGGAAGGTTGAGCTGCCTTATAGTAAGTGTTTTCTGGAACATTTTGAGGTGCTTGATAAGAAGATTGTCTTTCTACGTCCTGATTAACGCTAGAAGCTGCATGAACCGGTTTAATTTCTTCAAAGCCTTTTATATCAGCACCTTCGCTGGAATTTATCATCTGGGCTAATTCCTGCATATCGTTTTGGACACCTCCCGGCTGCAGAGCCTGCGGCATAACATTTTTACCGCTATTAGAAGGAAGAACCGGGTTTAGTGACTGCACCGCCTTTTTAGACAAAATATCTCTTATGGTCGAACAAAGTATGTCTGAAATTTCAGGCGGATATTGTTTTTGTTCCATAGTATCAAGAATTTGTCTAAGGTCATCAATAAGTTCAAAATCATGACCTGTATGAAATTTTTCATGGAGCTTATAGGTTCCCATTTTTAAAAGCTGGTGGTCGTTTTTTCTAAGTGCCACCATTAGTCTTTTTATGGTCATATCCTCGGATTCTGGAAACGGTGCCATTTTTTAAATTCCTCTCCTCTTTTATAATAAATTATCCACAGCGCTTTGGCTTCCGTGGTAAATTCCCCTCATCATCTGGTTGAGTTCAACCTCATCATCAGTTGTGTTTAATGCTTCTTCCTTGCTTATTATTCCGCCTTTGTAGAGCTTAAATATAGAAGCATTCATTGATACCATATTTTGATACCCGCCTCTTTTTATAAGTGTATCAACTTCTTCAAGCTGGTTTTTCTTTATATAATCTACGATTGCAGGTGTGCTTGCCATAATTTCAAGAGCAGGAACAAGCCCACCCCTTCCAGCTCCTTCAATTGCAGGTATCAATTTTTGTGCAATAGTTCCTCTTAATACTTTTGCAAATCTTTCCCGGATAAACCCTCTTGTTGAATCATCAAAAAGCCCTAAAATCCTGTTTATGGTTTGAGAAGCAGAATTTGTGTGAATGGTAGAAAATACTAAATGTCCTGTTTCTGCTGCATTTAAGGCGCTCTCCATTGTGTCTCTGTCTCTTATCTCGCCAACGAGAATTATATCAGGGTCTTGACGAAGCGCATATTTAATGCCGTCAGAGAATGAATTAACATCCACGCCCACCCCTCTTTGAGTTATAAGAGATTTTTTATCCGTGTATAAAAATTCAATAGGGTCTTCAATTGTTATAATGTGCTTTTGTTTTTCTTTATTTATTATTTCAATCAAAGAAGCGATTGTTGTAGATTTACCTGAGCTTGTTGCCCCTGTGATTAAAACAATTCCATTATTATATTTTGTAAAAACATCTAATGACTCAGGCAAGGATAATTCTTCCAGTGTTGGTATCTGGTATGGAATTGTTCTTAAGGTAAGTTTTGGATACCCGAGTTCCTTACAGTAATTTACCCTGTATCTTGAAACATTTGGAATTTCATAAGTAAAGTCTATGTCATTTTTAGTCTTGATTCTATCTGCTAAATCACCATAGAGCATAGTTTTTAAGATATTATCAAAATCTTGTTCTAAAATTGGCGGCTCATCAATTTTTACGATATTCCCTGATATTCTAAGCGATGGCTGCTTGCCTATTTTAAGGTGTATATCGGAAGCCTTTGTTTTATTAACTTTAGTTAAAAATTCCTCTATATTAAACATTTATTATCCTAAAAATATTAATGATTATATTATCCTGATAACATCTTACATTACATTGGCTCTTTGGGCATTTTTGTTACATATTTTGTAACTATTCTTATTGAATTTTGTAAATTTTATTAAGTTTTATTAACAAAAAACTTTAAAACATGTCAATCTCTCACCTCTAAATGTTTTTATTTAAATGTAAGGTTAGTTTAAAGTTAATTAATATTGGAAGGAAAGTTAGTATGAGTTTAGGGTTCACTGGCTACAGTTCTTTAAATGGGCTTGGCTTAATCACAGGAGGTACCTCCGGCTATGGCGGATATGGCTATTATGGCGGTTTATCCGATTCTACTTATGTTGAAAATGCTAAAACATCTATTGCAAACAGCTATGCTCTAAGAACAACACAGCAGTCTTTTTCAGGTTTGCAAAATGCAGAAAAAGCATCTTTTAATTTAGAATGCCAAACTATTAAAGATATGCTTCAAGACGGCAGAAGCGATGATGCAATTGCAACATTTAATGACCTTGTTGATGAAATGTCTGAATTAAACCAATATCAAGGTTATGATGAAAGTTATATTAGAACAATGGTTCAAAGCCAATATGCAACTGCTTGCGGCTCAACTTTATTAGGTGACATTTCAAGATATACAGATTCTTCATTTATGTCAGGTATTAAAAATTCTAACCCTCTTTCAATTTTTCTTTGTCAGTCAAGCAGTGAAGCTGATTTAAAAGCAGAAGTTACAGGTAAAAGTGTTTCAAATTCAGACATATTTGCCAAAGGTTTGGGTGCAGCAGCAGGCGGTGCAGGAGTTGCAATTGCAGGCTCAGCATTATTAGGTGTAAACAGTGCATATAAAGCTGCTAAATCAGGTGTTGCAAGCGGTAAACTTGGTGAAGTACTTGGTGCTGCAGGCAAAGGTATTTGGGATAAAGTTAAAAATCTAAAAGGCAGCAAAGTAAAAGGAATTGCTATAATGGGTGCTGTTATAGGTATTGGCTGTCTTGCTGTAAAAGGTTTATTTAATAAAGCAAGCGACTCAGTAAATGCTTAAAATGTTTTTAATTACAAATGCTAATAAAGACACAGTAATTTAAATAAATTAAACTAAACTCCTTAAACTAAAAAACTTTAAACAAAAACCACCTCTTTTCATTTAGGAAAAGAGGTTTTTTCTGCATTGTGTATATAGAGTTACATTCATTTTTATAGCGGCATATTTCAAATCCAAGGACACAGCGCACCACAGTCTAGGGCGATAGGGGTGAGACCCCGTATAAGGCGAGGAGCAAGCAGCGCACAGAAAAGGCGTAAGTAGATATATGAGTATCAGAGATAATCAGGATATCTTTGCCAAAGTGAGCAGAACTTGGCATACCTGTATTAACAAGTGCTCCCCACAAGACATGTGGCCAGCAAGGATTGGGTGATGCCCCAAGACAGCCGCCTGATAACCCATCACACTGTGCAGCGCCGTAAATAGAACTCTCATACCTGTCGCACAGCTGCAAACCGTCCGCATCCAGTTTGATTGCGAGTTTTAAAAAGTTTAAGAATCTTTTATTGTTAATGGTATCTGAAATTCAAATCCAGGACCCAGCGCACAGTAAAGGGCAGCGTAACATGATAAGTGGTGAGCGTAAACTGACCTCTGTTCAAGTTCCCTCTGGAATACATAGACTCACTACCGCTTCCTGACCATAACTCAGCCGGCCAGCAATCGTCATAGTATCTTGAGTCTCCCTTGCTTGCGCCCTCACAGCCGCCAGCCAAGCCTGCACACTGTGCAGCGCCGTAAATAGAACTCTCAAGCTTGTCACAAAGCTGTAGTGTCTGTACTTGCTTGGAATAATCCAAATCCGGGACACAGCGCACAGAATAAGCATTAACAGGAGGTCTTAAGACTCGTGTCATAACGCCTCCATCCAAAGGAAAGTCATAATACTCCGTGCTGGAAGCGCGCGTACCTGACCACACGTCATTAGGGTAGCAGTTAAGTGCCGAGGAGTTACCATAAGCTGCCCCCTGGCAGCCGCCAGCGAAACTGTTGCACCGTGCAGCGCCGTAAGAAGAACTTGCGCCGTCGCACAGCTGCAAACCGGGATAAGAATGCTGTATGCTGCAAATCCAGGACACAGCGCACAGCAAAAGCGTAGCCTGTAAGACACCTGCCTTCAGAGCTGCAAGTACCTTGAGTGTATACTAGTGAACCGCCCGCAAGCTTGTATGTAGTATGGTATAACCCCATGGATGAGCATGACCATAGTATATACGAATAGCAGGAGCCGCTGTCTAAAGCACCCTGGCAGCCACCAGCCAATGCATAACACTGTGCAGCACTGTAAGAAGAACTTGAGCTGTCACACAACCGCAAGCTATAGTCCTAGAAGTTCAAATCCAGGACACAGCGCACAGAATAAGCATGAGTGCTGATATAGTAATTCAGACTCCAAACGCCGCTCTGTAAAGTGCCTCTGTAGTAAACAGAGCCTGACTGTAAGGTACCGGACCATAAGTCATACGGGTTGCAGTTGGTATTCATAGCGCCCTGGCAGCCGCTGTTCAGTTCGTAACACCGTGCAGCACCGTACTTAGAACTCTCATAAAGGTCGCACAGCTGCAAGCTATAGTCTGTAGGTCTCAAATCCAGGACACAGCGCACAGAACTTGCTTCGGTAATAGGGTGTCCGGCATCGCCGTAGTTCTCAAAAAGCTTGCCTCCCATTAACTCCGGCGACCAAGACTTAATGCTGCTTATCTGCTTGCCTGACCATAAAACATAGGGATAACAGCTATTAGCCTCACTATAGCCTTGCGCAGAACCCTGGCAGCCGCCATCCCGGCTTCTGCACTGTGCAGCACCGTATGAAGAACTTGCACTGTAGTCGCAGAGCTCAACTGTCCATATCTGCTTGGCTGAGAAACCCGGAGCTTATAATACCCAGACCCCAAATCCAGGACACAGCGCACAGAAAAGGCGTTGGTAAATTCGTGCGGAGTATATTCATTAATAATCCACCATCCTGATTCAAGCGCTCTGTCGTAAGCTTTACCTGCGACGCTTGCCTTGGTGCCTGCCCATACCCAGTTCGGCCAGCAGTTGTTACCGATTGCGCCCTGGCAGCCGCCATACAGTTCGTAGCACTGTGCAGCACCGTACTTGGAACTCTCCCACCTGTCGCACAGCTGCAAACCGGGGTAAGAAGCCTGTATGCTTCAAACCCAAAGACACAGCACACCGCAATTCAGGGCGAGAGGGGTGAGACTTCACGCCTGCGCCCGCATACCGGGAGAAGCAAGCAGCGCACAGAAAAGCTCCACACAGACAAACACTTACCGTAGCCTCCGCCCGTAATGTCTTGAGCACACAGCCCTGAACTGTAACCAAAGGTGCTCCCATACAGACTCAAAGCTCTGTAATACTGACTTGTGCCTGCCGTGGAACCAGACCATACAATGTACGGATAACATGTATCCGTAGAACTTAGCATGTAAGGAGCAGCGCCCTGGCAGCCGCCTGTTAGCCAATGACACTGTGCAGTACCGTATGAAATACTCACCTGAGCATCGCACAGCTGCAAAACCGTCTGTATTCTATATCAAATCCAGGACACAGCGCACACCAAAGGCGTTGGCAACACTTCTGGTATATGTGTTTGCATAAGCTCCACCATTCAGCTCTCTGTTAGTATAGCTGCCTGCTTCAGAACCCTTGCTTGATGACCATAGACCGTACGGGTAGCAGTTGTTAGGAACAGCACCCTGGCAGCCGCCAATGAACCACTGACACTGTGCAGCAGGCAATATGTACAGCGCGGGCTTAAAAGCAATTTGAGAGCAAATTTTGTCTGAAAAAACTCCTATAGACAAAATAATTTACCAGCAATATTTTACTAATATCAACGTGCGCTTGTGTCTTTAAAAACGGTGAAAGATATTTGGTTTAACAATATAGACGCTGTTAAACGATATTTATGAAAAACACATAAAGCTGTATCGCAAATTAGCGACCTCACCGACGATTTGAAATGCCCCATCTGCTCTAATCCGTAAACCAGAACACTCTAAGGCTTTTATTTAATAATATTTATTTTAATCCGGTTTGGCAAAAATATTAAGAATTTAATTTATCTTTGATTTCTTTTAATTCATATGTTAAGCGGTTTAATTGGCAGGTTACAGGGTCAGGGATTTTATTGTGCAGCAATTGCCCCTGAATAAAGAATCTCTGCTGGACAATTCTGCCCGGGATTCCAACCACGGTTGAGTGCTCCGGCACATTATCTATCACAACGCTTCCAGCACCTATATTGGAGTTATCCTCAATTGTAATATTTCCTAAAACTTTGGCTCCTGCGCCTATTGTAACAAAATTTCCAATGGTAGGATGGCGTTTACCGGTGTCTTTTCCTGTTCCGCCAAGGGTTACACCCTGATAGACCAACACATTATCACCTATTATGGTAGTTTCTCCTATTACGACACCCATTCCATGGTCAATAAAGAATCTTTCGCCAATTGTTGCGCCGGGGTGAATTTCAATTCCGGTAAAAAATCTTGCAGCTTGAGATATTAATCTTGGAATAAATGGAATATGCCATTTTAATAGTTTATTTGCAATTCTGTATGATAATAGCGCATGGAACCCCGGGTATAAAAGTATTATTTCAAACACGCTCTTTGCTGCGGGGTCTTTATCTTTGATATTTTTTATATCATCACATACACGCTTAATACCTCGAATCAAGGCAATTGGGTGTTGCTTCTTAAAAGCAGCAGAAGGTTTATTTTTCGTGCTGTTACTTTTAGAATTTGATTTTTGCATATTTTCTTTTTCCGCCTTGAAGAACACCATCTTTTTCAAGTACAGCTTGAATATCGGTTATTTTTTCGCCTTCAAATTTAACGCCGCCGCCTGTTACAAGTCTTTTTGCCTCTCCTTTGCTTTGGACAAAATTAAGTTCCACGAGAATATCTAAAATATTATTTGAATTTATTTTGATTTCCGGAATATCATCAGGTATGCCTTTATTTTGAACAACATTTATAAACTCGTTCTGCGCTTTATCTGCCTCATCTTTTCCGCAGTACATTTTTGTAATTTCATAAGCAAGGCGCATTTTTTCATCTCTTGGATTATTTTCTTTGTTAAATTCAATATCTGTTAATAATGTAAAATATTTTTCCATCAATTCATCTGGAATTGACATTAATTTACCGTACATATTTTTTGGTTCTTCAGTTAAGGAAATGCAGTGTTCAGGGTATGTTTTAGACATCTTTTTAACCCCGTCGGTTCCTTCAATTAAAGGAGTCATCATAACAACCTGCATTTTATTTAATCCGTAAAATGTTTGGATATCTCTTCCCATAAGGAGGTTGAATCTTTGGTCTGTTCCGCCAAATTCAATATCTGCATTAACTGCAACGCTGTCATATCCTTGCATTAAAGGGTAGAAAAATTCAACAGGGCTTATGGGTCTGCCTTCTGTATACCTTTTTGCAAAATCATCCCGTGTCATTAGTTTTGCAACAGTTGTGGCTGAAGCCAGTTTTAGAAAATCAACAAAACTCATTGAATGAAGCCAATCTGCATTATTTCTGATTTCTGCTTTATTTACATCTACAACTTTTGACATCTGCTCAAAATAGGTTTTTGCATTTTCTGCAACCTGCTCTTTTGATAATGCAGGGCGTGTTTCAGATTTTCCTGAAGGGTCGCCCACCATTGCAGTAGCCCCGCCAACAATTAAAACAATTTGGTGCCCTAAATCCTGAAATTTCTTTAATTTTCTCATAACAACAGTGTGTCCGAGGTGCAAATCGGGGCGTGTAGGGTCAAGTCCTAATTTTACTCTCAAAGGTTTTTTTGAATAATAAGATTCTTGAAGTTTTCTGGCTAATTCTTCAACGCCGTTTGGCAATACTTCTGCCCCTTTTGAGATATCAATTGCCTGTTCAACAAACTTCTGTTCAATCTTAATTTCTTCCATTTTTTAAAAAACCTCTTTGTAAAAATAAAATAACTTAACTAAAGCAATAATAACAAAAACACTTTTTATTAGCAAAGAACGCATTTAAAAAGTGTTTTTAAATTTTATTAAAGTAATCAAATTGCCTAACTTATAAAGTAGCTGGAACCGGAGCTTTTGGTTTTGTATGTTCTAATACAATAGGGTCTTGTTTAAACTGGTTTGCACTAGCTTTAATTCTTGTAATAAAAGCTTTTGTTTCACGGAAAGGCGGAACTCCTTTGTATCGTGCAACGTTTCCTGGACCTGCATTATAGGCTGCAAGTGCTAAATCTGTAGAGCCGAATTTTTTGTACATCATTTGATAATACATAATTCCGCCTTTAATATTATCGCTTACAATATATGGATTAACCCCAAGTCTTCTTGCAGTGTCAGGCATGAGCTGAAATAACCCTACGGCACCTGATGCACCTTTTTTGGTTGGTATAAATTCTGATTCAAGTTTTGCAATGCCTAAAGCAATACAAGGGTCAACCCCCATATTAATGGCAGTTTTAACAATTGATGTTTTAATTTCATTGGGCGATTGAGCCGCATTTACAGTGTTTGCTAAATTTATGCAAAGCGCACAAACAAAGACTAACAAAGTTTTGATAAGCTTTTTCGTCATAATAAAAAATCCTCTTTTTTTGTTTCTAACAGGGTAAAAACTTAAAATGCATTTACTTTCTAACACAATTTTTATGCACCTAAGATGAAAACCCAAGTTTTGTAAACCTACTATACACATAACACACCTGTTTTGCAACCCCCCTAAAGTATATAGTCTGCCTGTATACCTTATTACGATTATGTTTTAGCTTCTCTATAAATGTAGCGGGAAATATAAAATGTATATAATTATCCGCAAAAAATTTTGTTCAAAAGTTTTATTTGTATATGTTTTAAACAAAAGGAAAAAATATGCATATTCTGCCGGTTAGCATTGCGTATCAAGGCAATAAAAATAACATAAAGCACCTATCTTTTGGTGCAAGTTTTGTCTTGCCGTCAAATGCAACATTTGCTGATGATAAAAATGATATTTTCAATTTTTCAAAAAGGTATAAAGAAATTAAAAAATTTAATCCTGAAAAGGCGGCTGCAATAAAAATGCTTGGTTTGGATAATGAGAGCTATAATATGGCTATGAAAGCTATATATCAATTTCCGCAAAGAAAAACAGCACTTTTAAACAAAAAAGCAGGAATAAAACTTTCAAATTCAAAAGATACATTCAACGGAATAACAGATAAAAAACTGGCGCTCTCTTTTTCAAATGGATATGGCTTTTATAGCATGATTAAAACTTCAAATAATGCTGGTAATTTACATGTATCAAGGGAAACTTCAGGCATGGAAGGCAAAACCACGACTAATTTTATTGATACAAGCAGGTTTAATGAAGAATACTATGTTGAAAATTCATATAAAAAGACAATTTACCATTCAAACGGTTATAGAACAGCTGCATCCAGAAATATTTCAGTAACAGATTATGATTTTAATCCTGTGTTGGAATATTCTTATTCTAAAAAAGATTTTAAGGGATATTCAGAATTTAATATAAATGGCAGAATATATAGAGTAAAGGTAAATAACGATGCTCAAGCTGCAATAACAAGCGGCAGCAGGGGAGAGCTTCTTGATTTTTCGGATACTTTGGCTTTTATACCTGAAATCAAACAGGAAACATTTGTTGAAGCTTTAAAGTTATTGCCCCCGCAGATACTTTTGGAGCTAAAAGATACACTTGATTATCTTTCTTTAAAAAATTCTAATAAAAAAGAAGTTCCAATAAGCCTCTTTAGTCCTTCTGTTGCAGCGAATGAAATGATTGATTATACCATTGAAAGGCTGTCGGATAAACATTTTCTTGCTCAAAACAAAGAATTAGATGAAATATTTCAATATGAGAGGAAAAATTTTACAAATTGGCTGGAAACTCAAAGTGATGAGCATTTAAGAAAAACGCCTGATTTTTATCTGAAAAAGAATTTAACCCCTGATAAGGAAATTTTAGAAGTAATTAAAGCGGTTTGCAATTTGCTATGGATGGAAGAATATGAAGATAATAGTGCAAATGATGAACACATGCGTATTCTTTTAAATTTCTTCCCTGAGACAGTAAATTTTATTATTTCACAGTTTGAATTAAATAAAGCTAAAGCTGCTTAAAATTATTACTTGATAATATTCATCTGTTTATGATAGAATGAATCTCATAGTTTACAACTGAATTTTGACAGTATTTATATTTGGAGAACTGGCCGAGTGGCTGAAGGCGGCACCCTGCTAAGGTGTTATGTGGGTTATCCTGCATCCCGGGTTCGAATCCCGGGTTCTCCGAATTTCGTTCTCTATCCGAACACTTTTAAGCTGAAAAATATTTTTATTATGATTGTTTAGTTTTCTTAAGGTTTTATAAGCCTTTATTGACAGAGAAAAATGGTTTTTTGTATTATTTTTATACATATTTAACAAGTTAAGTAAAAGATTAGGAATATACAAGGATGAAAGATAAAGGAAAAAGATTTTTAGTTTGCTGTATAGCTTTTGGGCTTGTACTTTTTGCAGGCAGTTATAATTTTTCAAATGCAGCATATCGGGAACCTGGACATTACGATAATCCAATAACTGAAAAGCAAACTTACAGCAAAGGAATTGATTCATATTCGTTTATAAATATCAACAGTCCCGGTTCAAATACAGGCGGTGCTTTATGGTATTTTCCAAGTATTACGGGGCATGGTGGTTATACAATAAGTAATTCTTTATTTAGCGGCAACAGTGCTGGTAATGGCGGCGCCATTTATGCTGACGGCGATGTAATGAAGATTACTAATTCGAAATTTTCTGCAAATTCTGCTGAATATTTGGGCGGTGCCATAAGAATCGCATCAGGTTTAATGAATGAAATCAGAGATTCATTATTTGAAGGCAATATTGCAGGTACAAGAGGCGGCGCAATCCATGTATTGAGTAGAGATTATATGGTAATGCAAATTTTTGATACTGACTTTATAAATAATATAGCGGGTCAAAATGGCGGTGCTATGTATATAGCTCTTGATTTAAACAATGGACATATTGATTTTATTTCATCAGATGGAACAGTTCATAAAATATCAGGCAATGTTCAAGGATATAATATAAATAATGACCCTGACTGGTGGATGAGTGAAACTTCAAACGGCTTATTTATAGAAAAAGGTGAAGTTAATTTAAAAACACAAGGTAATGACAGCAAATGGGTTATAGATGATATTATCGAAGGTTCCAGCAAATGGGATATGGATAATGCAAAATTGAATATTTCATCTTCCAAAACCACAAATAAAGATGGCGTAGTGGTTACAGGCGGTTCAATTACTTTAAATAATCAGGTCAAAAACCTGATTTTAACGCATCAATCAGGAACCTTGTTATTAACAGGCGACAAAATTTCAAACGGTGCTTCCATTCTGCAGGATGTTGATTTATTTATATCACCTGATAACAGTGGTGCAGATTTAAAATTTAATCTTGCAAACGGCAAAATAGACAAGCTTTTAATAAGAAATTTATCTATAACTAAACCTACAGGCGAACAAAAATTATTAATTGCTCTTGATGTCAATTTAAAAGAGGGTATTAGTGATTATTTTGAAGTAACTCAGGCAATGAGCGGAAATATTGCATTCAATTCAGATTATTTCGAGTTCAATATTCTGGAAGATGGGGATGCAGATAAATTCCAGCTCTTTAACAGAGATTTTCCTTTTAGTGAAAATGGTGAAGTTATACAATATACTGATTTAGCAAAATATGTATTTACTATTGGAGAAGATGGTTATATAAATGTTACAAAAGAAGATACAAGCGGCTTGCCTGAAGCCGTTGCAAGTGATGAAGCAATTAGAAATTATATTGCAACCAAAAATATTAAATTGACGCAATCCCTGAATGCTATGGGCGGTGAATCTTTAACAATAGATATGAAAAATTTCAATCTGGATGGTAATAAAAATCAAGGTATAACCCTTGCTGCAGACCAAAGACTTGAAATTAAAAATGCTGGCAGTATAAAAGGCGGTGCCTTAAGCAATTTCTATACCGATAGTAACGGTGCAGTTGTAAATAATATTGGCGGTACAGTTACTATAACTGATTCTACCATTGCAAATAACACATCAGACGGCAAAGGCGGCGCTATCTATGCTTTAGGCGGTGCAGTTGTTTTAAATGCTGATACAAAAGATGTAATACTTAAAAACAATGTTCACGAAGCTGCAATACCAGAAATAAATCCTGATGTACCGGAAGCACCCGGCCAACCTGATATTACACGAGTTACTACTGCTAATGATACGCAAGCTGCCGGAAGCAAAAATGATATTTATTTGGAAAATGCATCAGATGGCACAAAAGCAACCTTAACCGTAAATGGTTCTAAAAATACCATAGTTGAAAGCGGTATAGCAGGAAATGGCGATATCACAAAAAATGATGCAGGTGTTTTAAAACTTGGCGGTGATAACAGTAAATTTACAGGCGATGTTTACCTAAATGGCGGTGAAGTTCAGCTTTTATCAGGCGCAACGTATTTTAATGCGCAAAATACTCACGTAAAAAATAATTCAAGAATAAATCTTGCAAACAATAATCCAAACGATGTTGTAAATTTTGGAAACCTTAATTTAGACGGCACGGCAAAACTTGGCATAGATATTGATGCCAAGAACAGCTTAAATGATAAAATCGGCGCGCTAAGTGTTACCGGTGACGTTAAAATTTTAATTGACAATATTAATATTATGTCTACTACAAACGGTGCAGTCCAATTTGATGTTATAACACTTGATGAAGCAACAAATGATAGCCCGCTTCTCGGGCTTGTTGAATTGAGTCCTGAGGCTAAAAACGTTATGAGTCCTATTTTTAAATATCAGGCTGATTTTGATTCTAATACAGGTGTTATGTCGCTTTCAACAGGTTCTCGTGGTAATAAAAATTCATATAACCCTTCAATTCTTGCCACTCCTGTCGCCTTGCAGGCTGCAGCCCAAGCAGGAATTAAAGAAGCTGTAAATTATGCATTTGAGCATACTGATTCATTTACAAAACTACCCCGCAATGAAAGATTTGCAAGAGTAAATGCTGATAAGTATGCAATTTCAGAATTTAACGGGCAGCTGCCTTTATACAACGGGCAGTCCGAAGGCAGTGCTTTTTGGTTCCGTCCCTTTACTGTATTTGAAAGTATTGATTTAGACCGTGGTCCTAAAGTTGACAATTTAAGCTATGGTACATTAATCGGATTTGACTCTAGATTTAAAGAAAGGCGCCATGGCTGGACAAGTTTAACTTCAAGCTTTTTAGGCTACCATGGTTCAAGCCTTGATTATGGCAATGTTGATATAATGTCAAATGGAGCACTTGTAGGTATTACAAAAAATTATTATAAGAAAAATTTCTGGACAGCGCTTTCTATGACAGGAAATGTAGGCATTGGCGAGATTTCTGAAATGTATGGAGATGATAATATTGTATCTTTAAGCGGTGCTGTTTCATCTAAAACCGGTTACAATATGGAATTTAACGAAGGTAAGTTTATAATTCAGCCAAATGTTTCATTAAGCTATTATATTTCAAAAATCTTTGATTATACAAACGAAGCAGGTGTCAGAATAAATTCTGACCCTCTTAATGCCTTTGAAATCAAACCGGGTATAAGATTAATCGGTAATACCGAAGGCGGCTGGCAGCCATATATCAGTGCTGCTTTTGTGTGGAATACCTTTAATGATACTGATGTTAGAGCAAACGGCATTAAACTGCCTGAAATGAGTATGGACCCTTATGTTGAATATGGTCTTGGCATTCAAAGAGTTTTAAACAATGATTTCACCTGCTATTTACAATCATTGGTAAGAAATGGCGGAAGGACAGGTGTTTCACTAACAGGCGGTATGAGCTGGGCTGTTGGAAGAGTGAACAGAGGCAGAGTTCATTTATAAGTATAAATTATGGATTTATAGTTTAAAATGTCCAAAAGTTCTTTTAGAAGTTGCTTTTGGACATTTTTTATGATACAATCTGCATTGCAAAAATTGTGTTTGTTGGGATTTAAGAAAATGAATGAAAAAGAAAAAATGCTAAAAGGGCTGCTTTATGATGCCAATTACGATAAAGCTCTTATAGAAGAGCGTAAGCAATGCAAAATTTTATGTGCAAAATATAATAATTCTCAATACGAAGATATTGAGTCAAGGTATGCTCTTTTAAGCCGGATTCTGGGTAAAATAAAAGAAAATTTCATAATAGAGCCTTCTTTTTGGTGTGATTACGGCTATAACATAGAACTTGGTGAAAATTTTTATTCAAATCATAACCTTGTTATTTTAGACCCGGCGAAAGTCACCTTTGGCGATAATGTTTTTATTGGTCCTAATTGCGGATTTTATACGGCAGGACACCCTTTAAATATTGAAGAAAGAAATAAGGGTTTAGAATATGCAAAGCCAATTGCGGTTGGAAATAATGTTTGGTTTGGCGGCAATGTAGCTGTAATGCCGGGAGTTACAATCGGTGATAACTGCACAATTGCTGCAGGAAGTATTGTTACAAAAGATATTCCGGATAACTCCCTTGCAGCAGGCGTTCCATGCAAGGTTATCCGCAAAATACAGTGATTATCTGCCATTTTGAATCTATCACTTGTCTAAAAAACTTTTAAACCTTGATACTGTTTAAATTTTAAAACTTAATTTAAGGAAATTTTTATGCATAACAATAAAATAAACCTTTTAAAAGCACTTGCAATCCTTGCTGTAGTTTCAGGGCATCTTGAATTTTCAATTATTCCTATGTTCCCGCCATATTCTTTTCAAGTGATATTATTCTTTTTTATTGCAGGCATGGTGTTTAATAATAAATACGGTTTCTTTGAATTTTTTAAAAAGAGAACAAAATCCCTTATGGTGCCATATTGTTTGTATGCACTTTTTTATCTTGGTTTGACTATTTTAATTACGCCCTTAATCGGGAAATTCTGGGCCATGCCTGTAACGCTTCAAAATGAGTTTCTTATGCCGTTTTTAACGGGGCATCAAATAGATTTAATTTCGCCTCTATGGTTTGTGCCGCAGCTTTTTATTTCCCTTATTGTGTATAAAATATTTTCTTATATAAAATGTAATGAGGTTTTTAAAACCTCCGTATTTTTGCTGCTTACGCTTGCTGCTATTCAGCTTCAGCCTCTGAGGGAAAATTTATACATTCTTTTAATTATAAGAACAATGTTTTCACTACTTTTTATTCACCTTGGATATTTATACAAAAACAAGGTTGAGGGGAAATATGAAATTTTCACACCAAAAATATTTTTTGCAGTTTTAGTGCTTCAATCTCTTCTTTGGCTTACAAATAAAGATTTTACGGCAATGGATGGCATTGGTTTGAGTTTCATTCTTGTATGGGGAGAATTTGATAATTGGATTGTGCCTGTTTTAACAAGTATAACGGGTATTTGGATGAGTCTTTTTATAATTGAAATATTATATGAAAAAATTAAAGACTGGAAATTCTTACATCTTATAGGGCAAAATACTTACCATATTATGGCAAACCACCTTATCGTATTTAATATAATAACTTATGCCTTCCTTGCACTCAAAGGCATTCCTTTTGATGTTAAAAATAATGCAGATATTTACTGGTTTTATTATCCGCTTAAAACAACATATTTTTATTTTGTAACAGGAATAATTACAACAACATATTTAGGAGTGTTGTTGAAGTGTTTGAAAGGGAAATTATTTCTTAATCAGATGCATAAATAACCGCACAGCGGGAATTAGCTCTGAATTATTTTTATATAAATAATCTAAAGATTCTTTTGCTTCTTTATAAGCTGTATCTATTGTTTTATTGTCATGGAAATTAAATAAATCTATATACTCACAGTTAAAAACTTCGCGTAATTTTTCGATTGTTTCAGGTTTTGGAAATGTAACTCCTGTTTCAATTTCTGCAATAGCAGAAGCTGACATATCAACTTTTTCTGCAAGCTGCATCTGGGTGTATTTCATATTATTACGCATTGTTGCTACGCGTTTGCCAAGTAATTTTTTTAGTTCAGACACATGTTTCTCCCTATATAATGAGATTACTTGTATAACTCATCAAAATAAATAGTGTATTAGGCTAGAAATTTAGTTTAATAACGAGTATAATAAAATTAGGAAATTAATTTAGACAATTTTTGGTATGGGTGTTAATTAAAATTATTAAATGTTCCATACCTTTTTTTAAAAAAGGAACTAAAATGTGAATAATAATAAAAATTACAAAAAATTATTAAAAAGGTATGATTTAACAAAATTAAATACAAAAAGCAATGAATTATTTGAAATTGTCAACAAATATGAGTTTTATAAATGTAGAACAACTGTATGGTATTTAAAACCTTTTTATGAGTTTGTTTATATTTTGTCTGTATTTATTGCAAGGTGTGAATCAAAACATGCGCTAAGAAAATAATTTTGTTTGTCTTGTACAGTCCGTGCTCCAATTTACAGGTTCCAAGCCTGCTTTTTCTAAAATTTCATTGCATTTTGCAAAATGTTTGCACCCGATAAAGGCATCCACTTCTTTATCTTCCACCATAATTCTTGTATTTTTTGCATTTCCCATATTTGATGGGTGTGAAGACCTTAAGATATGAATATTTTCTTTCTTAAAACCCTCATCTTTATGGATAGGAAAATTTTCCATAGTGTTTGCAGGTCCTCCCCAAAGCATTACAATTAGGGGTTTTCCTCTGTTTAATAATTTATCTATAATGATATCTGTGACAGGTTTCCAAAATTTTAACCGTTTATTTAATGTTAAATCTTTTTCAAAACTGAGTGCGCGGTTTAAAAGCAGTACCCCTTGTTTTGTCCAGGTACTCAAGTTTCCGCTTGAATTATTAATCCCTGTGCAGTTATTTATCTCACAAAAAATATTTTTTAAAGAAGCAGGCACCCCGCCGGATTTTTTTGAAAAAGAAAGCCCGTGAGCATCTTCCCTGTTTGGATAAGGGTCTTGCCCTGTGATTAAAACCTTAACCTTATTGAAATCAGTCATTTTAAGAGCATAATATATCCCGCTGTTATTATTTTCTAAAGGTAAAACCTCGCCTTCAATCAGCTTGCGTCTTTCTTGAATTTCATCCCATTTTACCTTTAAGATTTCAAGCTCCTCTTTGTTTAATGCTTCTGCCCAAGATTTCCCTATAATTTCTTCCATCAAACTGCCTTTAAATTTTCTATTTAAACAATCTTAGCATGAAAACCTAAAACTATATAAGTAAGAAATTGGCAGGGTGTGGACCAAATTTACCTTAAAAGCTCTTTTTCCTTTTTTGACATAATTTTATCGTAAGAACTTATTTTATAATCAAGCTTGTCTATGGTTGTTTGGATAGCATCTCTTTTTTCAATTAATTTTTTTCTTTCTTCAATTAAGATATTTTTCCTTTCTTCATGCGTTGAATCGCCAAGGTAGAAAAGTTTGATATATCTTGCCAAAACTTCAATAGAAAGCCCTGCTCCTCTCATGCATTTTATAAATTCAACCCAGCCTAAATCAGCTTCAGAATAATCTCTTATCCCGCTTGAATTTTTCTTAACATTGGGCAAAAGCCCCATTTTTTCATAATATCGAAGTGTATCTGCTGAAATATCATATTTTTTGCTTACTTCTGAAATTTTCATATTGCAAACCTTTTTAAAACTATATAAATACTTTACAACCTAAAGTAGGCTCCAAGTCAAGCATAAATTTTAAAAGGTGTAAATTTACTCCATAACATGTTCAAGTGCTTTTTCTAAAATATCCTTAATGTGCGTATCGTCAAGGGAGTAATAAACATTTTTACCTGTTTTTACTGCTTTTACAAGTTTTGCAGTCCTTAAAACCTTTAATTGGTGCGACACGGCAGATTTTGTCATATTTAAAAGCACTGCTAAATCCGAAACACACATCTCGCTTTCTTCAAGCGCCCATAAAAGCTGTATTCTGGTTGAATCGCCCATCACCTTAAAAAAGTCTGAAAGTTCATACAAAACCCTCATTTCAGGCATATTGGGCTTTACTTTATTTATTAATTCAATATTATAAGCTTCGCAGTCTGTTTTTCTGTTTTCCATAGGTTTATTATATTTTTTGGATTGCTAAAATGCAAATTTTGTAAATTTGATTCGTTTATCCTCTTGACAATTGAATAGTTGTTCAATTATACTATTAATATAGTTGAACAACTATTCAACTAAAATTATAATAAAATAAGGAAAGTAATATGTGTAATCATTGCGAACATAATAGCGGTCACTGCGAGCACGGACACAACAATGAACATTGTTGTTCCAAAGGGCATAGTGGCACCGGTTTAGATAATTTTTTAATAAAAAAGCTGGTTATTGTTTTTACCGCACTTATTTTAATGATAATTCTAAAACCTGAAAACCTTGTATCGCAGCTGTTTTATATTAATTCAGCTATTATAAAGTTTGTAATCTATTTTACTCTGTACCTGATAGTTGCAAAAAATATAGTCTTAAATGCTTTTAAAAATGTACTAAGCAAAAATTTTCTGGATGAAAATTTTTTAATGACCATTGCAACATTTGGAGCTTTTGGAATTGGCGAATACCCAGAAGCCCTTATGGTTATGCTTTTATATCAAACAGGTGAGCTATTTACGGATTATGCGGTTAATAAATCTAAAAAATCAGTTCTTGCCCTAATGGATTTAAAACCTGAATTTGCAAACCTTGTAACCCAAACAGATATACAAAAAGTTGCTCCTGATAAAGTTAAAATTAATGATATTATCCTTGTAAAGCCGGGTGAGAAAATTCCTTTGGACGGCACTATAGTTGAAGGCTTAACTTCCATTGATACATCAGCCTTAACAGGTGAAGCCCTGCCCAAAAGCCTTAAACCGGGTGATACTATAATGAATGGCTGCATAAATTTAGATGGTGTAATAAAAATAAAAGTAACATCAGAATTTCAAAATTCTACCGTTTCTAAAATTATTGAAATGGTGCAGCAGGCTTCTGATAAGAAAACCCGCACCGAAAATTTCATTACAAAATTTGCAAAAATTTATACCCCTATTGTTGTATTTCTGGCACTGTTTTTGGTCATTGTTCCTGTTATTTTTGGCGGTGCATTTGTACAATGGTTTGAAAGAGCACTAACATTTCTTGTTATCTCCTGTCCTTGTGCGCTTGTAATATCAATACCTTTAGGATTTTTTGCTTCAATCGGTGCAGCATCTAAAAACGGCATATTAATTAAAGGAAGTAATTATATTGAGGCGCTTTCAAAGGTTGATACAATTGTTTTTGATAAAACAGGAACTCTAACATCAGGTGTATTTAGTGTTTCAGAAATTTGTCCTGCTTTAAATATCTCAAAAGAAGAATTTATAAAACTTGCAGCCCATGCGGAGCATTTTTCAAATCATCCTGTTGCAAGCTCAATTAAATCAGCATATTTAGAAGATGTAAATCCATCTGATATCAAATGTTTAAAAGAAATCCCCGGAATGGGTATCACAGCTGTAATACAAGAAAAAAACATAATTTTGGGCAATGCTGCAATTATGGAAAAATTCAATATTGATTATCCACAAGATATAGAAGGTAAAACCATTATTTATATGGCTATAAATGGTAAATATGCAGGATATTTAACAATTTCAGACACCATAAAATCTGATACAAAAGCTACCCTTTTGAATCTTAAAAAAGAAGGGGTAAAAGAGCTTATAGTTTTGACGGGTGATAAAGGACTTTTTGGACTTGAAGAATTAAATAACGGCAGTTTGATTGATGAAATATATTGTAATCTTTTGCCAAATCAAAAGGTAGAAAAGCTTGAAGAACTTATGAAGATAAAAAATCATAAGACTGCACTTGCTTTTGTCGGTGACGGTATTAATGATGCGCCTGTTTTATCCCGTGCAGATATCGGCATTGCAATGGGCAAAATGGGCTCTGATGCTGCAATCGGCGCCAGTGATGTTGTTATTATGGATGATAATTTAAATAAAATTTCTGAAACTGTTAAAATTTCTAAAAAGACAATTCAAATAATAAAGCAAAATATAATATTTATCCTTGCTGTAAAATTTTCATTCCTTGCATTTGGAGCATTTGGTATAGTTTCAATGTGGGGCGCCGTGTTTGCAGATGTGGGGGTCTCAATTCTTGCAATTCTAAATTCTATGAGAATATTATATTTCACGCAGCCAAAATAATTCATATAGCGGGGGGGTAATTTATTGCGCCGGTATAAATATTCTGGACAAAAAAATGGGCGCAAAGGTTACCAAAATGCGCCCAATTGAAAAGTTGTTCATCTAAAAGTTATTCATACCATTCAAGGATTATTTTTCCGTTAGAGCCAGCACCTCCCCTGTTTGGATTGTTTGCTATATTGCCGGTAGATGAAGAGCTAACTTGTCCTACGTCTCTTAATGCTGCGCCTCCTCCGCCTGAAGCATACCCTTCGGCGTTTTTGCCGTTTGCATTATCTCCTGTATCAACTGTGCCGCCGCTTCCACCTGTTCCCTTTATTTCTTTTTTAGTTTCAATTTTTTCTTCACCGTTTTTTGTTATAAGTGTTAACGTATATCCGGCAAAATCTGCTCCTTTCCCCGGTATTATTGCGTTTGCATTTTGTCCTGCCGTACCCTTAATACATTTTTTGTTGTTCAAATAACTGCTTGAACCAAAATGGCAGATATTTGAAACAATACCTCCTTGTCCGTTTATCAATTGATTTGAATTGTTAACCTCAACACTTCTGCCTCCGCCTCCCCCTCCTGCTTTAACATCTCCAAACACAGTATCTCCGCCTTTTGCTGCGTTAATTAAAGTATTATTACTTACGTATGCGCCACTTCCGCCTTTTCCTATTCTAAATTTTATTGTCTGGTTACTTTTCACTTGAATACTTTGTTTTAGTATATTTCCGCTTGCACCCCCGCCTCCTGCGCTTTCCTGTGTAAGTTTGTATGCAGCAGTTGCTGTATCCCAATATTTATTCCAGCTTATTCTAGCAAAACCTGGCGCACCGCTTCCTCCGTTTGCAAGTCCATATCCGCCTCCGCCGCCACAACCCCCATATCCTGTGGCATTCCCGCCTGCTGTACCAAAGACAGTACTGCCCTTGCCAGCCTCACAGGTTTTCTTTCCAAAAATCTCAGTCGTACCGCCGTCTCCACCTTTGTCATTAACTGTGAAAGTATTTGCCGTGGTTGATGTTGTATTGCCTGCTGTTCGTCCATGCCCTGTGCTAAAGCCAGGATAGTTTGTGTTTATCATTACTCCGTTTTCAACTTTGTATCCTGGAGCCCAGCAGCCGCCAACCCATCCTGCTGCCGCTAAAATCCCTGATGTCAATCCTCCGCAGCCCCCGCAGCTGCAAATATTTGCAGATGAGCTATTGCTGCTTGTACTTATTAGTGTTGTATTCCCGCGCTTAAGATAACTTTGATAAGAATGTTCTCCATTAAGCCCTTGCTTGTAAGTAGTAATTGAATTTGTAATATTTCCTGCAGCCCCTCCGTTTCCGCCTTTACCTACGATTACTGAAAGAGTTTCAGTTGGCGTAACTGCAACTTTTTTAAAGGGTACCATTGAACCGCCTCCTCCACCTGCTCCACCGTTGCCTAAATTTAACCACTCTGCTGCAACAAACCCTGGTGCGCCATTCCCAAAAGCACTTGGCACACCGCCTCCTCCGCAGCCCCCGCTGCCATATCCCTTTCCATCTCTTAATGCGCTATTATTCGTATCATATATACCTCCGGTACCAAACATGCTGTTTGCCCCATTTCCGCCAGGATGGGAATTTATAGTTGTTGTACCTGTACAGCTTTGGTTATCATTTAGTGCAGTACTTCCTCCAGGGTTTGCTCCACGTCCGCCGCTGCATGTAACTATTACAATATGTTTTCCATTATCATCCAACACTGAACACGTCCCGCTGCTGGTAGCTACTGAGCCCGAGCCGCCATTTTCTCCATCTGTAGCATTGCAGCGGTCAGGATTTATAGGCCAGCCCCCGCCTCCTCCTCCGCCTGCCATAATAAGTCCTCCAAAACTGGAGGCAGAACCGCCGCATCCTCCTGCAGAGTTGCAGGAATGCCCTTGTCCGCCAAGCCCTACTTTGACATCATAGTTATTTCCTTTTGAGATTGTCACCGCTTCTCGTACGCGTGCTGCAGCTCCGCCACCGCCTGTACCCCTATATCCTCTTCCGCCCCCGCCGCCCCCGCCTGCCAGGGTAATAAAGAGTTTGCTTCCGGCAGCATTTTTTATACTATCGGCAGCCAATACAGCTGTAGCATGTTTATATACTGCACTAATGGTATCTCCTGAAACTTTAACATTTTTAATATTTGAACTTACAATTGATGTTGAAACATAACTGCGATTTAATGTGCCCGAATGTGTCCAGGCATACCCCTGTATATCTGGCTCAATATAACCGGCAGCGCCCCCTGCGCCCCCTTCAACAATTGTTGCTTCAATCTGGTTTATACCTACGGGCACTGGAAAGGAGTGATTGCCGGCTGTTGTATATTCTGTATACCCGGCTGTCGGTGCAGCTCCGCCTCCTCCACCGGCACCTATAGCAGTAACGTTAAAGTATCCGTTATATCCGCTTGGTACTTCAAATTCACCTTCACAGTAGGTGCTGCCGTCAGCATCTGTCTTGATTTCGGGACAATCCTCCGAACCGTATTCTATCTCCAGCACATGCTGTTTTGTACCTGCTGCACTCATATTTCCTTGTACTACTACATTTTCATTCATTCTCCTTGTCATCACAGGGGCTAACGCTGTAAGCAGCAACGAAGCAACAAGTAAAGCCATAAGCATTTCCACCAAAGAAAAAGCAGCTTTTTGATACAACAGCTTATCTTCGAAATTACAAGAAAAGGCAATATAATTCTTATTTTTCATAAAAAACTTCCCTTTTGAATAATACTTTACATAAAAATTTTACATTATAATTCCATAAAATGCAATTTTAAATAAGATTTTTTTAAAAACTCTTATTTAAAAATAGTCAAAGAAAAAAAATTTATACCTATGATTTAAATAAGGCAATCGGGTAATAGACCCCCGGTTGATATTCACTTATTCTTTTTAAAGGTGGGAAAATATGGGTTTAAATGCCAAAATGACTGTAACGAAAGATTTAAAAATTCATATAGGACAAAAGATTAAATTTTTTAGAAAAAAAATATCTTTGTCGCAGGAACAGCTTGCAGAAATGATTAATATGGAAACAAAAAGCCTTTCAAGGATTGAATCAGGGCATAATTATCCAATGTATGAAAATTTAATTTTGATTTCTTCTGCTCTCGGGGTTGAGCCCTGGCAGTTATATTATATGGAAAATTCAAAAGACACAGATGCAATGAAAAATGAAATAATCTCTGCTCTTGAAGAGGATAAAAGCAAAATTCTTCCTATTTATCAATATTTATTAATGCTGAAATAACTTTATTTTGCGGTTTTGCCTTTAATTCAAGACCGTTAAAGCGTTGCTATTGAATTCAAGTTTCTATGTTTATAAAATTTCTTTAATCTTTTGAATTACAAAATCCTTGGCGCCTTTTTGATCTTCAAATATATCTCTTGAATTATCTGCTGTCTTTTTATAAAATTCTTCATCTGATAGAAGTTTTCTAATCTTGTTTTCAAGCTCGCTTTTTGTTTTTACAACCCAGGCAGCATCTGCTTTAGTTAAAATTGAATAAATGTCTTTAAAGTTTTTAATTGAAGGACCTGAGATAACAGGTTTTGAATAAATTGTTGCTTCAAGCGGGTTGTGACCGCCGGTGTTATTGAAACTGCCCCCAATAAATGCTATATCAACTATTGAATACATTCTTGATAATTCACCAAGAGTGTCTAGAATTATTATGTCATTCTCTCTAAAATCTGCTCCCTTAGACCTAAAGCCGGTTTTAAAACCGCTTATGGAATCAGTGTTTACACCATTGGTTGAAATGCCTTGTGCAGTGCTTGTTTTAATGAGTTCAACAATAGAATCCACTCTATCAAGGTGTCTTGGAGCAATCATAAGTTTAAGGCTTGGAAAATCATTTTTTAAACGACTGAAAACACCTAATATTATTTCATCTTCACCCTTATGTGTGCTTCCTGCAATTAATATCTTTTCATCTCCACGGTTAAAGTTTATAGGCTCCGTATTTTTTTTGATGTCAAATTTTAAATTTTTCATAACCTCTGCTATATCAGAGTTTGCACCAATTTTTATGATTTTTTCCTTGTCCCCTTCGCTTTGGGTGTAAATTCCTGTATAACAGCTAAATATGTATCTGAAAAACCATCCAAAGTATTTATAAGTTTTAAATGAATCATCTGAAATTCTGCCGTTTATTAAAAGAAGGGGGATGTTTTTGCGTTTGGCATAGAATGCAAACATAGGCCAGAGTTCAGTTTCTGCCATAAGTATAATATCAGGATTAATGTTTTTGAAAAAACTTTTAGTGCAAATCGGCAGGTCAAAAGGAAAATATGTGATGCAGTCTGCAATTTCACTATATTTTTTCTTTGCAATATCTTGTCCTGTTTTTGTTCCTGTGGTGATTAAAATTCTGCAGTCTTTAAAAGTTTCACGCGCAAGTTTGATTAAATTTTCAAGAGCAATCACTTCGCCTACAGAAACCCCGTGGAACATAATAATCTTGCCCTGCTTATTATTAAGACATTTTGCAGCTTCTTTATAGTCTCCCGCCTTGGTTAAAAAACCGGCACTTGGTTTTTTGCATACAGCTCTTATTAAAAAATAAACGGGGGTTAAAATAATAAGAGCAAGAATGCTTAATATTTCCAATATGAAAAATATAAGATTTTTTATCATAATCCAAGACTTTCTTTATATTTAATATAATCAAAAAGAGCCTCTCTCCAGGGTCTCATTTCAATACTGTTTTGAAGCACACTGTATTTTGGGCGTTTAGCTTTGCGCGGAAATTCTTCTGTAGTGCAGGGGATTAATTCGGTTTGAATATTTTTAAGTCTAAAGATTTCTTTAGCAAAATCATACCAGGTTGTTTCACCTTCATTTGCAATATGGTAGATTCCAAACGGCTTTCCTATTGTTCTTAAAATGCCCATAGAAAGGTCTACAGTATAGGTTGGGCACCCTGCTTGGTCGTCTACAACTTTTATTTCATTCTGTTTTGTGCTTAAATTTATCATTGTTTCAACAAAATTTTTCCCCGAAAGCCCGTATAGCCAGCTAGTTCTTACTATATAATATTTATCGGTATTATTTTTTACAGCCTCTTCACCTCTTAGTTTTGAAAGCCCGTATTTATTAATTGGGTTTAGGGTATCATCCGGCGTATAAGATGAATTTTTGGTGCCGTCAAAAACATAATCCGTTGAAACATAGACCATAATGGCGCCCAATTCTTTTGAAATCTTTGCAATATTTAATGCCCCTGTTTCATTTATTTTAAAAGCTTTCTCGGGCTCATCTTCCGCTTTATCAACATTGGTATACGCTGCAAGGTGGACAATTATTTGCGGTTTTATCCTTTCAATAACAGCTTTTGCACCTTTATAGTCTGTAACATCTAAATCTTCTCGTCCCATCGGGATTACGTATAAACCGTTATCTTCAAAAACAGGGCATAAATCTTGCCCAAGCATTCCGTTTGCACCTGTTACTAAAACCTTCATTAATACTTCTCCATACGGTTTTTAATGTTATTTATCCACTCAATATTTTTTAAATACCAGTCTATTGTATCACTAATACCGTTTTCAAAGGAATATTTAACCTCAAATCCGAGTTTATTTCTTATTTTATCGTTTGAAATAGCATAACGCCTGTCGTGTCCTAATCTATCTTCCACATATTCTATACAGTTTTCATCTTTGCCCATTTTTTCAAGGATAATTTTTGTTATTTCAATATTTGTTTTCTCATTGTGCCCGCCAATATTGTATATTTCTCCGTCACACCCTTTATGTAAGACTAAATCAATTCCTCTGCAATGGTCTTCTACATAAAGCCAGTCACGCACATTTTGCCCGTCTCCATATACCGGCACTTTTTTATTATCTAAAAGCCTTGTTATAAAGAAAGGAATTAATTTTTCAGGGTATTGATACGGTCCGTAATTATTTGAACATCTTGTAATAAGTGCCGGTAAACCGTATGTTTTAAAATATGCCTGAACAAAAAGGTCTGCACTTGCTTTTGAAGATGAATAAGGACTGTTTGGGGAAATTGGCGTAGTTTCTGTAAAATATCCTTCTTTTATGCTGCCGTATACTTCATCTGTTGAAATTTGTATAAACCGTTCAATTTTTTTTGCTCTTGCACAATTTAAAAGGTTAACAGTGCCGTTTACATTTGTTTGAATAAAAATATCAGGTGATTCAATTGACCTATCTACGTGTGATTCTGCTGCAAAATTTATAATGGCATCACAATTGGATAAAAGGTCTAAAACAAGTTCTTTATCGCAGATATCGCCTTTAACAAATGTGTAATCATTGTTTTTTGAAGCTTTAACCAGATTTTCCAAATTCCCTGCATATGTTAATTTATCAAGGTTTATGATTTTATAATCATATTTTTTTAACATATAATTTATAAAATTGCTGCCTACAAAGCCCGCGCCGCCTGTAACTAAGATTTTCAAAATAAATCCTCCGGTTTAATCTCGGATAATTTTGGTAAAATTTTATCCTTATTGCTCAAAATTGGTTCAAAATCTATGTCCCAATTTATATTTAATTCAGGGTCGTTATAAATAATTCCAAATTCAGAATCTTTATTATATTGCGCTCCTGTAATTTTATAAGAAATTTCAGCCGTATCAGAAAGGGTTAAAAATCCGTGCGCAAAACCTTTTGGAATAAAAAGCGAATGCTTATTTTCTTCATTTAAATTAAATAATAAGTAATTTTTGAATGTTTTTGAATCTTTCCTTAAATCAACTGCACAATCAAGAATTTCTCCTTTTGTACAGGTGATGATTTTACCCTGTGCATATGGTGCGCGCTGAAAATGAAGTCCTCGAATCACGTCTTTAGCTGATTTTGAACAATTTTCCTGAACAAAATCAACATCAATTCCATTGTTTAAAAAATCAGATTTTTTAAAGTTTTCAAAAAAATAGCCGCGCTCATCTTTGAAAACTTGAGGCTCAATAAGCACTAATCCTTCAATATCTGTTCTTTTAAAAATAAACGGCATTTTTACTCCTCTCAATAAAAATTGTATAATATTAGCCTGCTTGACGCAAGGAATAAAAAATATGGTAGTATTAGACTTATGAGTTTAGTTTCAGTCATTATACCTGTTTATAATCTTGAAAAATATATAAAAGGCTGCGTTAAAATGTTTCAAAACCAGACGTATGCTGATTTTGAACTTATTTTTGTAAATGACGGTTCAACGGATAAAAGTCTTGAAATTTTAAAATCATTTGATGACAGCAGGATTAAAATTTTCAATGTTGAAAAATCAAATGCCGGAATGGCAAGAAACTTTGGGTTAAATAAAGCCAATGGAAAGTGGATAATATTTTTTGACGGGGATGATATTTGTAAAAATACATTTTTGGAAAAAATGGTAAAAAAAGCAGAGGAATTTGATACGGATGTTGCCATCTGTGCTTCAAATGAGTACATTGAAAAGAAGCAAAAATTTTCTAACCATAGAGTTTCACACCTTTTAGAAACAATAGATGATTCTTTGCAAAATTGTGCAAAAAACCTGCATGAAATTAAGGACAATACACTTTTAGAACTTGCTGAGCCCTGGAATAAAATTTATAAAAAAGAATTTTTAATTTCAAATGGCATAAAGTTTCCTAATTTACCCAATTCTGAAGATTTACCTTTTGCGTATCAAGTGCTTTTGAATGCTGAAAAAATAAGCTTTGTAAAAGAAATTCTTGTATCACGCCGTATTCGAAAATCATCCATATCATTTTCAGCTGATAAAAATTGGATAAATTATTTTAATGCCTATGTTTTAGCGGATAAAATCGTTTTTGATTATGAATATCTTGATGAAATAAAGGAAGCTTATTTAGATAGGAAATTTAGAACCTATGCGTATTTTTATAAAAAAGTAGGGATTTTAAATAAAATCCCATACCTTTTAAAATTAAATTCAGAAATTAAAAATGCAAATGGCATTCTTAAAACAAATAAATATAATATTCTAAATTATTTATTTTGAAGTTTTGTTGATTTTTAAATTTTCTTTAACCTCAAAACGGTCAAATATTGTACCTTCTTGTTTTTGAACAGACTCATCTTTTGCGGGCTTAATTTCTTCTTTTGCAGGAAGAGACAGCTCTTTGTTTGCAGGTTTTATAATGCTTGATGCCGGAGTATTTGATGATTCCGGGTTAAGTTCAGATGCTTTAATTGGAACTACAGTAACGGGTTTTAATGCAGGAGCAGTAACAGGCACTGCAAGAGGGTTTGCAACAGGTGCAGTAACAGGTTTAACCTCAGTTTCAACCGCACCTTCAGAATTTTGTTTAATTAAAATTTCTTCTTTATTTTTAACATCGCTTATCGGCGCATTTGTTTGTTTACCTTGTTTTACGCTTTCATTTGATTTATCTGCTGCAGGTGTTATCACCTTTTCTTCAATTTTTTCTTTAACCTGGTCAGCAGGAACGGTAATTACAGGCAGTGTAGCATTTGCAGGTTTAACCTCTTTTATGGGCAGTTTTCTTTCAGCAGATGCTATTGAGCATCCTAAAGCAGCAATACATATAATACTTGCCAGTTTAATAAAGTTATTGTTCATATTTCTCCCCTTTCTTTATAAAACAACCTTACTATAAATTCTTTTAAAATCCTGTTGTTTTCATAAAAATTTATGAAATTGTTACAAACTTAATAATTGAGCATGAAAAAACTTAAAACGCTATAATCCTTGTCTGATAATATTTTTAGTCTATTTTTTATAATTTTTATTTGAGTAATTTTACTTTATTGAAAAACTTAATTTTATCTCTACAATAAAAATATAAATTGATTTAAAAAAAATTAGCGCTGAATTTTTAACACTACTTTAATTTGAAATGAGGAGAAATATTCTTATGTCTTTTAATATACCAAATACTTTTACTGCAGGTACAAAGGCAAGAGCAGATAAAGTAAACGAAAATTTTACATCAATTCAAGATGAAATAAACAAACAAACAGAAAACATTAATGCTGTTAAAGAAGATTTAGATTATGTTAAAAAAGAAATTTTGGATGATTTTATAGCTGAAGCTGAAATTATTACAAAAACAAACAAATCAAAATTTTGTATAAATTATGCAAATGTTGCAGATGATGGCAAAACCCCTGATATCTTGAGTTTTGATGAAAGTATCTTAAGTTTTAAAGTAGGAGGGACTTATCCTGTTTTAACCGCAACAAATGCTTACGGTGATTCTGAAACATTTGAATACATTGATAATGTTGATATTACAGGATACGCTGACGGCAATTACAATATATTTTTAACCTTAGAAGGAAACATTGAATTATTAAACACAAAAATAATCAAATCTCCGAAAGCCCCGGTCAATATTGTAATTGATGATGTGTGGCTAATGACTCTTGAACCCTGGGCAGGCTATAAGTTTAATGGTCTTTCCTGGGTTGAGTTTGAAGATATTCCGCTAGGCTCGCTAACAGTATTAAACGGTAAAATCACTGAAGTTTCAAACTACACTTTTAATACCCAATATCTTGATGCTGATTGTAATTTTATAACAAGAAAAGGAAGAGAAAATCTCTCAAGACGTTTTGAATCGGAATGGTTTAATATGACTCCAAAAGGGGTTTATACATTTGAGCATAATTTAAATATTGACCCCCTTCATTATAGAGCCCGCATAGTGTCAAGAATAACGTCAAATTATAGCGAATTTGTGATAGGTGATATTATTGAAACAGTTTATTCAAATTTTGCAGGAAATCAGCAGGATACTGAAGTAGGTCTTGTATTAAAATTTACCAAAAATGCTGTTACAATCGGTGCCGGCAACAGTTCTTTTCATTGCGGAAATGACCTTGGAGTTTATGGTTATAATTATATGCCAAGAACAAGTGTCGAGCATAAAATTATCATTACTGAAGATATAAATTAAATTTTTGGATAACAGAGTCCAAACTGTCTTTAAAAACATTATAAAAACTGTCTTTTAATATGAATTAAACTAAGGAGAAAAATTATGAAAAACAAGATTATAAAGAAGGTGAAAGATTTATTATCACCATTGGCGCTGCCTGCTGTAATATATGCTGAAAATCTTATAGGTAAAGGTTTTGGCGAAACAAAAAAGCAAATTGCAATAGATTTTATTTTAGGAAAACTGCCTCTATTTTTAATACCATTCAAAACCGTTATAAGAAAAGTATTTTCTGAGTTATTTGATTGTATGATTGAAGCTTCTGTTAAAAAGCTGCACTCAATTCAAGAAGATTTGTTTAACAATGTCGTTCATTAGCATAACACCATGCTTAATATCTTAACAAAACGGGCGAGGGAGTGACTCCTTTGTTACCTCCCTCCTTTCTTTAAAACTGGAATTTAAAACAAGAGGAGTAAACAATGAAAAGAATTATAATTCACTGGACGGCAGGAACATATTCGCCAAACAGTGTTGAGCTTGAACATTATCATTATTTAATTGGATTTGAAAAACTTCCAAGCGAAAGAGGTATAATCCATACAGGAAAATGCAAGCCGGAAGATAACCTTTGCTGTACAGACGGCAGTTTTTACGCTGCACATACGGGTGGAGGGAATACAGGTTCAATAGGTGTTGCAATATGTGGAATGCTGGGTTTTCAAGATATAAAACATATAGGAAATTACCCCATTAAACCTATTCAGATGGAAGTCTGTTATGAACTTTGTGCAAAGCTATGCCATCAATACAATATTCCGATTCAAAAAAGTACTGTAATGACCCACTATGAATTTGGAAAGAAAAACCCTATGACAACAAGCAGGGGAAAGGCGGATATTATCTATCTTGCTTCAAATCCGTCGCTGCCATCAAATAAAATCGGGGATTTTATAAGAAATAAAATTCTCTGGTATTTTAAAAAGCAGCAAGAAGAGATTAAAAAGGAAGAGGTAAAAGAGGCAAGAAGATTAAAGGTTTGAAGTTTTGAAACAAAAGAAATAAAACCTCTTTCTTAAGTAAACTCCATACATAATATTCATTCTTCTACCCCGTTAAAAGATTAAAATTCCAATAATTTAACAATCCGTTTTATTGAATTTAATCTCTCTTTAAAATCGGGCGGCATTTTAGATTTATCTACCCTGTCGCCTTTTTTCTTTAAAATACTTTTCTTATGGGTAAAAGTATCAAATGTATATTTGCCGTGGTATTGACCAATTCCTGATAATCCAACCCCGCCGAACGGCAGATTATTATTTGCTAAATGCATCATAGTTTCATTAACACACCCGCCTCCATATGAAAATTTAGTCAAAAATTCACTGATAACAAGGCTGTCATTTGAAAATATATATGCAGCAAGCGGTTTTTCAAGTTTCTTGATGGTTTTTATGATATCAAACGTATTTTCAAAAGTTAAAATCGGTAATATTGGACCAAATATTTCATTTTGCATAGCAAATGATTCAAATGATTTTATATCTAAAAGGGTAGGTTCAACATAAAGCCCGCATTCATCAAATTGCCCGCCGTAAATTAAATTTTCATATTCAATTTCAATTATTTCTTTTAATTTTGCAAATTGTCTTTCATTTATTATTCTGCCAAAATTTTCATTTTCCTGTGGCAAAGGTCCAAGATATTCTTTTATTGAAATTTTTAATTCTTCAATAAAATATTCTTTAATATCTTCATGTACTAATACATAATCCGGTGCGACACATGTTTGTCCGGCGTTTAAAAGTTTTCCCCAAATAATGCTTCTTGCAGCATTTTTAATATTGCAGGTTTTATCAACAACAGCAGGGCTTTTTCCTCCAAGTTCAAGTGTTACAGGGGTTAAATTTTTGCTTGCGGCCTCCATTATTTTTTTACCGGTTTGTATGCTGCCTGTAAAGAATATATGGTCAAATTTTTTGTTTAAAAGTTCAAAGTGAAGAGTGTTTTTTGGGTTTAAAACATAAACATATTCTCTTGCAAAAATACTGTTTATCATTTCCATTAAAATTTTTGTAGTATGGATGGTATCGCTCGATGGTTTTAATATCACGGTATTTCCTGCTGCGATGGCTCCAATCATGGGAACAATTGATAGCTGAAAAGGATAATTGAAAGGCGAAATTATGAGAATATTCCCTAAAGGCTCTTTCATAATGAAGCTTTCAATCCCGCCCTGTACGCCACTTAGATACATAGGGGTTCTGACATTTTCATTTTCTGCCCATTTTTTAACATTTTTGATTGCAAGGTTCAAATCCTCTAAAACAGGGATTATTTCTGTCGTATAGGCTTCAAATTCATTTTTTCTTAAATCTTTATAAAGAGCATCTACGATTTTTTCTTTATAATTTACTATTGCAGATTTTAAAATTCTTAATTTTTCTATACGAAACTCAACATCAAGAGTTCTTCCGTCTTGAAAATAGTTTCTTTGCTCATTTAATATTTCATCTAATTTAATAACCATATAAAAATTTTAAATTGTATGAAATATTTTTCTATTCATCTTGTGGCTTAAATCCACGCGTTATTATAAGCACCGTCATTTATAAATGCGGTTATTAAAAAGCAATAAGTTCGTTAAATATTTTTATTGAAAAACTGTCTGTCATACCGGAAATAAAATCAACAATTGCTGTTTTATAATCGTTTATTTCATTAATATCATAGATAATTTTATTTATAAATTTCTTATTTTCTCTGTAAATAGAATCAGACGCATTTGAATATTTTAAAAGCCAATCCTTAAAGTGCTCGCATAAAAGCGGGTAAAATTTTTCATCATTTTGAAGTTTATAAATTGAATTTGCTCCGTCATAATATTCTAAAAGCTTATTGAAAATTGTATTTATAATAAGGCTTGCATAGTCTTCAAAAGTTCTTAACCTCGGGTGAGAGTATATATTTTGATAATTAAATCTTTTTATTGTTTTCATAATTTCAAAATACTCTTTAGAAAACCGTAAACCAACTTCCGGGTTTGAATTTTTGCATAAATTAATTATAAAAAGATGCACAAGACTTGTTGTATTAATATCTTTTAATTTTTTGTGCCCAAACAGGTTTTGTACAATCTCTTCAAGCTCAAGTTTTTGCTCTTCTTCCAAAATTCTTTTAGAAAGTGCGTCTTCAATATCCCGCCCTAAATATGCAATCTTGTCTGAAATTTTTACAATACACCCTTCATATGTATAACTTTGAAATTGATTGGCTGATTTTATGATTTCTAAATCAATAAATTCATCTCTCGGTTTAAGTGCTTCTTCATCCACCTCTCCGCAATGGCAGATTATGCCGTCTCGAACTGCATATGAAAGATTTAAATTTCTTTCATATCCTTCATAATCAGGCATGGTTTCAATTTTATCAATAAATCTTAAACTGTTTTTTTCATGCCAAAAACTTCTTAAAAGCTCATTATCCTGAACTATTCTGTTTAAAATCTTTTCCCCTGTGTGTCCGAAAGGAGAATGCCCCAAATCATGTCCTACTGCAATTGCTCTGACAAGCCATGGATTTAATCCTAAAAATTCTGCAATAGTTTCAGCCACGGATGACACATGGTTTACATGTTCTATTCTTGTGCAGATATGGTCATTGTTTGTGTTGAAAAACACCTGTGTTTTGTGCTTTAGTCTTCTATAAGCGTTTGAATACAAGATTCTATGATAATCCCGCTCAAACGGGTGCCTTATATCCTCATCTTTCCTGTATAAATCTTCAATACGGCTTGTTGCATTTTGATATTTGGAATGTCCTTTAAACATACCGTAGTCTTTAAAACTTTTTTCTATAGAATGCTTTATTTTAGTCATTTATTGTTGATTTTCCTTATACCATTCAACATTTCTTGTGGCGTACATAACTGCAATAATGGCGAAGAATAAACCAAAACTTCCGGCTAGAAGCGATAATTCTTCCAAATTTATTGTTATGTATAAGTATAAATAAATAACTCCTAAAATACCCCCTATAGCAAGAGGAAATTTTTTGTCTTCTTTATTTGTAAGGACAAAATAAGTATAAAAGGAAATAAGCCCTATTGTCATAATTGCTGCAGTTAAATATGCATAGCTGAAATCAATAAATTCAGATATTGAAAGCAATAAAAGATAAAATACAAGCATTGAAACTCCGATTAGAGAATACTGGAATGGGTGGATATGCTTATTATTTTTATTGATTATTTCATACACAAAAAATGCAAGGAAAGTTAATGCTATAAATAAAAATCCGTATTTTACACATCTTTCTGTCATTCTGTAAACATCAACAGTATTGATAAAGTTTGTTGTGTAGTTTAATGTTCTATACTTATCTTCTACAGCTGAAGCTGCCTCGGGTACCGACCAATAAGTATAATATCCGTCTTTTACCTGTTTATGTTCAACAGGAGAAAAATCCCCTGTATATTCAGGCACCCAGTAATTTGTACTTAAATATGTTTCAGATGTGCCTACAGCATCAAATGTGAGGCTTTTTGTACCCCTTATTGAATATTCAATTTCATAAGGAATTTTTATCTCTCCATCTAAAATAACATTACATTTATATGAGCTGCAATCATTTGCAATTATATTGTTGAATTTTACAACCGGTTTAGAGATAAAACCTCTCGGGTCAGAAACTTTGAATTTAAATTCTGCTTTTGTTCCTTTGGGGGCAGGGTTAATTTTAAATTCACCCTTTTGATTTATTTTTACTGAATATACAGGAACTTCATATATCCCCTTCTTTTTTAATTCAACTTTGGCATTGGCCTTTGTTGTTGTAACAGTTGAATCATAAGTATATGTATTAATATCTTTTTTATCTTTTTCTTTATATTCAAGCTCCCCAACCCCTATGGTTTGAGCCTTGCCCCAGGTTGTTTCAACATTTCTGACTGCTTCATCCCTAAATTTCATTCTATCGTGAATAATATTACTGACACATACAAGTCCTATTGACAATGCTATTAAAAAACCTGCTATAGTATAAATTTTTGCCATTATATTTTTTGGCGCAGCTGTTTTATTTTCCATATTTCCGTACATAAAAGCTCCAAGTATAAATTTTGTTACATAATTGTAACATAAAAACGGATTGAATAAATAAAATAAACGCACGGGAGTTGTTATTCCGTGCGTTAAAACTAGTTAATGGATTAAAGTAAGGAAGTAGGGAAGAAAGGAGGACTAACTATTTTTCTTAATTGACATCTTGATTGCCATCAATTTTTTTCTTGTCTTTTTTATCTTTGTCTTCTTGAGAATCCGGTGCATCAACATTTACATTTGTAAAATCAAATGCTAAGTTTGGTTTTATGCTAAAAGTATTTATAGCAGCTCCGGCATCAAAGTTTGCAATTATTTCATCAAGTTCAACATTTATACTTTTTGCAGCACTGCTTGCTGCAGCGGTTTCATTTACTGTTTTGTCTGCAACAGTATTTTCTTCCAGTTTTCTGTGCCAGATGTCGGCATAATCTTTGGTTTCACCATTTTGAACAAATGTAGCCCCTTCTTGTTTCATTAATTGGTTGCCGTTACCGTCAAAATTATCTTCAAGAGTTGTTTCATTAGTGTTTGCAAGATTAATTTCAGTAATTCCTAAATCTGTTAAGGATTTTGCTTCTGAATTATATCCTTCTGTTTTTAAGCCAAATCCGAAGTTTTCTTCCAGGAATTTTATATCATCGGCATCTAATACCATATCATCGGCATCGTTAATCAGTCCTTTATCTCTGGCAAATGCTTTAAGTGCTTCAAAGCCGTCTTTATAACCGTCTTTTATATTATCGCCGTCAATATCGGTGTTGTCGCCAAAACATTCTGAGCCATCTTCTCCGGATATTCCGTCGCCGTCTTTATCAAACACAAGGACCGCATCTGCTGAGTTATTAATTTTATCTATAACGCCATCGCCGTCAATATCAAATTCTACAATTTCATTTGATGTCTTAACGCCGTCGCCATTTAAGTCAAATGATAGTGGAGAAGATGTAGAATAACATCCTTGAAGCTCTTTAACGTTGTCGCCGCAGAAGTAATAAACCGTTCTGCCATTACCTTCGCTCACTTCTTGGAAATTATTTAAATATCCGCTGCCGGATGGAACAACATCATATCCGTTTCCTGGCTCATAAAGGCGGGCTAATGTTGCACCCTGGCGCCCATTTCCCATATCATAGATATGATAATTACCATCCTTGCCTTCGGCAAAGACATATCTTGGGCTTCCATCTTTTAATTTTTCACCTAAATCTACGCCATATTTTTCTACAAGGGCAAATTCCTTTTCAGGAATCATATTTTTAATGTCATCCTGTGTTTTAATGCTGTCGTTTCCATCAGGAACGATACCGTTTGCAGCGCTTGGGTCTTTTACAACAACCGCTGCTTTTGCATTTTCAAGTTCAGAGAGTTTTGAGTCATATTCTTTTTGTTTTGTAATTTTAGCTGCTTCTTTTGTTTCAATATCTGTTTGGATTGAAGCAATATCGTCATTTAAAGCATTTACTTCACCTTCAAGTGCGCCAACCTTTTGGGCGGCAGCATTTACTACTGTTTGCTGTGCTGCAAATTTATTATTTAATCCGTCTAATGCAGTATTAATGCCTGTTAACTTATTTGTTAATTGAGAAATCTCGCTTGATATACCAACATCAACACCTAATGCCCCGAGCTTTTTCATTAGGTAGGCATTCCAGTCGCCGTCGGTTTCTTTGTTATAATCAGCTTTTGCTCTGTCAACAGTTTCTTTTTGGGTTTGTTCAGCCCTTGCCATTAAAAGATTTTGTTTTTCTGTGATTAATTCTTCTGTTTCTTTTCTTTCTTTTTCTTTTGCTGTGATATTGGCTTTTATTTCATTAAGCTCTGCTTGCTCAGCTTTTAAAACTTCATTTGCTTCTTCAAGCTCCTGCTTTTTTTCTTCAAGTAATTTTTTCTTTTCTTCAAGAGCTGCTTTTTGTGCGGTAATATCATTATCCAGCTTATCAATTTCATTTTTAAGAGCTGTTACTTCTGTGTCAAGTTTTTCAACTTCTTCTCTTGTTTTAACGCTGCCGGTTTTATTGCTGTTATCTGTGCCTGCTGCTGTTTCCTGCGCCTTGTTGTTTTCTTCAAGTTTTTCAATGGTTAAAGAGCCATCCAGCAAACCTTTAAAAACCTCATCTGCGCCGGAAATTTTTGTAATCATTTCAGCATTTAGACCTAAAATGTCTCTTGCTTCATCTGCAAAACCTGCAACTTCATTGTCTTCCGTCCCAAAAAGGTCAAGTAACTTTTGAGCTTCAGCATCATCATTCATTACCGTTTTAAGTGCATTAAGCTGCGCTTCGGTAAAATGTTTGCCGGCTCCGTCAACATTTAATGTCATCTTTTTTTGTATCCTTTCTTGGGTTGATATAGTTAGTTCCTTTATATAAAAATGTTATCGGCTGGCTTTAGTAAAAGCTTTATGATTTGTAAAGCATTGTTAAGAAGAATTATAATATTATTAAAAATACTAAAAAGCGGTATTAAGTAATTTAATACCGCAAAAAATTTAAAGTTTTATTTTAAACTAAAAATGTCTTTTGATTAAACCATCAAAGCCTCTGCCATGACGAGCTTCGTCTTTTGCCATTTCATGAACTGTGTCATGAACTGCATCATAGCCTAATTCTTTAGCTAATTTTGCAAGCTGTAATTTACCGTCGCATGCACCAAATTCAGCGTCAGCTCTTAATTTTAGGTTTTCTAAAGTTGAAGGTGTTACAACTTCGCCCAATAATTCTGCAAATTTTGCAGCATGTTCAGCTTCTTCAAATGCATATCTTTTGTAAGCTTCAGCTACTTCAGGATACCCTTCTCTGTCAGCTTGTCTGCTCATAGCAAGGTACATACCAACTTCTGTGCACTCGCCCATAAAATTAGCCTTTAAACCTTCAACAACTCTTGGGTCTAAACCTTTTGCAACGCCTATTTTATGTTCATCAGCGTATTCTTTATTGCTTCCATCCATTTTATTAAATGTTGTAGCACCGCACATAGGGCATTTATCAGGCTGCTTGTCGCCTTCATAAGTATAACCGCATACTGTACAAACAAATTTTGCCATAATTTTTCTTCCTCTTTTTTCTATACTACTATCTACTGTTTTTCAAACATTTCTTTTCCAACCGCGCAAACAGGACATACATAATCCTCCGGCAGTTCTTCAAAAGGTACATTATTATTTTCTGCCGGGTCGTAAACATACATACAAGCTGTGCAAACGTATTTATCCATTTTCTTCTCCTTTTATTTTGCAATCACTGCATTCCCCGTGGAATACTATTTCATGCGTATCTATTTTAAATCCTGTAGCTTCTTCTGCTTTTTTTACAATATCGGGTGAGATATCAGCTGGTATATCGAAAATTTTTCTACATTTGGTACAAAAAAAGTGATAGTGCATGTGGGTATTGTGGTCATAATGCACTGAACCGTCAAGCCCTTCTATTCTTTTTATTGTACCGTTTTCAGATAATTGGTTTAGGTTTCTGTAAACTGTTGCAATGCCTATTTTTAAATCTTCTTTATCTTCCAATATTTTTTTATGAAGGTATTCGGCACTTGGATGCACAGCATTATCTACTAAAGTTTCAAGTATTTTTTCTCTTTGTTTTGAAAAATTCATCCTATAAAACTTATCTCAATACCATAAACTGATAACAATTATTATTTTATCCGTAAAAGCTTTCATTGTCAACTATATAATTATAATTTTAAAATAAACTTCATGAATGATAGTAAATTAAATTGATTGCGTTATGATGAAAACGCAATTGCACATTTAAATTTATATAAAATAAGAATACAAGCAGAAAATTTCAATAAAACATTTCAGCCAACGAAAGGAGGTTAAAATGTTAGTTGAAATTAATGAGAAAGAACTAATACTATTATTAGCATTAGTTCTCTTGCTTAAATCCATATTCTAGTATGGTACGAGCTTGGGTGCTCTCATCACCCTTGCTTGTATTCTTATTCTATATATATTTTAAATCATTTTATCCATTTTACAAGAGTGTTGTTTTATTTTTATTTACAGAATTTAAATAAAATCGGAAATTAAAATATTTTCTTTAAAAAATCATTAACTATCCTTAATTTATCAATATCGTTTTTGATAAATTTCATTTTTTCATTTATTGATTTAATTAATTCTTTTTCGCTATATTCTTCACAAAAATTGAATAATTCCGCAGGACCAAGTTCTAATTCGTTAGCAATTTTTTCAATTGTTTTAAACTCGGTAAAACCAGCTCCTGTTTCAATGCGGGATAACGTTCTTTGACTGATGTCAATTCTTTCTGCAAATTTTTCTTGAGAAAAACCTTTAATTTTTCTCAGTTTCGCTATGCGAGAACCCAATAAAGCTCTAAAATCCCTGTTTTTTAACATTAGTCTTTTCTTTCAATACTTTTTAATACTAATGTTTATTTTTTATAAAAATAAGGAATTTTATTATCTTTATATAGATAATAAATGTCTTGACAATGAAAAATAAATTGTTATAATCTAGATATAGACAGTAATATAATTTTAAACACTATTATAAATAGTTTAATTCAGCGCGGGCGTATTTACCCGCCCGTTTTCTTAAGATATGTATCGCCCGGATATAAGCAGTTTTTTTAAGTTTCACCCTTTTTATTGACCTTAATGCGGCGCAGTTTCATCATAGTTTTGCGCCGCATCTCTATTTTTATAAATAAATAATCAAAAATCGCAGGTTTTTTATGTTTACATTTTGTTAATCCTGTAAAAATTATTATAATTTAATTATGCCTGTTGATATTTCCTATGATTATATTGCCTTATATAAAACAATAGATGAGATGCTGCCTTATAAACAGTATAATAGTGGTGCAAGGGTTGAAGATAATTCTCTTTATCAAAATAAAAAAGTAAATACAAATCCTGTTTTGAGACTGGAATACGATATTTTAAATAAAGACGGGTTTGGTTTAAAAAGAGGATTTTATGAAATTCGTCCAGATTCTGATTATACATATTTGATGTTTATCCAATCAGGAAAAATTAAAGCCAAAATTCCTGTAATTAAAAATGAAAGAATTTCAGAATATGGCAATGATTATGAATGGCCTGATAAGAAAAAACGCGGAAAAAACTCTCCAAATTCAAATCCTGCAAGGATTACAGAAGAAAATACGGTTGTCTCTCCTGAAAAAATTATCCCCAAATTAACCGATAAAGAAAAAAGAAGACGAGAAAGGCAGTTTAAAAAAGGAATTGACCCTATTGAATATATTCACAGTACCGTGAATATGGAATATGATAAAGAAATTCAATCATATGTAGTCATTTGGGAAAAATATAACACCAGAATTATTGGTGTACTTAAGATAAAGTGATTATCCACTAAAAAGATGATTTTGTTTACATTAAGTTATGTTAATTTCAATATGTCACATAGTGAGATATATAAGTTTAAAGAGGATATAAAGATGGAAAAGATTTCCCCCCTTAGGGCTAGCTTAAAAGCCTTTGAACAATTTAAGGCTCAAAGAGCACAAAAAAGACAAGAATCACAGAATCCTAATGCTACAAATCCTTTTGGGCTGACATTCAAGGGTTCAATGATAAAAATGGATGTTTTTGAATCACAAGCTTCTAAGGTGCAAAAAACAGAAGAAAATAACGGATTTAAAGAAAACTTCCAAAAAGCGGGGAAACTTGCTGCAAGTGCTTGGGTTTCAACTATTAACAGATTAAACTCAATGAAGCAATCAATGATTTCTTTTGGTAACAGAATTAAAGAAAGTACAATGAATACCTGGGATAAATTAAATAAAACAGAAATTAATTTTACAGGATTGTTCAGAGATTCTGTTTCAAGTCTTCAAAAACGCCCTGTTATGGAGCTTGAGGCTATGTTGAGTGAAGAATTGCAAACTATATAAAATTATTTTTAAGGAGCTGTTATGTCATTAAAAAAAGTTAGTAATATTATTGAAGCACTAGGCAGACATGAAGATGTTGATTCTATCAGAGTTCTTCGTGACCTTGGTACAAACCATGAGTCTGATGAGATAAGAGAACTTACTGCACGTGCCTTAATTAAGAAAAATTCAAAAGAATCATTGGAAGTGGTTATTAAAAATAAAGGCAAAGGCATAAATGACCTTTCTGCCCGAGTTGCAATGACTGCAATTAATGAACTTCTTGCGCTTAAAGAAAAAGAATGTGCCATTGAAATTTTAGAAGAAACACTAAATTCAGAAGGTGAACAAGATGTACAGGATACTGCACGCTCAGTTAAAGCATTAATGTCTTTTAGCGCATAAAAGACTATTTTATATAATATAGAAATACCTCCTGAATAGGAGGTATTTTATTATAAACGCGAAGTTTATATAATATAGAAAAGTCCAAACCTGTGAAGATTTGGACTTTTTATGTAAAAGCTCATTTTTATATAATATAAAAATGTCTCCTGAATAGGAGGTATTTTATTATGCAAAAATTGCTTCTTAAAAAAAATTATCTGTTCTTTTTTAAACTCAATATATTGCCGATAATCTCGTGTACAATTAAAAGCTGTGCTTTATCTGCCATTTTTAGTAAATCATTAATGCTTTGAATTACATCTTCATCGGTTTTAACATCTCGTTTTATAAACAATTTCCAAATTTCTACATTCAGGGCTTTTGCAATCTTATCTAATAAAGCAGTGCTCGGTGAATTGCTGCCTATTTCTATATGACTTATTGTTGATAAATCACAGTCTGCTCTTTCTGCCAATTCTGCTTGTGTTAAGTTTTGCAAAGTACGCAGATATTTAATTCTGCTCCCTATAATTTTATTTAATTTTCCAGACATAGTCAATATTATGACCCTATTTACAGCTTAATTAAATGCAATATATTACAATAAAATTGCAAAATATACCAATAAAATGCTATTATATTTCACTTGGGCGTACTAATATAGAGTATATAAATAACACAAACGTACGTTTTCTGCTTTTTATCGGCTTATTCTAACAAAGGCAGATGCAAACAAAATTTATAAAGGACAGTTTTTACCCGCTATTTTTATAATAGCGGGCTTTTATTATATTATTTTGAATTTATGTATTTTTTGCTATCATTATTTTATAAGAAAATTACGGAGTTTACTTTTATGAGAAAAATAATTTTATATCTGGCTGTCCTTTGTATATTTTTTGCTCCTGTGCAATCTTTTGCTGCAGATTTGCCTGAAAACCAAGACACTGTTATACAGGTGAAAAATCCTAATTTTGAAAATGCAAAGATGCAAATTATTGAAGAATTAAATCTTTCTAAGGGGCAGCAAAAAAAAGCTGAAAAGATTTATGCAAAAGCAAAAGAAAAAATTGTTGTTTTGAATAATAAAATAAATGAAAAACAACAGGAAGCCCGTGCAATTAAGCTTTCAAGAATAGATACAAGAACTCAGCTTGAAAGATTAATAAAAATAAATAATGAAGTTGATATTCTCTATCAGACCAGAGATAAAATTCATAACGGTGCTATGAGAAAATTTGATAATATTTTAAATAAAAACCAAAAAAAAATATGGAATGATATAAAGCTTCAAGGCGCACGCTTTTTCCCTGATATTGAAAGTATGATTTAATAAAATTAATTCCCCTTTACCTTTTTATAAAGGGGAATTTTATTTAATAGGATATTTAATTTTCTTTAAATTTATCTTTATTGAGATATTTAATAACTTTTGCAGGATTTCCGACAACTACCGCATTATCCGGTACATCCTTGGTTACAACAGAACAAGCACCTACTATTGCATTTTCTCCAACGGTTACCCCGGGTAAAATTGTTACATTTGCCCCAATCCATACATTTTTCTTTATATGAACAGGTTTACAGGTGAGAATGGGTCTATCGTAAAAGTCGTGGTTGTTTGTTAAAATTGTACAATTTATTGCAACAAGAGTATTGTCTTCAATTGTTAAACCGCCTGCCGACATACATTTAAATCCGTTCATTAAAACGATGTTTTTACCAAGCTTTACGGTATTTCCAAGTAAAGTAAATACAGGAGGATTTATTACCGTTGTTTTATCTACGCCGTTTGAAAATAATTCTTCAATTAATTCCCTGTTTTCAGGGCTTCCGGGCATTGTGCCGTTTATTTTAAAACAAAGTTCAGCTGCTCTTTTTATTTCTTTTTCCCGTGCCTCATTAGGGATTCTTAAATCAATTCTAAATTCTTCCATTAGTTTGTCTCTATATCTTTTTATTATCCATAAAATTATTTTAAAATTTTACAATGTGGAGCTAACTCCAAGTCAAGTTATTTTTTATGGTTTTTGCTTGCGAAATCCTGTGCTTAATAAAATAAATAGGTGATATTATTCATGCAGGTATTATATTCTAAGCTGAAAACATATTTGTTTGATTCATATATTTTTTTGTAATAGAATAATGATGGAATTATTTTTGCAAAAATTCTGCAAAATAATAAAGAGGTAAAAATGTTATTAGAATTTAAAGCTGAAAACTATCGTTTATTTAGAGACGGATTCCAATTTTCAATGATACCTGACTATGCCAAAAAAGATTTAAACTACAGTTTGCTTAGTAGCCATATAAGTAATAAAGAATATTATGGTCTTTGTTCTTCAGTAGTTTATGGTCCTAATGCTGCAGGGAAATCTAGTATTATTGAGGCATTAGATACTTTTAAATCAATAGTTAGAAATGGACATGTAAATAATTCCCAGCAACCACAGAATTGGTCAATTGCGCCAAATCCTGCTGCGTTTAGATTTGACTTAATACCAAATAACCAATCTAAAGAAACAAAATCAGTTTGTTTTTGTATTAAATTTACAACGGATATATTTCTTGTGAACTATAAATTAGAACTTGATTTTGGTAGATTTCTGGATCAAAATTATCAACATAAAATATTAAAAGAAGAATTGTATATTAATGAAGATTTAATATTTTCACGCGATTGCAATATTAAAATTGCTGATATTTTAATTCTTAAAAAATATAAAAATTACATAGATATTGAAAATATAGAAACAGGAAAAATTATTGCTCAAAAGAATCTTAAATTAGATGAACTATTTTTGACAAATGGTTTTAAAAGCATTATCGCGCCGAAACTTGCCGAGGCTGTTATAAATTGGTTTGAAGATAAGCTACATATAATATACCATGCACAAAATTTTCACATCATGCCTGTTGTTGATAATAGAAGAGTTATTAACCTGCCTCCATACATAAAAGACATAGCTAAATCAATAGGCTTGGCTTCAAATAATATAGTATATTTTAAAGAAAATGAACAGCTTCCTCCTGCATTATATTCGGTATTTGAAAATCTTAATAATATCGGAGTAATTGCAGAAGCTATAGAATCTTACGGAACATTGCGCCTAATTAATTTATTACTACCTTTAATGCAAACTTTTATAGATGGTATGACATTAGTTGTAGACGAATTTGATTGTTCTCTTCACCCTATGGTGGTAATGAGTATAATTGGTTTATTTCATAATCCTGATATTAATAAAAACAATGCTCAATTAATCTTTAATACGCATAACCCTATTTTTCTGAGTAAAGACCTATTCAGAAGAGATGAAATAAAGTTTGTAGATAGAGGTGAAGACCAAATTAGCGAACTTTATTCTCTGGCAGATTTCCCAACATCTGGCAAGGGTTCTGTGAGAAATACAACTGAATATATGAAGAATTATTTTGTAAGCCGCTATGGTGCAATAAAAGATATAGATTTTGCACCAATATTTGAAAAAATTATGAAAGAGAGTAAAAAATTTCAGGAAAATATTAAAGATGGAAAATTGCAATAAACGTAAACCAAATATAAAGTTCGTGTGTGCCGTGGAAGGCAATACGGAAGCGTTGTATATAAAATGGCTTGCGGATGTAATTAATAAAATGCAAGAAGCAGATTACAGATGCTCAATACCGGAACCAAAACTTGGCTTAAATTTATCAAAAGCAAGACGAAATATTTCAACTGGTGATTATTATTTCGCTATTGCAGATAGGGAAACATATAATGATGAAAATAAATTTAAGATGTTAATAGAAAAACTAAAACCCTCAGAAGGAGAGCGTGACATAACTTTTGAATTTGGTTATTCTAATATCTCATTTGAACTTTGGTTACTTTTACATAAAATGGATTTTGCAATTCCGCTGGCTAAACAATCTTCTTATCTGGAATATATAAATAAGGTTTTTGGTACATCGTTTGAAACACTTGAAAAATATAAAAGTGAAGCAAATTTTCAAAAAATATTATCAAAGCTTACAATCGTTGATGTTAAAAGTGCCATTAAACGTGCAGAGAAAATTCAAGAAAAGAATGTTATAAACGGGTTTCAGTTACAAAAATATTGTGGAGTTGAATATTTTAACGAAAATCCATCTTTGTCTCTTCACAAGATAATTGAAAAAATATTAAATGAATGTTTGGGCTGATTATAATTTGGCTGTTAAATACATACGTGCAAAAGCTTTATATGGATAAAGCCCCCCTTAGAACTTAACCTCTAAAAGGGGCTTTTATTAAACCTATCCGCGAGAGGATTCGAACCTCCGACATTCACCTTAGGAGGGTGACGTTCTATCCTGCTGAACTACGCGGACATATTGTTATGATTATCCAGTAGCAGCAGTCTAGAGCGTCACTGTGTGACATATCCTTTTTAGCAAGCTTAACGCTCACTAAGTCCTGCTGAACTACGCGGACACATATTATTTAATTATCAAATTTATCTTGCAGTCTAGAATATCACCAAGGTGACATTATATTGTTGACGGGTAAACCCATCAAGCCCTGCTGAACTACGCGGACATATTATTGAAATTTGTAGCTCTTGACTTGAATTATACCAACTTCAAACATTTAAATCAATCAAAGGATAATATAAAACTGATTAATTTAAAAGCTGCTTAAAACCTTTTAACATATAGATTATGAATATAAAATCTATGTCTCCTTGTAAAATTAATGGTATAACTGAAAATGGCGAAGAAAAAATCTTTACCGTGGATGATTTTTTGGGAAAAACTACAGTACTTTATTTTTACCCAAATGATGGCACCCCGGGGTGCACGATTCAGGCTGGCGATTTTAGGGATAATATGAAATATTTAAAACAAAAAGCAGCGGTTGCAGGAGTAAATCGTGATTCAATTCAAAGTCATAAAAAATTTATGAAAAACGAGGAATTAAATTTTATCCTGTTATCAGACCCTGATAAAAAACTTATAGATTTTTTTGGAGTTTGGGGTGAAAAACCGGCTTATGGTATGGGTTTTATGGGCATAATAAGGTCAACTTTTATAATAAACCCTGATGGTGAAATTGTAAAATCCTGGTTTAATGTAAATGTTGAAGGGCATGTGGAAGAAGTCTTAAAAACTCTTGAGAATGCTTAACATACAGCTTATTCTATGGGTTTCATTTCTATAATTTCACCCGTCATAAGGTTCATCTTGAAATAATATTTATTGCCGGTATAAAAAATATTGCCTTCCATTGTCTTATTTTTTTTATTGTATTGAACATTCTCAAATGAAGCATCAAGCATCATCTGTTTAAGGACGTTATTTACCTCTTTTGTACCGTTATTTATTTTTCGTTGAGTAATATTTTCTAAAAGCAGTTCTTTGTCGTCAATTCTGCCAGAAATAGCACCATTATCAGGGTTTATATATAATTTTACAATAGAGCCTTGATAAGACACATCGCAGTCATAAATTATTGTACCGTTTTTTGGAATTTGTGAAAATGATACAACTTCAGCCTCAGGAAAACGTTTTTGTAATGCTTTATTAATTTCAACTTTTATTTTTTGGGTATCAAGAAGATTTTTTCCTCCTATACCTACATTTTGGGTCATATTATTTTGAATATTATTTAATTTTTGAGCATTGCTTAATAAAGCGTTTTGCTCAGGTTCATTTGCAAAACAAGCTGATACAAAAAATATAGAAATTAAAATCGTTAAGATGTACTTCATTGTTTAATGCTTCTTTTCTTCTGTAGTAAAATCTCCGGAAACTTTAAAAGTACCCCAAACAAGCACTGCGCAAAAATAAATTATTGATATGTAAAATATAATTTCGCGTAATTCCATATCTATTTCCTTTTTATAATTGTATCTATTTTCTTATTAATTTTATGTATTGAAACAATTGTTCTGGATATAAAAAATGCACCTATTATAATAAATAAGCAATTTGCATATACAAACGGTTCCTGTGCAAGCCAGATTACACCGCCTGCTGTAGCTATCAAAAGCATAACAAGCTGGTTTCTTATTGCAAGCAGGTTCTGAAATTCTCTATCTTCCATAAGAATTATTATACCATTATTCTTCAACAACGGTAAGGTTTTTTAGGATGATTTGTTTTTTCGCGGAATCATAATCAATTTCAACCATTGTATTTTTAAGATTTTCCATATCGGCATTCATAAGCTCTAAAAGAGTAGGGGGTATAATGATACCATAACTTGAGCCGATTTTTACTAATTTCTTTTTCATTCCCTAATTATAAATTATATTATTATAATAATTTTATTTGTTAAATTATTTTATTTATAGTATATTTTAATATAATAAAAATATACTATAAATAAAGAGGTCATATGCCAAAACAAAATACTCCTAAAAATCCTGATATTATGAAGTTTAGAGAAAAATTTCTCGATATAAAGCAGCGCGTGACTAAAATTGAATCTATAAATAAACTGCTTACAGCTTATGCAGATGAATATTCCCCTGAAGCATCCATAATTGCCTCACTTATTGATAACGAACTTGAGGAAATATTTAACATGCTGGAAGTATGAATATTGCGGGATTAATTTTTTATTGTTATAATTAGTTCAGGAGACAAAAATGGAATCTTTTTTGGAAATTTTAAAAGAAATCAATATTACGCAAATTATTATCATATTTACGGGTATGTGGTTTTTCTACAATCGTTTGGACAATAAAATTGACAGGGTTGAAAATCGTTTAGCTGACAGAATTGATAAAGTTGAAAATTCCTTAAACGAAAGAATTGACAGGGTTGAAAATAGTTTAAACGAAAGAATTGATAAGGTTGAAAGGAAACTTGAACTTATTCAGGATAAGTTAATGACAAGAATCGACAATCTGTATAATCTTTTTGCCGGCTTTCTTTGTAACAAAAAGGATGACAGTGATAAAGCTGCATAGTTAATAATTTATAAATAATCAAAAAGCTCCGTCAGAATAAAACGGAGCTTTTTTAAATCCTTGTAAACCTTGAAAATATTAAAAATACTCCCTAAATATCTTCATAGAGCAATAATCTCCGCACATTGTGCAGGGTTTTTCTTCTTCAAAATTCATATTATCAAATTTGCTTGGGTCAAGCGATAGTTCTTTTTGAAGTTTCCAATCAAGGTCTTTTCTTGCAATTGACATCTTCCTGTCTCTTTCAATTGCTTTTTTATTACCTCTTGCAACATCTGCTGCATGTGCTGCAATTTTAGATGCCATAATTCCTTCGCGTACTTCTTCAACATCAGGAAGCCCAAGGTGCTCTGCAGGTGTTACATAGCATAAAAAATCTGCTCCGTTTAAAGCGGCTAAAGTACCGCCAATGGCTGAAGTTATATGGTCATACCCCGGTGCAATATCTGTTACTAAAGGTCCAAGCACGTATAATGGTGCATTATCTGTTAATTGTTTAATGGTTTGAATCATAGATGGGATAAGGTTTAAAGGCACATGCCCGGGACCCTCTACCATAGCCTGCACCCCTTTTGCCTTAGCCCTTTTCACAAGTTCGCCAAGCACAATGGTTTCAGCCACCTGTGCTCTGTCTCCGGCATCTGCTCCGCACCCGGGGCGAAGCCCGTCGCCAAGTGAAAGCACGACATCATATTTTTTTGCAATCTCTAAAAGTTCATCATAATATTCATACAATGGGTTCTCTTTCCCTGTAGCCTTTATCCAGCAGGCAAGCATAGCACCGCCTCTTGAAACAATGCCTGTAACCCTTTTTTGTTTTTCTAATTGGTCAATTACAAATTTTGTAACCCCGCAGTGCACGGTAATAAAATCAACCCCGTCTTTGCACTGTTTTTCGATGTCTGAAAACAATTTTTCTTTGCTTAATTTTGCAATATTTTTATATTCATCAAGCGCTTCTTTACCTGCCTGATACATAGGTACTGTGCCGATTGGAAGTTTTGTAGAAGCTATTATTTGTTTTCTAACTTCATCAATTCCTTTTCCTGTAGATAAATCCATCAAAACATCAGCGCCTGTTTCTTCAATGACTTTAACTTTTTTAAGTTCATTTTCCAAACCTGATTTTTCATTTGAAGTTCCGATATTAGCATTAATTTTAACGCTTAAACCTGCCCCAACCCCTACAGGAGTTGAATCTTTTCTTTGATTATTTTTTAAAATAACAATGCTGCCTTCTTTAACACCGTCACGCACAAATTCAGGACTAACTCCTTCAGCTTCTGCAACAGTGCGCATTTCATCTGTTATAATACCCTCATTTGCGCTCATTATCTGGGTTTTAACATCAGTTATCATAGCTTTATCCTTTCAAATCATTGATTTTTTTAATTTCATCTTTGTTTAATTTATGGATTTTTCCTAAAAATTTTGCTGCAAAATAAGTTTTTGCATAAGCTTGAATACTCTCCAGATGGTAAAACACTTCTTTTAAGGTTTTTCCGCCTGCAACAAGCCCGTGGTTTTGCATTAAAACTGCATTATGACCATTGCTAAAATACCCTGAAACCTCCTGTGCAAGCTCCATTGAGCTTGGAAGAGCATATTTTGCAGAAGGTACTGTGCCAAAATTATATATAAATTCAGGCAGTATAGGTTCATTCATTTCTTTATGACATACTGCAAAAGAAGTTGTATAAGGGCAATGGATATGAATTACAGCCTTAATATCCGGTCTTTTTTTATAAATTTCAAGATGCATTAATTTTTCACTTGAAGGTTTTATGCCGTTCAATAAATCGCCGTTAATATTTAGTTCAGAAACATCTTCATTCCCCATATCCCCAAGGCAAACACCTGAGCGTGACATAAAAATAATATCTTCTTCAAACCTTGAAATATTTCCGCTTGTTGCAGGTGTCATTCTTGCACTGTATGCGCGTCTTGCCCAATAATTTATATCCTTTAATATATCCTCTTTAATCAATTTTACCCCTGAAATTCATCTGATAAAATAATTTTAACATGAACCTTTTAAAACTATTTTCTTGTATTAAAAATATGTCTGTGGTTAAATATCTTTAGCGCTTGAAAACTTTTGAAGCGACTCTAAATTAAAGGATGTGAACCCTAATTACCACAGAAATTAAAGACACCGGCTCTTATCTTAACCCTAAAAATATCAAATTAGCAGTACATGCAGGGTTTTGCTACGGCGTTAAAAGGGCGGTTGAAACCACAAAAAAATTAAAACATCAAAATCCTGATAAAGAAATTTATGTATTAGGGGAATTGATTCATAATTCTCAGGTAATAAACGAGCTTAAAGAACTCGGGATTAAAACAGTAGATGAACTTCCTGAACTTTGCGGTGAAAAAAACGGTGCAATTTGTGTTATAAGAAGCCATGGCGCAGGATATGATGTTTTTGAAGATATTAAAAATAAAGGGTATGAACTTGTTGATTTAACCTGCCCTGACGTTAAAAAGGTTCAGGATAGAGCGGTTCAGCTGGCTAAAGAAGATTATTTTGTAATAATTTTAGGAAAAGAAGAACATCCTGAAGTTATTGCAATTAGAGCTGATGCGCAGAAATTTGCAAAAAATAAAGAAAGAGTTTATGTTGCAAAAAATCTTGATGCCTTGAAAGAAATTGAATCTGCACTCAAAAAAGAGCAAAAGATAGGAATAGTAATTCAGACAACTCAAAGGATTGAATATCTAAAAGAAGTTTTAGATTATTTAGCGCCCATTTCAAAGGAATTAAGAGTCATAAATACAATCTGCGCTTCAACTTCCTTAAGGCAGAACGAAGCTAAAAATTTAGCCAAAGAATCAGATTTAATGGTGGTGGTAGGGTCCAAAAAAAGTGCCAATACTACGCACTTAGCTGAAATATTAACGCCAATTTGCAGCACAATTCATATCGAATGTGATAAAGAACTTGATAATTATGCAGATTTAATCAAAAATTCCAAAAACATAGGAATAACAGCTGGTGCCTCAACACCTGATTACATTATAAATAAAGTAATAGTGGGCATTAAGGAAATATAAACTGCGCCCGGGTTAAAACACCACGCCAAATGAGACAATAAGAAATACAAACGAAAGGAAACATATAAAATGACACAAAAAGAAATGATGAGCACAGAAGAATTTGAAAAAATGCTTCAAGACTCATACACTTACAAATTAAATGTGGCAGACGTTGTTAAAGGCGTTGCTGTAAAAAAAGAAAAAGACGGATATTTGGTTGATATCGGTGCTAAAACAGAAGCTTTTCTTCCTATTAAAGAAGTTATCAATTTCCCTGAACAAAACCCGGATGAATTAATTAAACTTTGGGAAGTTAAAGAATTTTATGTTATGAAAGATGAAGAAGACGATGAAGTTGCTATGCTTTCATTAAAGAAATTATCTTGTGCACAAGCTTGGCAAAGGCTTTCTGAGCTTAAATCAGGCAATGAAAATGTTATGGCAAAAGTTGTTTCTTCTGTCAAAGGCGGTTTAATTGCTGAAATTGAAGGACTACGCGGTTTTATACCATCTTCTCAACTAAGAACAGGTTCACCTCTTGATACTCAAATCGGCCAAGAGATTGAAGTTAAAATCTTGGAAGCTGACCCGAAAAGAAATAAACTTATCCTATCTCAAAGACAAGTTTACACTCAACAAAGAGAATTGGTTGCAGATGAAGTTATCTCAAGACTTGCAGTTGACCAGATTGTTGAAGGTGAAATTGTTAGAATCGCAGACTTTGGCGCATTTGTTGACATTGATGGTATTGATGGTCTTCTTCCAATTTCTGAAATCAGCTGGGAAAGAATTAAACACCCATCCGATGTTGTAACCTTAGGTCAAAAAATCCAGGTTAAAGTTATTAAAATTGACGAAGAACTTAAAAGAATCAGCTTATCTCTTAAAAGAATGGGTGCAAATCCTTGGGATGAAATCGTTGATAAATTAAAAGAAGGCGATATTATTGAAGGTACAATCAATAAAATCACATCTTTTGGTGCATTTATTAATATTTATCCTGGTGTTGAAGCACTGCTTCCATCATCAGAAATCTCTGAAGAATTTGTAAATGTTCAAAATATGTTCTCTTTAGGTGATAAAGTTGAAGTTTTAATTAAAAAATTCACTCCTCAAGAGCACAGAATCGGTCTTTCAATTAAAGACATCAAAGCTGCAAGAGAAGCTCAAGCTGCTGAAAGTGCAGAATAATTAAATTAATTTTAATATCACTAAAACACCGCTTGTCTTTATAGGCGGTGTTTTTTAATTTGGTATATTTGCTGTAAAAATACCTAAGAATTAGGTAAATCAAGGAAAATATAGTAAAATTAGCCCGTAGGGCTTAGCACTAGCTAACAATCCGTCACACACGTATTTTGAAGAAAACGGACGGAAAGGAGGCAAAACGCTATGGTAAATCAAATAATAATGCTATTACTGGCTTTTGCGATTGCAGTAATAGCATCAAAATTGTAAAACCGTAGGGTGTGAAGAAAAGTCTTTAAGCCTAGCTATACCTTAAAGGCTTTCGCCCTACAATTTAATTATTTACCATGAGATTGCTTTTGTCAATACATAATGCGTTTTTTGTCAATAAGTTATTTGTTTTTGTAAACTAAATCTTTACTTTTCAAATCGTTTGATTTAAATTTTTAAGCAATGAAAAAATGGTTTTTAATAGGTTATGAAATTTGTAATTCAAAGAGTAAAAAGCGCAAGCGTTTCTATTGATGAAAATATCTATTCTTCAATAGATAAAGGGCTTTTAGTATTTTTTTGTGCTGAAAAAGGGGATGAATCAGGGCTGGAATTGGGCGGTAAAAAATTGGATTTGAGCAATACTCTTACGTGGTTTGCAGAAAAGATTTTAAAGCTTAGAATTTTTGAAGATGAAAATGGAAAAATGAACCGTTCTGTTTCTGATATAAATGGTGAAATCCTTGTAGTGAGTCAATTTACGCTTGCTGCAAACTGTAAAAAAGGCACGCGTCCAAGCTTTGATTCAGCAATGGAGCCCCTAAGCGCCAAAAAAGCTTATGAGGATTTCGTTTTACAATTACGAAAAGCAGCAGATAATGGTGAAGTAAAATCCATTCAAACAGGTGTTTTTGCAGCTGATATGAAAATTTCTCTAATAAATGACGGTCCTGTTACAATTCTATTGTAGTAGATAAAAATTTCATATAAATTTACACACGTTATTATATACAACCATCAAAAATTAGTGTAGAATTATAAAAAGTATGCTAGAAAAATTTACTCAAAAAGCAATAGATATTGTGCAAAATGCGCAGATTCAAGCAGGAAATCTAGGTTCTGATAAAGTTTATTCAGAGCATATTTTGCTTGCTTTAGCTTTGAATAATAAGGGTGTTGAGGCAAAATTAATCGGTGCTGAAAAAATTGAAAAAAGCATTCTGGTTGAACTTACAAATCAAAAAATCTTATCAAAGCAAAAACCTAGAAAGCGTGAATATATCTCGTTTTCAGCTAGTGCTAAAAGTATTTTGGAAAAATCTGTTGAAATTGCAAAAGAATACAACAATGTCCTTATAATGCCTGCTCACATTGCCTTGGCTATATTTTTCTCCAAAAATTCCGGCGCATATGAAATTTTAAGAGAATTTGATATTGATGAAGAAAAAATTGTAAGCAATTTATGTCGCCTGATTGAGAAAAATTCTGCAAAGACCTACTATAAGCACCCTGAAAGACAGGAAACACAAAGCCAGGCGCTTAATAATATTGATAGTTTACTGGATGAATATTCTGTATCAAATCTCCTAAAAACCGCACAGTCAAAGCTTTCTACGATGGGCTATGAAATTTTGGGAACAGAGCAGATAGTTGAATCGATTTTGGATAATTCTGATAATTCTATCACGAAAATCCTGGAAAGCTATGGTATATCTAAAGAAGCCTTTGATGGCGAATTAAAAAATTTTTCTGACAGAAATGAAGAATATGGCGAAAGAAAAATTATTTTTACCCCAAATGCCTTCAGGGCAATGCTTTTAAGCCTTGATACGGCGCGAGAAATGGGTTCTGTTGAAATTCGTCCCGAGCATATAGTTTTAGGGATTTTGAGGTCTAAAACAGGGATTGCCTATAAGATTTTTGACAAATTATCAAGTCATACGCTGAATTTTGAAGAAGCACTTATAAAAGATATAAATTCTTCATCCAATGTGCCTGAAACCCTTGCTATCCTTCGTTTTGCTAAAACAGAAACGGCAAATTTTAATAAAAAAACCGTTGGTACTGAGATGATTTTATTAGGCATTTTAAATCAGCCAAATATTGCTTATGATGTATTAAAAAAGCTTGGTATAGGCTTAAAAGATGCGCGGCGCGAGGTGGAAAGCCTTGTAGGATATGGTGTTGAAGAGAATAGTAATGGTTTTGAGTATTCGCTTCGAGCAAAGAAAATGCTTGATATAGCTTACTGTGCAGCTAAAAAACACGGTAAAACAAAAATTGTATCAGAACATTTGCTTTATGCGATTACAAAACAGCCGGATTGTCTTGCTATGAAGGTGCTGGAGAACCTTGGAACAGATGTTTTGGAAATAAAACAAGGCATTTTGCAAGAATTAAACTTTGGAATTAAAAATATTGAGTTTTAATTCTGTAATAGTTGAATTGCAATCTTTGAAAAATAACGCAAAATCCTTGATATAATTAGTTATAAGGGCATTAGTTTTCAAAAAAGCAGTTTGAAATCAACGTTTGCAATGTTTTTTATTTATTATATTCTGTTATATCAAGGGTTAGAAGGTTTTTAGGGTGCCTGAAGAGTCATCTAAAGTTTTGATTCCTGCCTTTGTAAACTCAACAGTATACAGTGTTTCGCCGCCTGTAGTTTCGCTTTTAAGGATATGACCCACGCCAAATTGTTGATGGAAGACTCTTGTGCCCTCGCGCAAAGTTTTATATAAAGGAGCAGACTGAGTTTGAGGCGTTTTAGCTCTTTCCTTGCATTTTGCTATAATATCTTTTAAATTTACGTCTGTTTTAGCTGTAAATTCAGATGCGGAGCTGGTTTTAGCCTGATTATCAGATTTTTGTCCTTGTGCGTTAGAAAATGATGCCCCTGATTTTTCAGAAACTTCATTTTTTTGTTTTTTGACAACAAAATTTTTAGCCTCTGTCCTTTGTACCTCTTGCTTTTTAGGCTCATTTGACGTGGAAGATTCACTGTTTTTCGATTTCTTGATTCTTGCGATGCTTGAAAGTAAAGACCCGCCTCTATTTGACGTGGTTGCAGCTCCGCTATCTTTTGCCTGATAAGAACTTTCACGATTTTGTCTATCATCGTAAGCGGATTTTTTCTTAAAATCGCCGTTGAAACGGCTGTAATCCTTATTATCATTGTCTTTTGATAACTTAGAACCGCCCCAGCCATTGTTATAATCGGTTTTTACATAATTTTCATCTGCCTGAATAAGATTAGAGGGGATTTCCTCAATAAATCTTGACGGCGGGAAAAATTTGATATCTCCCCAAACACGTCTTCTTTGAGCCCAGGTAAGGAAAAGCCGGTCTTTAGCGCGCGTAATTCCAACATACATAAGTCTTCGCTCTTCTTCAATTTCCTGAGAGTTTTCAAATTGCCCGATTGAACGCGAGCTTGGAAACATTCCTTCTTCTAAACCAGATAAAAATACGATTGGAAACTCTAAACCTTTTGCAGCATGAAGTGTCATTAGTGTTACGGATTTGTCATTATCTTTAACTTCATCAACATCGGATGCAAGCGCTACCTGAGTCAGGAAATTTCCCAGTGCCCCAAGGTCTTCCGCCTCATCTTCAAAATACATTCCCTCTTCATCAAGCTCAAATTCGCGCACCACGTTTATAAATTCCTGCAAGTTTTCAAGCCTGGACTGGTTTTCAACCGTATCTTCCGCTTTTAATTCGGCTATATAGCCTGAATATTCAAGAACATGGCTTACAAATTCTGAAAGCGAGAATGAATTTTGTTTTGCAACAAGATTGTTTATAATATCCCGAAAACCCGTTAATAGCGCCTTATGACGGGAGGTAAAATCTTCGTAATTATCAATATCGTTTAAAATGTCGAAAATGCTTAAATCCTTGCTGTCAGCTAAATCTGCCAGTTTTTTTACCGTAGTGTCGCCAATACCGCGCTTCGGCACATTGATAATGCGTCTCAAACTCTGATTATCATTGACATTGTAGATTAATTTTAAATATGCTACGATATCCTTAATTTCTTTTCTCTCATAAAATCTTAAGCCCCCAACAATCTTGTAAGGCAAGGAATTTGACATTAAAGCTTCCTCAATTCCTCTGGATTGCGCGTTTGTACGGTATAAAACCGCCATATCCTCATAAGGCACACCCTGATTGAATAATTGCCTGATTTTTTTTGCTATATAAAGGCTTTCTTCATAATCTGAATCCGCCTCATAGGTTGAAATTAGCTCGCCTTCGCCTTTTGTAGAGTATAAGTTTTTGTCTAATCTTTCTGAATTATTGACTATCACTGCATTTGCGGCGTTTAAAATATTTCCCGTTGAGCGGTAATTTTTTTCCAATTTTATAAGTTTTGAATCGGGATAATCCTTTTGAAACCCAAGTATAATCTTGTAATCAGCCCCTCTCCAGCTATAGATGGATTGGTCGACATCACCTACTGCACATAAGCTTGTACCTTGTGTTTTAGCCTTTTTGTCGTTGTACAACATGCGAATTAACTTATATTGAGCCTTGTTTGTGTCTTGAAACTCATCTGTCAGAATGTGTTTAAACCTTCTTGCATAATTTTCCCTAACCAATTCATTTTCAGCCAAAAGATTAACGCAAAGCATGAGCATATCGTCAAAATCCAGAGCATTATTGATTGCAAGCTGTTTTTCGTATTCATAATAAACTTCTGAAATTTTCTCGGTTTTATAATCACGTGCAGTGGAGGCAAAGGCGTAAGCATCCTGCAGCTTGTTTTTTGCATTTGAAATTATTGATTTTATGAGTTTTACTTCATAAATTTTTTCATCTAAATTAAACTTTTTTATGGCATTTTTAATAATGGTTTTTGTATCTGTATCATCGTATATAACGTAGTTATTGCCCCATTTTCTGCCGTCTTTTGTCTGATATTTATCAAGGTCGCGCCTTAAAATTCGCCCTGCAATGCTGTGAAAAGTGCCAACCCACATTTTTTTAACGGTCTCTTCGCCAAGATACCCTGAAAGCCTTGCGCCCATTTCTTTTGCAGCTTTATTTGTAAATGTAACGGCTAAAATTTCAAACGGGTTAACCCCATTGTGTACCAAATTTGCTATTCTTGAGGTCAAAACCTTTGTTTTACCAGAACCTGCGCCCGCTAAAACCAATATTGCTCCGTTTTGCTCGCAAACGGCATGGGATTGCTCCTCGTTTAAACCTTTTAAAAAAGCCAATTCCTGCATTGCTGTTATAATTCCCCGTCTAATACTGAATTTAAAATTATAAAAAAATAGTCAAAATTAAAAAAATATGCTATTATTATAATACAAAAAAATATTAAGGAAAATTTGATGAGCGAAAACAACAACGAACAGCCCTTGCAGCCTTCGATTATGGTACCTTTAGACGATTTAGATAAAGTATCGGATGATGATATTGATAAAGTTGATACTCTGGCTCAAGAACTTGCTACAATTAGGCAGTCCGCAAAAAGAATAGCTATTATCGGTTCAAGAAATCTGGCTATCACTCATCAACAAATTATTGAAACTTTAACAACTTCCCTTGTCATGCAGGGAAATACAATAATAACATCAGGCGGTTCTTCAGGTACAAATGCTGCCGCTATAAGAGGCGCTATGAAGGCGAATCCTGAAAAATTAAAAGTAATTTTACCCCAAACAATCGGGCAGCAGCCTTCAGATGTGCAAGACCAATTAATTGGTGTACCTAATATTATTGAACATCCTGATAGAGCTATGATGACCCTAACTGATGCTTCACGCATTTGCAACCGTGAAATTATAGATGAATGCCAGCAATTAATCTGCTTTTTATCGCACACTTCAAATACCTTGCATAAAGCAGTTGATTTTGCGGAAGAATCTCATAAAGTAGTAACAGTATTTTATTTGGATTAATATTATTATTTTATAAAACGGCTATTTTGCTTTGAAATATTTTTATTCCTAGCCCTTTAGGGTATATTTTCCTTTAAATTGTGGCAATAAAAATTGTTTTTAGTATAATAAAGCTATTAAAGGATTTTATTAGAGGTTTATTTTTATGAGCGAAAATGCCGCAAATATAAATGAAGGTGTTATAACCCAGATTATAGGACCTGTTATTGACGTTGAATTTAAAAGCGGGGCGCTGCCTGAAATTTATGATGCGCTTGAAATTGAAAACGGCGAAAGTAAGACCGTTGTTGAAGTGCAGCAGCTTTTGGGGCAAAATACTGTAAGAACTGTTGCTATGAGTTCAACCGACGGACTTAAAAGAGGCATGAAAGTCATAAATACAAATGAACCCATTAAAATGCCTGTCGGTAAAGAAATTTTAGGAAGAATCTTAAATGTTTTAGGCGAACCTGTTGATAATATGGGCGATGTGAATGCAGCTGAATACCTGCCTATCCACAGACCTTCTCCTGAATTAACCGAGCAAAATACAAAGGTTGAAATACTGGAAACAGGAATTAAAGCTATCGACCTTTTAATGCCATATCAAAAAGGCGGTAAAATCGGTCTTTTTGGCGGTGCAGGTGTCGGCAAGACGGTTTTAATTATGGAGTTAATTCATAATATTGCCCAGGAACATAACGGGGTTTCAGTATTTGGCGGTGTCGGCGAAAGAACCCGTGAAGGAAACGACCTTTATAATGAAATGAAAGAATCCGGCGTTTTAGATAAGGTGGCACTTGTATACGGACAGATGAATGAACCGCCCGGAGCTCGTATGAGAGTTGGGCTTTCGACATTAACCTGTGCTGAATATTTCCGTGATACAGCAAAGCAAGACGTACTTTTATTTATTGATAATATATTCAGATTCGTTCAGGCGGGTTCTGAGGTTTCTGCGCTTTTAGGCAGAATGCCATCTGCTGTTGGTTATCAGCCTACTTTATCACAAGAAGTTGGTGAATTACAGGAAAGAATAACTTCAACTAAAGATGGCTCAATTACATCCGTTCAGGCGGTTTATGTTCCGGCAGATGACCTTACTGACCCTGCTCCTGCAACGACTTTTACCCACCTTGATGCAAGTACTGTTTTATCAAGAAATATTGCATCATTAGGTTTATATCCTGCCTGTGACCCGCTTGAATCCAATTCACGCGCGCTTGACCCGAATATTGTAGGCGAAGAACACTATAATGTTGCAAAAAGAGTTCTTGAAATTCTGCAGAAATATAAAGATTTACAGGATATCATCGCAATTTTAGGTATGGATGAACTTTCTGAAGAAGATAAATTAACAGTAAACCGCGCCCGTAAAATTCAGAAATTCCTATCTCAGCCTTTCTTTGTAGCGGAGCAATTCTCAGGTACAAAAGGAAAATATGTAAAACTTGAAGATTCAATTAAAGGCTTTAGAGAAATTATTGAAGGAAAATACGATGATGTGCCCGAGCAAGCCTTCTATATGACAGGAACTATTGAAGATGTGCTTGAAAAGGCAAAGGTTTGCGCTTAAGGTATTGAGTTTATAATTAAATTTAAACTGTGCAGGCTTAAAATCTTTAAATATAACTAAACCCTTGTAAATTAAAGGAAAATATGAGCAAAGATAAGATAAATCTAAAAATAATCACCCAGCAAAAAGTTGTGTATGATGCTGAAGTTGCAGCTTTTTATACTACAGCGGAAGATGGTATGATTGGAATTTTGCCAAATCACCTTCCTTTGATTTGCCCTCTTAAAGTCGGGATTACAAAAGTTGTTGCCGATAAAAATGATAAAGAACCCATATTTTTTACAACAATTGGCGGCATTTTGCAATTTAAAGATAATGTAGCCGTTATTCTGACTGATTTAGCAGAAAAAGGTACAGATATTGACGAAACAAGGGCAAAAGAAGCTTATGAAAGAGCAAAAGCAAAACTTGCAGCACATGCTGAAAAAACTGAAATTTTAAGAGCTCAATTTGCTCTATCCAAAGCAATTGCAAGAATTACTGCTGCAAAAAGAGGCAGATAAAAAGTGCACCAGCGGCTTTTAATTATTTTTAATCAGGGTTTGGAATTTTTAAAAAAATATTGGTATTTTATAGTTATTGGATTGATTTTTGCCTTTGCCTTGTCATTTAGGCTTGAAACATATCTTTTTAACAGGCAGTTATGGTATGATGAAGCCGCTCTTGCTTCAAATTTTTTTGAACACAGTGGATTTTTTTGGGTTTTTAAACATTTGAACCATTGTCAAATGGCACCGCCGTTATTTTTGGCTTGTGTTAAATTTTTAATTTCTGTTTTTGGGAAAAGCGATATTGTATTTAGATTTTTACCGTTTTTAAGTTCAATTTTATCTGTTTTTGTATTTTATAAACTGTCAAAAACCTTTTTAAAATCTAAAGCTGTGATAATCCTTGCTAATTTTTTGTTTGCTGTAAATTTCTCATTAATTTTTTACGGTTCTGAATTTAAACAGTATTCAAGCGATGTTTTAATTTTTATGCTTGTTCTCCTCTGGCTTTCAAAACAAAACTTAGAAAACATAACATATAAAAAGGTTTTAGCTTATAATTTTTTATTTACACTTTTCTTTCTTATTTCGCAGCCAACAATTTTTCTATTATTTGGTTTTTTAATTTTCAACATCATAAAAAATTATAAAAATTCTAAAATTTATCTTATACCGATTTTACCCCTTATTATTGTTTTAACCTATAAAATTTCCATGCCGCAAGAGCTTGTTATGGGTATGAAACAATATTGGCAATTTGCTTTTATTTCAAATGATACTTTTTTAAATATAATTAAAGAAAATTTAAATTTTTTCTTTCTTCATATAAAATGCCTAAAGTTTTTGTCTCCTTTTATTTTTATAGGTTTTATAATCTTTATCTTTAAAAATAAAACAAATATTGCAAGAATACTTTTGTTTTCTTTACTTGGCGCTCTTTTTGCAAATATTTTGCATATTTACCCCCTTGTCCAAAGGCTTATTTTATTTACTTTTCCTTTTATTATTATATTTATTTCATATTGTATTGATTTTAAAATACTATCTAAGAAATTTAATAATATTATTTTAATAACCATAGTATTTTTTGTGCTTTTGTTTTTATGTCTTTTTCAAGCCAAGGCAATTTGTAAGGACAGAACAAATATGACTTTTGGTCTTATTAGTGCGCGCAATATAGCCCTAATTCTAAAAGATAATTTTGATAATAAAAAAGATATCTTACTTGTGCCTTCTTCTAATAGGATATATTATAATTTCTATGCAAATATTTTAGGACTTAATATAGGTAAAGGCAGTATTGTTGAATTTGAAGAAGCTGCAGCACTTAATAAAACTTTAAATACAATTAATAAAAATAAAGATTATTGGATTTTTCTTACAAGTTGTTTTTCAACTAAATCAATTGAGCCTTATGTTAAAAAAGAGCTTAAAACCAATAAAGATTTACTCGTTATCTATAAAATAGAATTTACTTCCCTAAAAAATTACCCTTCATATCTTTATAAGATAATGTTTATAAAATAATATTTATTTAATAAACATGGGTTTTAATGATAAGAGCTACCTAAAACACTCTGTTGCGACGTTTTTAAATACATCATCCTGAGTGTAATCTTCCCAGTCTTTGAATTTGCCTTTCATTTCAAAGTTATAATAGCCCTTAATATTGCTTTCTTGAACATTAAAGGTTGTAACCTCAAGGTCTTTTACTTTAGTGCCGTTTAAAATACTTACATTGCTGTTTTTGCCTATGCTGGTATCTTTCATAGGGTGAATAAACATTCTGCCCGGTGCAATAGGTGTTTTAACCTGGTTTTGCGGAAGCGTAAGTGTAACATTTGGTGTTGTGCTTGCCATCTGTTGAATTTTATTTTGTTCCTTCTGAAGATTTGCTTTGCGCTCAGCCTCTTTTTTTGCAGTTACACGCTTATTGTGCATAGGAAGCAATATTCCAAGTGTAACAATTGAAAAGCCAAGGCTTGCAAGTTCGCATATTCCTCTGTATTTTGTAGCTTTTGCACTGTTTGCAACTTCATCAAAAGATTTAACCTTAACATTTTTAACCCAGTTGCCAAATTTTCTAAATATAGAGGCATCTTGAGTAGTTTCTTTTGTATGGTTTAAAAGTTTTACACTCTTATCTAATTTTTCAATTAAAGTGGCTGTTGCTTTTGAAGCGTAATCTCCAAGGAAATAAAGTCCTGAAAATGATGCTATATCTCTTACTGTGGATTCTCTGAGTTCGTTTGGGTCTTCTGCGGCAAGCATGCGGGATGCAAAAGTACCTGTTGCAATCCATCTGCACTGGTCAATGGTTGGAAACATTCCTTTAAATTGGAACATTTCTAAAGATGGTTTTTTCATCATTGATAAAAGTGCTAAACCAACCATTGATGCTACGCAAACAGGTTTAGTCTTGCTTAGTTTTTTCTGTTCTTCAGGGGTTAAGACTCTGTTTTCATCTTTTTCGAAATCTTTATAAATAGGTGCGCCTGTTTTTTTGTATTTATGACGTGTAATGGCCCTGTTTATATATTGCATTGACATTGCAAGCGGAAGCACAATGGCTAAGCCCATCATACTCTTTGTGTTAACCATTTTTTTGGCATTTTGTGCAAATTTATCAAGGTTATTTTTAACAGCATCATGGCTGAATGTTCTGCCTAAGTCTACCTGGTCTCTCAATAAATCAGCAAGATTTGAACCAAAAATTCTGCCTTGGCTTTTAATTGCAGACTGAGATTCACTTGTTCTAGTCTTTAAGGCGTTATTAATTGAGCCATCTTTAAATCTTAGGGTTTCAACGGCTTCTGTTTCTTTTGCAAGATTAGTTATAGCTTTTTTAATTGCATTTTTAGTATCTTTTTTACTCATAGAAGGATTTGAAATTGCCTCAGCTAAAGCTTCGATTGCTTCCTTACCCTTTGCTGAATTTAATTTATCGGCATAGCTTATCCATTCTTTGCCGTTTAATCCTTCAAGATTTTCCAGAGTCTGTCTTACAAAGTTTCTGGCAGTTTCTTTGGAATCACTTGTTCCCTGTTGTAATACATCTTTATAAACATCTTTTAATGTGTCAATTGTCTCAGAGTTTGCCCAGGATGAAGATATATTAATGCCCTTAAAATCCTTCATATAGTGCCCGTTTATTAGTTTTGCGGCACCCAGAACAAAGAAGCTCGGCATTAAGCAGTTTACAATTAAACCGGAAAATTCTCTTCTTGCGGTTTCAAAACCGGCTGCAGGTCCCAGGCTCAGAAAATCAAAAATACTTCTTGGGGCATTTGTTGCAACGGTATCAGTGAATGCAACACCTATCATTGGCTTATCGTTAAAAGTTTTTAATACACGAACAGCTCCGTCAAGTGCTCCGGTAAAATTCGGGTTTCCTTTTTGATATTGAGTATTCTTCTCTATTCCGATGTTATTAATTGATACAGGTGTCATTAAAATCCTTAGTTAAAATATTTTTCAGGCTTGTTTTGTTTGACAATCCATATAAACCATCTAAATATAAAAAATTGCCATGCTTCATCAAACAGATTAATCTAACTGTTACATACGTAATATTACATAAAACATAAATTTATTTCAAGCATTTAGCTGTATTCTTAATCTAATCTTTATACTATAAATATAGAAAGGAATACTTAGAATGTATTGATGATTTTTATATTACCCAATCAGGTAATACTCAAAATTTTATTTTAGTATATCCTTAAAATGTCACTAAATACAGAGAGGAATATGAAATGACGACAACAGAAGCTGGAGCTGATCTCCTGTACAAAAATTTCGGTCTTAAAACTGCAGACCTTGATAAACTATCCACAAAACAAATTGAATTATTGGAAATTCAAAATAAGCTTTGTTTTTACAGAAAAAGAACAAAAAATATTTTTGTAAAAATGATTTATGCCAGTGCATTTTGCCTGATAAAAATCATCACCTTTTTTGAAATGAACAAAATATCTTAACTGTCTTTTGGATTTCTAAAGATTTTTAAAATTTAAAAAAGAAATTGTTTAGCTTAATTTGAAAATAGTAAATAAAGGTAATGCGCCTTTAAAAATAATATGATAAAATGAAATTACCCTGTGATAGGTTGTAATTTTGTTCCTACATTTTTAATTAAAAGGGAGAGAATTGCTCTTTATTAAAAGATAATTGAAGTATACCTTGGGCTATGCCTTTCAAGGAAACGGATTTATCGAGGCGCTCACCCACCTTGCTTATAAGGCAGGGTAACAAAATTTGCCTGTTGCGGGGTTTTATTATTTTAAATTTGTTTCAATCTTTAATTATTATGTTGAAGTATGCTAAATATGCTCTTGGATTAAACATTGTCTGATTTAATATTGCAAATCCAAGACACAGTGCACCACAGGCAGCATGATACCTGCCAAGGAACAACAGCGCACAGAAAAGGCAATAGAAGCTGGGCAAAGACCGCCATTGCACGGACCTGTCAGCCTTAGTATGCCTTCTACCAGGTAAGGGGCATAATACTGCAAGTTACTACTGGAGCCTGACCATATGTGATACGGGTGACACCGACCGCTATACCCGCCGATGCAGCCGCTCTCAAGTCTGGCACAATAGGCAGCGCCGTAAGAAGAACTCGCACCTATGTCGCACAGCTGTAAACCGTCTGCACTCCAGACGTGCTCTGGGTGCTCAAACCCAGGACACAGCGCACACCGTGGGCGCTAAATACAGGGCTGGTAGGGTGATAACCAATCTTGCCTGAATCCAAATAAGCATGAACAGGAATACCGCCAGTACTCATGGTACCGAGCCATAAACAGTACGAGTAGCAGCTGTTATCTCCGGCGCCCTGGCAGCCGCCAGCCAACCCTCTGCACCAAGTAGTACCGTAAGAAGAACTGCTTCCGTCGCACAGCTGCAGTGGATAAATGTGTCAAATCCAGGACACAGCGCACAGAATAAGAGTAAATAGCGGAGGTATCCGTACCTTTTGCGGTATATAAAATGCCTCCATTTAGCCATGCATGCTCGTAATTACCGTTGCTTCTAACAGTACTTGACCATAAAACACGCGGGTTACAATACCCATACATAGAGCCCTGGCAGCCGCCATCAAAACGTGGATAGCACTGTGCAGCGCCATACTTAGAACTCTCATTCCAGTCACATAGCTGCAAACCGTCTGCATCTTGGATTCTATTTTGCTAAAACACGAATCAAATCCAGGACACAGCGCACAGAAAAGGCGTAAGGAAGCACGCACTTACCATACATACCCGTACCGCAGGAATTGGCGCCATAAGCCAGAGAACCGCCATTTAAGCCATGACCTCCATAGTATATACCTATCTCTGAACCTGACCACAGCCAGTTCGGGTAGCAATTGTTAGCTTCGTTGTTACCCGTAGCAGCGCCCTGGCAGCCGCCACCCAGCCATCTGCACTGTGCAGCGCCGTAAGAGGAACTCGTGCCTATGCTGCAGCTGATTTACGCCCTAAATGGTGTCAAACCCAGGACACAGCGCACAGAGTAATTCTCGGGCAAAGAGCGGATATACTCGCCAAACAAACCATTATTCAAATAATACGCATAGTGAGACGACTCTGTACCTGGTGCCAATGTACCTGACCATATATGGGACGGAACACAGTAGTTACCATAACCTCCCTGGCAGCCGCCGCCCAGACTTCTACACTGTGCAGCGCCGTAAGAGGAACTTACAAAGTAGTCGCACAGCTGCAAACCGTCTGCATTCAGATGCGCTTTAGGTACTCAAACCCAGGACACAGCGCACAGAAAGAGCATAAGGCAGTGTACACTTGCCGTACATACCTGCGCTGCAAGTGCCGGAAGCGTAGCCCAATACACCTCCGTATAAGCGGTAACCCTGATGATAGATGTCTGTCTTAGATACCGTCCATACAATGTGCGGGTAGCAGTTGTTAACATCCGAGTTACCCGTAGCAGCGCCCTGGCAGCCGCCGCTATACCCCCTGCACTGTGCAGCACCGTAGCTGGAACTCGGCTGATAGTCGCACAGCTGCAAACCGTCTGCAGTATTCAAATCCAGGACACAGCGCACAGAAAAGGCATGGGTATACAGATAAGGCTCACCCACCGGAGCACGCCAATTACCACTATTCAGATAAGCTCGAATATAACTGTCGGAGCCTGAAGGCATACTGGACCATACCGTGTCCGGGTTGCAGTTGTTATTTGCAGAGCCCTGGCAGCCGCCATCATACCGCGGGTAGCACTGCGCAGCGCCGTACTTAGAACTCTCCAGCCCCTCGCATAGCTGTAAACCGTCTGCACACAATCAGAATACAATTCAAATCCAGGACACAGCGCACAGAAAAAGGATATGTAAGAGCGCACTTACCATACTTACCGGTATTTCCGCAAGTATTCTCATTGTAGCCGAAATAGCCCCCATTTAATTGGTAAATCTGATAATATGAACCAACCTGAGAGCTTGACCACACGTGGTTTGCGTGGCAGTTACCAAAGATAGAGCCCTGGCAGCCGCCGCCATAATCGCCGCATCGTGCAGCGCCGTACTTAGAACTCTCACCCCAATCGCACAGCTGCAAACCGTCTGCAGTAGTCAAATCCAGGACACAGCGCACAGAAAAGGCATAGGTAGGAACACGGGTGTTCTCATTGAAAGAACCATTGTTCAGACCGCGCCAGTAATAAACTCCGCCGCTTCCTGACCTGCCAGACCAAACGTCGAACGGGTAGCAATTTGGGTATCCATTGTCACCGGTAGAGCCCTGGCAGCCACCACCCAAGTTGAGACACTGTGCAGCGCCGTACTTAGAACTCTCCCAGGCGTCGCAGAGCTGCAAACCGTCTGCACACAATCAGAATACAATTCAAATCCAGGACACAGCGCACAGAACTTGCGTTGGTAGAGGTGTGACCGGCATCTCCATTCCACTCAAAGAACTTGCCCCCGTTGAGCTCTGGTGACCAGTGGTGGGTACTGTCTACCTGCTTAGACGACCAAACAATGTACGGGTAGCAGTTAGTATTGTTCGAGCCCTGGCAGCCGCCAGCCAGTTTCTGACACTGTGCAGCACCGTAAGTAGAACTCGCATTGTAGTCGCACAGCTGCAAACGTCTGCAGGTATTAAATCCAAAGACACAGCATACCGCAACTCAGGGTGATAGGGGTGAGGTCTCACCCTGTGCCCGCCTGCCCTACAGGTGGCAGGATACCTGGCGAGGAGCAAGCAGCGCACAGAAAAGGTATAAGTCCTTATATAGGCATTAATACGCAACGTACCACTGACCAGTTGAGCGAGCTTATAGTTATTCCCTGAGTCAAAAGTGCCAGACCATAAGTCATACGGGTGGCAGCTGGTACCATACGAGCCCTGGCAGCCTCCGGTAAACCAATAACACTGCGCAGTACCATACTTAGAACTCTCATAGGCATCACACAGCTGCAAGCCGTCTGCAGTAGTCAAATCCAGGACACAGCGCACAGAGTCAGCCTGAGTATACGGACTGGTGTCGTAGTTCCAAGTCCCTGAACCCAAGTTGCGGGTATAGCGCTCAGAACCGCCATTATATATGTCACTTGACCATAACTCGTTCGGGTAGCAGTTGGTAGCCCAATTAGTACCGTAAGCAGCGCCCTGGCAGCCGCCATCATACCGCGGGTAACACTGTGCAGCGCCGTACTTAGAACTCTCCCATTTGTCGCAAAGCTGCAAACAAGTCTGTATCCTAAAATCTTTCTTTGTTTTTCTAGTAAAACATAAGTCGAATCCAGGACACAGCGCACAGAATAAGCATGAGTAAATGCTGTGTCGGCTCCATTCAATGTGTTGAGAGTACCATTGTTCAGCCAAGCGTGCTCGTAGTTACCCGTGCTTCTAAGGTTATACAGCCATAAGGTGTTTGGGCGGCAATGAGTGTCACTTGCGCCCTGGCAGCCGCCATTCAGATTCGCGCACCGTGCAGCGCCGTACTTAGAACTCTCCCAGTTGTCACACAGCTGCAAACCGTCTGTATCTTGGAATTTTCTTTTGTAAAAGCATGGGTCAAATCCAGGACACAGCGCACACCAAATGCATATATGATATGCCTGACGTTCATGTTCTCAAAAGACCCGTTGCCCAGCTCTCTGTTAGTATAATAGTCTGTGCTGGAAAGGCTTGATGACCATAGACCGTACGGGTAGCAGTTGTTACCGTTCGCGCCCTGGCAGCCGCCAGCCAATTCTCTGCACTGTGCAGCACCGTACTTGGAACTCTCCCAGTAGTCGCAGAGCTGCAAGCTGTATTTAACCGGACTTGTTTAGTTTATAAACATAGGCTAAATCCAGGACACAGCGCACAGAATAAGCAATGGTAAGATGAGTGCCTGAGCCGCGAGCTGTGTAAAGAACACCATGGTCCAGCCAAGCGTGCTCGTAGTTATCTGCACTTCTCAATGTGCTGGCCCAAAAAGCATCCGGGACGCAGCTGTTATTGCTTGCGCCCTGGCAGCCGCCACTGTAGCCTTGGCACTGTACAGCACCGTACTTGGAACTCTCGTACTTCTCGCAGAGCTGCTAAAATTTGCAGAAATGCTGCGTTTAGATATCTAATATGGTTTGCTGCATTTTGTTTTCAATGTACACTGTGTCTAAAAATAAAAAGCAGTATATTATTTGGTTTGGCAAAATAAACGCTGTCAAACGGCATTTACAAACAATATTTTTAAAAAGCAATGTTTGTAACATTTTTCCGTCTAAAAAGGCTTTAAAACTTTTAAAACGGCTCTGCTTAGACGATTTGATATCTTCATCTATTAAAACCCGTAAGCCTTAATACTCTTGAAGTATATTATTTTTTAATAATACGAATTTTTAGCTTTTTTGGCAAAAATATTAAGTTTTCTTTTTTATGCTAAAATATGGGCTATGAGGATAAATAAATACATAGCTCAATCTGGTATAGCTTCCCGTAGAAAGGCCGATGAACTTATTGAACAAGGAAGAGTTCAGGTAAACGGCACCACTGTTACTATGCTTGGTTTTGAAATAAGGCGCAAAGATAAAGTAACTGTTGACGGCAAGCTTATAAAGGGGCAAAATTTTGAATACTACAGATTTTATAAACCCGCAGGCTATATTACAACCTCATCGGATGAAAAGGGCAGAAAAACAATTTATGATATTTTACCTCAAAATATGCACTCAATGAAACCTGTAGGTCGCCTTGATAAGGATTCTTCCGGCTTAATAATTTTAACAAATGACGGTGATTTAATTTATGAATTAACTCATCCTTCAATTAAGGTTTCAAAAGTGTACAGGGTTACGGTTGACTCTAAAATTACAAATGCTGAGCTTGAAACGCTTGCAGGCGGTATTGAGATAGAAAAAGGAAAAATTGCCTATGCCGATGTAGCTGTCTTAGAAAGCTCAAATTCTAAAACCTTGCTTGAAATGACCCTATATCAGGGAATGAACCGTCAAATAAGGAGGATGATAGAATTTTTAGGGCACAATGTGGTTTCCTTAAAAAGAATCCGCCATGCAACAATTGATGTTGAAGGTTTAAAAAAAGGACAGTTTAAGCCGCTAAAACCTAAACAAATAAGAGAATTAAGAACATATTTGGATAAAATTGTAAACAGTAAGGAAGAAAAAGATGCTTGATATTAAATTAATCAGAGAAAATCCTGAAAAAATTAACGAATTATTAAAAAGAAGAAACCCGAACCTTTCAATAAACGAGGTTTTGGAGATTGATAATGAAAGAAGAAAAATCCAATTCCAAACAGATGAACTTCGTGCCAAAAGAAAAACTATGTCTCAAAGCATCGGTGAACTTAAAAAAGCAGGTAAAACCGCTGATGAAAACGGTAAATCAACAGATGAACTTCAAGCAGAAGTAAAGGTTATGGCAGATGATATCAAGGCTCTTGAAGAAAAGCAGGCTGAACTTGATAACAAACAAAGAGATTTTCTTTTATGCACACCGAATACTCCGGATGAAAATATCGCTATAGGTACTGATGAGACATTTAATATTGTAAAAAAAGTGGTAGGCGAACCTACAAGAAAAGATTTTGAACTTAAACCCCACTGGGAATTAGGTGAAAAATTAGGACTTTTGGATTTTGAGCGCGGTGTAAAGCTTGCACACACAAGATTTAGCCTCTATAGAGGAAAAGGTGCAGCCTTAGAACGTGCCATTATAAACTTTTTCTTGGAAGTGCACACACAGGAACACGGCTATGAAGAGATTTTACCTCCTGTGCTTGTAAATTCTGCAGCTATGACAGGAACCGGGCAATTACCTAAATTTAAAGAGGATATGTTTAAATGTGTGGATGAAGATTTATATTTAATCCCAACTGCAGAAGTACCTGTTACAAATATTTATCAAAATGAAATTTTGAGTGAAGATGACCTTCCAAAATATATGACAGCATATACCCCATGTTTCAGACGTGAGGCAGGCTCAGCAGGAAAAGACACAAGAGGTTTAATCCGTTTGCACCAATTTAATAAAGTGGAACTTGTGAAATTAACCACTCCTGAAACAAGCGAAGAAGAGCATGAAAAACTTACAAGAAACGCAGAACGTGTACTTGAACTTTTAAATCTGCCGTTTAGAAGAGTTGAGCTTTGCACGGGTGATATCGGCTTTTCGGCTAAAAAATGCTATGACTTAGAAGTTTGGCTGCCATCTTATGATAATTATAAAGAGATTTCAAGCTGTTCAAACTTTGGCGATTTTCAGGCAAGACGCGCTAATATTAAATATAGAAGCAAAACTACAGGAAAACCTGAATTTGTACACACATTAAACGGTTCAGGGCTCGCTGTGGGCAGAACTTTTGCTGCGATTTTAGAAAATTTCCAAACAGAAGACGGGCATATAATTATCCCTGAAGTGCTCAGAAAATACACAGGATTCGATATTATATAAAAATCTTATTTTAAAAGATAATTATTTAAGGCTCCTAATTTAATTGAGGAGCCTTAAAGTTTTGTTAAAATTGAAAAATATAATTTATATGTTATATTAATAATATAGGGGGAAGCCCCAACCAAGTATCAGTTGATTGAGGCTTCACTTCGTACCCTATAGCCAAATTAATAATAATTTTATGACCGCTATAGTGACCGTTATGGCGGTCTTTATTATTCTTATAGCCATATATTCCCTCCTTTCTGTCTATTTCTTCGTAAAATACGTGTGCAGAGGAGGGTTTAGGTACTACCCTTAAGCTTATAATATATAAAAAAATCTCTTTTAAAACCATTGCATTGTGTATTTTCCGTCAAATCTCTCGCAATGACAATAGTTTATTCTTTTTCTTTCTTTTCTTCTTTAATGGGGTCTTTGAGAATGATAGAGTTGTCTTTTAAAGTCATATCAAGCGTATAGTTTATTGCTTCCTTGGAGTCTATCCCCAAATAAGCAAGAACTGTAGGATTTAATGTAATCCCGACACTTGTTGAACTAAGTTTTATTATTCTCTTCCTCATTTTTAAATTATAACTTTCATTAAGTTTTTATACTATTCTATTAAAATTTATAAATTTATCTAGATTTAAATCTAGATTTATGATAATATTGCAATCAATACAATAGGAGAAATTATGTGTAAAGATGAAAATGAAATTATAGAACTTAGAAAAAAGCTTTTAGATGTAGAAAGTGAAATATGCAGGCTGGAGAATATTAATAATCTTTTTACACCATATGCTATTGAAAACTCCCCTGAAGGTGTAATTATTTCCGAATTAATTCAAAAACAGGTTGAAACCCTGCAAGAAATTATTAAATTTTAAAAAAGTCTGCTATACTAATGACAAAAACTAATTTAGGACTAAAAAATATGAGAAAACTAAGTTTTGATACACCTGATAAAGCGCTTGAATTTCTTTTGGATGGAAATAAAAAATTCATAGAAGGCAAGCCTGAAATAAAGAATTATTGTTTTGATTCAATGCTAAAAAGTCTTGATGAAGGGCAAAAACCATATGCCATCGTGCTAAGCTGTTCTGATTCAAGGGTTTGCCCTGAAATTTTATTTGATACAGGCTTAGGAGAACTGTTTTGCGTGCGCACAGCCGGAAACACAATAGGACCAAATGTTTTAGAGAGCATTGAATATGCTGTTAAAAAATTGAAGATAAAACTCCTTATAATCTTGAGCCATCAAGATTGCGGGGTTATGAAATATGCAATGAATGCACCTCTTTATAATGATTGCTTTGAAAACCTTATTTATCAGGTGCAATCAGTAAAGCATGAAAAAGGGCTTGATGATTATGATGCGCTTGCAAAAGAATATTTAGAAGTGTGTAAGCACAGGCTGCTTGTAAAATCTAACATTATAAATAATGCTGCAGAAAATGAAGGCTTGAAAATCGTTAAAACCTATTTTGATATTGAAACAGGCAGAATAAATGTTGTAGATTAACAACGTTTTATTTTTCACACCCTTTAAAATGCCCTGCAATTAGCGGTGCTGCAACAAATATTATTGCACCTGCAATATTCCCGAGAGTAACGGGAATAATATTGTGTAAAAATGCTGTAAATGTTATCTGTGCAGAGATATCATCCAGCAGATTTTGAACCATAATTCCGCTTGGGATAAAAAACATATTGGCAACACTGTGCTCATAGCCTGCTATTATAAAGGTTGTAATTGGAAAAACTATTCCTAAAATCTTTCCTGCTGCACTCTTTGCGCACTGTGCCGTATATACTGCAAGGCAGACAAGCGTATTACATAAAATTCCGCTAATAAAGCAGTTCAAAGGAGTAAGATTTACCTTATTTAAGGCTGTAGTGTGCACAAGGTTTAAATAATCCACTGCATGGTTTGTGCTGAATATAACTAAAATTGCAATTAAAAGTGCGCCAATCAGGTTTCCAAACCAGACTATGCTCCAGTTTTTCAGCATATTTAAAAAATTAACTTTCTTTTTAAAAAGAGCCATTGTGATAAGGATATTTCCTGTAAAAAGCTCTGCACCTGTAAAAGTTATCATAATAAGTCCTGTTGAAAATACAATTCCTGCAAGAAATTTACCAAGACCCGGTGCAATGCCTATTCTTACAAGAAGGCTTGAATAAGCGCCAAAAGCTATAAAGGCACCTGCAAGAATTGATAAAATCAGCGTTCTTATAAATTCTCTTTCGGTTTTTGTTTTGCCTATATCTATAAATTCACTAATTACATTCTGTATACAAAATGCACTTTGCTGTTGTACTCCTGTATCTTCAATGTTTTTCATATTCCTCCCGTTTAATATTTTTAATTAAGGCAAGAAATTTTAATCTTTTTTAGCCTTTTTTGGATTTCAAGTGCATTTGGCATATTTTTAACCAAAAGATTATAAAATGCTTTCTGGTGGTTTTTGTGAACAGTGTGGGTTAATTCATGCAGTATAACATAATCTATAAATTCACTATCCAGCGCTACAAGGTTTAAGTTTAAATTAATGTTATTCATATAAGAACAGCTTCCCCAGACGGTTTTCTGGTTTTTAATAAAAACCTTTCTATATTTAAAGCCAAATCTTTGTGCAAGTTCATCAAGCCTTTTTGGTAAAATTTTATGCGCAAGTCGCCTTCTTTCTTCTATAATATCAAGCGGCACAGGCTTTTTTGAGGCTGCATTTTCTTTTATCCAGTCAATATTTTTTAAAACAAAATCTTTGGCATAGCTGAAAGACACATTCTTTGGAAGTGTGACAAGTACGTTTCCGTTTGTTTTTGGAGTAATTCTTATATTTTTTGAGAAAGGATGTTTTTTATAGGTGATAAAAATTCCGTCTATAGTTTCACTTTTCTGCCCATTGGTTTTTGGGTGCGTACTGCGCGGATTTTTAGCTTTTATTATTTTCTTATTAAAAATTAAATCAAATAAATTCATTAATCTTTTTCTCTGAATATTCTTAAATGTCTGCCTGCGCCTTCTCCTTCACTTGTTGAAGTAAGATTATGCGCATCGACATATTCATGCTGCAGCTTTCTGATATGTTGCGGCTGCGGCTCTAATTCGACCGTTTCGGCTCCTTCCATCACTTTTGCAATGGCAGCTTTGGCTTCATCAAGAGCGAGTTCCGCTTCGTCCATATATCCAGATGTCTTTGGTATATAAACCTGTTCTTGAGTTAGGTGCAGCGCATCTTTTAATACTTTTTGAATCTGTGACATTGAATTTGTACGCACAAAGTAAACAGGAAGCCTGTATTCATTGGCTACAGCCAGCACCTTTGTTCCACCCTTTGCAAAGTTTTTATGGGCAATAACAAAATCGGCATCTTCAACATTTCTTACAATTTCTGCATTTATATCAAGTCTTTCAATTATTTTATCAACTATAGAGCGGCTTACAGCATAAATATAGATTTTTTTGTGATTTTTAACGTCATCCACATATTTTTGCCTGTTAAATGAGAAATTAAGAGGACTTTGAGCATTTCCGGTTCTGCTTTCAAGCTCATTTACTTTATCCATAATTTTATTTTCGCTGCTCTGCTGGGTTTTTTCGATTTTTGAATCGTAATTTTCATCCACCTTTCTTATTTCAGGTGTAATAGGCCAGCCTCTAAGTATGTAATCTACAGCCTCTGCAGTGTTTTTATAAACAGCAAGCGTGTTTCTGTCGATAATTTCTATAACAATATCAAATGTCGGTTGTTTTTCACGCTCTAATACAGTTTTTTGGCAGCCCCTGTGCTTTGCTTCATCATCTCCGAGGGTAACGGAGCTTACGCCGCCTACTAAATCAGACATAGCAGGGTTTTTAATAATATTTTCAAGCGTATTGCCGTGTGCTGTTGCTATAAGCATAACTCCGCGCTCAGCAATAGTTCTTGCCGCCTGTGCTTCAAGTTCTGTTCCTATTTCATCCACCACAATTACTTCTGGTGTATGGTTTTCAACCGCTTCAATCATTACATCTTTTTGAAATTCAGGCTGTGATACCTGCATCCTTCTTGCCTTGCCTATTGCAGGGTGTGCTACATCGCCGTCTCCTGCTATTTCGTTTGAAGTATCAACAACTACAACCCTTTTGCCTATTTCATCTGCCACAAGCCTTGAAATTTCACGAAGTTTTGTAGTTTTGCCAACCCCGGGGCGCCCAAGAAACAATATGCTTTTATTTTGCATAACAAAATCTTTAATGCAGGCAATGGTTCCTGTAATTACGCGTCCTATACGCATTGTAAGCCCTATTATTTTTCCCTGCCTGTTTCTGATAGCGCTTATTCTATGCAGTGTTCCTGCAATCCCTGAGCGGTTATCAGATGTAAACTCCGGTATTTTTTCAACAATGTAATTTATATCATCAGACACAACTGTGTCACATCCAAGGTATGCAATTTTTCCATTCCCTATTCTAACCTCGGGGATTCTTCCGATATCAAGCACTATTTCAATGGCTTCATCAAGGCTTTCTTTTGAAATAAGCCGTTTTATTTTTGGCGGCAAAATGTCAATTAAAAGCTGGATGTCATTTTGAAACTGTATCTCGCCCATGTATCTTGCCTTTCAAAATCTAAAAACTACATTTGTATTACATTTTTATTATCGGAATTTTTGAAAAAAACTTTATATCTATAAATTATTTATAATGGTATTTATAAGCTTTGTAAACTTTTGTGCAGTAATGTGTCCAACCTCTACCACCTCGTCATGGCTTAGTTTATTTTTTGAAATGCCGCTTGCATAGTTTGTAATAAGACTTATCCCGATTGTATTCATCCCTAAATAATTTGAAACAATAGCTTCAGGCACAGTAGACATGCCAACTGCATCTCCGCCCAATTTTCCAAACATTTTAACTTCTGATGGAGTTTCATAGCTTGGACCGGTGGTCATCACATATACCCCTTCTTTTAAGTCCACCCCTTCATTTTTAGCATATTCTTTAATTTGGTCTCTTAAAGCCTCTGTATAGATATTTGACATATCGGGGAATCTTTCTCCCAATGTGTCATCATTTTTACCTATAAGGGGATTTTTCCCGGTAAAATTAATATGGTCTTTAATTAACATTAAATCAGAAGGTTTGAAATCTTCTCTTAAAGAACCAGCTGCGTTTGTTAGAATGAGGGTTTTAGCCCCAAGTTTTTTAAAAACCTTAATCGGGTAAGTAATATCCGTGAGTTCATACCCCTCATAAAAATGCAGTCTGCCCTGCATTACAACTATTTTTTTATTAAAAAGGGTCGTAAAAAATAAAGCTCCTTTGTGACCTTTAACGGTAGATGCTCTAAAATTCGGGATATCATTATAAGGTAATGTTATCCCGTTTAAATCTTTGGTGAACCCCCCCAAGCCGGAACCCAGCACTAAGGCAATATCAGGTTTAAAATTTCCGGTTTTCTCATTTATATAATTAATTGTGGCTTGCAATTTATCCAAAATATCCTTTTTAAAAGTCTATAATTTATAAAATCTAGCCTACAAGCCCGCTGTCATCAGATTCTGATGCTTTTACCATAATAGCATGCTGCACAGGTTTTTCTTTTTTGATATTTGAATCGTAAGAAGCTTCAAAATCATATCCGAAATCATCTTTATTCTTCTTCATTTGAGATTCATCCACCAATTTTTTAGCAAGTTCAATTAATTCATATACTAATTGATATCTGTTTGGTGTTTTTTCATTTAATTCCCATGCAATTTTTGTAATTTGGCTCATATTTTCTCCTGATTGTACCTGAAAGATGTACTATTTCATAATACAATGAGCAGAGTTTTCTTGCAAGAGAAAAGAGTATGATTCCGTTAATTTGGAGTATATGGCGCCAATCTATTCATAATCATACTGCTCGTACATTCTTTTCTTATGCTGATTATAAGCATCAAATGCATCTTTATTTATAAGTCTTAAAAACCCGTCAATTAAACCCACATTATCATCATTATCATAAACGGGCGTTGAATCATTTGCGATTCTTTTTGGGCTGTAGCCTGCTTTTCTAAGTGAAGCAGGAATTGCAGTGCCTGACATTACCTTTCTGCCTGAAGCCAGTTTTAATTTTTTCATTCGCTCTTCCACAGGTAAAAATTCCCAGGTGCGCCCTAAAAGATGTTCTTCAAGTTTTGCAATTCTGTATTTATCGCTGTCGTAGCTGTTCACAGAGGAAAAATGTCTTTTTTCCATAATTTTTATTTCGCGTGCAATTTTATTTGTAAAACTGACATCAGGTGGTGTACCCTGAGTTTGTAAAATTTCTTCTGCTGATATATAAAAATCTTTTTGAACTTCTGCAAAGCAAGGACTTACTGTATTTATTAAAAACAGAAGTAATACATAAGATATGCCTTTTTTATAAAATGTAAATTTCTCTTTCTGCATATTTCCTTGACCAAACCTTTTTGACTTCACTAAAAATTTATATATCACTCGTTCATTCCTACTTTAAAGCTGTTTTTGGCATTTTATAACCCGATAGCAGGATACGGTTTTTGGATATATTAATTTTTGTAACAATATAAAACAAAATCCTAAAGTAAAGATTAAAACTTCCGATAACTAGAATGAGGATGATAATTTAAAGGTTGAATGGAAAAATGAAAAAATTAGTTTTAATAGTTTTATTAGCAATCACAATCATATTTTCAAAAGCAAACGTAATCCAAGCAAATGACTTTGCTGAAAATACAGCAAATGCAAGAATAGCAGCTTCTTTATATATGTTAAATGACCTTGGTCAAAAAGATGTAATTGCATTATTAAAAGGTCAAAATGCTACAGGAAAACCAATCAGAATTATGTTCAGAAACCTTGCAATCTATGGTGCAGGCGACTGTGAAGCTTTCACAACAAAAACAAAAGCAGGTTCTCTTGTAATATTTATAAATGAAGAACACAAAGAAGCTCCTCTTGAAGCTATAGCTTGTTTAATAGCTCACGAATCTCAACACCACACAATGACAAATACAAAACAAGAAGAATTAAGAGCTTGGCTTAAAGAGGTTTCAACTTGGAATGCATTTGTAAGAAAAGATCCGCTTGTTGCAAATTCTAACCATCCTTTAATCAAAAGAGAAAACAAAATTGCTAAATTAAATGCAAGAGATAATGGTCAAGGCAAAGCAATCGAACAAGTTATAGCTCAAAACCCAGTTTATGCAGGTTTAAACTAATAAAACTAAATAAAATTCAACCAATGCCTTCTTTTAAAAAGAGGGCATTTTTTTATATAAATATTATGAAATATGAAATTTTGAATTTTAATCCGGAGTTTAATTTTTGTTTTTATAATATTGAATTTTACAAATCCAGGACACAGCGCACACCCAGAGCGATACTCTCGGGAAAGTTTTCAATAAGCACACTTCCGGATTCTATACGAATACTGTAACGGTAGCTTGCTTGCCCTATTGTGCTTGACCAAGCGTTATGCGGGTAGCAGTTGTTAGCCCAATTTGTGCTAAGTCCTGCACCCTGGCAGCCGCCGACCAGTTCGTTTGCAGGCTCGTGTGGGTGTTTCGCAAGAATTTGTTTTCACTAACGTTCTCACAAATTTTGCTCAACATCCTACGTTGCCATCGTAGTGCTTCTTTTTACCAATGCTCACACATTGGTAAAATTCAGCACCGGCTTACGCATACCGTGCAGCGCCGTACTTGGAGCTCTCATACCGCTCACACAGCTGCAAACTGTCTGTCTGTAGTACAATATTACGGTTCAAATCCAGGACACAGCGCACAGAAAAGGCATTGCCATCAGGCTCTCCTCCCTGCCCGTATATGCCAGAGTTAAGGTAAGACCTGCTGTGATATCCTATGTCTGTCTTTGTATTAGACCAAAAGGAGTCCGGGTTGCAGTTGGTATTGTAAGAGCCCTGGCAGCCGCCGCCAAAACCGCCGCACTGCGCAGCGCCGTAAGAAGAGCTTGCTCCCCACTCGCAGAGCTGCAAACGTCTGCAGGTATCAAAACCAGGACACAGCGCACAGAAAAACCGCCGCCAGCAACACACTTACCGGCACCATCACAAACATCAGATGTGGTAAGATTACTGCTGATTAACTTAAAAGCCCGGTAATAGCCTGTCTCAAGAAGAGAGCCTGACCACATGTGGTTAGGGTAACAATTGTTATTGTTGGTCCCCTGGCAGCCGCCATTTAGCCAATAACACTGTGCAGCACCGTAAGAAGAACTCGCTCCGTGGTCGCACAGCTGCAAACCGGATGTCTGCAGTATATTGCTACAGTACAAATCCAGGACACAGCGTATACCAAATGCAACGGGCATATCGTAGCTCGTAGAATAATACAAAATGCCGCTGCCTAAATGAGCAGAGTATGGAACACCTGACTGAATAAGGTTGCCCCATATAACGTGCGGGTGGCAGTTAGTGCTTTGTGCGCCCTGGCAGCCGCCATTTAACTCATAACACCTTGTGGAGCTGTATCTGTAACTCTCCAGTCTATCGCAGAGCTGTATACTGTATAGTGGTGTATTTCAAATCCAGGACACAGCGCACAGATAATGAATAAGTAAATATGTGACCAGGAGTGCCGTTCGGGTTATAAAAACTGCCGCTTGCGTAGTCATATACATAGTAATAGTTACTGCTTGCAGCATGTGAACCTGACCATACGGCGTACGGGTAGCAGTTGTTATATATGCCGCCCTGACAGCCGCCGGCATATTCTCTGCATTGTGAAGTACTGCATTTGAAGCTCTTTTGCAGTGGTTATAAAATCACAGCTTGCACTCAAATCCAGGACACAGCGCACAGAATAAGCATGAGTAGCAAGCGGGTCTGTAGCATCTGAAGTATAAAAAATACCTTCCCCAAGCCAACCTTGCTCATAGTTATTAGTACTCCTTCTTGTGCCTGACCATATAACACGCGGGCTGCAATTGTTACTTGGGCTGCCCTGGCAGCCTCCAAACAGCCAATAACACTGCGTAGCGCCGTACTTAGAGCTCTCAAGAAGGTCGCACAGCTGCAAATATGTCTGCATTTTGAATTTTTTCTATTTTATGAAAAACAGAAGTCAAATCCAGGACACAGCGCACAGAAAAGGCATAAGTAACAGGGTAACAGTTCTCATCAAAAGAACCATATTTCAGAATACGCCAGTAACGACAAGAGTTACTTCCCTGAGTAGAAGCCCATATGTCGTGCGGGTAGCAGGCGTCCGTACCTCCTCCGTCAGAGGGTGCACCCTGGCAGCCGCCAATCAGTGTATAGCACTGTGCAGCGCCATACTTAGAACTCTCAAACGCGTCGCAGAGCTGTACTGAATTTTATAGCCTCAAATCCAGGACACAGCGCACAGTAAAAGCTAGCGAAACAGGGCAGTGACCGGTAGTACAAGCTCCCGTCATATGAAAAGTACCAGAATTTAAGTGCGGAGACCAATACTCTGAACCGCTCGGTGTACCTGACCATATGATGTTCGGGTAGCAGTGAGTAGCCCAATTTGTATTAAAGGCTGCGCCCTGGCAGCCGCCAAGCCATTTGCACTGTGCAGCGCCATACTTAGAACTCTCCCACTGGTCACAGAGCTGCATACAAATCAGGCATGTGTTAAATCCAGGACACAGCGCACAGAAAAGGCGTTCCGAACGGAACACTTAGCCTCCCCGCCGCAAGCATTATACGTAGTAAAGTCTCCATTCTTAAGCTCCCTGTCATAGTACAGCATAGTGCCTGCTAAGGAACCTGACCATATATCGTACGGGTAGCAGTTGTTAGCATAGGCGCCTTGGCAGCCGCCACTTAGCCAATCGCAATGCGCAGCTCCATAAGAGGAACTTGCATAGTGCTCACAGAGCTGCAGCATTAATGACACGCCTTGAAATAACGTTTTGCTGTAAAGCTTACAGTGTTAAATCCAGGACACAGCGCACAGAAGCGGTATACCTGGTAAGGCACTCGCCAGTACTGCAGGCGCCTGTCATACTAAGTGTACCGCCGATTAGCTGACTCATCTTATAAATACTTGCAGAACTGCCAAATGTACCTGACCATAAGTGGTACGGGTAGCAGTGGTTAGCATAGGCGCCCTGGCAGCTATTATACAGTACTTGACACTGCGCAGCACCGTAAGAAGAACTCGTACCATGGTCGCAGAGCTAACTCTATAGGTAAATAACGCTGTAGCGGTATTATTAAGAAGTAGTAGTATAAATCCAGGACACAGCGCACAGAATACCCCTCAGGTAAAGTACGGATATATTCACCAAGCGTGCCATAGTCTAAGTGATACGCATAGTGAGACGACTCTGTACCTGGCACCAGCGTACCTGACCATATGTGGTTCGGGTTGCAGCTGTTACCGTAGCTGCCCTGGCAGCCGCCACTTAGCCAACTGCATTGCGCAGCACCGTAAGAAGAGTTTCTATTACCATCGCAAAAGCTCTTAAATTTTCAATGTACACTGTGTCTAAAAAATAAGGTAAGTGTATTTGGCTTAACAATATAAACGCTATTAAGCGGTATTTATATAAAAGTTTATATAAAAACAAATCACGAAAAAGTGACCTTACCGACGATTTGAAACCATGTTCTTCTGCTGAAACCCGTGAGCCCCAGCACTCTTGAACAGTAATTTATAACCTAATGATATATATTTTTATAATACTTGGCAAATTTATTAAAGAAATTGATATTAAACTCTTTAAAGTCTTGACTGGATACATAAAAAAAGAGGCGTGAAGGTTACAAAATACACGCCTCAATTGAAAAGTTGTTCATCTAAATTTTATTCCCACCATTCAAGTATTAATTTGCCGTTTGCTCCATCTCCGCCTTTGTTATTGCTGGATATTGCTACAGAAGGAGTTCCAATATCTAATATCCCGGCTCCTCCTCCGCCAGCGCCTATACTTGTATTGGATGGTGCATTACCGTATGCACTGCCTCCTGTAGAACCCCCGCTTCCGCCTTTATTGATTGAGCTTGATTTGCCAGAATCTGCACCGTTGCCCCCCTTAGCTCCTTGTGCGTTAGTTATTCCATCCCCGCCTTTTAAGCCCTTAATGCAGCAATTGGTAGTTACAGAATTTGAACAAAGGTTATTGATGAAATTTTTGTCAGATTGAGCCGAGCATATATTAGATATATTGCCCCCTATTCCATTTGTTATAATAGGATTATCAACATCACTGTTATCCATTTCGGGATTATTACCGCCGCCTCCGCCTCCGGCTGTTACTTTTTTGCTCAAATTATCATAAGCAAAAACGGTATCTCCGCCTTTTCTTGCATTTATCATTTGGTTATTATCAATGTAAGCTCCTTTTCCGCCTTTGCCAATTCTTATTTTTATTCTTTCTCCACTATGAAGATTAGTTGTTGTATATACCATAGTATTGCCGGATGCTCCGCCTCCTGCAGCACCGGTATCCGCGTATTTATATGCTTCGTTTGCTGCATCCCAGTACTTATTCCATGAAATTCTTGCATAACCGCTGCTGCCGCCTCCGCCATTGCTTAGACCATATCCGCCTCCGCCTCCGCAGCCGTAACCTGATGCATTTCCGCCTGCTTCACCTGGTTTTGTGCCGCCTTTACCCGGGGTGCATGTGCCTGTAAAGGGTGTTGTGATTGTTCCTCCTCTTCCACCGACTGTTTCATTTGCAATAGAGCTTGCATTACAGTTTAAGCTGCTTCCGCCTCCTGCAGGTCTTCCGTTTTCACTGAAAAATCCTTTAGGATAATTATTATCAGACATACCTGTGTTTGTAGGATATGACTCTCCAAGGGGTGACATTATCCAGCCGCTTTCGGATGTATAAGGTGGAACTTTGGGTCCGCAGGCTGTACCTTTACTGCTTCCGGGATAGCTTCCTCGGTTGCTTGTGGCTGTGTACCCTAATAAAACTTTGTTATTACCATCTTTTATGTACGTACTTCCTGCAAAAATGCCTTTTGGTTCTATCGGGTCTACTACTTTTGCCGTGCCGTTTGTATTTTTATCCATATATCCTGCTGTACCGCCATTTCCGCCCTCACCAACGGTTATTTTTAAGGTTTCCTTTTCTGCTACATTTACAGGGTAAAGAGCAAATACTGCTCCGCTTCCTCCGCCTGAGCCCCCTGTGCCATAGCTGAGATATGATATTCTCATAGCGCCGTCTTTACCGTCAGAACCTGTTTGGGTTGTATTTAAGGTTGCGCCGCCTCCAACTCCCGCATTTCCGCCAGAACAACGTTCATTACCGAATATTGTTGAAATTTGTCCGCCAATCGTGCCTGTGCCGGGATTTCCTCCTGTGCCGCCAAGCCCCGGGGCGCCATCAAGTGTAAATGATTTATTTCCGTTTGCATCAATACCTCCGCCGTTTCCTCCGGCTCCTCCACCGTTTCCTCCACCGCCCCCGCCCCCGCCGCCTTGGTTGCGAGCTATTGTATTATCTTGTCCGCCCCCGCCACCACCCCCGCCGCCGGGTGCCCTAAATAATTGATTGCCGCCGTCATTTTGACCTGTAATATAAAATGTTGTTAAACCGCCCCCGCCCCCTCCGGAACCACCTCCTGCACCACCGCCCCCGCCGCCTTGGTAACTTCCTCCACCGCCACCCCCGCCACCTGTACGGTTGTGACCGGAAGCATTAAAATAACTTGCCGCCGTGGCAGGTGTATCACCGCCTTTACCTCCGCCATTGCCGCCTGCACCGCCCAGAATCATACTGTTTGTTGTTGCACCGTCTCCACCTGTTTTACTGTTGTGATTTCCGCCTTTTCCGCCATAACCGCCATTGTCGTTTATACAATTTCCGCCATTACCTCCGGAGTTTGGAACTCCTTGTGTTATATAATTTATTCCAGAACCTCCGCCCCCGCCATCCCAGGTACGTCCGTTTCTGCCTTGTTTATTATCACCGCCGCCGGCTCCTCCGCCCCCGCCTATGTGTACTATTAATTCAGCAGCATTTGGTATGGTTATCGCTTGATTAACCATATATCCGCCTGAACCACCACCCCCGCCGCTGTAGTTGGAACTTCCGCCCCCTCCGCCCCCGCCCCCGCAGGCTGTAATGCTGGCGTATTTATTCTTTAAAACCTCAGGTATATCCCAGTGAAATTGCCCGCCGCCATTTGTGTAATCTTTATTTACCGTTGTTTGTCCGCCTGCACCCCCGCCGTTTCCACCGGATACAAGAGTTGCTTCAATCTTATTTATGCCTGCAGGGACGATGAATGTATGGTTGTTTCCCGGTGTTGTATATTCAATATATCCGGCAGTTGCAGCCACTCCTCCGCCCCCGCCGGCACCAATGGCGGTTACCTTCATATTACCGTTATATCCTGATGGAACAGTAAATATTCCTTCACAATATTCGCTTATTATATTTCCATTTTTATCTCTTTCCTGCTTCTCGACTCCTCCGTTATCCAAACAATTCTGATATGTGATTTCATGAATTTTTGTTTTCTTACCGGGGATTTCTCCCTCGATAGATATTGCTATAGAATCATTAAATCTGCGTGTTATTACAGGAGCAAGTGCTGCAAGAAGAAGCGAAGCGACAAGAAGTGCCATAAGCATTTCTACTAATGAGAAAGCTGCAATTTTAAATAATTTCATATTTACCTCTACTTTCTAATCTAGATTTTAAACTCACCTTTAAAGCTTGATTACTGGATATATTCCAGTAATCAAAACAGGTTTTTCCGTATACCCTGTTATTGTCAATAATGATGAATAAAACCTTGTTTTATAAAAATCTTGGTAAAAGAATAAAGTCTTTAAGAGAAAAAGCAGGATTGACTCAAGAAAAGTTGGCGGAAGAATCTGGAATAAGTTTGGATTATATGGGTAAAATTGAAGTTTGTATCAACAAGCCCGGGCTTGCTACAATCTTAAAGCTTGCGGATGCTCTTAAAATAGAGCCGTTTGAGCTGTTAAAATTTGACACTCAAACTGACCATGTGAAATAGTTTGTCTTAAAATACCTGTTTTAAAATTAAGATTATATTAAGATAGCCTAAACTTGTGCTAAGATATACTTAATTGAAGAATTAGAGGGGGGTTTATGATACCAATTATTGATTCAAAAAGACAATATGCATCCATTCAAAATGAAGTAGAAAAAGAAGTAATTAATGTAATGCGAAGCGGCTCATACATTTTGGGCAAACATAATAAAGCATTTGAACAGGAAATGGCAGATTTTATCGGCGTGAAATATTCTGTAGCTCTAAATTCAGGTACTGATGCACTTCATCTGGCTTTAAGAGCTCTGGATATTGGTGCCGGTGATGAAGTTATTACGGTTGCTTTTACATTTGTTGCAACAACGGAAGCTATTGGTATTGTGGGTGCTACCCCTGTTTTTGTTGATATTAACCCTGATACGTTTAATATGGATGCCAATTTAATTGAAGAAAAAATCACCCCTAAAACAAAGGCTATTTTGCCTGTTCATCTTTACGGGCAGCCTTGTGATATGGATAAAATTATGGAAATTGCTAAAAAGCATAATCTTTATGTTATTGAAGATTGTTGTCAGGCAATTGGTGCTGAATTTAAGGGCAAAAAAGTTGGAAGCTTCGGTGATATTGGCTGTTACAGTTTCTACCCGACTAAAAACCTTGGTACAATGGGTGATGGCGGCTTAGCTGTTACAAACTCAGAAACTCTTAAAAACAGAATGATAGCCTTAAGAAACCATGGCGGTGCGGTTCGCTACTATCATGATGAAATTGGTGTAAATTCAAGACTTGATGAAATTCAGGCAGCAATTTTAAGGGTAAAACTTAATTATATTAATGATTGGAACAAAAAAAGAAGAGAACATGCCGCATTTTACAATGAACTTTTTAAAGATTGTAAAGACATTGAAACACCAAAGGAAATTGATAATGTTTATGCGGTTTATCACCAATACACAGTAAAGGTTCCAAATAGGGATGAAGTACATAAAATGCTTCAGGAAAACGGAATCGGTGCTATGATTTATTATCCTGTACCTTTGCATCTTCAAAAAGTTCACAGTCACTTGAATTTAAAAGAAGGTTTGCTTCCGCATACAGAGCACGATACAAAACTTGTATTGTCACTTCCAATGTTTGCTGAAATTACAGAAGAAGAACAAAGAACTGTTGCAAAAACTTTAATTGAATGTGTTGCTAAGTGTAAGTCTGCAATGACAGCCGTATAAGGCGCTGTAGATTACACTGGCAAACCGTTTGTAATAATTCCAGAAAACTAAAAAAGCCTTGGTTTATATCCAAGGCTTTTTATTATGTAATTTTTATATTTAGCTTGATAGTGATACTTTAGTATAGAAATCGTAAAAAATGCTATTTTTTATCATTTGTTCTATATTCCGGAGGGACACGAAGGCTTATGCAAACAATATAACCTACGTAAATAAAACAAATAGCTGTTGCCCAGCGTAAAATTTCTGTAATTATCTCATTCATTATTCAATCTCCTCAAGTTCTTTATATATGCACTTATTAAGCTCAACAATTGTTGAATATAAACTCTTTGCTAAAACCGCCGTATAAAGTAGACCTGCAATAATTATAACTGTTTTTAATGTACAATCAGGTGTAAACCAAATACCTACAACGCCACCTATCAGAATTGTTAATGCTTGCGCAAGCAATTGCCTCAGCGATACAAGGTGTTCGGTTTTTATTTTAATTTTTTCAAGTTTTACTGAGTTATTCATAAATAGGATTATAACAATATTTTTAAGGAGGGGCAATGATGATTTAAGATTAAATATTATTCAAAGCCATAAAAATATATACAATAGCAAAAAGCCAAAATATAGCAATTACTCCCGCTAATAAAGAAAAAGATAAATTCTCATCCAATAAACTATCTCTTTTTTCCACATCAAATCTTTATCTGTAATTACCTTTCCATCTTCTTTATTTGCCAATCTTTGAATATGGTCTTTTAAATAATAAACAAAAGCAAGTATTGGGATATAAGCAGCAGAAATAAGTATATGCCCACCCAATGCATGTAAATAAGAAAATCCAAAAACAACCAGAAAACCAATAAACGCAAGTAATACAAAATACGCTACCGCGCCACCAATTAATAACCAAAATCACTATTTAAAAGCAGCAACCACCCATGATAGCTGTTAATCTTCAATGGTTGGATATTTTCCTGCATTAGTTTCTTACCCTATATCCCATCTTCCGCAGGTGCCGCCCCAGCGTGCAATAAGGTTTCCTTTAACATCTGAGATTTTATGTTCCTGTCCCGGTGCCAATGGCTCAATATCCCCTTCGACAATAGATATAACCTCGCAATTATTTGAACATCCGTTGCATGTGCAGGTAACAGAATTAAAGTGCATATCTTTTGTTTGCCAGCCTTTAAATTTCGTCTGGTTATTTGTATATTGGTGGTGTTCCATTGCAAGGAATGCTGCACCTATTGCTCCCATTGTCTGGTGGTTTGGCGGTACTATAATTTCACACCCTAAAGCATCCTGGAATGCTTTTACCATACCTTTATTTGTTGCAACACCGCCTTGGAAGGTGATAATTGGCAGTAATTCTTTTCCAAGTGCAAGGTTTGATAAATAATTTCTAACCAGTGCCTGACAAAGACCGTATAAAAGGTCTTCAACAGGGTAACCCAGTTGTTGTTTATGAATTAAATCAGATTCTGCAAAAACCCCGCAGCGTCCTGCAATTCTTGCAGGAGAAGTTGATTGAAGCGCTATTTTTCCAAAATCTTCAATTTTAACATTAAGTCTTCCTGCCTGCTGGTCTAAAAAGCTTCCCGTGCCTGCGGCACAAACCGTGTTCATTGCAAAATCTGTTACGATACCGTCTCTTAAAATTATAATTTTAGAATCCTGTCCGCCAATTTCAAGAATTGTCTGAACACCTGGAACTATAATGCTTGCAGCAACTGCATGTGCTGTAATTTCATTCTTGATAACATCAGCACCAACCAGCGCTCCTGCAAGATTTCTGCCAGAGCCGGTTGTACCTACCTGACAAACCTCATAATCGTTTGTTGATTTTTTCAAAAGCTCTGCCAGACCATTCTGAACAGCTTTTACAGGTTGTCCTGCAGTTCTTAGCATGAAGCTGTCTACATATTTTCCGTTTTCATCCACTACGGCAAGCTTTGTTGTAACAGAGCCTACATCTATTCCTAAATAAACTTTCATAATAAGTCTATTTTAGTATAAACAAATTTTCATGTATACAACTGCTAAAAAGCCCCGAAAATCGGGGCATCACAGTATGGAATAATTAAGATTAAAAGTTTTGGCAATAAATTTCAAAGTATTCAATAGGATGCAGGCATGAAGGACATCTTTCAGGTGCTTCTTTACCGTAATGATGATACCCGCAGTTTAGACATTTCCAAATAACTTCTTTTTCTCTTTTGAATACTCTGTCTTTTTTAATATTTTCAATTAATGCTCTATATCTGGCTTCGTGGATTTTTTCAACTTCTGCAACTTCAAGGAAGCACTCCTCAATTTTACTAAATCCTTCTTCTTTAGCTATTTTTGCAAAAGAAGGATATAAAATTGTATTTTCTTCCTTTTCGCCATCTGCTGCAAATTGAAGGTTTTCAAGTGTTTTATCGGATAAACCTATCGGGTATTGTGCATTTTGAATAATGCTTGGGATATTTTTTTCTCCTAAAAACTTAAAGAATCTTTTAGCATGAGCTTTTTCGTTTTCTGCTGTTTCTAAAAAGATATTTGCAATTTGCACATACCCTTCTTCTTTGGCTGCTTTTGAATAATACGTGTATCTCATTCTGCCCATAGATTCTCCTGCAAAAGCTTTAAGCAGATTTTCCCAGGTTTGAGTATTTTGTAAAGATTTTGTCATAATTTCTCCTTTTTTATAAGCGTAAACTTTAAAGTTTTTAAAACAATTGCCGATAGTATAAATACAGTGTGACAATTTCTTAATAAGGAAAAGGAAAAGACAATTAATAGTTATGCAAGTCTATTTCATCTTGCATAAAAAAATAAAAAGGAAAAGAAAATGATTAACGGACTTGGTTCAAACCCGCAGGTATATCAAACTAATCTTAGTGAAGATAAAACTTCAGCTGCATCTAATGGTGTCAATGAGACAAATGCCCAAAAGGCACAACCGCAGGCTGAAGATGAACTGCAAGCCTTTGAATCTGATGATTTAGATGATTTTGAAAGTATTGCAAACACTGAAAATATACATAAGTCTGATGAAGAAAAGGCTATCGATAAAGTTAATAAGCAGCTTGAAAAGTCTGAAAAGCAATATAATCAGCAGTTAGAAACTTGCATGAAACAAATTGAACAGCTAAGAAAACAAATGAAGGATATTGACGAACAAAGGCGCGCTGTCTTAGAACAAATGATGAGCGGCGGTGATGCGCAAAGCGTTATGTCAAGCTTAAATCAATTAAGCAGTCAAAAGAAAGCGGTTCTAAATAATATTAATGAAATCTTGCTAAATATAGAAACAATTCAAAATACTATAAAAAGTAATCAAGAAGATGCTCAAGATACTATTAATGAAATTAATGAAACCATAAATCAAACAAAAGCGCTTCAAACAATGCAAAATGCGCTTCAAAACACATCCGGCGAAATAACGCCTGATATGGGGCTTGGCGATGTAATTGCAACACTTGGCAATTCATTTGTAGGTGTTATTAATAGTGATAAAGAAGGTAACGCAGCATTTTCAAACGGTGTTTCACAAGCCTGGTGTGCAGATTTTGTAACATCAATTGTAAAAACAGCATACGAATCAACCGGAAAAACTGTTCCAAGCGGTTTTGGCTCATCTTCTGTTTCAAACCTTATGAGTTGGGCTCAATCAAACGGGCGCTTTATTCAAACTGCCGGAAAATCAAATAAGGCGGGTATTATTACAGGTCAAATACAGCCTGGCGACCTTATAATCCAAAAGGAAAACGGCTCATCCCATACAGGTATTGTAACCAAAGTATATCCTGATGGCAGTTATGATACGGTTGAGGGTAACTCAAGTGATGCTGTTAAAAACAGGCACTATACGGCAAATGATGGTAAATTAACAGGCTTTATAAAGATGACCTAGGATTATAATAACTGTTTTTTTCAGTAATAATTACATCGCATGGTATATCAAATTCTTCGCATGGAACGCTCTTTAATACCATTTCATCAGGCAGGATGATAATCTTTTTTGCCCTTAAATCCTTTCTTTTAAAAAGCCTGTCGTAATATCCCCCTCCATATCCAATCCTGTTAAAATCTTTATCAGCACATAAAGCCGGTGTTATTATAATGTCTAAAATGCTTAAATCACATAAAGGTTCACTCTTAGGTTCATAGATTTTATATTTGTTAAGACAAATTTCATCCCCGGTTTTATAAGGACAGATATCAAGCTCCATATTGCAGCATACGGGCAGGTAAAAATTTTTATCCTTTGATAAAGTATTTTCCAGTATCTCTAAAATATTTAATTCAGCCCCTTTAGGATAAAAAAGCATAATGTTTTTTGCTTGTTTAAAAAGGTTGTTATTTAAAATTTTTTGCGAAATTGAATTTGAAATTTTACTAATGCTTCCATCTAAAAAAAGCTCATCCCGCCTTTTTTTATAAATTTTTCTGAGATAATCTTTATTCATGGTTAAATTCAACAGGTACTGATGCGTATGCATTTCTTAATTTTTTTAATGTACCTAAATTTATAATTCCGCTTTTGTTGGAGGGTTTTTTATTATTTGTATCCTCCTCTTTTTGTTTATGCGGCATATCATAAGAGTATAAATAATTCATTAATTTTTCACTATACATAAAATAAACCCTGTAAAACTTCCCTTTTATATTTTAAAAAAGCATTTTTAAGTTTTTAAATTGCTACAATGTTAATTTTATTTACAAAAATTAACAATACTTTTTAGAAAATATGTTATTTATGGAAATAAAAATTTATCCCGGTGGCCATTTTAGAGGGCGTCCTGAAATTATATGCAGATGAATATGAAATACCTCCTGCCCTGCGCCTTTTCCTGTATTAATAACGGTTCTATAGTCTTTTATGCCGAGTTTTTTCGTTACTTCCTTAACTCCAAATAAAAGTTCCGCCATAAGGTTTTTATCCTCAAGCTCATTTAAGCTTTCAACATGGCGCTTTGGAATAACAAGGATATGTACAGGCGCTGAAGGGTTTATATCATTAAATGCTGCAATATATTCATTTTCGTATACTAATTCTGAAGGTATTTCTCCATTTGCAATTTTGCAAAAAATGCAATCACTCATCTAAATTTCTCATCTCCAATATTTGTGAAACCATGCTAACACAATTTTGTAATCTTTTGTGTTAATTTTTAAGATATATGTATAATATTGTTATGATTAAAAAAATATTATGCATATGTTTAATATATTTCCTTTTTCCGCATTTTGTTTTAGCTGAATCAATAAAAGGTGGAATTGAACAAACTGATATAAAAGAGCAGATTGATAAAAAACTCTTTACGGGCGAAGTCGATGTATTAGATGAAAAAGATACAATCAAAATGACGGTTTCTCAGGTCCTAAACGGCAGTTATACGGAAATCGGGGATGAGTTTTTTGCAGAAATTACAGAAGATGTACTTGGAGGCAAGCGCAAAAAGGGAATAATTGTACCAAAAGGAAGTATAATCCATGGGGTTGTAACAACTGTTGAAGACCCTAAAAATTTGGGACGAAATGGCTATATTGTTACTGTTTTTGACTACCTTGTAACTCCTGATGGCAGACAAATTCCAATTAATGCAAGTTTATCCACAAAAGAAAATGTTGTAAAAGGAACTGCAAAAAATGTTGTAAAACATGTCGGCGTTACTGCTACAGGTGGTGTTGTCGGCACGCTTTTTGCAATGAATTTACTTGGGCTTGAAGCTGCAATAGCATCAAACGGTATGACTTTAGCTGGGGGTGCTGCTGTAGGAGGAGCTGTAGGGCTTGTTTCCTCTCTTATGAATAAAGGAAAAAATGTAAACATTAAACCCGGTGATGAATTAAAAATAAAGATGGTGACAGACCTTCAAATTCCCGTTATGTCAAAAGAAGCCTTTAGAGAAGATGATTTGCTGTATGATGGGCTTGATGTTGAAATAAACAAGGTTGCTTTTGAAAAAGACCCGTTTGGCGAAGAAGACATTCTCACCCTTGATATGAAAATAAGCAATATGTCGGATAAAATGTTTTATGCATTTGATATTGCACTAATGAATGAAATAAAAAATGTTTATTACCCTTCTCCTTTTGGAGATACCTCTCTATGGTTTAAAAAAATCGAACCCGGCGATGTTGTTTTGGGCAAGTTATCTTTTACGATAGGTAACAAAAAATACAAGCACTGGCTTGTTTTTTATGACAGAGCAACAAGAAAACCTATTGCAAAATATTCAATTGAAAATATTATTGCAGATAACAAAGTTAACAAAAGTAAAAAAGAGAAGAAAAATAAAAAGGCGTGAGGCAAGAATTTTTCTGTGTTTGTTTTTATATAGATATAACAGGCATGGTATGGAACTAAAATGTCCCTGAATGGCAATTTTATAAATTATGAGCCTCCGCAAAGCGATTTGCTTCAAAAATATTTATTGAAGCAGGGTTCTTCTATGCCGCAAAACGGGACAAATAATCAAATAGGACAATCTATTCAAGGGGTGCAAAATCCATATTTAAATAATACGCAAATGCCTGCAGCACAAGCACCTCAAATGCAAACTTCTCCTGAAAATGATACTTTTGAAAAGAAAAAAAATGCAACCAAGAGTGCAAAAATTGCAGCAGCATCGTTAAGCGGAGTTATGCTAATTGCCGGTGCCACGCTGCTTGGTAAGACAAAAGCGGGAAAAAAGCTTGTTAAGAAGACCGGTTTATTACTATCTTCCGGATGTGAGAAAGCTCTGCAAAAATTAAGAGGAAAAGTTGGCAGCGAAAAGGTAGATAATGCAATAAGAGGATTTTATGATTTTCGCGACAATAAATTGACAAAAATGAATGCTGTTCCTGAAAACCTTGTAAATGGCAAGGATGTATTTTCAAGAAACGTAGCGGATATTGTAACTGGCAGGCGCCTGGATATTGCTAATATGACAGGTTTTAAGAAAACTGCTGCAGAAATTTATAAAACAACAATAGGAAAAGTTTTAAGCTGGTTCCACCTTTTAGATAAACATGCTACAAAACTTTATGAAAATGAGAGCATAAAAGGCGGAGTTAAAAAATATGTAAAAGCTTCATCCAATTATGGAGAATATTCAACTACAACCCTTGCAGAGCTTAAAAAAGTATTGAGTCAAAGCCCAGATAAAAAATTCAAAATATCAGGCAAGGAACAAACAGGAAGCGAGCTTTTAAAAACTATCGAGTCATTGTTTGATGATACCGGTAAAAAAGTTGCAGATTTAGCCTCAGAAGCCAATGCTAAAGGCAGAATGATAAGCTACAACAATATGCTCAAAGGGCTGAATGAAGAAGGTGTAAAAACAGCTCAAAGCCTGACTGAAAGAACAACTGAAGGCTTTGTAGAAAAAATCAGAGGCAAAAAAGTTAAAGACTTATTAACCGAACCTGTTGCAGGCACAATTCTTCAAAATGATAAAACGCATTATGCTCAAAGTGTTAAATCTGCCGTTGATTCCATAACGCGCACTGCAAGCACTGTTGTTGAAGAAACTGCCGGAGATATTGCAGGTTTAAAAAAGGTCTTGGGTACTGCTGATATTGATACATACGCTGAAATTGATAAAACTATAAAGCTTTTTGATAAGTATAAAAAGACAATTTTTGACGGAACTGCATCTTCTGCTAAAACCCAGGAAGAAATTTGCGGTAAACTTGATGATTTAATATCCCGTATTTTAAAATCGAATAATCCAAACGGGCAGGAAGCAATAAAAACACTTGAAAATGTTAAAAAATCCCTGACAAATATTAAAGGTGGTTCTGTAGAAGAAATTATGGATATTGCACATGAAGTATTGGATGCAGAGACTTACAATAAAATAGTGCTTCCAAAATATAAAAATTTCCAAAAATCTCTGCAAGGCGCTTATCATAATGAAGCATCAGATGTTCTTGATAAATTAAGAGACATAAATTGCGGTTCTGCACCTACAGATTTTATGACACTTATCGGTTCAACCGCATTATTGGGTGTTTACACAGCACAAGCCGAAAGCAATGATGAGCGCGTAAGTTTAGGCTTAACAACAGGTGTTCCTTTGATTTCTACAGTAGGTACTAACCTTCTTTGTGCAATAAAGAGTATAAGCGGCGGTAAGTCTATGGCAATATCTTTACTTGCAGGTTTTGTGACTAAAAAAGTTTGTGATGGCTTAAATAAAGTCTACAGAAAAGCAAGAGGATTAGAAGAAAATGCTAAGCCGTCAGTTGTCACAATAGAAGATTACATACCCTATAAAAATAAATTTGGGGAATTATTTATGGTGCCTCCGGGTACGGATATCAATACATTGAACAATAAAACCTTGAATGCAGCACAGATACAGCAAATTGGCACCGTACGATTATCATAAGAAAAAAGGATAGGGAAAAATAAGGATATAAAAACACTCTTTAAGAAATAAAGAGTGTTTTTGTTCTATTTAATAAAATCTAAGTCAATTATTCTTCAATTTGAATAACTGAAACAGGGCATGATTCAGCTGCTTCTTTAACGCAGTCTTCATTACCTGCAATATTTGCTTCAACAACAGTTGCAACATCTTCTACCTTAAAAACATCAGGGCAAAAAGATTCGCAAGCGCCGCATGCTATACAACCTTCTTCGATTCTAACTTTCATTTGGTTAACTCCTTTAAATTATTTAGTAAAACATTATGTACTTGATTTGAATTATACTAAAAAAGAACCTAAAAAAGCAAGATTCCAAAAGTACCATTTTTATAAATTATAAGTTTTTAATATCCTTTGTAGTATCTAATAGCTTAGCTAGAGTCTTAGCATCTCCCTTAAGTTTGAAATATTCTGCAAACTTAGGTGTAGTCTTAAGATTATAAGAACGTCCGTTTTTATCCTTTGTTCTTGAAATGAAGCCTTTTTCTAAAAGCTCTGTCACATGCTCATAAGCGTTAGACCTTAATTCTTTTAAATAAGACTGTCTTATGGGTTCTTTAAGCGCAATTATTAAAAGTGTTTTTGCAACAGAAGGCTTAATATCAACAGGGCAAAGCTTTTCTACTATATCAAGATGCTCTTCTTTAACCTGAATTATATACCCGTCTTCATCATCAATTTCAAGTGCACCATCACGCGAAGAATAATCAAACATTAATTCTAAAAGCGCATTTTCAATCTTATCTTCTTCAATATTTAAAAGTTCTGCTATTTCAACAGGCTGCATGGCGCGCGCTGTTATAAATAAAACCGCCTCAACCTTTGCTTTAAGGTTAATAATCTCTTCTTCGGTATTATTTTGAGCCATATTATCGGCAAATTCATCTTTATATATTTCATCACTAGCAGGCATCTTTTATCTCCTCGTCTGCAAGTATTGCTTTATCCTTATCAAGCTTTGCCTTCAGGGGTTTAACTCTTTTTGAAACTGCAGATTCTTCAATATTTTCAATAGATTCTTCAATATTTTTAGATGGCAGTTTTACAAATAAATCTCCATAAAATTCCTCTTGATAAATTTCAAATTTTCCATGGGACACAAGATATAAAATTGCAATATAAGCTGCAGTTTTTGAAAATCCAAGAAGAGTGAGTTCTGTAAGTTCAATCATCTCAACATTTTCAAGAATTTTATTTAAATTCTGCTCCATCTTATCTGCAAGGCTTTCAATGTATTCATCCTGCGTCATATCAAGAATATCGCTTGTTGTCATCTTTGAATATTTGCGGTTCATTCTTAATTTATGGTTATCAATGGCATCTTTTAATTCGCGCTTTTTTTCAAGCTTTTCATAAAATTCAATGTGGCGGATTAAATCATTTAATGTAATCCCTCTGTTTCTGTTTAATTTCGTACTTGTTCTTCTTTGCAGCACTTCATCAAAAGAAATAACATTGGATGAAGGCAGCTGTAATTGTTCTCCTTCATACCCTTCATATCCGTCGTACCCGTCATTATATTCATCAAACTCTGGTTCAACCTCAAAATCTTTTAAGCTGATTCCTGCAAGCACCCTTGATTTTAAATTTACAAGAGCTGCAGCAGGCACAAATGTTCTTCCAATCAGCTTTAAATTTCTGTTTTCATTGAGTTCTTTCAGTTTTTTCATATATTCATCATATACTTTTACAACATCAATGTTCCATGGGTCAATTTTACCTGTTTTTGCCATATTCATAATAATTTCAATGGCATCAAACGGGCTTGTGGCGGCATTCGATACAGATTCTACCATCTCATATTCATAATTGGATTCAATTCCAACCTTTTTGTTGAAATCCTCATTATTTTGATTATCGTAAAATTTTATTGCATTATTCATAATCTAACTCTCAATAAACTTTTGCTATTTACTGTTTGTAACTCCTGATACCATTGTTCTGCCTCTGTTTTGGGTAACTCCAATTACTCTTTGTGCGGTATCATTCATCTGTGACCTTTGGCTTATTACAATAAACTGGGTATTTTCTGATTGTGTATCAATCATTTTGGCAATTCTCTCAACATTAAATCCGTCAAGCGCAGCGTCAACCTCATCCAGTGCATAAAATGGTGCCGGCATGTGGCGTTGAACAGCAAACACTAAAGATAATACCATAAGCGTTTTTTCTCCGCCGCTCATTCCTGCAAGTTTTTGCTTTTCTTTATTTTTCTGGTTTCCTTCAATCGTAAGACCGCCAAGGAAAGGATTTACAGGGTCTTCAAGAATAAGCTCGCCATAGCCGTCTGTTAGTTCTGTAAAGATTGTTTTAAAATGCTCATTAACAGAATTAAATGTATTTAAGAAAGTTTCTTTCTTAAGGTCTTCATATCCCATCATTCTGCTTTGAATTTCATTTTTCTCATTTTCAAGTGTTTCAATTTTGGCATTTAATTCTTTTTGTCTGTTTAAAACAACTTCATAATCTTCAATGGCGCGCATGTTTACTAAGCCTAAATCATCCATCTTTTTTTGCAGTTTTTGGATTTTAGCGGTTATTTCATCGGTTGAAATTTCAGGCGGAGTTAAATCATCTGTTTTTACGCCTTTTTCTTTTAATTCTTCAACAATAGCATTAAATAAAGGTTCATACTCATTTCGTCTTGCCTTAGCGCCTTCAATTGCTTCCTGGATTCTTTCAATCTCATTTTCAAGGATATTTTTAGCCTTTTCGGCTTCAATCATCTCATCTTGTACTTTTTGTCTTATATTTTGTAATTCTACGAGGTTTTTACCAAGTTCAATGACTTCTTTTTCAAGTTCAACGCGAACTTTTTCAAGTTCCGTGATTTCAAGTTCAAGTCTTGCTTTATCTTCATTTAAGCCGACATTATCCGAGGTCATTTTCTTGATATCATTTTCTTTAACTTCAATCATCTGACCTGTAAAATTAATGGTCTGATTTTCTTTCAAAATGTCATTTTCAACATTTAAAATCTTCTTTTCAATATCTTTAATGTCACTTTCAACTCCCTGAGTCATTTCCTGAAGTTTCTTTAATTCTCCTTCATCAATGAATTTTTCAACTTCAGCCACCTCTGTTTGGATATTTGTTATTTTTTCAATAATATCCACATGTTTTTGTTCAATTTTATCTAAAAGAGTTTCTGTTTTTTTGATTTCAGGAGTCAGCTCATTTATTCTTTTTAGCTTTTCTTCAATAATTTTTTCAAATTCTTCATGGGATTTTAAAAGCTGTGAATACTCGTATTTTGCACCTTGCAGCGAATTTAGTGCATTGCTGTGTTGTGCTCTTAATTGTTCTGATTTTAATTCAAGCTCTTTTAGCTTCTCTCCGCGAGCTCTGTAGGCTTCTTCAAGTTCCTTAAAACGTTCTTTATAGTTATTAAGCTCTCTGTCATCCGCCTTGCCAAAAGCCGGAGCACTTCTTTTCTTTGAGCCGCCTGAAATTGCGCCTGATTTTTCAAATATCTCGCCATCAAGAGTAATAATTCTGTATTTACCCATCAGCCTTTTTGCTGTAGCCATATTGTCTACAATTAAAGTATCGCCCAGTGCAAAGAAAAATGCCTTAATATATTTATCGTCAAAATCTATCAAATTTATTGCAAAATCAATAACCCCATCCAGTTTTGGCAAAGGAAGGTTATTTGGTGCAGGTTTTAATTTATTTAAAGGAAGACAGGTTGCCCAGCCTCTTCCTTGTGTTTTTAAAAGCCCTAAAGCTCTTGTTGCAACATTTTCATCTTCAACAATTATAAATTTGCCTCGTCCGCCAAGAGCCTCATTTATAGCTGTTGCATAATCAGGCTCCACATCCATCAGCTGGCTTAATGGTGCATGAACTCCATCTATCTTTGCATTTAAAATAAATTCTACCCCTTCGCCAAGCCCGTATGTTTTATATGCCTGCCTGTTTGCTTCAAGCTGTGCAATCTTTTTATTTGCAAGCTGGATAGAATACATATCATCCTGTAATTGAGTTCTTGTCTTATCAATATCGGCCAAAACGCCTTTATGCATCAGCTTAATATCATCAAGTTCTTTTGTTAAAATTTCAACCTGCGATGATAATTTATCAGAATTTTCATCAAAATTTTTATTTCTGTTCTCAAGCTCTTCAACTGCTTTATTTGTACTTTCAAGTTCTTTATTTAAATTTTCAAGTTTTGATTCATTAGGAAGCTTTTCTTCTTTAATTAAATCGTTTTCCTTATCTTTAAGTGTGTCTAATTCTTTTCTTAAAGTATTCCTTTTTTCAATATAAGTATTTGCAGCCTCATTTAAGCCTGTCATATCGGATAAAATCTTGCTCAATTCTTCTTGTTTTGTTTTAAGGGCATTATCAAGTTCAAGCTTTGATTTTTCCTTATTTTCAATACTTAATTTTCCCTGTTCAATTTGGTTTTTGTACCCTTCAATTGCATTTTGCGCTGCATAAACTGTCTTATTATTTGATGTTATTTGTTTTTCTGTGTATAGAATTGAATCTTTTTTTCTTTGAATTTCGCTTTTCTTTTCTTCAACAAGTTTCTTTACTTCAAGCTGCTTATCTTCACCTTGCGCCCGTACTTTAGCACAAATTTCGTCGTATTCAATTTTCTTTTTATTGATTTCTTCCTGCTTGTTTTCAATTTCAATTTCCTGTTTTTTCTTATCTTTGGTACATCTTAAAATATTTTCATGTGCCATCTCCAAGATTTTTTTGAAATCAAAATATTTAACGGTTGTAATCTGCCCTTCAAGCTCAGTCTTTTGAGTTTTAATTTCCTGATATTTTAATGCTACTTCTCTTTCTTCCTTTAGTTTTTCAAGGTTTTCATCCAGCCCGGACATCACAAGTAAAGAATCTTTAACTCTGTTTTCAACAATTTCAAGCTCGCCTGTTGCAGCTTCAATTTTTCTGTTAAAATCACCGACCCCTGCAACTTCATCAATAAATTTTCTTCTCTCCATTGAAGAACATTTAACAAGCCCTAAAACATCCCCTTGCATAATAACGTTCCAGCTGCGGGAAGTGATAGAGTATTTTTCAAGTTCAAGATGAATCTGCCCTAAAGTAGTTGCTTTATCATTCATATAATAGGTGCTGATGTAGCCTGAAGGTGCCTTTTTAATCTTCCTTGCAAAGGAAAGTTCCGTCCCTATATCATCATCTAAATCGAAAACAACCTTAACCTGCGCTTCTTTTCTGTTGTTGTGGGTTGAAATTAAGTCTGCAACACCTTTTTCAGACCTTAAATCTCTGGCTGAAGATAAGCCCAGAGTAAATAATATACTGTCTATAATATTACTTTTGCCTGAACCGTTTATGCCTGCAATAGCAGTAAAGCCCGAAAAAAAAGGTATCTCGGTCTTATTTGCAAAAGATTTAAAATTGTCAATTTCTAATCGTTTTATGTGCATTAAAATAATATCCGGACTACAGGCATAATTATTAATATTACACAATAAAAACTTATCTTGTGTCAAATTTTGTTACACCTGATAAAATTTTCTTTACTTAATTTCAAGGCTAAAATATCTGTGACACTTGACAAACCTAAAAATATATCCCATAATATAAGTGGGTAACCTAGAGATTTCTTCCTACGATTGTATCGTACAGTGCTCTAGGTTTTTGGTTTTATTGGGGGTATTAAATATTTCATTGTAAATTTTAAGAAAACTTGTTGTACTTTTTAATATATCGGAATCATCACTTGGCAAATAGGAAATAATTTCCATAATTTCATTGTATTTATTTAAAAGTGCTTCAGGGTTCTTAAATATGGGTTCATAATGAAATATTCTGTTTCTGAGTTTTCTTATTGAACGAAGTTTGATTGAAATTATATGTATTTGTTGTTGTTTATTACTTGGATAGTTTGTAAATATTCCCTTAAAACAACCTTTTTGAGTCCATATTTTAGCATTATATTTTTTGGAACAAAGGTTTGTCCAAAAACCAAAGTTTAAATTTGCAATGACCTTTCCTGTGGTGAAATTATTCTTGTAATTTCGCTTAATTTCATTATAAGTGCTGCATAATATTTCATAATCATGGTTTGATAATATATTTTGTTGTTTTATTTCATCTTCTATCCAGGTTTTTGATAAATATCTGCATAGTGTTGAATTAATCGCGTTTCTTAATGTGATTTCAAGCATTGATAATTCAGGATAAAGAGCTTGAGAAATTCTGATATTATTTTTGTATCGTTCAATTATGATATCCAAAGTATCGCCTTCATTATAATTGAAAGAGTACAGACGCTCTTTGCTTATTGTATTTGTATATTTTTCAATTTCTTTAATATTAACCATAATTTTTTTGTATCAAAATATAATAACAGCGCGATTTCAAAAGTAATTACACAATAAAATCCTACACTGTGTCAAATTTCGTTACAGTTAATTATTCTTGTTTAATAGAAATTGTCTGTATATTTTATCTTCAAGCACAGAAAAAGATTGTTCAATGTTTTTAAACCTGTTTTTCGTAAGCTTGGAAAGTAAAAGCGCCTGTGAGTATTTGATTATTTAAAGAACTGCACTCTAAGGCAGTATGAAAGCTCTCTAAAAGATTTTTTGTTTCGTAAATTGATAAACCCGTTTCATCTATAATTTCAGCAACCGAATCCATAATATATCTCCAACTATTTTGTGTATAGATAATATTTTATGTTTTTTGCGATGATAAGTCGATAAACCATAGTAGAAAAAGTTATTCTATACAATAACTCAAAAATATAATATGTAATTATAGAATAAGTTGTGCTGAAATCATAATATATTGAATTTTCAAAAAACAAAGAGCTTGTTGCTTTAAGAGGACACTATTTTTCTGCAATATTATTGATATCAAGCGGTATTGCCGGATTATTTTTTGCAGATATCATGGTTTGGAAGTTAGTAACTTTTTGCATCATCGGTGTCTATTTTGATATGGTATTTATAGGTAATTTTTTTAATACCAATGATGAAATTAAAGACATATTAAGGAGGTTAAAATGAACTTAAGCTTAAGTAATTCGGATTTAAATTTTATAATTTGCACAATTAGTATGATAATTATAGCTGTGTATTTAACCATAACTTTAAATAAAATCGCAGAAAGCAATAAAAGCTATCGGGATACACAAAAATAAACCATTTTACCTCGTTAGTTTTTGTGTTCTTTGAGGTGGCCAGAATACAAAAACTGCCCGTCCTATAATTCTTTGCTTTGGTAAAAATCCCCAAAAACGGCTATCCTGACTGTTTCCTCTGTTATCACCCATCATAAAGTAATTGCCTTCAGGTACAATAAAAGGCCCGCAATACATATCATCACGGCAAGGCATCCAGTCTGATTTTGATAGAATATACGGTTCATTCAGCTTGTTATCATTTATATAAACAAAATAATTTCCATCTTCTTCCATCTTTATTTCAAGTTTATCGCCAGGCATACCGACTATTCTTTTTATGAAAGCAATATCTTTACATAAAATCCCGGTTAGCCTTGAAATTATAGAGAAGAAATCTTTTCTTAAAGGTTCATCCGGCGGATAAAAAACAAGTATGTCACCCCTGGTTGGTTCCCTAAACGGCTTTGAGAGTTTTTCAACAAAAAGCCTGTCTCCTTCAATTAAAGTAGGGTGCATAGAGCCTGATGGAATCCATCTTAATTCCCCTATAAAAAATCTGATTACAATAACTGCAATTAATACAAAAAGGATTGTATCAAGTGTTTCTTTAATTACAGATGGTATTTTTCTTAAAATTTCTTTAGTGTCTATTTTCATTTATATCCTTCATTTTTTAAAAACTTCGCCAAGTTTAATTAAAAGATTAATATTGTAAACATTCTCCAAAGTTTTTACACTGTTTTGCGCTTCATCTAAAATATTATTCAAATAACATATGGAAGATTCAAGCGCCTTTGTGTATATTTTTGATTCCCTATCAGGTTTCATCATATCATAAAGATGATTTTGCTGCGATATATAAAGATATGGAAGAGTATAAATTCCGTTTTTAATATCAGAGCTTAGCTTTTCATTAAGTGCATTATTATATTCCGCTTCAAAATTTTCTATATCATCATAAATTTGAAATCCGAGTGAAAATTTTAAAACAAATTCTAAAATTGCCCTCTGTGCATTATTGGGAACAGGATTTTTTTCATTTATTAAATATAAAATAGATTTTGCCCCTGCAATAAAAAGCGATGAGGTTTTACCCTTTGATTTTTCAATATACTCTTCAATTTCTATAGTGTTTCCGCGGTTAAAAAATTGATTTATCTCTCCTTTGCAGATATTTAATACATTTTCTGAAAAGTATGAAAAAATACTGGCTGAACCTATTTCGGATAATAATTTTAAAGAAAGAGATAAAAGATAATCCCCTAAAATTACAGCCAGTTTTGAATTGTATTTAAAATTAAATGTCTCGCCCCCGCGTCTTTTTTGTGCATTATCAATAATATCATCATGCACCAAAGTAGCACTGTGTAATAGCTCTAGCGCTGCTGCAAGTTTTGTAATTTTGCCTTCCGTATCTTTAAAATTCAGCATATCTCTTATTAGAAAAAGTGTGACGGGTCTTAATCTTTTAGAAGGAGCGAAAAGAAAATCTAAAACTTCTTTTTGAAAATCAGGATTTAAGCCCAAGGGATTATGAGTCCCCTGTGCTGTAATGGCTGTATTTTGCAGCAAGCCAAAATCTTCTAAATCATTATGATTTAGGTTTGTATCAGATAATAAAAGAGATTTTATTTCATCTTGTATAAGGGATAAATCCTTATCAAAATAATTTAAAATCTCTTTGTACAATTCTTTATTCAAAAAATTAACTCCAAGGTCGCTTTTAATATTTTATTTTGCGCCCCAAATATTGCCGAAACTTCTTTTGAAAAACGGGTTAAGTCTTGTTATACAATAAATTTACCGTTTTCATAAACAAGTTTATCATCAGCAAATATCTTAGAATTTTCCTTCATATTCTTTATGATATCCCAATGAAGTCCGGATTCATTCTTTCCGCCGGTTTCAGGGTAGCTTGCACCAAGTGCCATATGGATTGAACCGCCGATTTTTTCATCAAAAAGAATATTTCCAGTTACATCTTTTACTCTGTCATTTGTGCCGATTGCAATTTCGCCCACAAATCTGCTGCCGTCATCCATATCAAGCATTGAAAGTAAAAATTCTTCACCTTTCTCTGCTTTAGCATCTACCACTTTACCGTTTTCTAATTTGAGCCAGATTTTATGAGATTCATTTCCTCTATATATTGCAGGAAAATCAAAATAAATTTCGCCGTTAGCTGAATCTTCAACAGGAGATGTGAAAATTTCACCGTCAGGGAAATTATTAAGTCCCGCACAACTTACCCATTTTCTACCTTCGACAGAGAATGTTATATCTGTTCTATCGCCGATTATATGAAGTTTTTTAGTGCCGTTTAAAATCTCAACGATTCTATCCTGTTCTTTCCCGATATCCTTCCATTTAGCTATAGGATTATCTAAATCAAGATAGCAGGAATTTATGATAAATTCTGTATATTCATCTAATGACATTTTTGCTTCCTGTGCAAGGGCATTTGTCGGGAAATCCGCTATTACCCACGCCAATTTTCCTTCTGCTGCACGGTTTAACATTAAGCTTGATAAATCTCTTGTTGCACTAGACCTCTTTGCCATTTTTTGAGAATTGGCACGAGCCATATTTTTAACGTTTAGTGGTGCTCCGATTGAAATTAATTTATCAACCTTCTCATATTCAAGTTTTGTAATAGGGTCAATATAAGCTAATTGTTCATCATCAGCATATTTGATAAAGGTTTCCGTAAGTCCTTCGATTGAGCATCTTACAATTGGATGCGCCCCTTTTTGAATTACCTGTTTATAAACTTCTTTAACAAGGGGCTGGCATAAATGGCTCTCAGCTCTGATTAAAACCAAATCTCCCTTTTGAACGTTTGTTGAATACTCAACTAAAATATTTGCATATTTTTCAAAAATACTCATTCTTTGCATCTATAGTTCCTTTTTATTCTTCATCTTGGGCATCATTATTCATATAGGCATCTTTATTGGATTTTATGCACACCCCTCTTTTTGAGGTTTTGATAAAATCAACAAGCTTATTTACGTATTCATTTTTTTCAACTTCTTTTTCAATCTTCTCTAATGCCATTGTAGTATTATATTCGGGGTTTTTTAAGATTCTTATGGCTTTGTGGATAGCATCGCGCGATGCTTTATCTACCCCTCTGCGCCTTAAGCCGATAGCGTTTATATCACGTACCAATGGAGGTATACCCTCTGATTTTGAATAAGGAAGGATATCCTGCCTTGTAGCAGAGGCGCCTGAAACTATTGCCATTTCGCCAACCCTTACATTTTGATGATAAACGCTCATACCGCCAAGCCAGGCTCCAAAACCTACATGGGTATGTCCGCCTATTGTTGCAGCGTTTGCCATAATAACTTCATCTTCTAAAACGCAATTGTGTGCAACATGTGCATATGCCATAATTAAACATTTGTTGCCAACCTTGGTAACGCCGCCTTCACCGGATGCTCTGTTTACCGTTGCAAACTCTCTTATCCAGCAATTTTTGCCGATGATAACTTTTGTAAGCTCTCCTTTATAGCCAAGATCTTGTGGTTCTCCGCCGATTGATGCAAAAGGTGAAATTCTTGTTCCTTCGCCGATTTCAGCGTATTCAATACTTGCATTTGCGCCTATTTTAACACCTGCACCCAATGTAACATTTTTTCCAATAACGACATTTGGTCCAATTTCCACATCCGGTGCAATTTTAGCGCTTTCATCTATAATTGCGGTTTTATGTATTTTTTCTGCTGTCGGCATATTTTTCACACTTTCTTTTATTTTTCAATCTTTGAAGTTTTAGAATCCTTTTGCTGCACTTATTTTAAGGCAATTGTAATTTCTGCCTCAACGCAAAGTTTACCGTCTACAAAGCCTTTACCTTCGCATTTTGCAACAGGACCTTTGATTTTTGTCATTCTTGTTTCCATATCAAATCTATCGCCTGGGCGTACAATATTTTTAAATCTAACACCGTCGATTCCTGCAAATAAAGCCAGTTTCCCTTTATATTGTTCCAATGTCAAAAGAATTGGAGCAGCAGTTTGTGCCATAGCTTCAATCTGCAAAACACCGGGCATAATAGGGTTTCCCGGAAAGTGTCCGTTAAAAAACATTTCATTTGCGGTTAAGTTTTTATATCCTTTTGAATATTCACCTGGAATACATTCTGTTATTCTATCTACCAATAAAAACGGATATCTGTGCGGAATCATATCCATAATTTCCATAATGTCCATAGAAATTGGCTTTACTATTGTCTCTGACATTTTTATCTCCTCTCCTTAAAGCTTTTTTAAAGCCTTAAAAACAATTCTTTAAAAGCTTGGCTGCCTCTATATGAAGAGCATGTCCTGCTTCTTTTACAATTATATTTGCTTTAATTTTTAAAGGATTAATGCCTGTTAAGTATAAATCCCCTATTATATCAAGAATCTTGTGTTTGTTTGGCTCATACTTACTTCTAAGTTCAGTTGTAAATCCGCCTTCATCTGTCATGCCGACAGTATTATCAATGGTAACACCCTTTGATAAACCCATCTTTTGAAATGTTTCAAGGTCTTTTAAGTAGCCAAAAGTCCTTGCCTCAACTATTTCATTTAAATTAACATCCTGATTCATTTCAACCCATCTGTTGTTTAATTCCGGATGGTTAAAATTAACAGCATAAGTAATTTTTGTCTCATCTTCTTGGGGCATAATAATTACGGCACTTTTACCTTTTTGAAAAGTAACGGGAGTCTTTAAGGCTGGCACTTCTTCGCTCTCGCCTTCAAAACCGGCTTCATTAAATTTTTCAACCCAAACTTTTGACGAGCCGTCCAAGATAGGAACTTCCACCATATCAACAGGTAAATTTGGAAATTCCATTTCAACCCCATCAAGCCCTGATATAGCGCAAGCTGCCATAAAATGTTCAATTAATGCAACCTTAAAATTTGCACCTTCTGATATATTTGCAACTACGACACAATGGTCTGCAGATACAACATTACCGAGGTTTGCAAGGATTTTTTTATCCCCTTTTGTAAAATAAATTCCTTTTGAATCAGTCGGCTTAATTTTAACCTCAAATTCAACGCCGGACATTAATCCGACCCCTTTAATATTAAAACTAGATTTTAGCGTCTTCATTTAAAAACTTCTCGTAATCTTCTAATAAATGCTGGTATTTCTTATATTTTTGAACCATAACTTCGGCTTCGCCCAAGTATTTCATGCGTTTTAGGAAATCTTTCCTTGGAACTGCTGGTGCACCCATCAATACAGATTTTGCAGGATGAGACTTTGTAACCCCTGCTTGAGCCAAAATAATTGAATCGGAACCTATGCTTATATGGTCTGCTAAGCCTGCTTGTCCTGCTATTACTACTCTGTCGCCTATTGTACAGCTTCCTGCGATACCAACTTGTGATACTATCATACAAGCTTTACCTATTTTGCAGTTGTGACCTATCATAACAAGGTTGTCAATCTTGGTTTGCGCGCCCACTGTTGTATTTTCAATGGTGCCCCTGTCTATTGTTGTATTTGCACCGATTTCAACATCATCTTCAATTACGACAGACCCTAAAGACGGTATTTTGTAAACCTTTTGGTCTTCTCTGCCGCCTTCAATTTTACCTTCTTTTCTTGCAGCTTCAATATTATCCGGTTTTTCTGTAACAAAGCTGAAACCATCTGCCCCAAGGCTTGCGCCGTGGTGAATAATACAATTATTTCCTACTTTTACAAAATCGCCGATATTTACGCTTGGATGAAATAGACAATTTTTTCCTATATGTGCAAATTTACCAATATAAACATTTGCTAAAAGTTTGCTTCCATCACCGATTTCAGCACCGCGTGATACAACAACGTTTGGACCTATAGAAACATCTTTGCCGAGTTTGGCTTCAGGGTGAATAACGGCACTTGGATGAATCCCTATAGTGGAATCAGGTTCTTCATAAAAAACATTTAAAAGCTTCATCATAGCAAGTCTCGGGCGTTCAACTTCAATGGTTGAAATATGCTCCAAACTTACACCAAGAGGAACAAGCGCACATTTTGCTTTAGTTTTTCCTAAATTTTCAATTTCATCTTCCCCAAGAGCAAGAGCAAGGGTGTTTTCATCTGCCAAAAGAGGCGGAGCCACTTTGTCAATCATTGAGTCAGCCGCTTTTGTTAAAATCCCTCCTACAAGATGGGATATTTCTTCTTGTGAAAATATTCTGGAAGCCACTTTAATTATCTCCTCTTTTAATATGAAGCCTAAGTTTAGTCTAAGTCTATTTTATTACAATTATTTCATTTTGTCGATAATTTTGGTTGTAGATTTGCCTTCGACAAAGTCTATAAATTCAACCCAGCCGTTGTTTTTTAAGATAACATCAGCCTCGGGTAATGTATTTAATGTATAATCGGCGCCTTTTGTATAGATATTGGGCTTAATTTTATCCAATAAATCTTTTGGGGAATCTTCATTAAATAAAACAACATAATCCACCGAATTTAGTGCGCATAAGACCTCGGCACGGTCATTTTCATTGTTAATCGGGCGCTCCGGTCCTTTGATTGATTTTACGGAAGAATCTGAATTTAAGCCTACAATTAAAACATCGCCAAATTCCTTGCTTTTTTTAAGATACCTTACATGTCCTACATGTAAAATATCAAAACACCCGTTTGTTGCAACAATGGTTTTATTTTGGCGTCTTATTTGGTTTGCAAGTTCTTCAATCTTAGATTGTTCAATTACTTTACCCATTTTTCTTTTCCTTTATTTTTAAAAATAAAGCCGTCTTTAATATAAAAGGACGGCTTTATAATATCATAAAATTATTTGTTTGTTAATTTTATTGCTGAACAGGGCTCATATTTCCGGCTTGCGGAATATTTTGACGAAGAGCGTTTTGAATATTAGCAGGGTCAAAGCTTTTATCCACATATTCAATTTTAGCTTCAGCCTTCAAGCCTGCAAACAGTTTTTGTAAAGCTTCAATTTTCTTTTGCTGTTCAAGGAAAGTTTTAATTTCATCCTTAACCTTGTCTAATGGCTGCATGCCCTTTGCAGCTCTGTCTTTTACAATAATAATGTGATTGCCAAATTCTGAAACAACGATTTCTGAAACAACATTTGGCTTTAAGCTGAAAGCTGCATCAGCAAAAGGTTTTACCATAGCTTCTTTTGGGAAAAATCCTAAATCTCCGCCTTGAATTGCTGAACCCTTGTCATCTGAGTATTTTTTAGCTAAATCAGCAAATTTATCAGGGTTTTTAACGGCTTCTTCTCTTACTTTCTTTGCAAGAGCCATTTTTTCATCCATTTTTGCTTTAACTTTTGCATCAATTTCAGCAGCAGTTAATTTACCGTTTTTATCAGCATCAATCACTTCTTGTTTAATCTTGTCAGGATTTGCTTCTATTAAGATATGTGAAGCCCTAACTCTTTCCGGGCGGTTAAAAGAAGCCTTATTTTTATTGTAAAAATCACTTATTTCCTTGTCTGAAACTTTGGTGTCGCCTGTTGCACTAACAAGTTTATCAATTTTGATTTCATTTACAATGTCTTCTCTAAGTTTGCTTTCAGATACATTATTTTGTTTTAAAATTTCCTGTAATCTTTCTTCTGAACCGATTTTATCAGCTATTTCTTTTCTTTTTGCCTTGATTTCTTCATTAGAAACAGTGATTTTATGTTTTTTAATCTGTTGTTCTAAAATTGTTTTAACTATAAGCTCATTTGTAATTCTATCCTTTGTCATAAGCATTATATAGCTGTTTTCAGCTTTTGCTTCAGCTGGCATATTCTGAAATTGCGGGCTTTTTAGCTGCTCGTTTAATATTTTTTCATACTGCGCTTTTGTAATAGCTTCGCCATTTACAGTGATAATTGCTGACCTGTCTAGGGCGCAGCCTGTTAATAAACCTATTGAAAGCCCTGCTGCAAGAAGGGTTTTAGTTAATTTCATACAATTTCTCCTCTATTTTTGATTGTTTTTAAATTCCATTATTATATGAGATATATAATAAAACAAATCCGCCAATATGTTAAATATTTCATCAAATTCAAGATTATCCTTTTTCATTAAAAGTATGCCTTTTGCGCCCTTTACTGATTTTGGCGGGTTTGTCCACTGAAAATATTTTGTAATATTTAACTCCATTTTTCTTTTTAGAATAAGCCATTCCTGCATTGTAAATGGGGTGTAAATCCTTATATTGTCAGGAGTTTCACGAATTTGTGTAATATTTATTGCAGTCCCTAAAAGCCTTAATCTAATTAATTTTATTAAGTTTTCAACACTTTCAGGCAGTTTTGAAAATCTATCTCTGAAGCTTGATGCCATATTTTCAAGCTCTGCAATACTTTTAACATCTGAAAGACGCTTATATTCAAGCATTTTCTGCTCATACGACCCTACCCACTCATCAGGGATGTATGCAGTTGCCTTAATATCCACAATACAAGGCTCTTTTGGCGCTTCTATGGTATTAGATACCGTATTTTGCCCGCTATACGCAGGTTTCTGAGATTTTAATTCATTAACGCATTCTTCTAATAAATTTACATAGGTGTCAAAACCCACATTTATCATATGCCCGTGCTGTTTTGCGCCTAAAATATTCCCGACACCTCTGATTTCAATGTCTCTAAGCGCTATTTGATACCCGGAACCAAGGCTTGCAAAGTCTTTTATGGCACTTAATCTCTTAAAAGCGTCCTGGGAGAGCTCTTTCGACCTTTTATAAAAACAGTAGCAAAATGCCTGCCTATCTGACCTTCCGACTCTTCCCCTCAACTGGTAAAGCTGAGCCAAGCCAAAACGGTCTGAATCATTGATTATTATTGTGTTTGCATTAGATATATCCAGCCCTGATTCAATGATGGTAGTGCAAAGCAGGATATCATATTCCTTCATTGCAAAATCGTACATAATTTTTTCAAGTTCGTTTTCATTCATCTGCCCGTGCGCAACGGCTATTCTTGCATTAGGAAGCAGGTTTTGCAGATATTGAGCCACCGTATGTATGCTCTCTACGCGGTTATGAACAAAAAAGACTTGCCCATCTCGCTGTAGTTCGTGGTTTATAGCGTTCTTTAAAAACCCTTCGTTAAATTCTCCAACATAAGTTTTTACAGGAAGCCTGTTTTTTGGGGGTGTATTGATTAAACTCATATTTTTCAAGCCTGATAGCGCCATATTAAGAGTTCTCGGGATTGGAGTAGCTGACATTGCAAGTATATCAATATTTTCACGGAAGCGTTTCAGCTTTTCCTTATGTGCCACGCCGAATTTGTGCTCTTCATCTATAACTAAAAGCCCCAAATTCTTAAATTCACGGTCAAAAAGCAGGCTGTGTGTGCCTACTATTACATCGCATACCCCGCTTTTCAGCTCTTCAAGAGTTTTCTTACGCTCTTTAGGTGTCTTAAACCTTGATAATAACTGAACATTCACCGAAAATGGTTTGAATCTTTCCGCTATTGTCTGGTAATGCTGCAAGGCTAAAATGGTTGTAGGTGCAATAAGGGCAGCTTGTTTGCCGGACATAACAGCCTTAAATATAGCCCTAATCGCAACTTCTGTCTTTCCAAAACCCACATCCGCACATATAAGCCTATCCATTGGGCGTGAATTTTCCATATCATTTTTAACATCGACTATAGCCTGCATCTGGTCAGGGGTTTCAGTAAATTCAAAAGCATCTTCCATCTCATACTGCCAGGTTGTATCGGGCTCAAATGCAATACCCTGGCTCATCTCACGCTTAGCATAAAGTTTTAATAAATCATAGGCAATTTCTTTTACTTCACCCTTTGCTTTATTTTTTGTATTTTCCCAAGCAGCTCCACCCATTTTAGACAGTTTTGGTTTAGTATTTCCCCCGCCCCTGTAGCGATAAAGAAGATTTATCTGCTCTGCCGGCATAAAAAGTTTATCCCCGCCTTGAAATTCTATCTCAAGATAATCTTTTAGCGCACCATCCATCTCTTCTTTTCTGAGCCCCTTAAAAATCCCTATTCCGTGGATTGAGTGCACCACGAATTCATTTTCCATAATGTCATTAATGGAATCTATATAATCCTGAGATTGCTTATTGGATGAGTATTTGCGGGTTGTAATATCTTTTGAGCGTTTATTAAAAAGCTCTTTATCAGAAAGGAAAATCCACTTAGAAACAGAGTTTTGCGGATTATTTACAGCAGCTTTTAAATTACTGCAGACATTTGCAGCTACACCTCCGCCTGAAGTCAGCGCAGGGAGTGTGAAAATATCTTCTGAATATATCTCAAATTCTTTTAAAATTTCAGAAAATCTTTTAGGATAATTTGTGCAAATGAATACTTTGGAGCCTGTTTTAAGTTCTTTTTTAATGTAGTCTGAAATTTCTTTTGCGGAGGATGAGAAAAATGGCGGCAGCTCAGATTCAAATTCTATAAGCTTATCGGCAAATGTATCATCTGAAATGCTCTCATACCCTAAGTTGTCGCCGTTAAAATTTTCTAAAAACGTATCAAAGCCAATATTTTTAAACTTTTTAACCTCTTTTTTAAATTCCTGATAAGTAATATGGTTTTTGGCATTCAAAGGCAGTTTTAAATTTGAATCCAAATTTGTTCTGTAGGCTGCATTCATCTCCTCGTCAAGGTTTTCAAACTTTGCATTAATCTGGGTTGTATCATCATAAATTAAAATATAATCTTTAAAATAGTCTAAAATCCCTGTTAAATCTTTATTTAGGTAGTTTTGAAAATACTCTATCCCTTCAAAATATCCGCCGTTTTCAATTTTTTCAACAGTTTCACCATATAAAAGCTGAAAAATTTCAGATTCGCCGCTGATTTTTTCTAATTCCTGAACTTCCTTATATAGTTTGCTTTTAAACCCTTTTTTGTTATCTTCTGTAAGTAAAAATTTGTGCAGAGGATAAACCCTTATTTTATCAAGCTTTTTAAAGCTTTTTTGGGTATTTGGGTCAAACATTCTGATATCTTCAACGGTGTCAGCGAAAAATTCAATCCTTACAGGGCTTGAATAGAGTGTGTATAGGTCTAAAATATCTCCCTTGATTGAAAATTCGCCTGCATCCATTGCCATTGGTACTCTTTTATATCCAAATTTCACAAGTCTTTCAATGATTTTAGCGTAATCAATTTCATCATTTTTCTTAATTTCAAAAGAATTTTTATTGTAAAAATTATTATCCGGGAATTTTTCTAAAAGTGTTCTGATGGGCGCTATAACAAGGTTATAAATTCCTTGTGCAGCACCGGTTAAAACATCAACTTGTTCTTCATAAATATAATAATTTCTATCCACATCTTCATATGGGTTGACCTCTTGAAAGGGAAGGATTTTAGATTCTAAACCAAAAATTGAATCCAAATCTTTTTGATATTTTAAAGCGGTCTGCTCATTTAAAGTTATAAATAAAACTTTTTTTCTAAATACATTTGCGATTTTATTTAAAATAAGAAGTCTTAAAGGGTTATTCAGCCCTGTCATACTTAATTTTATACCGATTTCTTTCTTTTTTAAAAAAGCCGAAAGCGGCACTAAATCAGGCGTGTCAAAACCGTTTAAAATTTCCTTTAAAGATTCCATAATAAATAATTATAGCACCAAAAACAGAACACTAAATCTCCTATTAAGGGCTGTTAAGCTAAAACATAAAGACTAAGTTATCCAAGCAAGCTTGCGCCTATAACGCCTGAATAATCTCCAAGCTCAGCTTTTTTAAATTGTGTAATTTTTGCAGGAACAGGAAGGGCTTTAGCTCGAGCCTTTTTAATAGTTCCTAAATAAAAATCATCCACACTTTGAATCAAGCCGCCTCCAAGGATAATAAGCTCCGGGTTGTAAAAATTGATAACGCTTGCAATTCCGCCAGAAAGGTACTCTATGGCTTCATTTACATATTGCGTTACAATTTCATCTCTGGCATCAAGTGATTTTTTAATGTGCTTTGAACTTATTGAAGATGTTTTTGTAAATTCAGTTATAATTGACTGCCTGCCTTTTTTTACGGCTCCTAAAATTCTTGATTCAATGGCACTTCTTGATGCATAAGCTTCAAGGCACCCGTGTGCTCCGCAAGAACAGGCTCTTCCATTTAAATCCACAATTATATGCCCGATTTCACCGGCTGAACCGCTTGCTCCATAATGAATTTTGCCGTCTTTTATAATGGATGAACCTATTCCGGTACCCACAAATATGCATACAATGTCTTTAAACCCTTGTCCTGCGCCGAATTTAAGTTCTCCAAGCGCTGCAACTTCTACATCGTTTCCTGCATACAAAGGAATATTGTATTTTTTTTCAATTAATTCTTTAACGTTAAAATCTTTGCAATCAAGGTTTATGCCGTTTATTAAAATACCATTTTTTCTATCTACCTGCCCTGCAAGCCCAATCCCTATTGAGGAAATTTCAGCTGCAGGAATGTTTGAAATTTTAAGCAGTTCATCAAGGGTTTCAAGGATTTTCCCCCTGATTTTTTCATTCCCCTTTTCTTTTTTAGTCTTATTTTTAACTTCATATAAGACTTTTCCGGTTTCTTTCTCAACAATTCCGGCTAAAATTTTTGTACCGCCTAAATCAACTCCGATTGAATACCTTTTCATAACTGTTGTTAATCTTCTTTATTCTTAATTCCGATACTTTTTAATTTGCTTTCAATATAACGCCACCAGTGGAGCTTTTCTTTATATAAATATTGATATCCTTCAAAATCTCCGCGGCTTATATCACTTTGCTGTTTATCAGTAAAATCTTCAAATTCGCGCTCTAATTTATGAGTAAAATCTTTTCTGTCAAAATTAGGGTCTTTAATTATTTTTGGTTCTCCAAATTCAAGCAGTACTTCAGGTCTATCCTGTCTTAAAAATGTATAATTAACAGCAACAGGAATTAAATTTACGCCGCCAAATTTTTTTGCTGCATTTTTTGCCATATAAGCTAAGCCGGATTGGAAAATTTCGGGGCGGTAATGAGGAGGGCGGATAATCCCCTGCGGGAAAAGCCAGAATGCTATATCGTTATCCTTTAAAGTATTTGCTGCATAGCTTAAAGACTGCATAGCACTTTGAGGGGATTTTTTATTAATTGGAAAACACCCTACATATTGAAAGAGAGGGAATCTGTTCATCTCTTCAATCATAAGACGCATCCTAAATTTGCCGGTTTTTCTTAAAAGAAAATGAATTGTAACATAACCAATAAGACCATCCCACCAGTTTGAATGCGGTGCATAAAAAATAGTGGCAAGATTTTTGTCTCTTTTTTCAAAATTCTCTAAACCCTTATACATTAAGGAATAGAACCTATTTTTCAGCATTGAGTAAAAAATTCTGTTACCAACAAAAATCCAAAAAGGATTATCCTTGGCTTTTCTGAATTTTTCTTCCCTGTTCCGTATTTTAGTCGGGGGAATTTCACTATATAAATGTTTTGGTGCAACCATAATTCAATTTTATTTTAAATCGCAGCAGGTGTCAAGAAACCGCTTTGGAACCTTATAGCGCCTACATTATACGTTTTAGCTGGCAGTATGCCTTGAATGATGTCAATTCTTTTTGAATTACATAATGATGCTTGTTTAAATTTAAACTGCTTGCAATACTTAAAGCTTTTTCGTAAGTCTTAATAGTATTTTGGGCGACTTCAAGCTTTCTTGATTCTTCAATTGTTGTAATTGAATCTTGCATGATATTTGCTCTTAATTTATAAAGCTTCATCTGTAAGAAAACAAGCTCATTTATATTGGCATCTTGAAATGCAAGCTCTGAATATGTTTTAGCATTATCAAGTTCACCCTTATTTAAGTATGCTTTTGCAAGCAGGGTTTGGAATAATACTTTAAAAGATGTTGTATTTATTTTAACGCTTTCGCAGATATTTATAGCTTTTTCGCATATTTCAATAGCTTTATCGGCACCATTTGTAATAAGGGTGGCTTTTGCGCTTATATACCAAGAGATTAAAGCTCCGAGTGCAATCTTTTCTTTAGAAAACCAGGTCATTTCTTCTGCGCATATTTCAAGTGCCTTAAGCGGGTTCCCTTCTTCTAATAAAACATATGCAAGAAGGGTTTTGATTATATTTTTGTTGTAGTTATCTCCGCAATTATTTGCAAAGGTAACTGCTTCAAACATATCGTCTTTAATTTTTTCATCAAAATCATTCTTTAGAATTTTATTAAATATATTAATTGTGTTCCATTTTGAAACAAGTTTTGAATCATCAATTGCATAAGAAAAATCTTTAACGATAGACTGTAAAATCTCATCAGAAAGGCTTAAATACCCTTTAATTGTGTAGGCAAAGGCTGTTGCAAGTTTTAAATTTACAACAATTTTGGTATCTAAAATGATTTTATCTTTTCTTTTTTCTTTAAATACTTCTTTTTCAACAGCATCAATAAGTTCAAACACTGCAGGGTTGCCTTGTTCAGCTAATGCTTCTATCAAAATAATATTTGCCTTTATCCAGGAATTATAAATTTCCCTGATGTTTGAAAAATCATTCTTTTTCGGGTGTTTTAGCCATTCTTGCAAAGCAGGATTAATTTCTGTGTTTACAATTGTATTTACCTCTTCAAAATTTCCGGTATGCAAGAGTGCTTCAGCTTTTCTTGTTTTAATCAAAGCTCTTTGAAGTGTATATTTTGGCTTGTCAAAATATTGTAAAACAGTGTCAGCTGTCTCAATTATGGCAGGGAAATTCTGTACAGCTCTTAAACTGTGAATTAAATACCCGGACAGCTCAATAACTTTTTCTTCCTCACCCCGGTTTTTTGCGTGTATAATTGCCGAAGTCAAATAATCAACAGCATCTTTCGGGGTTTTGTCATAGGTTAGCTTTCCAAGTCTTTCAAATATATTATTTTTAATATAAAAAGCATTTGGGTGCTTCATCTCTTCAAGGTTTGCAAGGCTTTGCTTCTGGCACATTATATAAAAAGCGGTATCGCCAATATATGAAGCAAGTTTTAAATTTGCAGTCCATAAATCAAAAGATAGTGATTTATCGCCCATTGTTTGCGCTAAAAGTGCGCGTATTGCAGGTGTTGATATTGTTCTTTGGCAGGTTTCATTTAAAAGCCTTGCTGCATAAGGTTTTAGGTCGTAGCTATTTTTTGCTTCCGCATAAATGTGCGTCCAAATTAGAGAATTTTTAAATCGGTAGATATTTTCGCTTTTTTTAATGAAATATCCGGTTTTTTCTAAAAATGAGGCTATTTTTATAAACCCGTCATCAGATAGTTCAAATACTGTTTGTAATATGTTTTTTGTGAATTTGCCGCCTAAAAGTGAAGCTATACCCAGGAATGAATAGTATGAAATATTGTTTTCTTTTAAAAATTTCAGTCTTGCATCTAAAATTTCACCCAAAGTTTGCGGAACAAAATAATTTTCTTCTCTTATATCGTATACAAATTCTTTATCTTTTAAATATACTTTTTTTGTTTCAAGAAAATACTCTATAACCTGTTCTATATAAGCAAAATTTCCTTGCGAATTTAAGATTATCTGGTTTGAAATTTTAGAAGGCAATACCTCAAATGAACCTAATCTTAATTTAATATATTCCTTAATATCATCAATCTCATTTGAAGCAAGGTTTATATTTAAAGCAGTATTCTTGGATAATTTATCTGAATTAATATACATATTAAGTGAATGCTGGTTTCTATAGGTTAGAAGGAATTTTGCACCTTGTGTAAAGAAATCTTTATTTGTTAAATATTTTAAAAATTCAAATGATGTTTCATCAATTAAATCAAAATCATCAATTATTAAAACAAGTTTGGATTCACCTCTGAGTGCTTCAAGCACATCTTTTATATCGGAAAATGTCTTTTGTTTATTTGATAAAATATTTTCATAATAATCTTCCCCTACAGGATATACAAGGTTTATGAGCACTTCAATTTTTTTAGGGTCAAAACCTTCTTTTTCGCTCATAAACGAAAGATGTTTTTGAAGTGTATTTCTAAGTTCTTTTACTCTTTTTTCATACTTTGAAGGTACAAAAGATAAATTAAATAATGATAATAATATATCCTGCAATAATCCTAAGGGTGTAATTTGTGTAAGGGCGCTGCACTGTCCTTTTAATACCAGAACATCCGATTCTTCAAGTTTTTTATATAATTTTTCTAACAGAAAACTTTTACCCGCACCGCGAGGTGCATTAACGGAAATTCCTTTAATTTCGCTTGTGATATCGCAAATAGTGTCGTGGATAAGTTCAAGTGCAATATCTTCTTTTACGCTTTTTGATTGGGTAAATTCAGGTTTTTGGTCCAAAAATACCATTTTATAAGAATCGGGTGAAATTTTAATTAGTGGAATAACATCTGACAGAATTTTATAAGCACCTTCTGAAGTTATTATATCCTTTTCAATACCGTATTCAAGCTGTTTAACGCTTTCATTAGGTTTGATTTCATTTTCTTTTAAAACTGCAAATTTGAATGATATATCAGCCCCAAGGGTTTCATTTAATATTGAATTAAATTTTGAAAATTCCTCGGAAAATTTGTTGATTTTTTCTAAAAAGCTAATCTTTTTTGAATAGTTAATCTTAAAATTAACAATATCTTCTTTTATAAAGTCTGGTGTAACATTAAATGCAAGCTTGATTGCGGTTTTAATATTAAGAATTACTTTTTGCTTAAATTCTTCATCTTTATATTTTTCAAACACGTTTTTAAGAGTTATGAAATCAATATAAACGCTAAGCCGTACAGGTGCAGCTGCAGGCTGCAGAGGTTTAGGCTCCTCCTTTGATGCTTCTTTTTCAGGTGCCGGTTTAATATTTTCTATGGTTTCCGTATCTTCTTCAAACTGGTGAAAACATTTTCTGCAGTGTGAACTTGAAACATAATTTGCACAATTACATTTTGGGCAGAATTTTACAAAAACAAACCCGCACTTTTTACAGGATGAACTGCCGATTTTTATCTGGCTTTTGCATCTTGGGCATTCAAAAACGAGCCTTAAGTTGCAATTAGGGCATACAGTATCTTTTGGATTCAGTTCTGTTTTACACTTTGGACAATTCACTCGTTTCTTCTCTTGATAGTCTAAAAAGAAATCTACATATATTGTAACATTTCTTATTATATATTAATCAACTGTATAGTCTAGTAAGATTAAGCTAAAATCCACCGGATAGGCTAGTTTGTTCTCAAAGTTTCCCCGGTTTTTCTATGCTTTATACTTTAAAAAAATGAAAAAAAGTGCTAAATTAAGCTTATGAATTTAGGAGTAAATATAGACCATGTTGCAACGCTAAGAAATGCCCGGGGCGGGTTTGAACCGGACGTACTTGAGGCAGCTTTAATTTGTGAGATGGCGGGAGCCTCTGCTATTACTGTTCACTTAAGAGAAGATAGACGTCATATTAAAGATAATGATGTTATTAATTTAAAGAAAAATTTAAAAGCAAGAATTAACCTTGAGATGGCGGCAACAGATGAAATGCAAACTATTGCAATGAATTTATGCCCCTATTCCTGCTGTATAGTTCCTGAAAAAAGACAAGAGCTCACAACAGAGGGCGGGTTGGATGTTGTGCAAAATAAAACAAGGATTAAAGAATTAATCGAAGCACTGCACTCAAAAAATATTGTAGTAAGTCTTTTTATTGACCCTGATAAAAAACAGGTAGAAACTGCAGCAGAAATTGGTTCTGATTATATAGAGCTTCACACGGGCTCATTTTCTAATGCATTTAAAACAGAAAATGAGTTGAATGAATTTAATAAATTAAAAGATGCAGCTGAATATGCTCAAAGCCTTGGTTTGAAAGTAAATGCAGGGCACGGGCTTAATTATGAGAATGTTTCTTTAATGAATAAAATTGATGGGCTTTGTGAATTAAATATAGGACACTCAATTATTTCCCGTGCGGTTTTTGTGGGTTTAGAGATGGCTGTCCGCGAGATGATTGAGTTAATTTAATTTTTTTGAAATGCTTTTTATTGGCATGCTTTTTTTAATAAAAAGCATGCCATATTTCTACGACACATGTCATGAAAATGGTTAAAAAGAGCTATTTATTAAGTAATATTAAGAAAGTTAAAAAAGCGGAAAACATGTCCCAGTCCATGTTTTGGCATGCTCATTTATACAACAAATAGTTTACTAAACTAAATGTTGTCATGAGTACACTTGGCATCTTATAATTGTTTCATAAGTTTTGGAGGTAGAAACTTAAATCTCGGGGCTGAAAGGTTCTAAAAGAAAAAGTGTATACAAAGATTTCTGATAATCTTAATCGTATTTTGACATTTGCTGCAAAATTTAATCCTACAATCATTGCTGTTTCAAAGTATTATACAGTGCGTGAGATGGAGGAAGCCTACAAGGTCGGGCTTAATAATTTTGGTGAAAACAAGGTTCTTGATGCAATTGAAAAAATCAATTTAATGGAGGAGGAAATCGCTTCAAAATCGCATTATCATTTGATAGGACACTTGCAAAGCAACAAAGTAAAAAAAGCGGTAGGGGTTTTTGATTTAATTCATTCCGTAGACAGTTTAAAGCTTGCGGTGGAGATTGATAATGTTGCCAAACAAAAAGGGATTGTTCAAAAAATCCTAATCCAGGTTAATAATGCAAATGAAGAGCAGAAGTTTGGCATAGCACCTTCTCATCTTGAAGAATTGATTGAAAAGATAAATGTACTTCAAAATGTCAGTCTTGAAGGATTAATGACAATTGCTCCTTTAACTGATGATGAAGCATTATTAAGAAAACTTTTTTGTGAAATGTATCAATTAAAAGAAAAATTTCATCTGAAAGAACTTTCAATGGGGATGAGCAATGATTACAAAATAGCGCTTGAAGAAGGCGCTACAATGATAAGACTAGGTAGAACGTTATTTGAATAAATAAAATTAGGAGGAAAAGGTGACCGGAGTTTCAAACACAATAAATAAGTTAGTTAATTTTCTAACTTCACCATTTGAAAGCGGTAAAGAAGATGAAGGTTTGTTTTCTGAATTACAGGATGAATTTGGAGCAGACTATGGTACAGATAGAAATGCAGCATTAGAACCTGCATTCAAGCAAACCCCGACATTTAGACATGAAAGAAAAGTAGTTCCACTGCCATCACGTGGTTACGAAGGTGATTCAAGAGGATATGAAGTTGTTGTTTTTGAGCCGCGCTCATACAGTGAATCAACAACACAAATAGCAGAAGCACTCAAAGAAAAGAAAACTGTTATTTTGAATTTGCAATTATTGGATAAAGAACAATCACAAAGAGTTGTTGATTTTCTTTGCGGCTGCACATACGCTCTTGAGGGTGACCAAAAGAGAATCGGTGACAGAGTATTTATTTTCACTCCGGATAACATAAATCTGTCACAAGAAACCGTAAGCTCTAAATTATCCAGAGATGCTTACTGGAATGCACCACAGTCTAACTAAGATTGAATATATGGAGTTTAAGGATTAGAAGAATTTAGATAAGCGCCTTATTTAATAGAAAAAGGCGCTTTTTATTTTTTAAATTTGCATAGCATGCAATTTTATAATAATATTATAGGTAGTTAATGGATACTTGGGAGTAAAAGAGAGTTTTATGAAAATGTTTAAAAAATTATTTGGATTCTTTGCTCTTATAGGTTGTTTGGTATCAGCTCCGGCATTTGCCGCTGAAGATGTTGATTCAGCCTATTGGGCAAGTGCTGAAATTAATGAAATGGTATCAAAAGATGTTATGCTTCTTGATGCTGACAAGAAATTTAACCCGGAAGCTTCTGTTTCAAGAGGCGATTTTGTTAATATGCTGGTTAAAGTTTTAGGACACAAAGATTTAGAAGTTGCGGTTGAAAATCCTTATACAGATATTAATTCAGCAACTGAAAATTTTAATTCTATTATGAAATCTGAAGAATTAGGTCTTGTTTACGGTTACCCGGATAAAACATTTAAGCCTGATAATAAAATGATTAAGGCCGAAGTAACTTCTGTTATGAGCCATATTACAAAAAATGTTTCAGCTGAAGATGATGTACTGGCTGATTTTACCGATACAGATGCAATTCCTGCATGGGCAAAAGCACCTTATCAAAAAGCAGTAAAATTAGGTCTTTATGTAAATTATCCTGATTCATTACAATTTGAACCAACTAGAGAAATCACAAGAGCAGAAACAGCTGTTCTTCTTGCAAAATTGAGCAAAATGTTAAATGTTGTAAAAGAAGAGTATGTTTCTCCTGAAAAAACTCTTGGAGAAGAGCACTTGAGTATTCATAAAGATGCTGAATCCAACACTGTTGTTATGACCAGCACAAGAAAAATTGTAACAGCAGGTAATATTTTAAAAGCAGAATTTTTTCAACCCTATAAAATGAAACAATCAAATGAAGGTGATGATGTTGTTTTCTTTATTAGAAATGATGTTGTAACAGATGAAGGAACAACCGTAATTCCTGCAAATACTAAACTTTATGCTAATGTTGAAGATATTGTTGAACCTAAATGGTTTAATAAAAACGGCGAAGTTAAAGTTAAATTCACAAGAATGGAGCTTCCTGACGGCAGAGCATCAGAACTTAAAGGATATGTTCATAATAACCGTGAAGGGTATTTGAAAGAAAATCCTTGGAAAAAAGTTGCAGCTTATACAGTTGGCGGTGCTGTTATTGGTACCGGCGCAGGTATGGGATTCGGTGCTATTGATGATAATTTTGGTACCGGTGCTGCAATTGGTGCTCCATCAGGCGCAGGTGCGGGTCTTGTAGCAGGTCTTGTAACAAAAGGCGTGAATTATTCTGCAAAACCGGGTGAAACTGTTTACATTAAGCTTTTAGAAGATGTAAGCATAAACGAAGATTTATAGAAATATCTTTAATAAATAAAATTGCGGGTGCAGTTAAATTTAAAGTTTAACCCCCGCAATTTTTATATTTTAAATTCTATTTTATTACAATTTAGATACAATTTAGCCCCTATCCCCTTCACAATTTGCAAATTTATTATGTGCTTAGTATAATTAAGCATGTTAATAGTTAGTATTATTTATATTTTAATGAGGTGAAGGTAAAAATGAGCACATTAGAAAGAGTAAAAAAAGTAGTAGTTGACCAACTTAGCGTGGATGAAAATCTTGTAACTCCACAAGCTAGTTTTACAAATGATTTAGGAGCTGATTCATTAGATACAGTTGAATTGGTTATGGCTTTTGAAGAAGAATTTGGATGCGAAATTCCTGATGAAGAAGCTGAAAAAATCGCTACAGTTCAAGACGCTGTTGATTACATTGATGCACATCTTAACTAAAATTTAGTTATTTGTACAAAAGTACATAAATTATTTGCAAAATTATTTATGTAAGATTAGGTTGATATTAGGGAATAATCCTGCCTTTCTTTTGAAAGACGGTTATTCCACAGGATTAATCCCTTAATTCCCTTTTAAAATATTTTGCACCTAAAAAAGCTTATCTAGAGGAAAATTTATTGAAATGAATACAAAAAGACGAGTAGTAGTTACTGGGTTAGGGATTGTTTCTCCGTTTGGTTTGGGAGTTAAGAAATTTTGGGATAGCCTGCTTGAAGGAAAAAGCGGTATTTCAACTATCGAAAATATCTCTCTTGACGGGCACACCGTTCATATTGCAGGAGAAGTGAAAAACTTTGATGAAATAAGTAATCTTGAACCAAAAGAAGCAAGAAGAATGGACAGATATACCCAGTTTGCAATGGTTGCGGCAGAAGAAGCCGTTAAGGATTCAGGCATTTCAACAGATGATGTTGACCCTTACCGTTTTGGTGTAATTGTTGGTTCTGCAGCCGGCGGATTTGACACATTTGAAAAACAGCATCATACAATAATTGACAGAGGTCCTTCAAAATGCTCGCCTTTCACTGTTCCTATGATTATTGCCGATATGGGTGCTGGAAGAATTTCAATGAAATATGGTGCAAAAGGATTAAATAAAGCTATTGTAACTGCTTGTGCCACTTCAGCTCACTGTGTTGGCGATGCTTTCAGAAGCATTCAATACGGTGATGCCGATGTAATTATAGCAGGCGGTGCCGAAGCTGTTATTACAAGACTTGGTATTGGCGCGTTTACATCTGCAAGAACATTATCAAAAAGAAATGATGAGCCAACAAAAGCATCACGCCCGTATGATAAAGACAGAGACGGTTTTGTTATGTCTGAAGGTTCTGCAGTTCTTATTTTGGAAGAACTTGAACATGCTAAAAAACGCGGCGCTAAAATTTATGCTGAAATTGTTGGCTATGGTCAAACAGCAGATGCTTATGATATTGTTGCTCCGGATCCATCAGGTGATGGTGCAGCAAAAGCAATGGAGCTTGCTGTAAAAGATGCTGGAGTTAATCCTAAAGAAGTTGGATATGTAAATTCTCATGGCACATCAACAGGGCTTGGCGATTGCGCTGAATCTAAGGCTATTGCAAGAGTATTTGGCGATTTAGATACTAATCCCGATTTAAAAGTGTCTTCAACAAAAAGTATGCACGGGCACATGCTTGGTGCTACAGGTGCTGCTGAATCCATTGTTTGTATTAAAGCTTTGACGGATGGTATTATTCCTCCTACAATAAATCTTGATAATCAGGATGAAAGTGTTGCAAATTTAAATTATGTACCTCATAAACCAGTTAAAGCCAAGGTTAATTATGCTTTAACAAATTCATTTGGTTTTGGCGGACATAATGCATCTTTGATGTTCAAGAAGTATGAGGCATAAAAAAGTTTAATTACAGCAGGTAAATTTATTTTAAAATTCTTACCTGCTGTTTTGAAAATTGAATATTAAAATTATTTGTTGGCGCGGTACTTTTGTAGAAGTAAAAGGTGACTAAATGTCACATTATACAAAGAGGACATATGTGAAGCACTTCCTCCGCCACAAATAGTGAATTGAAAATTAAATATAAATGATTTGTCGGAGTGGCGGAATGGTAGACGCGCACGTTTGAGGGGCGTGTGGAGTAATCTGTACGGGTTCAAGTCCCGTCTTCGACAAATTTTTATTTTATATTTCAAACTTGAACACAGAAATGCTTATGAAAAAGAATTTATTTATATTTGTAATATTAGCTTGCAGTATTCCTGCTTTAGCATATGTATATGGCGGTACAAATTTTGGATATTCAGGATATCCTGACCCTAATTGTTATTTGTTTGATACCTCGGATAGTTATCAACGGGATGCATATGTAAGATGCATAAATGAATATGTTGAAAATGCCTCAAATGATATCAAAAGAATAAAAGAAAAAGCTGCTCAAGCTGCTGATGATGCAGAGCGAAAATTGCGTTTTGGCTATTAAATACATTGAATTATTTTGAGTTAAAATTTTGCAAATAAATTAATATATTATTCTATTTTCTCCCGTTTATTGCAATAATTTAATATTTTCTCAAATTCATCCAATGTGGTTTTAAATTTATTTAGAATCAGGTCTATCATAATAGTTATATGAGTACAGTCTTTACCGTTTTCTAAGCATAAATTCAATGCTTCTTGCTTGATTTCTGTAAGCGTGTAAATTGATAAAAGCTCTTTATACAGTTTTGATAATTTTTTTGAATATCGGGCTTTGCCAATCTTTTGCATAACTTTACTCTCTATTTTATATGCATGCTTGAAATAATCAAAGTATGCATTCTTGAAATAAACTTGTCAATAAAATAGTATACTTGTATTGTGACAAGTTTAAGTATTAGTGAAAAAATAGGCATTAAGATAAATATCTTGAGGAAGAGATTGAAAATCTCTCAAGAAAAGCTTGACGAGCTTGCAAATTTAAGCTCAAATTCTGTTAGTGCAATAGAACACGGAGAAAGCAATCCCACTATTGAAACCTTGGATAGAATTGCAAAAGCCCTTAATATTGAATTAAAAGAACTTGTTGATGTATCTAAAATAGATTTATAAATTATTTTAAGAAACTGATGCTTTGCTTGTATATTCTCTTTTGTGCAAAGCATTGTTTTCGGGTGTCCAATTATTTGTTAACTCTGCATAAGATTTCAACAATTTGTCTATGCTGTAGAATGTATTTACATAATTTTCATTCATATTTATTTGTTCAAGGCATTTTTTGAAACTCTGTTCCTCCTCAGGCGTGCCAAGAAAAAGTCCTTTTGTGCCGTAATTTATGTTAGAAAAATTACTGCTGCATATTTCTTTTGTTTTGTTAAAAATATTAGTTCCTAAAAGCTCAACACACTCTCTTTGATATTCAAAATATTTTCTATCACAAGGCTTATTTGCATTTTGGGTTAATGTATCAGTTTTGCTTTTTAATTCGGTTGATAGTTTAAGGGCATAAAGCATTAAACATCCTGCTATAAAGCATTTTTTGGGTCTTAATTTTCCATCCTTTAAGCCTTTTCCTGTTTTCCACATTTTATCCGCTTCTTTTGAAATGTAGTTTACTTCAAGCTTTGTCTTTTCAAAGGTTACAACATCATCTGAAGGGTTTTCATAAGCTTCTGCCTTGGCTTTTTCAAACATTACGGCTTTGCTTGAAGAGTCAAATCCTTCAGATAGAAGCAGTTTGGCACGTGAATTATGATAATCGCTTTTTTGTACAAGGTAGTTTTTTATAAAGTTAAATTGTTCTTTTTCATCTTCAATATTGTCAATATAATCATATAAACCTTGTGCCTCAAAGCTGTCAGTATTTGATGGCATTATAAAAGGCGGGATATTTGGATTATTGCAGGTAAATTCACCGTTTATATTTTGGAATTTGCTTGCAGAGCTGAATGAATCAATTTGTACTTTCCCATTTTTGGCATAGAATATATGTTCGCTTGTTAAATCTCTATGGTAAAAGCCGATTTTATCCATGCGGTAAAAATTTTCAAGCAAGTTTGTTATATGTTTTGGCGTAATTGGATTATTTTTGACATCTGCCGGCTCTCCATCAAGAGTATATTTAAATGATATTCCGCCATCATCTGCTCTTGTAAGTGAAGCTTGATAATTTGGGGCATTAATATATGCCATTCTTGCAGTATGAGCCTGTCTGAGTTCATTTTCTATATTCTTTAAAGCCTCTTTTTTTGTGGCGCCCTGACTGTGTAAATATTCTGTTCTTCCTGTAAAATGTATAGGTGAAACTAACATATAAACAAACCTTTTTCATCAAATTAGCGAGTATTATTATAAATCTAAAAAACAGATATTTTTGCTCAATATCTGTTTTTAAATAAATTTTTGTTATTAAACTTAATAATTTAAGAATTTTTAGCTTCCTCTATATAAAGTGCGTTTAAATCTTTATTCCATCTTTCTTTTAAGCCTTCATAAAATTCTCTTATATTATTTATGCTGCCTTCTGCAAGTATATCGGATGGACTAAATTCGTCAAAAAGCGCAAGGAAAAATTCTTTTTCATCTTGTGTTCCTAAATATATACCATGTTCGCTGTCATTAAAATTCCAGCTGCCCATTCCTTTTGTATCATTATATAAATCATCAAGGCGTCTTTGGGCGCATTCTGTTTCAAGTTTGAAATATTCCTTCTCATCAGCCGTTATGGCGTAACGGGCTAAATATTGCGCTTCGTTCCTTAAATCCATAGCAGATTCTATACAGTCTAAATTTAATAAAATGGCATTAAATCGTCTCTGCGGCTCTACTTTATGTCCACAGGCGCCCCCTCCCTCATCCCATTCTGTAAATGCATCTCTTTTTAGTTTGTAATTATCAAGCTTTTTGATTTCATAATTTATAACCTGGTTAGAAGGATTCAAAAATACTCTGCTTTGAATATCTTCAAAACGGACTGTTTTACCATCCGGGTCAAATCCTCTGTTTACCAGTAAATCACCTCGTCTTTGGTGGTAATCACTTTTATTCATAAGATAATTTTTTACAAAGTAGAATCTGTCATCTTCATCAAGTTTATCAACATATCCGCCAAGAAAGTGTTCTTTTAAGGTATCTTCATTTGAAGGAAACATAAAATCTGGAGTTCTTATGCTGCCATCGTTTCCTTTAAGCTGCCCATTTCGGTTTTTATAAAAGTTGACTGAATATCTAAAACAATCAAATTCAACCTGCCCGTCGTCATTAAAAAATATATGTGATGGGTCTAAATCATTATGAAAAATGCTTGCTCTATCCATAAAATAAAGATTTTTAAAAAGGCTTCTGAAGTGCTTGCTCCTTACAGGATTGGTTTTAATATCGGCAATATCTCCTTTTGTTTCATATCGTATCTGCCTTACATGTCCATCCTCTGTAGTGCTTACCTTATATTTTGGTACATTGACTTCTCTTCCTCTTGCTTTTTGAGCTTGGGCGGCTTCTTTATTAAGCTCTGCCTGTCTTTTTTCAAATTCTTTTTGACCTTGTGTATATCTGTTGCTCAAGGAAAATTTTTGCCCGAGAAATGCTGCATTATAGCTGCAGGGTACAGTTGCAATTCCACTAATTTTCATATAACTCTCCTAACCTAACAATACACAAACAAAGCCTTTGTATACCCATAAAACATAAAAATAGATTTTTTTGTTATTCAAGATGATATTCGTGAGAATTTTTCTTATTTTCAATTAAGGAAGATATAAAGCTTGAACCCACAAATATAAGCCCTAAAGACCCGGTTACAATTTCAGGCATTTCATAAAATGTTGAAATAAACATAATAACTGCAAGTGTTAAAATTGCATAGTGTGCACCTGATGAAAGATATACATAGGTTTTCAAGGTTTTATGCTCAACAAGAAGAAGTGTCAAGCTTCTTACAAACATAGCTCCTATTGCAAGCCCTATTGTAATAATTACAATATCCTTGCTTATTGCAAAACTTCCTAAAACTCCATCCAAAGAAAATGAAGCATCAATAAGTTCAAGATACAAGAACATCATAAAACCGCCCGTTGCAGCATTTTTTGCAGTGCCTGATAAAGCTTGCATACGTTTTTCCTGGCTTTTTTCTAAAAGCAAGCATAGGGCCTTTACGATTAAATAAGTAACTATGCCTATAATGCCTGAAACTGCAACGCTCAATTTTATTTCATCAGCCACGATAAATTGTGTTAAAAATATGCATATAATTGTTATTATTATATCTATATATTTAACTTTAAGATTTAAAAGTTTTTCTTCAATAATTTTTATCCATGGGTTTTTATTTTCATTGAAGAAAAATTCTAAACCCACCATCATTAAAAATGCTCCGCCAAAGGAAACTAAAGGTGCATGGGCAATATGAAGGTAGTGCGTATATTGGGCAACATCTTCAAATGCAAGGTGAATTGTTTTTATAAGGCTTAATTTTGAAAATATTGAGACAATTAAAACAGGGAATAAAAACCTCATACCAAATACTGCAATTAAAATACCCCAGGTTAAAAACCTGTGCTGCCACTTTGGAGACATTTTCTCTAAAATTAAGGCATTAACAACGGCATTATCAAAAGAGAGTGTAACCTCTAATATTGCAAGGAAAAATGTTACAAAAAGAATTTTAAGACCGGAGCCCGGTAATATATGTTCTGCCCAAAAAAAAGCAGCTATAAAACCAAAAATGGTTACAAATATTGATTCTTTAAAATGTTTAAATGTAGAATTTAGCATAATTTTTGTTTCCTGTTTTTTAAATAGTCTTAATCTTTTAATAGTTTTAAAAATCTCTCGGGTTTACCCCGTTTTGCCAGTTTTCCTCTATTTTTTCAAGTGTTATCCCCTTGGTTTCAGGCACCATAAAATATACATAAAACAAGCATATTATAGCAATCATTCCGTATAAATAAAATGTATAACTTTCTGATATTTTATTTATTAATGGTAAAAAACTCAATGTTACAGTGAAATTGAATAAAAAGTTTGACATTGTGGATATGCTCATTCCAAGACCCCTGAATTTTAGAGGGAAAATTTCAGATACTAAAAGTAAAATAATAGGACCTAATGAAAATGAGAAAAATGCTATATAAAACATTGAAGAAAATAGTGAAACCCATTTTAGTGAAGCCCCAAGCGCCTCACTGAATTGAAAAGCGGAACCCAAAATAAACAAGCATAATGCCATACCAATTAAGCCTGCGTACAGTAAAGGCTTTCTTCCTGTTTTATCAGATAAAAATATTGCAATAAATGTCATAAGGCAATTTACTATCCCGATTCCAACAGTTGCATAAATTGCGCTTGAATTTGAATTAAATCCTGCAATTTTTAAAATTGTAGGTGCATAATAAATTATGGTATTTATACCTGTCCACTGCTGGCAGAACATTAAACCTATTCCTAAAAATAACGGGGCAAACATCCATTTTTTAAATTCAAACTTTTTATCATTATCCTTATTTTGTAAAACGTTTTTAATCTCTAAAATTTCTTTATCAGCATCTATGCCGGGTTCAATCCTTTTAAAAACCTTTTTGGCTTCATCATCTTTTCCTTTTGAGATAAGCCATCTTGGAGTATCAGACATAAAAAACATACCGATTCCTAAAATTAATGCCGGAAATACTCCAAATAAAAGCATTAATCTCCACCCGAATTGAATATTTGCAAATCCTGCATTTACAAGGTATGAAAATAAAATTCCTATGGTTATTGCAAGCTGAAATAAAGAAACCAGACTTCCCCTTATTTTTTCGGGTGAAATTTCAGACAAATATAAAGGTGTTGCAAAAGTAACCACCCCTATTGCAAGCCCTACGATAAATCTTGATAATATTAAAATATTAATGTTTGGCGCGGCTGCGCAAAATATTGAACCTATGAAAAAAAGGACTGCGGTAAATATTAAAATCTTTTTTCTGCCGAATAAATCTGCAAGGTGTCCGTTTAATATAGCGCCTATCGTTGCCCCTACAAGGGTTGAAGATACTAAAATTCCCTGAAGATAATCAGATAGATTCCATTCATCTTTAATAAATAAAAGTGCTCCTGAAATTACCCCTGTATCGAATCCCGACAAAAGCCCGCCAAGAGCTACAATAAAGGCTACCAAATAAAGTATCGGCGAATATTTAGATTTCTGCGCTTCCATATATATCTTTCCCAAAACTGTTTTCTATATAATTTTCCTTATGTGTTTCATATGATATTTCTAAGTGTTTTTTATGCGCCAAGCAATAGCATATGGCATTTGTTTTACTGTGCGATAGTGAAATTTTAAGTTCAACCTTCTCTTCCAGCATAGGATTTAAAATCCTAACCTCGGGAGCACCGTTTCTTGCATGGTAAATTTCAAAATCAGCATAGCTTACAGCTTCATATCCAAAAGAACACACCGCCTTTAAACATGCTTCTTTTGCACAATACCTTGCAGCAAGGTGAGCTTCATAATTTTTCTTTGAAAAACAGTATTCAATTTCATTTTTTGTAAAAATTCTTAAAACAAAGGGGTTATTTTGTGTATCGTATTTTCTAAATCTTTCAATTTCTTCTATATCAACCCCGAGCCCTAAGTCTTTAAATTCAAACATCTTAATATTCCTTAAACTATCCATAGTTTACAATAAAAGCCCATTATTGCAAAGCTTTAATATATTTTTCGACTGCTTGCTTTTTATTTTTTTTTCTGTTATTTTTAAATTAGTTAATGCCGATATAAAACGATGTAAATATTGTTTTTTGGAATTGTCAAATCGGTTGTATGGAGCTTAGTTTTAACTTTATTGTTTTGATTGTTTTTAATTTAAAATTGCTAAAGGAATTTTTTGAAGTATAAATTTAACCACAAATATATAAAGGAAAATGCAAAACCGGGCAGCTGGCGCCGGGGATATGAGTATTTTCAAAAAGGTCAGGTAACATCTGTCGAACTTAAAGATGCCGTTGTAAAAGCACAGGTAAAAGGCAACTTTAAATCTCATTATGATGTAACTTTAAAATTCAATAAAACAAGCGTGAAGCCAGCCTGCAGCTGTCCTTTGGATGAACCCTGGTGTAAGCATACCGTAGCTGTCGCTCTAAATGCGCTTAAAGGACACCTTTGGGATGAATTTCTTTATGAAAAACACGATATACCGCCTGTTTTTGAAGATGAAGACTTTCCAATGAATGAAAACCCGAAAGGCGGTTATATTTTCCATTTTAACCCTAAAAGACGCCAGAATTTCTTTTCAATACTTGTTATGGATAGAAACACAAAAAGGGTTATGCGTGATTTAGAAGGACCTTTAAAGTTAATCCTTGAAGCGCAGAAAAATGACCCCGATTTTACTCTAAATGAAGCTCAAAAGCTTGAAGTTATGATGTTCAGGCTTCTTTTAAAGCAATCAAGACTTGATAAAAAATCCGGCTGGTATGATGTTCAAATCAATAAATTTGATGAATTTTTTAAGATGTTATCCAAGCTTGAAGATGTGATTGATGCTAAAACCCATAAAAAAATTCAATTTATGGACGAAACCTGGAAGCTTTGCTTGAGTGTTAATATATCATATGTTGGAAATGTACTTCTTTCTTTGTATTGGAAACGCCCTGACGATTCTGAAATTTATCCTTTTGAAGAGGTTAGATATTTCTCTCGCCAATTGAAGTGGGCGCGTTACAAAGATGTAATTTTCCCGACTGATGTTCAGGTTTCAATTTTACCTCAATATTTAACCAAAGCTTCATTTACGGATATTAAAGATGCTGAAGGCGGAAAGTTTGTTTATGAAGAACTTCCTAAACTCCGTGAGATGATGACGGTTGAGCTTTCAAAAGAGATGGAACGTCTTGCCTTTGAAAAAAGACCGCCAAAATGCATTGTGGAATTAGGTGTAGATTATGACCAATCTTTAAAAGCATCGCTTGAATTTGAATATGACGGGGTAAAAGTCCCATATACAAGAACCCCGAAAACCCCGTACGTTACAATTAAAGACCCTGCAAAAGATTTATTATATTGGGTAAAAAGGGATTCTGCATTTGAGCAAAAAGCTTATCAAATGCTTTTAGCCTGCAAGTTTCACCCGATGCAGACGAATAATCTGGCACTTGAAAAAGAAAATGCCATAGATTTTTACAATTACTATATCCAAAATGCAGGTGACGGCTGGAAATTTATTGAAAAAGACGATATGTCTTTATATAAATTGGCTTCAAAACGTTTGCAATTATGCGCAGATATTGATTTTGCACCTGATACAACGAATATTTTTGAAATTGAACTATACGGAGATGTCGATGGCGAGAGGATAGAGCTTGATAAAATACAGGAGCTTGTCTATGACGGGGCAAAGTATTATCAGGTTTTAGGAAAAGGGCAGGCATCAATCCCTGTAGATGATGTTTATTCATTGTTAAAATCTTTTAACACTTATGATGCTTATAGGAACGAAGAAGATAAATTTATAGTTAAAACCTATCGTGCAGGTGTAGTTTCAGAGATGGAGAATATGAAGGTTAAGCTTAAAATGAGCCGGAAATTCTCTAAATTCTGGAAAGAAATTTCAACGTTCTCAAATATGGAAAATACACCGCTTCCAAAATCTACCGTTGCAAGTCTTAGAGAGTATCAGACAAAAGGCTACAGCTGGCTTTGGTTTTTGTATAAATACAGTTTAAACGGTATTTTGGCTGATGATATGGGTCTTGGTAAAACCCTTCAAACATTGACTCTTCTTCAAAAAGCAAAAGAAAAAGACGGCAAAAAAACATCTCTTGTAATTTGCCCGACATCCGTTGTGTTTAACTGGGAAAATGAAATTGAAAAATTTGCCCCAAACTTGAAATTCTTAAATCTTACAGGGGTAGATAGAAAAACTAAATTTAAAAATATTTCAAAATACGATATTGTAATTACAAGCTATGCTTTAATCAGGCGTGATATTGAAGAATACAAAAAAGAAGAATTCAGATATATTATTCTTGATGAATCTCAAAATATTAAAAATTTCCAAAGTCAAACTTCAAAATCTGTTAAAATGCTGAACGCTAAGCATAAATTAGCGTTATCGGGCACCCCGATTGAAAATAAACTTGAAGAACTTTGGAGTGTATTTGATTTTCTAATGCCCGGATTCTTGTTTGATGTTCCTGAATTTAACAACAGATATGTTTATCCGATTATGGAAAAAGAAGATAAATCTGTTGAAAGACGTTTGAAATCACAGATTTTCCCATTCATATTACGTCGTATGAAAAGAGACGTTGCAAAAGATTTGCCTGATAAGATTGAATCTGTTGCATACTGTGAACTTACACCTGACCAAAAAGACCTTTATTTGCAGGTATTGGATTCAACTAAAGAAGAATTATTTAAATCAATTGAAACAGTCGGCTTAGAAAAATCAAGAATGTCAATATTCTCTGCCCTTCTAAGGTTAAGACAAATCTGCTGTCACCCGAGATTATATGATACCGAAGGGAAACTCGGCATATCGGATTCAGGCAAATTTGAACATCTGCAATCAATGCTTGAAGAAATTATCTCCGAAGGACACAGAATTTTGTTATTCAGCCAGTTTGTCGGAATGCTTGATATTATTAAAGTTTGGCTTGAAACCAAAGGTATTAAACATGAATACTTGTCAGGCAAAACTAAAGACCGTCAGGCTGTTGTTGAAAGGTTTAATACAGACCCCACAATTCCAATCTTCCTTGTGTCGCTTAAAGCAGGCGGTACAGGTCTGAATTTAACCGGGGCAGATTATGTTATCCACTATGACCCATGGTGGAACCCTGCTGTTGAAGACCAGGCAACCGATAGAGCCTACCGTATCGGGCAGACCAAAAAGGTATTTGTATACCGCTTGATTACAAAAGGCACGGTGGAAGAGAAAATTCAAAGATTAAAATCTAAAAAGCGCTCCCTTGTGGACTCTGTAATTTCGGTTGATAGAAACATCGCAAAAACACTTACTTACCAAGATATTAAAGATATCTTTTCTGTAGATTAAAAAACTGCAATTTTTAACTTTTAAATTCTGGTTAAGATGTTAATACGACTATACTGCTAAGCTTTAAAATTAATTCGCGTTTAATAATATGTCATATTTCGTCAAAAAAATTAGCTTGTTCGTTTTTATTTAAATATAGATATCTGGAAGGAAATAGTATTTCTATATGAATAATGTTGGGTTGAGCTCGTTAAATAATACTTATTGCAGTAATATAAATCAAGAACAAGCTGTTAAATTTGAGAGGCAGGAAAATACGCATACAAGCCAAGTAAAACAAGGCAATAAGCAAATCATGTTAACACTTGCAGGATTAAGCGCGATTGCTATTGCAGGAATTGCAATTTTTATGAATGCGTCCAAAGGAAAAGCTACTAAGATTAGTTTAGACGGTCAAATGGAAAAATTAGGAGAACAGGCTAAAACCGTAAGTGATAAAGTTAATACTTCTCTTTCAAGTGGTGAAAAGATAATTCCAACTGCACCAACCATAAATAATTCTGTTCAAAAAGCAAATAATGTAGGTATCACAGAGCAAACCTCTGTTCCAGCACCTATTATAGAAGAAAAAATAAAACAACAGCCAAGTGTACAAAAAAGCAAAAGTAATTCTGAAGGAAAAATTGCATTGCAGGAGAAAACCAACACGGCTGTCAGCCAGCCTGAAACAGAAGAAGTTTTGATATCTAAAAAGTCTGATATTGTTCAAAAGAAAGCTGCACCAATATGTAGCCAGCCAGAAAAAGATTTTGAAAAGGAACGTTATAATAATATTTTGCAAGATATGGAAAAATTAAAAAAAGTTTCTTTAAATGTAGACGAATTAATGAAAGATGAAGCCAAGATGCAAGAATTTTTGCATACAAAAATTACTATACAAAAAAGTAAATATGATGCTACCATGATTGAAACCACGGTTGATGAAGCTTTGAGTAAAACAATTTTAGGAACATATAAAGAAGCGCCAGAAATTTTATACCATGGTACAACAAAATATTCTTATGATGATATTATAAAAAATGGTTTTTCGCTCGATTGCTGCAGAATAAATGAATCCGGAAAAGGGATATATTTTGGAGTTGATAAAGCCGGTGCAGAAAACTATTCAAACACTGGAGCAATCATAAAAGCAAAATATACTGGAGAAAAAATTGCAGATGTTATACCCGGGGTGGCAGGTAGCATAGGAGAACAGTACCGTATCCGCTCGCTTGCGCAAGACATATTTAATCTTGATTTTATGGATGATAATACCCCAAGGGAGCTAATAGCAAAGTGTTACACGCAAAAATTAAAATCTCTTGGCTACGATGCTATTCATTCAGCTAGTTTGGGTGCAAAATGTGAATATATAGCAGTTTTAGACCCGTCAAAAATTCAGATTGTCAAATAAAATTAACTTGTTATTCAACTTGTAAATCGTTCTTACTCAAGCTCTGTTTTTGTTTCAAATGAAAAATCTATTTCTGTTTCTGCAGTTTTGTTATCAGCATCTGCAGGTGTTTCAACGGCTTGCTGCTCATTTTTTTCAGGCGCAAATAATCCTTTAACAAGACCCATTAATTTTTCCATAAAACTTTGACATTCAAAATTGCTTGGCATCTCTCCATTATTTTCTTTTAATAAATCTTCCATAGTGGTCTTCATTGAAGAATTATCCATTGCATTCATAAAAATACTGACATCATAATTGCTATCAGCTGCTGCCATATATGAGATTTTTTGCGAAAAATTTGTCTTTTGTATATTGCTTACATTTTGTGTGCCGGTTACGTTTGTCATATTTTTCCTCTCTTATTTAAAAATAAATTTCCTCAGGGTTGATATCGCCAAAGTTCATAATAAAATCTTTAAGATTGCTAAAAAAACCGGTATTATTTTCTTTTTCTATGTTTTTTAGCTGCTCTTTAAGACTTGCGTGTTTTAAGCTGTTAGGAGTATCTGCCCAGTCAAACGTTTGTTTATTGTGTGTATCGTTATCTTTGCTTAAGAAGATATCCCCATTATTTTTTGTATTTTCAATTTTATAATCAAAAATGCTTGCCTTAAGAAAACTGTTTTCTGCTTTTAAATTCTGCGCCTCATTAGAAATGCTGCCGGAATTTACAGCTTCAACACGATTAAGTGTCATAAAAAACCTCTTTAATAATTTCTCTCTTGGTTTTAAAGGATAAAGATATGCTTTTTAAATCCTTTATATATATAAAGGATTTATTGCTTAAAAAATTGCCTAAATTTTAAAAAAGTTTCTTAAAACAGATAAAATTTAAAACCCATAAACAAACTATGATAAAGATTTTATCGCAAGTTCAACCTTACCCTTAAAGGCTTTATTTATAGTATTTTCAACATCGGAACCGGCTTTTACCCAGAGTTTTTTATTGGTTAAAATTTGTACCCTGTGGTCATCATTCAGGCTCTCTGCATCCTCAAAATCAACCACAACCGGGTCATCTCCGTTATTTTTTGCCAAAAGCTCTTTTAGATATATCATCTCTTCAAACTGCAAATCTTCTAAAAGCTTTAATATTACAAGATTAACATTTTGAATAGGTTTTACTTCCTGTACAATTAAATTAATATTTTCTTCTCTAACCTGCACTTTGGCGGTCATAATGAGTTTTTCCTCACTTTGAATCATTCCGCCTATAGATTCAACGATTTTGGGGAATGTCACAAATTCTACCCTGCCGCCTGATAAATCTTCAATAATTCCTGTTTTAAGAATTTTTGAAGGGTCTTTTTTAGTAGGTTTAGCTGCAACTCTGCTTAAAAGCCCGCAAATAGTTACAACCCTGTCGTTTTCAGGGTGTTCTAAAATTTCTGAAATACTGTCTGTTGTTAAATATTTTAAAGTATCTCGAATACTTGATAACGGGTGGCTTGTAACATAAATTCCCATAAGGTCGTGTTCAAATTGTTGAATCTCTGTATCTAGAAATTCATCATTAGAATCGCCCGTAAGTTCAAACGTAGGTATACCAAGGTCTTGCGCCTGGTCGCCTAAACCTGCAAAAAGGCTTACCTGTCCTGCAGATTGAGCACTTTTTTTACTGTTTACATCTTTTAAAACGCGTTCATAATTTTCAATTAATTGTTTTCTGCTCTTTTCAATGCTTGAAAATGCGCCAACCCTGATTAAAGCTTCAAGTGTCAGTTTATTTAAGCATCTGCCGTCCATTCTTGAACAGTAATCATAGAAGCTTTCAAATTCTTTTTCCTTCCTTGCTTCCATAATAAGTTCAACTACACCTCTGCCCACATTTTTAACTGATGCAAGCCCAAATCTTATAGCATTGCCGTCAGGTGTAAAATCGGCATCTGATTTATTAATATCAGGCGGAAGCACAGGAATACCCAATGATTGGCACTGTAAAATATACTGCTGTGTTTTTTCCTGATTGTTGGCTTGAGATGTTAAGTTCGCTGCCATCCATTCAATAGGATAGTGTGCTTTTAAATATGCTGTTTGATAAGCAACAAAAGCATAAGCAGATGAGTGTGCTTTGTTGAAACAGTATTTTGCAAAACTTTCAATCTGTTCAAAAAGCTTTGCAGCAGCATCTTGTGACATATCATTTTTTGCAGCGCCTTCAATAAAGATAGATTTTTGCTCTGCCATCTGCTGCAGTTTCTTTTTACCCATCATACGGCGAACCATATCTGCTCCGCCGAGTGTATATCCTGCAAGCGTTTGGAAGATTTGCATAATCTGCTCTTGATATACGATTGTGCCGTAAGTATCTTTCAAAATGTCTTCAAGCAAGGGGTGAGCATAGTTTACTTTCTGGCGACCGTGTTTTCTGTCTACAAAATCATCCACCATCCCTGCTTCCAAAGGTCCTGGTCTAAATAGTGCAACAAGGGCGCCCAAATCTTCAAATACCGAAGGTTTTAAGCGTTTTACAAGAGCCTTCATACCTGGGGATTCAAGCTGGAATACGCTGTCTGTGTCTCCTTTTTTTAGAAGCTCAAATGTTTCTTTATCATCAAACGGAATTTTGTTTATATCAACATCTTTTCCTGTCCTTTTTTTAACCATATCAAGGCAGTCTCTAATTATAGTTAAAGTTTCAAGCCCAAGGAAGTCCATTTTCAATAGACCTATTTTTTCAATGCCTGCCATAGGATACTGTGTTGTTGTGGATTTTTCCTTTGATAGTGCAACAGGGATGATGTCGCTCATTGGTTTTGGGGCAATAATAACACCAGCTGCGTGTGTGCCCACCTGGTTTTTCAGCCCTTCAAGGTTTAATGCTTCATCAATCAGCCTGCCTGCCTGTGGGTCATTGTCGTGAAGCTGCCTAAATTCCGTACCGTCTGCAAGTGCATCTTTAAGCTTTGTGCCCGGCATAGAAGGAATTAAACCCGCCCATTTATTTGCGGTTGAAAAATCAATATCATACACCCTTGCAACAGCCTTAAGTGCAGCTTTAGCCGCAAGTGTACCAAATGTTATAATCTGACAAACATGGTCTGCACCCCATCTGTCTGAAACGTAGTCTATAACCTCGCCTCTGCGCCTTTTGCAAAAGTCGATATCTATATCGGGCATTGATATACGCTCAGGATTTAAGAATCTTTCAAACAAGAGATTGTGTTCAATCGGGTCAAGCTCAGTTATTCCAAGAGAATATGCAACAATGCTTCCTGCGGCAGAGCCCCTGCCTGGACCTACGGGTATATCGTGTTCTTTTGCCCAGTTAATAAAGTCCCATGTTAAAAGAAAGTAAGCAGGAAAACCCATTTTAAAGATTACGCTTTTTTCATATTCGTATCTTTCAATAATACTTTCTGGAATTGGGTCTCCGTATCTTTCTTTTAAGCCTTTTTTGCAAAGTACGTCAAAATATTCTTCTTCAGAAAGGTTATCAGGACATGGGTATTTTGGCAGATACTCTTTTGTTTTGCCAAATTCCAGTTTATCCATCTGGAAATTAACTTTTTCTGCAACTTCAACCGTATTTTCAATACATTTATTGAAATAATCTTCATCCATCCAATTGAATGCTGCACGAAGTTCATCTACGGTTTTTACATAAAATTCATTAACTGAAAATTTGAATCTGTTTTGGTCATTTTTAGAAGACTTTGTCTGTTCACAAAGAAGGGTATCATGCCAAAGAGCATCCTGCGCTCTTAAGTAGTGGGAGTCGTTTGTGATGACAGTTTTAATATTATATTTTTCAGCCATCTTCATTAAAAACGGGTTAGAATCTTTCTGCTCTTTAAGCCCGTGGTCTTGAAGCTCAATGTAAAAATCTTCGCCAAAAAGATTTTTATAATATTTAACACTTTCTTCCGCTACAGTTTCAAGCCCGTCTAAGAAATTTCTTGCAATCTCTCCTTGAATACAGGCAGAAAGACAGATAATACCTTCTTTGTGTTTTTCTAAAATTTCATGGTTAATACGCGGTTTATAATAATAAGCATCGGTTGATGCGATAGAATCCATTTTACAAAGGTTATGATAACCTTCCTGATTTTTAGCAAGAAGCACAAGGTGAAACATTGTCTTTTTGCTTCTATCTTCAATAACATCCCCGTCGCAAACGTAAAATTCACAGCCTATTATGGGTTTTACACCTTCAATTTTTTTCTTAAATTCCTGCTCGTCATCAGAGAGCATATGGGATAACAGCTCATTTTTTGCAATAAACATATCTGCACAGCCAAACATTGTGCCGTGGTCTGTGATTGCAACTGCAGGCATGTCATTTTCTGCTGCAAATTTAAACAAATCAGGGATTCTTATCGCTCCATCCAATAAGCTGTATTCTGTGTGCAAATGCAAAGGAACATATTTAACCATAATCAATTTTTACCATAAAAAATGATTAAGAAGCGTAACAAATAAAGCATGGATTTTATTAAATGGTGAATACAGTAATATTTTTAGTAATCCAGAGCTATTACAATTTTATAAATAGTTTTTAATAAGGCAGGATTATTTTCAAGTCTTTTTGCTCTTTCGTTAATATAGTCTGCTTTGTCCGTATCCGGGTTTTCAAATTCAAACAGTGCTTTCGGATTGATTTTTAAGGCTTTACATAAACTATCCAAGGTTTCTGCCGAAACAAAATTGTTGCCAAGCTCAATTTGGCTCAAGCTCTTAGGGGATAGGTTAACTTTTTCGGCAGGAGCTTCTTGAGTTAATGAACAATTAATTCTAATTTCCCGAATACGGTTGCCTAATTGCTTTTTAATATTCATATTGCCGCATTAATATGTTTAGAATAGGAGTTACACGCATTGACAATAGATGATATATACTGTAAATTAAATTTAATAAAGAATCTAAAGTAGGTATATCAAATGGGCATTAAAAGTAAAATTAAAGAATTTGCATCTGTAGTTAAGTCTAAAAGTGGATTTTCAAAAAAGAATCCTAAAAATCCGGTTGTCTTCTATGGAATAACTGCCAATATAGCTGAAAAGATGGATAAATATATTGCTATTGCAGGTGAACCGGTTGTTTTTTCAACTAAAGATAAAGAACTTAAAAACTATAAAAATAAACTGCTTTTTGATAAATACGAAGTTATCTCTTTGGATGATGTTGTAAAACTCTACCCTGATGCGGATATCTGGGTGTCATATCGAGACCCTATTATGACATCAAGAAAGCTTTTGACAAAATTTGCACCTGAAAAAATTCACTTTTTTGAAGTAGATTGGGAATACAGAAAAGGCTGTAGATTTTTAGGACATTTTATAAGTTATAGAAAAAATGATTTTTCCCCTTGTTGTATAACAAAGCAGTGCCCGGTTGTACAAACTTCAGGCACTATCTCTGAAAGGATGGAGCATTGGAAGGAATATACAACAAAATTGGTGAATGATATCCGTGAAAATAAGCCCAATCCTTGCTCAAAATGTCCTCATCTTAAATACGGATTCTATCCTAAAACAATAAAACTTGATACTTTGAGTTTTGGTACAAATCAACCCGGTGATGTATGCAACTTAAGATGTGTCTATTGTTTTTCAAGAAAACAGCTTGAGCGCCTGAAAGATGATAAGGATAAATTTACAACTTATGAGATTTTGCGCCAGTTTTCACAAATGCCTGAATATGACACCTCTGATTTTAAAATACAGCTTTCAAACGGTGAATTTTGTACAAATAAATACTGTGATGAAATTTTTGACATCTTATTAAAAAGCAAATGGAAAGTAGTCTTTGTGACTAATATGACTGTATACAGGGAAAAATTTGCAGAATTTTTAAAAACAGGCAGGACCATACGTATACTAACTTCGCTTGATGCTGGAACTCCTGAAACCTATAAGAAAATTAAAGGGGTGGATTGCTTAAATAAAGTTGTAGATAATTTGAAAAAGTATCCATTAGAAAAAGTAGATGTAAGACTCAAATATATTTTTCTTGAAGGATTGAATGACAATGAAGAGGATATAGATGCTTTTTACGAGATTGTAAAAGAAGTCGGCTGCAAAACTATAGTATTATCAAGCAATCTTTTTAAGCCTTTTACCGCAAAAATGCGTGATTTAACACTGCGCATTATTAAAAAGGCAAAAAAGGATGGTATCGTAATTTCTTCAAACAGCAGTTATCTTAATTCTAAAGATGCGGAATTTATTAAACAAAACTATGAAAATTGTGCGAATGATTTTATTGTACAAAATGAGCCGCAGCAAAAAACAGATTTAGATTGTGATACATATGATACCAAAACCTCAACAATATCAGGTAAAAATACCGAGGTTGCAATAAACAGCAAGCTTTCAGAAGTAAAACGGATAAAACTTGAATTTGCAGATAATACCACACTTACTCTCAGTTTCAACTTAGCTTCGGACAATCTTTCCAATGACTAATAGAGAATAATTCTTAAAGTATTACATACTCATTTTCTTATCCACTACAGGGGCAATTTTCTTAAGCTTTTCCATTAATTCCTTAAATTGTTCCGGATAAAGTGATTGCGCCCCATCGCAAAGGGCGCAGTCAGGAGTATCATGTACTTCAACCATTAATCCGTCGCATCCTGCAGCAACTGATGCCATAGACATCGGCGCAACCTTATCGCGAAGTCCTGTTCCGTGGCTTGGGTCAATAATTATAGGCAGGTGGCTTAATTTATTTACAACGGGAATTGAACATAAATCAAGTGTGTTACGGGTTGCACGCTCAAAAGTTCTGATTCCGCGCTCACAAAGGATTACTTCCCTATTGCCGCCTGAAAGTATATATTCTGCTGCCATAAGCCATTCTTCAATGGTTGCAGATAAGCCTCTCTTAATCATTACAGGTTTATTAATATGGCTTAATTCCTTTAACAGGTTGAAATTTTGCATATTTCTTGCGCCTACCTGTAAAATATCGACATATTTTAAAAACTGTGGAATCTGGTTTATCTCCATCACTTCGCTGGTTACAGCCATATTATATTTATCTGCAATTCGTCTTATAATCTTCAAGCCTTCTTCGCCTAAGCCCTGAAAAGCATATGGAGAAGTTCTCGGTTTATAAGCGCCGCCTCTGATAATTTTTACGCCGTAAGACGATAATTTTTTAGCACAAGCTTCAACCTGCTCTTTGGATTCAACCGTGCAAGGACCTGCAATTAAGCCTACATTGCCGCCGCCAAATTTCTCGCCGTTTACCTCTATTACGGTGTCTTCTTGCTTAAAAATGCGGGATACAAGCTTATAGCTTGAAGAAATCTTTAAAACTTCTTTAACGCCATCTAATAGCTCAAAATCCCTCGGGTCAATTGAATTAGCGCCTACAGCACCTATAACGGTGTGCATATCCCCTTTTGAAACATGCGGGTCTCTGCCCTTCTTTTTTACCGTTTCTATAACATTTTGTATTTGTTCTTCAGAAGCCCCATGGCGCATTACTATTAGCATATTCTTAAATTCTCCACTAAAATTGTGTAATTAATAATACCACAAAAAGATTTATGATAAAATTCAATTATGCCGCATTTTTTAATTGAAAAAGAAAATATTGAGGGAAATTTTATCTGCGTTGAAGACAGGGAACTCTTGCAACATCTGGTTTTGGCGCTTCGCATAAAAACGGGTGAAACCCTTAAATTTATTGATGTTGATAAAAATGTGTATAAAACAAGGGTTTTAGAGGTTTCAAAGAAATTTTTAAAAGCAGAAATTCTAGAAACTGTAAAATCAAATCGGGAGCTTGATTTTAAGCTTTATTTAGCACAAAGCGTTTTGAAAAATGATGCGCAGAATCTTTTAATTGCAAACGCTACAGAGCTTGGTGTTAAAGGGCTTTACCCTTTTTTATCAGATTTTTCAACAGTAAAAGAAGATTTTGCAAAAAAGCGTACGGAAAAATTTCAAAAAATTTCAAATGAATCTTTTAAACAGTGTGAAAGAGCTGATTTAATGCTGGTTTTTGATATTTTGCCGCTGGAAATTATTTTAGAAAAATTTAAAAAAGAAAACATTATAATTCTGGCTGAAAGGTGCGAAAACACTGATATTTTAGGTTCCGTCAAAGATATTGATTTAGGGGGTGAAATCCTTGTTGTAACGGGTCCTGAGGGCGGTTTTTCTGATAGAGAATTTGAATTTTTTAAAGAAAAAGGTTTCAAAATGGCAACACTCGGTAATTTAATTTACAGGGCGCCAAATGCAGTAACAGCTGGGGTTTCAAATGTTATATTTGCACTTGAAATGAAAAAACGGGGAATTTCAAATTGAAGGATAAAATCAAAGAATATATAAAAAAAGATTCCTTCCTAAACCTTATTACAGAGCAGCTTTCAGGGATTGAAGCATATCTTGTTGGCGGCTATATAAGGGATTTAGCTCTGTATTATAGGGCTTTATCTTTGCAGGATGCTGATTTTACGCAAGTAAATTCTGAAAATAAGCTTGCAGAGCCAATTCTACCCGATAAGGATATTGTTCTATTCAACTGTGATACTGAAAAAATTGCAAGAAGCCTCGCAGATTCAATAGGGGCAGCATTTGTAGAGTTGGACTCTGAAAATAAGATATATCGTGTAGTTTCAGGAGATGAATATGCGGATATCGCCCAGGGACTAAATAATAACCTGGAAGATGATATTAAAAGGCGCGATTTCACTATAAATTCTATATTTTATGACCTGAAAAATGCTGATTTTATTGATATTGCAGGTGGTTTTGATGATATTAAAAACGGTGTTTTAAGGACGTATAGCCCTGATAATCTTGAGGATGACCCTTTGCGTATGCTTCGCGCATATCGTTTTAAATCAAAAACGGGTTTTAAAATTGATGATGATGTTGTAAAATTTATAGTTCAAAACACGGGGAAGCTTGATATAGTCGCAAAGGAGCGGATTAAACAAGAGATTATAAAACTTTTTGAAGGCGATTTTTTAAATGATGCGCTGCTTGAAATGCTTGATACAGGCTTATTAGAGGAAGTTTTTCCTTTTGTAAAGGACATTAAAAAAATACCCCCTAATTCTCACCACCATCTTGATTTAGTGCATCATTCGATAGAATCAACGCGACAGATACGCCAAAATAAGCCTCTGTTAAGGCTTGCAGCGTTTTATCATGATATAGGTAAACCAAAATGCTGGAAAATTGAGCCTGAAAGCGGGCGCCACAGGTTCATTGGACATGATGAAATTGGCGGTAAGCTGGTGGTAAAGGAGCTTTCGGCGCTAAAATTTTCAAAAAAAGAAATCGAATATGTCTCAAAAATGGTAAAAAATCATATCTATCCGTCATCTTTAGCTCATAGTGCAGGTTCTGACGGACAGGAAGTCTCTAACAAGGCTCTAGCGCGCTTTGTAAGAAAGATTTATCCTGACGTTGAAGATTTGATTGAACTTGCAAGGGCAGACCGCTTGAGCGCCAGGGGTTTAGCTGTTTCTGACAAGATGGTGGAAGATAATCTTAAAAACCTTGAAAAGTTGCTTGAATACTACAATAGTGTTAAAGATAAGATGGAAACTTTGCCAAAACTTTTAGATGGCAGGGAAATTATGGAAATTTTAAATATTAAAGCAGGTCCTAAGCTCGGTGTCATTATTGAAGCCTTAAAAGAAGCGCAGATTGAAGGTATTGTAAAAACAAAAGATGATGCTGTAGAATTTATTAAAAATTTAAAGCTCTAAAAACCGCCCTGCACTTGCTATTGCCCTGATTTAATAAAATAATGTATTTTGCCATATATTTTAAAGATATTTTGAATAAGCCTTAAATCCTTTAAGTACAGCTATTTGCAGCTTATTTATTAAGTTTTGTAACAAATAAACCACGCTGCGCAATTTTATATTTTATATATACTTTATATATATGTAAGAGATAACACAAAACCCTAAAGAAACCAAAAGACATCTAATTCGCCGAAAGGCAAACCCTTAAGGCAAACATTTAATAAACACGATTTTTCACACACAAACCTAACTTCCTAACCTTCCCTTCCTATTAAAGATTTACTCCCATTTTTGGGAGTTTTTTTATGAAATTTTATATAATAATTTTGCGGCAGGATATAAGAATATTAAACGGCATTAAGGCAAAAAGCCGCTTTATAACAGGTTTTTAAGGGGCAGTCTGATAATTTCATCAATTAAATCAGGTTTTATAAAATAAATAGTTGTCAAAATGAGCGCCAAAAATAAAAATATGGCTATAGTTTTCCAAATGCCGCTTTCCCCTTCCGAGGCCGCACCTTTTTTGGTGCTTAAATATTTTTTATATCTTAAAACGCCTTTGCCGCCGCTAACGTACATTCTGCCTTTGCTGTCAACACCTGTTCTTAAGCCCTTCGTACCTGTTGAAATCCCTATTCCAGAATTTGACAGGTTAAGTTTCAAAGGTCCTAAATTTATACTCTTTTTAAGATAAAATCCCAAAATTATTCTCCTTTATAATGCCTTGTGCTGCAGTTTTAAGCTTGTCCTTTTGTCCAGAATAATCTTATAAAAAAGCACGCAACATGCTGAATTGAATCCACACGCACCCACTGTCTTGTAGCTTTAAATTTTATGGCATTAAGAGATTTTTGCGGGTTTGGATGCCCGTAGTTTACCTTTTCGTTTATATACAGTTGATATTGGCAGTAAGCAGCAAGTTTGCAGGCGTTTAACAGTTCTTCTGCAAGTTCTTTTTTTCCAAGTTTTTTAGCTAAATAATAAGCTGCAATGAGCCCTTCACACCTTGCACCGTCAGGATAATAGTGGTCTCCGTAGTTATAATACATACCGCCTTCAAAATCTATATAAGGAGAATCATCCCTTTTATACGTCCTGTTTATCATTTCTTTAGCATCATTGAAGACAAAATTTATATATTCTTCATTTCTAAAATTCGGGTCGGATGCCCATTCTTCAATAGCCTGCATAAGCCAAGCATCGGATGGCAGGGCTGTAAATAAGTCTTTATAATATTTTGGTCTTTCATTTACTATCCAATCAAGCGCTGCCCTTGATTCTGTTCTTACAAGCTCTTGTAATTTTTTATCAGAATTAAAATGATTTGCAACAAGACCCAGCCCCAAAAGTGCTTCACCGGGGTAATAGAAAGAGAATGTCTCTTTTCTTTCCTTATCTGACAAGCTTTCTAATGGTTTGCCGCCATTATAACCCGGGTGAATGTAGTATCCTAAAAATTCTCCATTATAAATTCTTGATATAAGATGTCTAGAATAACCTCTTATATATTTATCATATGCCTTATCGCCCGTTGCTATCCTGTATTGCATAAGGGCAACAAGCGCAATCCCTGTACCGCCGAGTTTTGCCTTTTTATTATAAAAAACATACATTCCTTTGCCGAATTTTGTATCATGCTCTTTTGAAATTGAGGCTGTAAAATTCAGAGCTTTTTTGGCGGCTTTTATATATTTTTTATTTTTTGTAGCCTGATAAGCGCGAATTAAAACTATGGCACCGCCCGAGTGTCTTAAACAATTGTAATAAAGCCTGTTTAAAGGGCGTCCCGGGTGCTCATGGTCATTATATGAGTCATCTGCGCAATCATAATAATATAAAAATCTGCCGTCATCCTTCATATTTTTTATAAGCCAATCGGCTGAATTTTGGAATATTTTCCAGGTTTTATTATAATCAAAACCATCATAAAGGGTGTTTCCTCTGTATAAAGGCACACACTCGTCTTTATAGGATATGAAAGCGTTACTTTTTGTTAAAAATAATTTTAATGCTCCGCCTTCATTTTTTTCTTCTATAGCTTTAATTTTGTCTTTTATTTCGCTAAAATCAGGAATTGTTTTTACAACAGTGTTAAGCGCCTGATTTATTGTCATATGACTTTTTACAATAGCATCAGTCGGCATATAATAATAATTTCTTGATTTATAAGATGCCTTAATACCGTTTATTCCGGGTTCGTAACGATTTTCATCAAAAACTTTCATGTGTATATCAGCATATTTTACAGGACGAGTTTCCGTAGTGTATTCAAGCATTATCCTGCAAATATTTTCATCCTGAATATCAAAATCTTCAAATCTGCTGTGGTTTTTAATGACATCAATAATTCTCTGCAAGGTAGCTTTTAAAGTGTCGCGTTTGCTGCCAAACCTTAAAGGTGCATTTTTTGCCTGAAATAGTGTGATATAAGTAATTTCAGGCAGATTTTTTTCATCAAAAAATTCTTCTGTATTAATATCTGAGATATCAACCTCTTTATCCTCTACAAGAGCTTTTCTTACAGCTTTTATTATCTTGTTAATTTCTGAAAAATCTTTTTTATAAAATTCTCGCGTTTTATCGTTTTGAAGTTTAAAATCCATCTATTCTTCCTTATTTATTTTGTAAAAATTATAACAAATTCTTTACAAATTTAATATATTGCCTTATCAAAATACAGCATTTTCTGGAGTTTAAGATTGAATTTTAATAAAAACAGCTATTATTTCTGTTATACTAAAGCAATAATTTTAAAAAACAATGAATAACGATATAAAAAATTATGACTAAATCTTTAATTAAATTAATGAAAATAAACCATTACATTAAAAACACAATTTGCTTTGTGCCTTTGATTTTTTCTTTGAAATTTTTAGAAACACAATCTTTCATTGCAGAATTTTTAATGTTTGTCTCATTTTGCCTGATTTCATCCAGTGTTTATGTTTTAAATGATATTTTTGATGCTAAAGCTGACAGGCTGCATCAAAACAAAAAATTCAGACCGGTTGCAAGCGGTAAAATCTCAATAAAAACAGCAATTTTGTTTATGATTTTGCTTTTTACCCTGAGTATTTTTGCTTCTTTGTATATAAACCCGCTGTGCACCTTAATTATCGTTTCTTATTTTATTTTAAATATTTTCTACACTCTCTATTTTAAACATATTGAAATTTTAGATGTTGTATCAATTGCGCTCGGTTTTGTACTAAGAATTTTAGCAGGCTGTTCCGCCATTATGGTGCCGCCATCTGCTTTGGTTATTTTGCTTACATTTTTTGTTTCAATGCTATTTACCTTCTCAAAAAGAAAACTTGAAATGAAGCTTTTAATTGAACCAGCTAGATGCAGAAAATCAATATCAAAATTTACGCCCGAATTATTGAACCAGTTTGTTTTAATAAATGCGGTTCTATCAATTTCATTTTATTTTACATATGTTATGGATGTGCATACGATTGAGAAAACCGGCGCACAATATCTTTATATTTCAGCAATACCGTTTACTTTGATAATATTCAGACTTTTATTTTTAATGAATACAGAACAAAAAAGCGATGACCCGAGTGATTTTATTTATAAAGACAAAATGCTCAAAATCCTATTTCTTACATACTTTATAGTTTTAATGATTTCGTTTGTAATATAATTTATCCTTGTGTGCAGAGTAAAATTACTGCTAAGACGCCTAGTATAAAGGCGCTTAATTTATTTATTTTTATCATAAGGATGGGGTCTTGAATCAAAACTTTATTTAAAAGTGAAGATAAAATTGAAACTATGGTAAAAATAAGGGTGCTTAAAACCATAAATATTATACCGAGCCCAAACATATAAAGCCCCTTGTTGTGTATATAATGAGGGGTAAACTGCGGTAAAAATGCAAGGAAGAAAAGAATCACTTTTGGGTTTAAAAGGTTCATTAATATTCCTTTTGTATAGCCGTTTTTAGCTGCATTGTCTTTGGATGCGGTTTCAGTTTTATCAGCATTTTTGTATGCCTTAAATGCGAGGTAAAAAAGATAAAATGCCCCAAAATATTTTAATATATTAAATGCAAATTCTGATTGCTGAAATATAATTGATACTCCAAAAGAGGCAAGTGCTGCATGGATAATGCACCCGCTTCCAAGTCCCAATGATACAAAAATAGCTTCTTTTTTACCCCTTGTTATCCCTTGTGTTATGACAAAAATAATATCTGGACCTGGCATCAAGGCAAGCAAAATTACTGTCATTATATAAAATAATATATTCTGCAATTCCATCATAATTATTATACCTTTAGGCACATATACAGGGCAATGTTTCCGGCTTATTTTTATTGAATTATCTTTTTAAAGTAAGGAGATTTTTTTTATGAAAAATGTTTTAATAACAGGTGCTATGTCAGGTATAGGATTAGCTGCCGTAAAACAGTTTTTAAATAAGGAATGGACTGTTGTTCTTGCAGATAAAGAAAAAAACAGCAAGGTTTTAGATGAACTTAAAGAAGTTTATGAAGACGGATTTTTCTTTGTAAAAACTGATGTAAGCAAATCCGGTGATGTTGAGCATTTACGCAAAGAAGTGCGTATGCTCACAGATGGCGTTAATTGTATTGTAAATAACGCAGGAATAATATCTCATAAGCTTTTGCATGAAGAATCCGAAAAAATGTGGGATGAATTGATGAATACGGATGTTAAATCAATATTTTTGACTTCAAAATATTTTATCCCGGATTTAATTTTAAACGGCGGCGGAACAATAATAAATACAGCCTCTATTTCAGGAATTGCAGCTGATTATAAAATGCCTGTGTATAATGCGGCAAAAGGTGCTGTAGTTAACCTTACAAGGGCAATGGCTCTTGACTATGCAGAATATAACATAAGAGTAAACAGTGTTTGCCCTTCTGCAGTCAGAACAAATATGCTGAATCCTGATAATATTGAAAAATATGCAAAAGTTAACCCTTTAAAAAGAATTTGTGAACCTGAAGAAATTGCAAAAGCAATATATTTTCTTGCTACAGATGAATCCAGCTATTGTAACGGCGTAAACCTTCCTGTTACAGGCGGTCTTGATGTTTGGTCCGGACAGCCTAAATAAATAAAAACGTCTGCTGTAGTACAATTTAAATACTTGTTTTTACCCTCTTTTATATTATAAAATGTAACTATGATTATAAATACAGGGGCAAGGACTGATACTGTTCAATATTATACAAAGTGGCTTTTAAAGAGGTTTGAAGAAGGCTATGTTTTTGCGCGCAATCCTCTTTTTCCAAATAAAGTTACAAGATATGAACTAGCACCTGAAAAAGTTGATGCTGTAATATTCTGTTCTAAAAATTATGAACCCATTTTACCTCATATTGAGAAAATAACAGATAAATTTAATGCATATTTTTACTACACAATTACAGCCTACGGCAAAGATATTGAACCTGGTGTACCGTCAATTGAAGATAGTATTAATACTTTGATAAAACTATCCAAAATTGTCGGCAAACAAAGATTAGCCTGGCGTTATGACCCTGTGCTTTTATCTGAAAAATATACGGTAGAAAATCATATAAATACATTTAATTATATGGCGCAAAAGCTATATCCATATATCGACAGGTGTATTTTCAGCTTTGTTGAAATGTATAAAAAACTTGAACAAAATATGCCTGAACTTATTTTGCTTACAGAAGACGATAAGCAAACCTTGGCTCAAAATTTTGGAAATATTTCAAAGCAATACAATATCTCTATTCAAACCTGCGGTACAAATGGTGATTATTCAAAATTCAGTATAAATAAATCCGGCTGTACAACGCTTGATATCTTGGGAAAAGCTAACGGGCTCAAGTTTAGAAAATTAAAACACAAAGGTATGAGACAAGGCTGTAATTGTATAGAAAGCCGTGATATTGGGGCATACGATACCTGTTTAAACGGCTGCAAATATTGTTATGCAAATAAAAATCCGAAACTTGCCTTTGAAAATTATAAATTTCATAACCCGGATTCACCCCTGCTGCTTGGGGAAATAAAAGAAATGGATACAATTCAGCCAGGAGTTCAAAATACTTTTTTAGAACACCAAATTTCTTTAAAATTTGATGAATGAACCTAAATAAACCTAAAAGCAGGTTCAATCAAGTATTGAAGCAGAAATTTTTAACCCCTGTTTTTTGATGAGACAGGGGTTAAAAATTATATTTAAAATTTTCTCGGGTAATTTTCCAGTACAAAATCTATATCTTTATCGCCTCTGCCTGAAAGATTTATAAGTATTTTTTTACCTTGATAATCCTTTGCAATCTTTAATCCGTATGCAACGGCATGAGAACTCTCTAAGGCTGGAATAATTCCCTCGGTCCTTGATAATTCATAAAATGCATTAATTGCTTCATCGTCATTAATCGTTCTGTATTTAACCCGTCCGATATCTTTTAAATAGCAGTGTTTTGGACCGACTCCCGGGTAATCTAAGCCGCTTGCAACGCTGTATGCATCTGCAACAGTGTTATCTTCATTTTGCAGCAGTAAACATTTAAACCCATGGATTATCCCTTCTCTGCCGTAAGTTAAAGAAGCTGCATTTTCGCCAATCTTTTCGCCTTTACCAAGAGGTTCAATTCCGTATAGTTCAACCTCTTTATCATCTATAAAACCATCAAACATGCCAATCGCATTTGAGCCGCCCCCAACACACGCAATAACGCAATCAGGAAGTCCGCCTGTCATATTTATAAATTGTTCCCTGGATTCTTTTCCTATAACAGATTGAAAATATTCAACAATGCTTGGGAAAGGATGCGGTCCTACTACTGAACCTATAGCATAAAGGGCTGTCTTGTATTCATTTTGGTATGCTTCAAAAGCCTTATCCACAGCCTCTTTTAAGGTCTTTTGACCTGAATGCACAGCTATAACATGTGCACCTAAAATTTTCATCCTGTTTACATTCGGCATAGCTTTTTGAATGTCAACATCTCCCATATAGATGTCACATTCAAGCCCAAGCAATGCTGCTGCTGTTGCCATTGCAACACCATGCTGACCTGCGCCTGTTTCTGCAATCACTTTCTTTTTGCCGATTTTCTTTGCAAGCAGTACTTCTCCAAGGCTGTGGTTAAGTTTGTGTGCTCCTGTGTGGTTCAAATCTTCACGTTTTAAATATATTTCACAGCCTGATTTTTTTGATAGATTTTTCGCAAAATAAACAGGTGTTGGTCTGCAGCTAAAATGTTCAAGTAAATCATTTAATTCATTTTGAAATTCTTCATCATCTTTAAGTTTTAAAAATTGTGAGTAAATATTGTCAAATTCAATTTTTAATTCTTCTTTGATATATTGCCCGCCATAAATTCCAAAGAAGCCTTCGTCTTTTGAGATTTTATTTACTGTATATGATTCCATAAAATTTATCCTTTCTTATAAATATTTTGTACTAATAGCGTTTTTATTATTAATTATCTGCGAACCCCTTGTTATCTTGCAAAGGCTTACATTAAGGCTTTTTGCAATTTCCCTTTGGGTGCAGCCTTCATTTAGCATTTTCAAGATACGCCATCGTTTGGATAAATCAATTAATTCTGCCTGTGTTAAAATTTCTTGCAAAAAACTGTATATTTCTTTATCAGATTTCAGCTGCTTTATTGCTTGAGAAATTTCTAATATCGCTTCCATTTTAATCCTTGTTTCTATGTATAGTAACATAATAATACATTTTTTTGTTTCTGTCAATAGAAACAAAATGGTATGCTATACTAAGCTTTTATAATATTTGCCCCACTCTGCCATATCTTCTACTAATGGTTTCAAGGTATTTCCAATGTTTGTAAGAGAATATTCTACTTTAGGCGGAACTTGAGCATAAACTTTTCTCAAAATTATGCCATCTTTTTCAAGCTCTTTGAGGTTTGATGTTAAGACTTTTTGTGTACAGTAAATCGCTCTTTTTAATTCAGAAAATCTTTTTGTACCATATAATAATTCTTTTATAATTAATATTTTCCATTTGGTACCTATTATTTGTATGGTTACCGCAACAGGACATGGCAATAGTTCTTTTTTCGTTATCATCATTAAATAGTTTCCTTAAGGCTACTACAATACTTTTAGGTGCCTTCTTTAAAAAAGGCATCCAATATGATATTTTTATCATAAAGGAGGACTGCTATGCAAATTCATCAAATCAGAAGTGCAACATTAATAATTACATACAATAACAAAAGATTTTTAATTGACCCATGGCTTATGCCAAAAAATTATATGGAAGGTTTTGAAGCCGGATTAAATTCTAATATAAGGCAGCCAAGAGTTGAGCTGCCGGTGGGTATTGAAGAAATTGTCAATGTGGATGCAGTTATTCTAACTCATTATCATCCGGATCATTTTGATGATTTTGCAGCAAAAGCACTCAATAAAGATATTCCATTTTTTGTTCAATCGGAAGTTGATTTGAAAAATATTCAATCATTTGGCTTTAAAGATGTAAGAGTAATTAAAGAAGAGACTGATTTTGCAGGAGTAAAGTTATATAAAACAAATTGTCAGCATGGCAGACGAGAAATAATAAAACCGCTTTGTGAAGAAATCGGTATGCCTTATGAGTCAATGGGAGTTGTTTTTAAGGCGCAAAATGAAAAAACTCTTTATTTGGCGGGAGATACAATTTGGTGTAATGAAGTGCAAGATGCGCTGGCTGAATATTGTCCGGATGTAATTATAATAAATGCATGCGGAGCTGCAACCATTACAAATGAAAAAATAATTATGGATATACAAGACGTTAAAACAATCTCAAACTATGCAAGAAAATCAATAATAATTGCAAGCCATATGGATACAGTAAGCCATTTAACGGTGACGAGAAATCATATTAAAAAACTAAATTTGAAAAATGTTATTGTTCCAGAGGATAATGAAGTCTTAAGCTTTTAAATAAAAAGGCAGACTATAAGGAATATAATGACCTTACCGATTTGTTAAGTAATATTTGTAAAATATTATATATAATATGCTTTACTTTTGTTTCTGTGTATAGTAACATTATGATGCAAATTTTGTTTCTTTAAATAGAAACAAAACAGAATCAGAAGATATATACCCTATTTATGTAATTGAAAGAAATTATGACATTTAATTTCAACAATAAAAATTTAATTTGGTGGTGGCGCTTGTTAATATGTTAACAGGCCCTACAACCTATGATATTGTTGATTTTAATTTATACAAATAAAGGACTCTGTTAACAGCTTGAAACAGAGTCTTTTTAGTTTGTATAAATTTAAAGGAAAAAATAAAATGACATCAATTCAAAATAAATTAGTTCAAAATCTGCCATCATATATAAAACCAGTTGCAAATCACTTTCAAAAACAAGAAGCAAAAGGCGGAGCTAGTCTTGCAAATTCAAGATTCATTCAGGATACTATGACAAATTTTGCCCCAAAGGCAGTGTTTTCAAGGTCTAAGGCTGATTTTTTCGATATGGGTTTTTTAGAACTTTCAGAAAGCATGCTTGTTTATTACTGTCCTTCTTTAATAGGTGAGAAAATCTTTAGAAAAGCATATTCCAAAGGTTTGGATACAAATTTATCCAAACAAATTTCAAAACCGCTCGAAACTCTTAAAAACAGTACTTTAAGACAAGAGGAACTAAATAAAATAAAACCTGTAAAGGCTGCTATAGCACTGAGTTCTATGTTTATACCACTAACAGAATATACACTGAATTTTTTCAAAAATCTTTTTACTTTAAAGCTTTTTAAACAGGCGGATTTTGATAATATTGCAAATTTAAATAAATCAAAAGAAAAAAATGAGGATAAGCAAAAGCAAGATAAGGTTAAAAACAGCGCTATAAAAAATATCATCGGAGCAGGGGCAGCATTTGCAGGACTTGTCGGGTTTTCTCTTCTTGTTTTAAAGAAGGGTGAAAATTCAAAAACGGTTCAAAAACTGGCAGATTTCATCTTAACCCCTGGAGATGTTTTATTTAAAAATAATGAGAAAGCAAGGAAAACAGTAAATAAATATTTTTCGCTTGATTTTGCAGATAATAACGGAAAGCTTGGCTTGGGGCACGGACAATTAACCGCTTGTGTTTTAATTGGAGGATTAGGATATTTTAAAGCAGCGCATGACAGAGGAAAACAAAATTTCTTAGAAACGCTTTTTCGATATCCGCTTGTAGGGTTTTACGTTATAACGGGAAGCGAACTTTTAGAAAAAGGGTTTAAGAAAATTTTAAAGGATAAAAAGGGATATAAGGAAATAATAGACCATAATTTAAACGTTAAGAAGTTTTCAGAATTATCCGAAATTGCACAAAGACTTGCAAAGGAAAATAAAACCGACATTAATAAAGAATTTAAAAGCCTTGTGAGCAAAAAAGCAATAATAGGTGCTGTTCCTTTTGCATTTTCAATTGCTGTTATGGGGCTTTTTGTTGCAGGAATTTCAAGAGCATTTACCCAGTACAGATATAATCAGGAACAAAAAGAGAAAGCTAAAAACTCCCAAAATAATTTTTTAACCTTCGACAGTTTTCAAAAATCCCTTAATGTCAAATAAATTGCAAAATACAATTGACACACAATTTCTGTCTTTTTTTTGCCTGCTTCGTTTTTTGCCTTTAGAAGGGCTTTTGCAAAGCCTGCGCAAAGTTCTTTTAATTTTTCGTCCATTACTCCTCCTTTATCTAATTCGTTTATGAAATCTATAGGGTTGAAATCAGGGTTTGGATTTGGTATAATATTTATAGAAAACTCTTCATCGGCTACGCCTATAGCGCGTTCACCCCTTGAGGAGTTTTTTGCTTCATAAGTAGTATTGTTTAAATTATAAAAACGATTACCATCCCTATCTTCTCCTATTAGAACCGACATATTTTCTTTTTTACCTGAAATGGAAACATTATGATTTATCCGATGAAATTTTACGATTCCATCTTCTCTTTTGTGTTTAGGCTCTTCCTCTCCTTGATATTTCCCCTTTTCAATAATATCTTTTAGAGCAGGAATAGCTTTAACTTTATTTATATCTGCACTATTAGTCATAAACTTTTTAATACCAGGGTTGCTAAACAAAATCCCATTTAACTCAGGATTATCAAACTTTTTGCCTTGATATTTTTCTTTGAAATACTTTAATCCATTTTCTCTGATTTCTTCATCAGAGGAACCAAGCTCGTCACCCTTTAGCTCAATTGTTTTTGTTTTTTCGTTATAATAGCTTTTTGCTTCAGTATCTTGGGAACTTCCACCAACTTCTCCCGGTCTACCATCATGGTCAAAGTTTCCTGAACCCTTGCCGCCATTGCTTGCTATATACGCATTTGCTGCAATGAATGCACCTTCATAACGTGGATTTTTAACAATTGCAAGGTGCTCAAACACTCCGTTTAAAATTTCTTTATCGTAAGGGTTTCCGTTATGGAGTTTGTTTTTAAAGTTTTCTATATATTCTGTTATTGCATATTGACAGGAAACATTATAGCCTTCTTCAATTAATTCAATGGCTTTTTCATCTGTTATAATACCGCTACACCAAAACCATCCGTCCTCAGGTGAGAACCAAATATTTTTGATTTTTCCGACAATATCATCAGGATTAATAAAATCTTTGTGGTCAATAATAACAGGAACACGGATAAAGGTATTAATTAAACACACTTTTTATGATAGTATTTTTATATGGAATTATTGTTTAATCCTGTCTTGATATCCGTAATTATTCTTTGCTTATTATGCATTTTTAAGGTTAATGTTCTATTTTCCTTAATGATAAGCTCAATCATTGCAGGATTAATTTCTAAAATGCCAATAGACAGGATAATGAATTTATTTATTTCAGGCATGGGGCAAAATTCTGAAACTGCACTGAGTTATATTCTTTTGGGTACACTTGCAGCCGCTATGACACATACAGGATTAGCTAAAATAATTGCAATTAAAATATCCTGTTTTATCAAAGACAATAAATATCTTTTAATAGGAATCCTTGTTTTAATTTCAATAATGTCGCAGAATTTAATCCCTGTTCATATTGCCTTTATCCCGATTTTAATTCCGCCCCTGCTGCCTTTGATGAATAAGTTAAAGCTTGATAGAAGAATAATTTCCTGCTCTCTTGCTTTTGGCTTAAAGGCGCCGTATATTGCCATTCCTGCAGGATTTGGGCTTATATTTCAAGGTCTTATTGCAGATAATATGACAAATAATGGAATGGAAGTTTTAAAACAGGATGTTTGGAAATCCAGCTGGGTTTTAGGTTTTGCTATGTTTATTGCACTATTGGTTGCAATTTTTATAACATACAGAAAGCCAAGGGAATATGCAGCAATCCAAAGCATCAGTTCAGGAAATGATTTTGTGCAGGCTGAAAATTGCAGTAAAAATATTGATGATTCTACGGGTTTAAAATTTGAAAAAAAACATCTTATAACTCTTTTTGGGGCAATAATAACCTTAATTATTCAGCTTTTAAGTGGTTCTCTGCCGCTTGGTGCGCTATGCGGGCTTATCGTAATATTTGGTCTGCGTGCTGTTTCTCATAAAAATATGGATTTTTTGATTAACGAAGGTGTTGGCTTAATGGGCTATATCGCTTTTGTTATGCTTGTTTGTGCCGGATACGCGCTTGTTTTAAAGGAAACGGGCGGAATTGAAGGCTTGATAAATTCAATATTGCCTTTTGTCCAAAATTCTAAATTGTTGGCTGCTGCCGCCATGCTGTTTATAGGTTTAATTATAACAATCGGTATAGGTTCATCCTTCGGAACAATCCCGATTTTAGCTGTTTTATTTATGCCATTGTGCTTAGAACTTGGATTTTCAGCTCCACAAAGCATAATTCTTCTTTGTGCAGCATCCGCTCTTGGAGATGCTGGCTCGCCTGCCTCAGATACGACATTAGGTCCTACAGCCGGTTTAAATGCAGATAACCAGCATAATCATATAAAAGATACATGCATTCCAACCTTTATTCATTTTAATACTGCCCTCATCATCGCCGCACTGATTGCAGTGTTATAAGAGCAAAGTGCAATAAAAAAAGAAGGCATAAAACCTTCTTTTAGTGATGGGCGCGAAGACCCCGCCGAATAAAAGCTGTCTGCGTATAATTTGCCAATAAAAATGAAGACAATGGGAACAAGAAATTATCTGCAGTTGCGAATATGTTGAAGCCTTGTAGAAGCATCCACATTGGCATATTGTGATAACTTGTTATAAGTTTCGTTCATCAATTCTTGGGTCATTGTATAGTTGTTTATTTTGGATAACTTATATTCAATATCTTTTTGCAAATCACTATAATAAGTTAGTATGACACTGCTTTTAACCGTAACATTTTTTAGAGTACATTTATTTGAAAATGCGATTGCTGAATATACAGGAATAGTATCGTCAATATACTTTCTGATTGCCCTTATATGTGTTGCATTTTGCATTATCGGGTTATAAAAACGTTCTTTATGGCTTCTTCTCCGGCCGACAGGTAGCGTTTGAGTCCACTGCTTATTATTTTCATTCCCAAATATCCAACCGCTATAATTCTTGCTTTCAATAACAAATAATCCTTTAGGATGGAACATAACAACATCTATTTCAGATGTTTTACCATTATCTCTTGGGATATATAAATTAAACAGGAACTTGCAACCAGTTAACTCAAATGGTTGCAAATACTGATACAACTTGTACTCTCCACTAAGCCCTTTATCAAAATATACTGAAAGATAAGAATTATTGGTGCTTTGACAATAATCACTCTCATTATAGTATCTATATCCTATTATAAAATTAATAAATCTATAAGCCGCCGCAATTATCGCTGCAAGTATTATATACGCCATAGCTATAATCCTTTATATTAAAATAGCATAAGTATTATCTTTTTAATGATAAAATTTCTTCCCTACCACTGTTTGTTTGTAGAAAAATCCGGTAGGACAAGTTTTATTCAGTGCAATAAAAAAGACCTTAAAAGGTCTTTAATTCTTTAGTGGTGGGCGCGAAGGGAATCGAACCCCCATGCATTGCTGCGCCAGATCCTAAATCTGGTGCGTCTACCAATTTCGCCACGCGCCCATAATATATTCAATTGTAATTTAACTTTTGAGCGAAATTGGAGAAATATTTTTGTTTTCATAAACTCAAACAAGTCGCCACGCGCCCATAAAATATTTAACTGTGAGATATAAATAATCTACCTTAAATATAAAATATCGTCAAGCACAAAAACCTTATTCTTGACATCCTCTTTTTTCTGTTGTGTAATATACTTACGCCACCTTTTTAAGTAATTATAAATTTAAAAGGATTCAAAATGACAATTAATTTAAAAAACAAACAGGAATTAATTAAAAAATTCGGTAAAAACGACAAGGATTCAGGTTCTATTGAAGTGCAAGTTGCTATGCTTTCACAAAAAATTTCTGAATTGACCGAACATCTTAAAAGCAACGCTAAAGATTTCCAAGCAAAAAGAGGTCTTTTAATGATGGTTGGTAAAAGAAAAAGAATGCTTGCATATTTGAAAGATGCTAATCTTGAAAAATACAGAAAATTAATAAAAGACCTTGGCTTAAGAGGTTAATATCACCTGTTTAAAATTGTTAAAGGCACCTTATTTAATTAAAAGGTGCCTTTTTAAATATTTGTTTCTTAACCTAATTTTATCTATCCGATAAATCCTTAAAAAACGCTGCAGCTTAATAAAATATATCAAGGAAAAGTAATGAGAATATTAGTAATCGGCAATTCTAAAAGTGCTGAAATTTTAACAAATTTTTTATCTGAAAATAAAGACCTTCTTGTCTTTACAACAAAAGAAGGAACGGATGGTAATTTTATTGATATAAATCCAAAAGATGTTGAGGAGTTAAAAGAATTTGCGCTTGCAAATGAGATTAATTTATCTATTGCGGCAGATATATTTTTATCAGATATTGATTACTTTTCAGTGTTTGGTGAAAATAATCTTGCCGTGCTTGCTCCTGATTATGATGCTGCAAAAATTGCTTCTTTGAAATCTTATGGTAAAAAATTTATATATAAAAATAAGATTAAAACTCCAAAGTTTGCTTTCTTTGAAAAATTAAATCTTGCGCTTGATTATATCAGAAGTGCAGAATACCCGCTGGTAATAAAGCCGGATGGACACTGTGAAACTGAAACCGCCTATATTGCAGAAACATTTGGAGCTGCAAAAAAACAGGTTGAAAAACTGTTTCAAAATGATAACAAAAAAATCTTAATCGAAGAATATATCTATGGTAAAGAAATGAGCATATATGTCCTATCAGATGGATTCCGCCCTATTGTGCTTGATACATTTTATACCTATAGAAATGAACTTGCCGTTAAAACTTTTTTAAAAGATGAGCTGAAAGAAAAAATATATAATGAAATAATTTTTCCAACCATCTCTTCTCTTGCAGAAGATGGTTTAGAATATACGGGCATCTTGGGGTTTGATATAATTCTTACTCCTGATGGCGAACCATATCTGATTGAGTACAATTCATTTTTTAAAGACCTGGATATAGAAGCTGTTTTAAGAGGAGTAGATGAAGATTGGGTAAAGCTTTTTATGGATGCAATAGTGGGTACGCTTGCAGATAATTTTGAAACACCTTTCTCTATTTCAAGGAAAGATGAATACTATGGTACATTTAGGTTTGAAGATAAAACAGAGAATGAAATAATTACCCAAAGTGCCCGTACATTGAGTCTTCTAAAGACAAAGCTTCTTGAAGAAGGCTTAAATAGAGAAGATTTAAAAGATGCCGAAAGGCTTTGGAATTTATGAAATTTGCATTAAAAAATTCTATAAAAGAAGCCTGTTTTATACCTGCTAAAATTTTAAAGTTTGCAATCTTAAAATTAATAACCGTTTACAGATTTTTTTCAAAATTTACCCCGTCTGTGTGCAGGTTTCAGCCTACATGTTCAAAATATACAATGGATGCCATTGAAAAATACGGTATTTTTAAGGGTATATTTTTAGGTATAAAAAGAATCCTGAAATGCCATCCGGGGCACCCTGGGGGCTATGACCCCGTGCCTTAGTGCTGAATTGAACGGTTCTTAAAATTTTCATTAATCTAATCAACATTTACAGGTTCGCGGTTTATTGCGCGGATAGCTTCTTTTGCACTCATTGCAATATCATCCGGGATATTATCCACGACCGTTAATTGTCTTAATACATCAATTGTCCGCTTAAATGCACGCACAACATCGCCTTCTGTAAATTCTGTATCAGCAAAAATCTTATCCCAAGCTTCAATTGAGCTTATATCTTCATTTGCGGATAATACCCATGCTTCAATTAAAGATGAATATTCAGAATTTACATTCATAATATTTTCAATCTTATTATCGCGTTCTAAAAGGAAAATTTTTCGTCTGATATCTTTGATTTTTCCTAAAATCTTTCTTACCTTCTGGCATGGCGGCTTAATTGGTGTATTATCGAGGTTTCTAACCTCTTCTGTTGTAACGGCGCAAATAACAGATGCAAGTTCATATGGTGCTAAATCGTTTAAAAGTCCTGAAAGAATTATTTCAGATAAGTATAGCTCATTTTCTATCCTAAGCCCCATTGTGATTTTGCCGGTTTCTGTCGGGTAATCGTCTTTAAGATTTCCCATAGTTTCCAATATTCTCTTATGGGAGAGAAACTTTTGCCAGTAGACATCTTTTTGAAATTCGATATCCTTCTTTAGAAGGCGTGCCTTCTTTTGATATCTGTTGCAAAGTTCAATCTCTTTTTTGTGCTTTTTATATAATTTACACATATCGCAGCCGTAGCTGTGCATCTTATTTAAAAACTCTTTTGTTTTTTGTTTAAATTGTAGAATTTCAGGAGTATTCTGGTTTTTGGATTGGCGTCTTAGAGCTTTTAAAACCGTTCTATGCTCAACATACAGATTTTTATATTTGATATAATCAGCCATATCGGCTGCTGTATGTTTATGCGGGCATTTAAAATTATTAAGTGTCTCTATATCTTCTTCATACTGCTTTAGCTCATTTAATAAAGGAGTGATTCTATCTGTTGAAGAAAAATACCCGAAAGTCTTTAGTATTAGCTCTTTTGCTTCGTCTAAAGAAAATCTTTGCAATAAATTTAAAACCATTGAATAACTTGGTGAAAATTTGCTCTCAAGAGGGTTTGAGCCGCTTGTAGCAAGTTCATAAACTTCATCCGGTGTTTGAAACGGTGTGCCGACAATTACAACATATCCAATTTCATCCATTCCGCGTCTACCGGCACGTCCGGACATTTGTAAAAATTCATTTGCGGTTAAAATTCTGTGTCCTTCATCTGTCCTTTTTGAAATTGAACTTATAACAGTGCTTCTTGCAGGCATATTTATACCTGCAGCAAGGGTTTCGGTTGCAAAGACAACTTTAATTAATCCTTCCTGAAACATCCTTTCGACAAGGTTTTTCCACCCGGGCAATAAACCTGCATGGTGAGAGGCTATCCCCCTTTTAACAAGTTCAATATGCGGATTATTGTATAAATAGGGGTTTTCAGCTATATAAGCATCCACCATCTGTGCAGCCCTCAGTGCCTCTTCCTTGTTTAAAAGGTCAATTGAAGAACATTTTATAGCATTTTCGTCGCATTTTTTCCTTGAAAACGTAAAATAGATGGCAGGAAGCATATTTTTTTCCTGCAGTGCAAGAATAATCTCCGGTGCCGGATTTTTTACGCTTTTTTTATTAAAATATTTAAACTTGCTTTCAGGGCGTATTTTCTTATTTAAAGCCCCCTCTGGAGTCATCAATGGTACGACGGTATCAGGTTTTGAACTATCGTAATAGTAAAATCTTAAAGGAACCGGACGAAAATCAGTGTATATGTGTTCTGTCCTTGAATGAACAGTGTTTATCCAATCTGTAAGCTGTTTTGAGTTTCTAACAGTGGCTGAAAGTGCGATTATTTGAATATTTGTCGGGCAATAAATAATGCTCTCTTCCCAAACTGTTCCTCTGGATTCATCATTCATATAATGAACTTCATCTAAAACCACATAACGGACATCTTTAAGATTATCTTGCAGTGTGCCGAATGTTGTACCATAGAGCATATTACGGAATACTTCCGTTGTCATAACAACAATTTGCGCTTCACGGTTTATTGTGGTGTCGCCTGTTAAAAGCCCTACTTTATCATGTCCGTATTGAGTTGAAAAATCGTGATATTTCTGGTTTGAAAGTGCTTTTAATGGTGTCGTGTAGAAAATCCTTGTACCATTTTCCAGTGCAAGATGAATGGCGCTTTGAGCGATGCAGGTTTTACCTGCACCGGTTGGGGCACACACTACAACACTTTTGCCTTCTTGAATATTTTTTATGGCCTCTTCTTGAAAATCATCCAGTTTAAAGTCAAATCCGTACATATAAAGGATTTTAGCATAGAAATTAAATTAGGGCACAAATTTTTGTGCCCTAAGACAAAATTTTTAATATTTTTTATTCTGCTTTAGTGTTATTCATAATGGTTACGTTGATATAGGGTTGTGAAAAATATTTATTTGCAGCGGCTAAAATATCGGATTGAGTTACATTTAAGATACAATTTTTATAATCTTCAAGATGATTAATATCATATCCTAAAGCCCCATACCAGCCCAAAAGCGCTGCATCATCCATATTTGTTTCAAGTGAAATTAAAATATTTCCTAAGATTTTATCCTTAGCTTCTTCAAGTTCTTTTGCTGAAACAAATTCTGTCTTCATGCGGTTAATTTCTTTTAAAATGCCGTTTTTTGCAACTTCAACATTTTTGTTATTTGTACCTATATATGCTATAAATGCCCCATCCTGCGCATTTTGAAGAACGGTTGAACCCACTGAATACGCTAAACCCTGCTTGTCTCTCAGATTTTTAAACAATCTGGAGCTCATGCCTTCTCCTAAAATGGCATTTATAACTTTAAGTGTTGCAAGGTCTTTTTGGTTATATATATTATCCGTTTTGTATCCAACTAAAACCCAGGCTGTTTTTGTATCTTCTTTGATTATTGTTTTTTCAATATTTTCGTTTGGAATAAATTGTACTGCTTTTTGATTATCTTTTAAATCTTTAAGGCAAATTTGTTTTTGCCCTTTATCTTTAAATATTTTTGTCATTTTGTTTATGACTTTTTCATTTTCAACATTGCCCGCCACTGTGATAACAAGGTTTTTAGGGTCTAAAACAGTATTATAATATTCAACAACATCTCCCCTTGAGATATTTGGGATATTTTCTTTTAAAACTATGGAATTGTGTCCGTAAACACTATCTTTAAAAGCAATTCCTTTAAATTCATCTACAGCAATATTTAAAGGGTTGTCTTTTAACTGTTTAAGCCCTGCAAGCTTAAGTTTTTTAACTTTTTCAATCTCGCTGTTTGAAAACAAAGGCTGATTAATGACATCATCCAAAATTGAAAGCGCGTTATCAAATTCATTTTTTGTGGTTAAAAGGCTGATATCAAAAGTATCGTTGCCGCTTGATAAAGAAAGCTTTATACCTTTTTCATCCAGCACCTTTGCAAATGTTTCAGAATCCATATTTTTGGTGCCCTTAACAGCGCTTGAAGCAGCTACTGTTGCAACGCCCGGTGTTTTTTCTAAGAAATTTCCGCCAAGAGCCTGAATATCAATTGCTATTATTGAATTAACCGGATTTTTCTTAATAATAAGTTTTGCCCCGTTTGAAAGTTCATATTTTTCAATATTTTTACCGCTTTCAATTAATTTTGCGGGCTTTATTTCTTCCGCTACATTACTTATTTCTTTTGTATTATTATCTTCCACCATTTTGTTTTTTGGAAGAACGGTTGAAATAGCACATTTATTTTTATCCAGATATTTTCTTGCAGCCTTTATAACATCATCTTTTGTAACTTTTTCAATATTGTTTAAATAATTATCGTAATACCAGGTATTTCCCCAAAATAGCGTTAAATATCCAAGTTCATTTGAAATATTTGATATAGATTCTCTTGAATAATAGGTTGAAGTTTTTATCATATTAATGGCTTTTTTAACTTGTTCATCAGTAATTCCGCCTTTTTTAATTAAATCAATTTCTTTAAAGATTCCATCTTCAACACTCTTTAAATTATTAGGCTTAAATGATGTCTGGATAACAAAAAGCCCGTCATCCATAAATGTTGAATTGCTTGCTAAAATGGAATAAACAAGCTGTTTTTCTTCTTTTAACTTTTGATTTAATATTGAACTTCTTGAATCCCCAAGTATTGTGGATAAAACATCAAGAGCATAGCCGTCTTTATCTTCTTTGAACTTTGGCGCCTTGAAAGCTATTGCCATATAACCTGTATTAATATCTTTCTTTTCTTCAATCCTTAATTGCTTTTGAATTACAGGGGTTTTTGGATAAATTCCTTCCTGATAAGTTTTATCGTTATTGTTAAAAAGCTCTGAAACTTTTTTAATAGCATAATTTGGGTCAATATCTCCTGCAATAACTGTTGTCATATTATGCGGAGAATACCATTTATTATAAAAATCAAGAATTTCTTCGCGTGTAATTGTTTCTATTACTTCTTTTGAGCCTATAACAGGTCTGAAATAAGGGTGATAAGGCTCATTTTGAGTATATATAACCTTGAAAAGATTATTATACATTACATTTCTCGGGTTATCTTGCCCTTTTGAAATTTCTTCTAATACAACAAGTCTTTCTTTTTCAAGTTCTTTTCTTGGTATCATAGGGTTTAAAAGCATATCAGCGTGTAATTCAAGCGCTTTATCAAATTCTTTGGCAGGTATTGTTATATAATAATGTGTAAAATCTTTGCTTGTAGCGGCGTTTGTTACTCCGCCTTTTGATTCAAGGATTCTGTCAAATTCCCCGGGCGGCGTTTTTTCTGTACCTTTAAAGAATAAATGTTCTAAAAAGTGCGCCACACCTGAATTTTTATCATTTTCATTAATGGAGCCTGTCTTTATCCACGTATCAATTGTTACAATCGGGTTTGAATTAACAGGCATAACAATAACAGTTTGTCCTGATGGAAGCTTTTGAACAACATAATCTTTCTGTTCATTGGCTTTGGCTTCTTTTGCCTTGGATTTTACGGTAATGGCTGTTGGACCGTCGCTGCTTCCTATAATATTATTCTTTGGGGCACAAAACCCTCCATTTGCCGAAATATTAATAATTAATGCACATATTATTAACTTTGAGATTATTTTTTTCAATTTTTAAACCCTTCTTTTTATCTTTTTATTTTACTTTAAGTTCGCAGCACATCTGGCATGCGCTGAAAGCCTTTGAGTATTTAAGATTTTTTCTAAAACACTTAAATTTTGTTTCATTAAATACATCTTTTATCTTTTTATCTTTAACATTTCCAATCTTAAATGATAAACAAGGGTACACATCCCCCTGTGGATTTATCATCATATTGGAGAAAGGATATTTACAAGGATAATAGATATCTTTGGGGTGGCGGTGTAAATCTCCTTTGTTATCCGGCGTGAAGAAAGATTTTATTTTCTTAAGTTCTTCTTCAACTCCGCCTCCTTCAAATTTTGGCGAGAATCTTATTTTTGTTTTGGAATTTTTGCTCATTTTGTAAATTTTTCGATAAACATCTTCAAAATGCTGCATATCAAAATAAGGCTGAATCGGATATTCAGGCTCATAGAATATAGGTTCAAATTCATCCTTCAAAACTGAATTTTGTTTTAAATCATTGTTTCTTAAAAACGAAATACTTAAAAATTCAAACCCCATCTGTGTTGTATATTCATAAAGTTTTAATAAATCATCAATATTATTATTTAAAACTATGGTTTTGATATCTACCATAGGTTTATTTTTATGTTTCATTCTTCTGTAATTCAAAGCTTCAAGATTGCCTGTGATTCTATCAAAAATGCCGTCTCTGTTTCTGTTTAAATCATGGTTTTTACCCCATCCGTCGATTGAAACGGATAACAACATCATCTTTGATTTTATAAAAGCATCAATTATATCTTCATTGATTAATATCCCGTTTGTTACAACATTTAATTTTCCATAAACCCTTTTTGATGTTTTGTATAAAATATCCACAAAATCATGCCGCACCAGAGGCTCTCCGCCAACAAGCGTTACAAAAGCATATCTTGGAATTTGTTTTATTATGTTAAACCAATCTTCCGTTGAAAGTTCGTTTTTCGTTCTGTCTGAACCCACATAGCAATACGGGCAGTTTAAATTGCATCTGTATGTTAATTCAAAAAAGTATCTTAAAGGAATTATTGCCTTTCCTTCTTTATTGTTGTATGAAAAATCAGCATAAATATCCCTTGCTGTATCAAAAAGCTTTGAATAATCCATTATTCTCCCCTAAATATTCTTAAATCCTTTGAAATAAAAGGCTTTAATCTTTTATTATTTCTCAATTTTACTACAATATTTTTTTGTAGTAAAATCTTAAAATAATAGAGCATGGAAATGGTTAACTTTACCTTGTTGTATCATTGTATACAAAAGGTAATATTTAGATATTTTAGAAAAGAAGGGAATTTTTTAAGGTGCCTGATTTAGCTTTAAATTATGAACAAATCTGGGAAGATGCTAAAGAAATCTTAAAGGAAAAAATCCCGAATAATACCTTTGAACCTTGGATTTTACCTATAATTCCTGCTAAAAACAATGAAGAGTGTTTTAAAAAAGACCATATTGTTTTAAAAAGCGATAAATCTTTTGGTGTCTCTTTTTTAAATCAAAAATATTTTAGTGAAATCCAATCTGCGATAAATACTGCCTGCGGGGAAAACTTGCCTGTAAATATTATTTTTGTACCGTCTGATGTTAAAAAGGCGCCAAAGAAAAAGGAAAAACCTGCAGAACACATTGTTTTGATGAAGGAGCAGATTGATAATCTTAAACAAATGCACTCGTTTTGCGCCCTTAATTTAAAATATACTTTTGAAAATTTTGTAATAGGGGATAATTCTCTTGTTGCCTATAATGCCGCAAAACAAGTATCAGAAGCCCCCGGACAAAAATTCAATCCTCTTTTTATAACAGGCTCTGTCGGTATCGGGAAAACTCACTTGATGCAGGCTATAGGGCACAGTATTTTAAAAAATTTCCCTGATTTGAAGGTTAAATATGCTAAAACAGAGGAATTTACAAATCAGCTTATTGATTCTTGCCAGAAAGGGCAGGAATCTTATCAAAAAATGAAAAAATTTAGAGACAGATACAGAAATGTTGATGTCCTGCTGCTTGATGACATACAGTTTGCAGAAGGCAAAAAAAGGACAGAAGAAGAAATTTTTAATACATTTGATGCCCTGTTTCATTTAGGAAAACAGATAGTTTTCGCTTCAGACAGACCCATTTCAAGCTTTAAAAACACTCCTGACCGCCTAAGAAGCAGGTATGAGTGGGGTTTAGCAGTTGACATTCTTGTTCCTGATTTTAAAACAAGAGTTGAAATTATTGAAAAGCACGCTCAAAGGTCAAATTTTGAAATATCAAAAGGTGTAGCCGAATTTTTAGCAGAAACATTTGACAATAATGTCCGGGAGCTTGAAGGAGCTTATAACAAGGTAAGCGCTTATGCTTCAATAAAAGGGATAGAGCTTACGGCTGAAGCTGCAAAAGAGATTTTAGGAATAGGTGAAAATGCTAAAAAAATAACCCCTGAAATTATAATTGATAAATGTGCTGAATATTTTAATGTTGCAAAAAAAGATATACTGTCTACTGCGCGCTCAAAAGAGGTAAAAGAAGCCCGCCAGGCGGCAATATATTTGGTTCGCGAAATTCTGGACACAAGCTTTCCTGCAACAGGCGAAATTTTTAATAAAAACCATACAACAATTCTTTATTCGTATAACAAGATGAAAAAAGACCTCTTAACTGACAGACCCCTTCAAAATACAATTAAAGAAATTGAAAAGTTGATAAGATAGTTTTATTAAAGCGTATTTTGCGCCGCTCCATACCTTGACAGCGAGTAAACTATAGTTTACCATTAAGAATATGAAGGAAATTGAATACTATAAACATATTAATGCAAAGTGCCTGTTATTGAATGGCTTAAAGGAATAGATACAACCTTTAGGAGGAGAATTAACAGCAGGCTGACAAGAATAGTAGAAAATGGTAATTTTGGGGATTTCAAACAACTTGACGATAATATATCTGAATTAAGGTTTAATTTTGGGTCAGGTTATAGAATTTATTTTTCTGAAATTGGCGACATTATAATATTGCTTCTTTGTGCAGGCGATAAAAAATTACAGAGTAATGATATTAAAAAGGCTAAAGAATATCTAGAAATTTGGAGACAAAAAAATGGGTAAATATAAAAATTCAATATCTTTTGAAGAAGGTTTTTGTGAAATCTTCAATACAGAAGAAGATTTAAAAGATTATTTGACGTTTGCCTTTGAAGAATATCTTCAAGACGGTGATTTTAATGTATTTTGCCGTTCTCTTGAGCTTGTAATCAAATCAAGAGATACAATTAACGGTTTTGCTAAAAAAGTTGATTTGAGCAAAATGGGTCTTTACAATATCATCAATGGTAAAAAAGAACCGAAAATAAGAACCCTTGCAAAAATTCTAAAAGAACTCGGCTGCACCTTAAAAATAGCGTAAAACTGCAAAGCTCGACATCAAACGGCGGTAATAAAATTTACTCAAATTTTAAAGAAGACTTAGTAATAGATGTTACTATTGTAATCTAAACCAGGGTCTAATTTGAAATATCGTATTTAATTACAGTATTTTTTTCCTGCTCTGTAATTAAAAGTTTTTTATTTATATTATCAATATTTAAACAGTATGGTTTTTTAACCAAAAATAGAACACTTGTTTTGCCGTCAGGTTCTGCTTTTATAATATTTCCTTTTGTGTAGTTTGCAATATAGATATTATTATCTTCATCAATTGCAATACCTACAGGACCGCTTAAATTTGCAGGTCCCACAAAAGTGGTTTTTATATTTTGCGGTGTGATTTTATACACGGCATTTTGTGAAAAACTTGCTATATAAATATTACCGTTTTTATCTGCTGCAACACCGGTTGGTGCTTGAATAGTTTCAAGAAGAGAGCTTCTCTTTAAAGCTTCTTCCTTAAGTTTTAATTCCTGAGCAACCTCAACCTGTCTTTTTTCAACAATATCAATTAGTTTTTCAGCCTGTTCGTAATATTCTGAATAATTTGGGATTCTATCTAAATAAGTTAAAGATTTTTTTAAATACCCTCTTTTGTAAAGCAGGCTTCCGAAATTATACATGCTCTCATAATCTTCAGGGGTGATTTCAATCAATTTTTCATAGGTTGAAATTGCATCATTGTAATATTTATAAGATTCCTGAATTTTTGCAAGGTTATAATATGCCTGATAAAATTTTGGGTCAATTTCTATAGCTTTTTTAAATGATTTTATTGAATCATCAATCTTGTTTAAGTTATAAAAATCTATACCCTGATTGTAGTATGAAGTAGCCTCTGTACTCTGTGCTATACAAGGGATTGAACCGAATAAAACAAATGAAAATATTAAGCATGTAGTAATTAATCTTTTCATGATAATATGATTATAACAAAAAAGGAGAAATATACAATGCGAACCTCAAAAAGATTAGACAGAATACCACCCTACCTTTTTGCAAGAATTGACGCAAAAATAGCCGAGGCTAAAACCAAAGGGATAGATATTATTTCTCTTGGTGTAGGAGACCCTGACACGCCAACGATTCAAACGGTTGTGGATGCTATGCATAAGGCTGTTGATAATCCTAAAAACCATGATTATCCGCCTTATAACGGTACAGAAGCTTTTAGAAAAGCAAGTGCAGACTGGATGAAGGAAAGGTTTGGAGTGGAACTTGACCCTGAGGCTGAAGTTTTAGCAAATATAGGTTCAAAAGAAGCGATAGCACATGTTTTCTTTGCTTTTGTAGACCCAGGCGATGTTACTTTATGCCCGGACCCCGGGTATCCTGTGTATCAAAACGCAACAATTTTAGCAGGCGGAGAGCCTTATTCTATGCCGCTTTTAGCTGAAAATAACTTTCTGCCTGATTTGGATAAAATTCCTGAAGATGTGGCGCGCGCTGCAAAACTGATGTTTTTAAATTACCCAAACAATCCGACAGGAGCTGTTTGTGACCTTGAATTTTATCAAAAAGCAGTTGACTATTGTAAAAAATATGATATTTTATTGTGTTCTGATTTAGCTTATTGTGAGATGACATATGACGGGTATAAAGCCCCTTCCGTGCTGCAGGCTAAAGGTGCAAAGGATGTTGCAATTGAATTTTACTCTCATTCAAAATCATATAATATGACAGGCTGGAGAGTTGGTTTTATAGCGGGAAATGCTTCTGCAATAAAGGCTTTAGGTACAATTAAAAATAATATTGATTCCGGTGTATTTAAAGCAATTCAGGATGCTGCAATTGAAGCTTACAGGGCACCTAAAAGTGAAATTGAAAAATTAAATCTTATGTATAAAGAGCGCAAAGAGCTTATGGAGAAGGGTTTAGCGGAGCTTGGCTGGAATGTTAAACCATCTAAGGCAACTTTTTATCTATGGCTTCCTTGTCCAAAAGGCTTTACCAGTGAGGAATTTGCTACTGTGATGCTTGAAAAAGCCAATATAGTGGTACCTCCAGGCAATGGGTACGGTAAATACGGTGAAGGTTTCTTTAGGATAGCTCTCACAAAGCCTGTAGATGTACTCCAAAAGGCACTTTTAAAAATGAAAGAAGCCGGTATTTCTTATAATATGAATAAAACCTGCGTTTAATAGTCTTAAATGCACTCTGCAATATAGCCGCAGAGTGCATTAAAAAACAAAAACTGTTAAGGTAGAAAAATTATGTTAATTTTTGGAATAGAAACAAGCTGTGATGAAACAGCTTGTGCGATTGTAAAAGATGGCAGAGAGGTGATTTCAAATGTTGTTGCCTCTCAAATTAAGACACACCAAGCATTTGGCGGGGTAGTGCCTGAAGTGGCTGCAAGAGAACATCTTGACGCTATTAATGTAGTTATTGAAGAAACCTTTGCGCAATCAGGGATTAAGCCTTCTGAAATAGATGCTTTTGCGTCAACTGCAGGACCCGGGCTTGTTGGCTGTCTTCTTGTCGGTCTAAACGCTGCAAAGACACTGTCTCTTGTGTATAATAAGCCGTATATCCCCGTCAATCACTTAAAAGCGCACGTTTGTGCAAACTTTATTGATACAGATTTAAAACCGCCTTTTACGTGCCTTCTTGTATCGGGCGGGCATACACAGATAATCAATGTTTCAGACTATGGAAAAAGTGAGATTGCAGCAAGCACGATAGATGATGCCACAGGAGAAGTGTATGATAAGGTTGCAAGATTGCTTGGTTTGTCCTACCCTGGTGGGATTCAGCTTGATAAACTGGCTCAAAACGGCAATAGAGAAGCTTTTAAGCTCCCTGAAGCAAAGGTTGGCGAGGATGAGTTCAGTTTCTCGGGACTTAAAACTGCAGTTCTTAGGCTAACCCAGCGTTTTAAAAACGAGCAAATGCCCGTCAACGATATCTGTGCAAGTTTTCAAGAAACTATCACTTCAACATTAATTAAAAAAACCGTAAAAATTGCACAGAAAAATAATTCAAAAACAATTGTTCTTGCTGGCGGAGTTGCAGCAAATTCAAGGCTTAGAGAAAAACTCTTTGAACTACAAAAGCCTGAAAACGGTTCATATCAAGTCTTTGCACCAAAGATGAAATATTGTACCGATAATGCTGCAATGGTGGCATCGGCTGCATTTTTTAATCCTATGAAAGTTGAAAATCCTCTAGAACTAGAGGTTTTCTCCAGAGGGTAATTTTAAAATATATTTCTGCTATAAATTTATTTTATTAATTGGTTAAGAAAAATTAACAATTATATATAAAAACCGCTTAAAATTAATTAAGCGGTTTTTTAAATGTTTCTCAACTTACGTTCACTGCAGTGCTTCAATCGTAAAATCAATTATTTTTGCGATTATCACGCCGGTTCACGCACTATTTTTTGTTAACAAGTTCTTTGAATTTTTTACCAGCAGAAAATGCAGGAACTGTTTTTGCAGCAATTTTAATTTCTTTTCCTGTTTGTGGGTTTCTACCAGTTCTAGCAGCACGTTTACGAGCTTCAAAAGTACCAAAACCAACTAGAGTAACTTTTTGTCCTTTAGAAACTGATTTTTGAACTGTTTCAATGAAACCGTTTAAAACTTCAGCTGCTTCTTTTTGAGTAACTTTCGCTTTTTTAGCAATTTCTTGTACTAATTCTTCTTTGTTCATTTAGAACCCCTTTCCTTATTTCTTGTATGATTATATTTAATTTTTGGGCATGTTGCAAGTTTTTTTATTTGTAAATACAAAATATATACTAATTTTAAATAAAATTTGTTATAATAAATGGTATGAAGAATTTAAGATGGTATGATAAAGATAAGTACTTAAGTGCCTTTATGACGCTTTTACAGAAGCTTTCAGACGATATTCAATCAAAAGTTGCAGTTGATATTATGCTTTATGTTCCGAAAGTTATTGAAAAAGATTTCAAACAATTTATTAAGATTGTTGCGGAGCATAATCCAAAACAGTATCAAAGGTGGTATGACCATAATCCTCATTTGCACACAGCAGTTGAATCTATAAGAAATTTAACCCCGGAGCAAAGAGAGAAGCTTTTAGGGGCAATTTCAGATATCATAATAAAACACACAAATCAAAATCCCTTTAAATTTGGAAAATAGCAAAATAAAGGCAATATATGTTTAATGTATTAATAACGGGCTCATCTTCAGGCATTGGTTTGGAAACGGCAAAAGTTTTAAGAGCAAAAGGTTACAGTGTATTTCAAACCGGGAGAAGAAATCTTGAGATTGAAGACTATTTAAGCATTGAATTATCCTGCTTTGAACATGCAAAAATGCTGTATGAGAAAACCATTGAAAAATTTGGCAGCATTGATATATTAATAAATAATGCAGGAGAGTATTTTTATTCCCCAATAGAAAGGGTGCAGCCTTATGATATTGAAAGAGTTATGATGTTAAATCTTTCAATACCTTATTATTTGGCTTCTTTATGTGTTTCCCAGATGAAAGAAAAGCGTTTTGGGCGTATTATAAATATCGCTTCGATTTCTGCAAGCGTAGGTGAAGCAAATGCAAGCCTTTATGCTGCAACAAAAGCCGGCATGTATGGTATGACAAAATCTTTAGCTCTTGAACTTGCCCAATATAATATTACAGTAAATTGTATAAGCCCGGGCTGGGTTGAAACAGCACTTATGAATGAAATAAACGAAGAAGATAAGGCTGAAATCCTTGATGTGGTGCCTCAAAGAAGATTTATACAACCTATTGAGATATCAAACTTAATAAGATATTTAATATCTGAAAAGGCAAAAGGCTTAACCGGGCAAAATATCAATCTTTGTGCAGGATTAAGTGTCGGGTCGTAAATAATCCGCCTTTGCAAATATTAATAATTAATTTCAATGTAATTTTTTACAGGCGTAGTTCCTGCGTCTGTATTTGTAAAATATTTTTGTGTATAGAAAATATTAAAAAATATTGCACATTATTGCGGTTAAGTTACCTGCTCATCTCTTCCTGAAAGTTTTTTGCCTGCAGTTTTGCCTATACTGTATGCTCCAATTGAACCTGCAACAAATAATAATCCTATACCTACTTTTGCTGCAGTTTTTTGTCCTTTTGTTAAGTTCTTAAATTTATCAGCCGCATTTGCAAAAATCTTCTTTATCCCTTTAGAATGTTTAATGGTGTCTTTTAGAACATTATCAGGGCAATCTGTTAATTTAAAGAAATTATTTTTTGTTGTTTTCATTAATTTTTCACAGCCAAACATTAAGCCCATAGCAGAGCCCTCTTCTATTAGTGCAGCATACTGGTCTTCATCTTTTAAAATTCTTATACCTGCAGCCCCTACTAAAAGCGGGTTTACTGCTTTTTGGGCAATCGCGCCAAAGATTGAATTAGTTCCCGCATTGCTTGCCAAAGTTTTGACAGCATCCGTTGTTCCGGTTTTTTCAGCCACTGCCAGTATTCCGCTATCTAAAAAGCTTGTGGCAGATTTTGCAGCATCTCCGAAAATAGAAGCTGTGGATGAAATTTTATCAGTTAAGGAACCAAGCTGCGCTGCAGTGGCGCCAATTCTTCCGGTGTCTTGACCTGATGCAACTTTTCCTCCGTTTCTAAGGAAAAATATGCCGGTTTGCACTATCCCATCAATAGATGTTGGACACATAGCTTAAATAATACCTTCTAACCTTCTATATATTAATAAAGTATTTTTTGCACAAAAAATTGCCCGATATTTTAAAGATTAATATTTGTTTACAAGTAATTCCTTTTGATGTTAGAATAAGAATATAGATTTTACAGGGGTAAAAGGAGTTTTTAATGGTAGAAGTTAGACCCTTAGACGGGATTGTTTATAATCAGGCAAAAGTTAAGATAAATGATTGTTTTGCACCGCCATACGATGTTATAACAAATGAAGAGCAGCAAAAACTATATGAAAGAAGTAAATATAATATCGTAAGACTTATTTTATCAAGTGCAAAAGATAGATATGAAGATGCCAAAAAAAGCTTTGAAGATTGGCAGGGTGAAGAAGTCCTAATTAAGACAGAAAAACCGTCAATTTTTTATATAATACAAAAATATACAACAGAAAACGGTAAAAAGGTTGAGCGCAAAGGGTTTATAGCAAAAAATAGAGTTGAAGAGTTTTCTTCTAAAAAAATCCTTCCGCATGAATACACTATGGGCGGACCAAAAGAGGATAGATTGAAGCTGACGCGTGCATGTGAAGCTAATTTCAGTCAAATTTTTATGGTGTATTCAGACCCTTCTATGTTAATTGAAAAAGAAATTGCGCCAAAATACGTATCAAAAGCTCCTTTTATTGATGCCACAGATGATAAGGGAGTTCAAAATTTAGTTTATATTATTGATGAACCTTCTGATATTGAAAAAATTCAAAACCTTTTATCTGATAAAACCCTTTTAATAGCTGACGGTCACCATAGATACGAAACTGCCCTTAATTATTCTAAAGAATCCAAAAACCCCGAGGCGCAGTATGTTATGAGTTATTTTACAAATTCTGAAGATGATAATTTAATCATTTTCCCAACCCACAGAATCATAACAAAATTTATAGAACCTTATGTTTTGCTTGAAAGTGTTAAAAAGTATTTTGATTTATCGGAATATACATTTATAAGTTCAAACAAAAAAGATGTTAAAGAAAAATTCTTATCAGACCTTGAAAAATCAAATGCTGAGCGCATTTCAATGGGTCTTTATATGAAAAATGTTAATAAATTTTATCTTTTAAAATTAAAAGATGGGATTTTGGATATGATTGATGCGCCGGATGTATTGAAAAAGCTTGATTTAACGGTTCTGCATGAATTGATTATAACTAACGAGCTAGGGTATACAAGGGAAGAACAAATGGCTCAAGATGGTATAAAATACATCAAACAAGAATTTGAAGCATTTGATATGATTGATAAAGGAACGGCGGAAGCAAGCTTTATTATGGCATATCCAAAGATGCAGGATATTAAAGATATTTCAGCTGCAGGGTATAGGATGCCTCAAAAATCAACCTATTTTTATCCAAAATTATTAAGCGGGGTTGTGATTAATCCTCTAAGCTAGAATATCCCGTTATTAGTTATTTAAAGGGAAAGGCTGCCAATGCTTACTACATCATATACAAGATTTGGTGCAAATTACGATAAAGAAAACAACCTTATTAATTTTAGGTTGTTTTCAAAAAATGGTACAGATGCTATATTGTGCTTATTTCATAAACCAAAAGGCGAAGACAGTTTTTTAAATATCAAAATGGAAAAAAGCGGGGATGTCTTTACAGCATCTTTAAATTTAAGCAACATACCTGAAATTAAATCTGTTTTGGATGGCAACCCTTTATACTATGGGTACAGAGTATTTGGCGCCAACTATGAATATACTGAAAATTGGACACCCGGGTCAAAAAAAGGTTTTAAATCGAAGCTTGATAGCTTGAATAACCGCTTTAACCCGAATAAACTTGCCTATGACCCTTATGCAAAAGAATTAAGCCACCTGCACCACAGCGTATCAAAAGACCTTGAAATATTCAGGTCCGGGAAATTATATTTTGAAGATAATCAAAGGCTTGCACCAAAGTCTGTGTTTAAAATCAATAATGAAATAGAAATTCAAAAAACAACAAAAAGAGCTCTTGTTGATGAAATTATTGGCGAAGTTCATTTAAAAAGTCTCACAGCACTTTCAAATCTTGAATCTGCAGGAACATATAAAGGTGCAGGCGAATTTGCTGCAAATCTGAAAGCGCTTGGGGTTACAATGGTTGAGTTTCTGCCTCTTTATGAATTTGACAATAATGAAGGAATAGGAAACTATTGGGGGTATATGCCTTTATGCTATTTTGCACCTCATAAAGAATACGCTTTTAATCAAGGCGATGGTGAAGTTATCTCTGAATTTCGTGAAATGGTAAATGCTCTGCACAAAGAGGATATAAAAGTTTGTCTTGATGTTGTGTATAACCATACAGGGGAAGCTAAGGTATACAATAACGATAAAGAAGATGTTAACCTTTTTTCTTATGCTTTGATTGACAATAAAGAATATTATAAAGCAAGAACAGATGGTTTTTATGTTGACCGTTGCGGCTGCCAGAATGATTCAAATACAGCAGGAGAAGGGTTTAGAAACTTAATTGTTGATTCACTTGAGTATTGGATAAAGCAGGGAGTGGATGCATTTCGTTTTGATTTGGCAACCTCTTTAATGGATACAAGAAAAGATGCTGATGTTTATTACGATGCAAAGAAAAGTATTGTAGGACAGCTTAAAGAAGAGCTTCAAAACAGGGGAATAAAGATAAATAATCCGGATGAATCGGCAGATGGGGTAAATTTAATAGCGGAACCCTGGACATGCAGCGGGTATAATGCCTATCAATTAGGGAATTTTCCTGAATTTTTTGCTGAGTGGAATGATGTTTCAAGAAATACCATCCGCGCCTTTTCTGTGCGTCCAAATTCCGTTGATTTTCTTGCAATAAAGCATATTATAACAGGCAGCCCTCATAAATTTGGCAATAAAAACAGGTCTCTAAATTTTGCAGCATGTCATGACGGCTTTACTCTTTGGGATTTAAATTCTTATGATAAGAAGTCGCCAAATACCTGTGGGGGCTCTGATTGGGAACTATGCTCATCATTCAAAGGAGATAAAATCTTAAGAGATAAAGCTATAAGAAATGAAGCTGCGCTTTTAGCTTTATCTTACGGCAGTTTTATGATTCAGGTAGATGATATTGTGCTGCATTCAAAGGGCGGGAATAATAACAGCTATAATATTGATGGGGATGTTAATTATATCAACTACAATCTGGATAATGAAAAACAGAAACTTTCAGATTTTATTAAAAATTTAATTGAATTTAGAAAAAAACATAAAATATTTAAAGATAAACTCTATGTTGAAAATATGGAATTTTACGGTCACCTGGCACGTCCATTCCCTGATATTTCACCATTTTGGACACTTCCTGATATGAATTTTATGTCTTATAAAACATACAATGAGGAAGAAACCTTTTTTGTTGCTATGAATAAGGGAAACAATAATGCTAAATTTATCCTTCCAAGAGAGGTGAAAAATGAAGGCAAAAATTATTATATCGTATTTGATACAAAGAGTAATGATTTTTACCCTGAAGGTATTCTCTATGAACCTGAAGGAGAAGAGCCTACATATATAATTGAACCGCATACAATAGTTTTTATGCTCATAAAGGATTAAAAAATGGAATTAGTGGAAATATTCAAAGAGCTTGTTGTTATCCCATCACCTTCAATGGAAGAAGAGAAGGTGGCGCAAAAAATTATTGAAATCTTATCAAATGCAGGAATTGAAGCAAAATTTGATAATTATGGAAATATTTATGCAAAAATTGAACAGCAAAATACAAAAGCAAAAGGACTTTTGTTGTCTGCGCATATGGATGTTGTAGGGGATGATACACCTGTAAATATTATTGAAAATAACGGTCCTTGCGGGCATATTATTGAAACCGATAAGACAAGAACTCTTGGGGCAGATGACAAAGCAGGAGCAGCTGCAATTATAAAAGCGCTTTTGGATATTAAAAACGGCACAATTAGTCCAAATTATACTATTGAAGCCATTTTTACAAGAGATGAAGAAAATTCTATGACAGGAATTGAACATGTTGAATTTAATAACCTAAACTCAGAATATGTGCTTGTTTTGGATTCCGATAAGCTTGGAAATTTTGAAATATCAGGTGCCGGGTATCTGAAATTTACAGTATCGGTGAATACATCCTATGGCGGGCATTCAGGGCTTGATATAGCAGATGAAAAACGCTTGAATGCTGCAAAAATAATTACAGAGATTATAGAAAAAATTCCGCAAGGTGTTTATAAAAAAGATGAAACAGGCACCATAACTTCAATAAACCTTGGCTCTATTATAGGTGGCGGAGTTGAAAATGCTTTATACCAAGCTGTAAAAAAGAATTTAAAAGGAAAAGAAGCCGTTGAATTTACGGCAAAAAATTCAATGTCAAATATTATAAATACAACAGCCTTTGCTCACTATTCTTTAAGGAGTTCTGATAATAAAATAAAAGATGAGCTGATAGCAAAAATTCAAAATATAATTGAAGAATTTAATAAAAAATATAAAGGACTTGCTGAGGCTAATATCGAAATAGAAGAACATCTGCCCGTTTTTGAAAAATCAGAGGATGAAACCCTTATAAAAACTGCAAAATTAGCAGCAGCAAAGGCGGGTGTTAGTCTAAAAATTTCATCATTCCATGCAGGAGCCGAAACTCATATTTATGCAAACAGGAAAAATAAATCAAATATCGCTTTTAAGCCTGTTTTAATGGGTATTGCAGATGTTTATAATATGCATTCATCTACAGAAAAGATTGATATTGAAAGCTATAAAAAGGGGTATGGTTTTTTAAAAGCTTTTCTTGAAGAATATAATAGATAATAATTCTGCTATAAGGATTAAATGTATATGAAAAACAGCGCTTTTAATAACATATTACTTTTAACCACTGCATTTATCTGGGGCGCAGGATTTGCAGGGCAAAGAGCTGGCATGGAATTTATTGAACCTGTCACCTTTAACTGTGTGAGGTCTTTTCTTGGTGCGTTTTCACTGCTTTTGCTTATAATAATCTTTAAGATTAAAAAAGGTCCTAATAAAAAAATGAATAAATGGGAAGAGCGCCGCTATATGCTTAAAGCGGGTATTCTATGCGGTTTAGCTCTCTTTTTTGCAAGTAATATTCAGCAAATGGGTATGGTTTATACATCTGCTTCAAAAGCAGGTTTTATAAGTTCGTTATATATAATAATAGTGCCTATGATTTCAATATTTTTAGGCAGAAAATTTCCCCCCACGCTATGGCTTGGCATTATTTTAGGGGCTTTTGGGCTGTATTTTCTTTGTGCTGTGGATGGTTTTTCAAATATAGGCTACGGTGATATTTTAATTATGATTTCAGCCGTTTTGTATTCAATCCACATTTTAGTGATTGACCACTATGCTCCAAAAATAGACAGCGTAAAACTTTCCTGTGTGCAATTTTTTGTGGTCGGGCTGATTTCGCTTATTCCAATGTTCATATTTGAAAACCCTACTATTGAAGGCATTATAGCGTGTAAATGGGCGTTATTGTTTACTGGGGTTGTTTCCTGCGGAATAGCATACACGCTTCAAATTATTGCGCAGAAAAATACTAATCCTGCACTTGCTTCTTTAATATTAAGTTTTGAAAGTGTTTTTGCAGTGCTTACGGGGTATTTGATTTTACATGAAGTTTTGACAATGAAAGAAATTTTAGGCTGCATATTAATGTTTGCAGCGGTTTTAATTGCCCAGATTAAAAGGCGCGACACCGCCTCTAAATGCTGTTAGAGTCTATTTAAATTATCTTGAATATAATTTTAAAACCGTTGTTAAATCCCGCTTTGTAGGATATGAAAAATAATTATACTGCGAAGTTTTTGCACTCATAATATCATATTTATTTTCGCTATGACCTACTATGCCTATCGCATGACCTATTTCATGGACTAAAACCGAATAAATTGTAACATTTGTAAACTTTGTATTTTCTTTATCAAGCATATTAAGGAGGATTTCAGCCTTATTTATGGTATTTAATTGAGTTGAAACTCTTGTGCAGCCTCCTATTATTTCTCTTTCTTCTACTTTATTACAAAATTTCCTGACTTGATTTTCATCTGCAAAACTTACCGTAATATCAGCATCATTTTTATTGTATACGACTTTAAAGCTTACAGTTGGTGCAAGGTACTTTTGCCAAGCTTGCAGAGCAGATTCAAGATTGATATTAAGATTTGTCGGCTGAAACCATACTTTTATGGGCATTTTATCCCAGGTTGCAATACTGGTGAGTAAATTCAAATAATCGTCGCTGCTTTTTGTCATTTTTAGTTTTGACATAGAACTTGCCATAATATTATTTGCATAATTTTTATAATGAGCTGTATTGTCTGATAAAAAGGCTTTGTTGGCATAATATATACAGGCAGGATAATCTTTGAGATTATAAAAAACTTCTGCAAGGCGATAATTAAATTTGGAACTTTCACCATGCACTTTTAGTGCCTGCTTGTAGCATATTGAGGCATTTTTATAATCTTCGTTTTTAAGGTATCTATTGCAGGTAAAATCATATTGGGTAAAGGATATAAGACTATTGAAAGAAAAATCTTTGATTTGTCCTTTATTTAAAAGAAAATAGCAGAAAATGGCAATAAATGCATAAAAAATAATTCTTGAAAGTAATTTAAAAATATCTACCCCGCTTTTTCTCTTTCAATTCTGCGCATTTCACGTGCTTCGCGCGTGGTTCTGGCATCGCGTTTTGGTCTTGAATAATTTTTCATTGCAAGCCACAAGAATTGTTTAACAGGAATTGATATTGCAATAGCTACAAAAGAAAATACAATATCGTATATAACCTTGTGTCCGCTGAGCGTGGTAGATAGCGCCTGTTTTATGAAAGCAAAATTTACAAGGTGGAATATTCCTAAAATTGTAGTATATAATATGCCGCAAAAATGTATTGCTAAAACCCCTACGATTGAAGCGTAAATCATACTTTTGTAAGAGAATTTATCATAATATAAAACCCTGCTTGCAAACACTATTGCAAAGAAATACCCTAAAATATACCCGAAAAAGTAGCTTTTAACATACCCTAAGCCTCCGCCGAGTGCAAAAACAGGCCAAACAAAAAATCCTATTAATAAATATAAAATAATAACAAAGCTGCCGAATCTTGCTCCCAAAATTGCCGCAATAAATAATACAACAGGGATTTGCGGGATATACAAATATTTTTTTGTGCCCAATCCAAAAGCTGCATCTTCATTTCCAATAGGCCAATAATGTGTTAAATTAAGCTGGGTAAATGTTATGACAATTAATAATAAAAGGCACAAACAAACGACAACAAGCGTACCAAGGCTGAATGGTGTCTTTTCGCCCCTGTATATAAACTCTTCAAACTCGCCTTTTATTCTTTTGTTCATTTCAAAATTTCTTTTAAATATTCCTTATTTTTATAAAAAAGCTCTTTATAGCTCTCGTTAAAAATATTCTCAGTCCACATTATAATGGCATCTTCATTGTTGTCTTGATAATATTTTTTCCTTACCCCTAAAGATTTAAATCCGAATTTTTCATAAAGCCTTTTAGCTTTTTCGTTTGATGCTCTTACTTCAAGTGTTATATATTTTATCTTTTTTTCATAACATTTTTCAATTGAATTTGTAATTAAAAAATGACCAACTCCCTGATGCTGAAAATTTGGATGCACAGCAAAATTTGTAATGTGCGCTTCATCAATAATATTCCACATACCAAGGTAGCCGACACATTTTTGGTGTTCATTTACTGCACACAAATATTGTGAAATTGAATTATCAATCTCATTTACAAAAGAATCTCTTGCCCAATGGTGTTCGCCATAGCAATTTTCTTCTATCTCCATCACATCATCAAGATGATTAAGGCACATTGTTTCGATTTTAAGCATAGCAAAATATTAGCACACAAATATCTTTTTTAAAAAGTTTTTAAATCTTTTTAAGATTGGGCGCTGATATAAAAAGGAGTATGCTCAACAGATAGATTTTTATTATCTAAAATTCCTCTGTTTAATTGCGAATATGAGGCGTCTTTTGAATTAAAGCATTTTTTCAAAAACTCATACGCAACTTTAGGGTCGCATTTTTCCCCGCAGGTAAATAAATCTACTGCAGCATAACCAAGCTCGGGCCAAGTATGGATTGCAAGGTGGCTTTCAGAGATTATTACAACTCCTGAAACTCCATGCGGATTAAAAAGGTGAAAACATTTTTGAACTACTGTTGCTCCGCATTCAAGAGCTGCATCAAGCATATATTTTTCAACTAAAGTGGGGTTGTTTAAAACGTTCGGGTCGCATTCAAAAAATTCAGCTAAAACATGACGACCTAAATATTTAGAATGATTTAGTCTGAAATCTTCGTTTAATCCTAAAGGTACGGTTATCGCCAATTCATAGTCCTCCTAAAAGTTTGCTTTTTTCTTTATCTATTTTTTAGACATTATACACTATATGCAAAAAACGTGTACATGTCAAAAATTGCTAATTTTGTTTTAATATTAATTAATATTTTTTAAAATTACCCGTAAGTTGAAACGCTATAACAATTTTTTGTTATAAAATTTTGGTTATGAATAAAGTATTTGTAATTGATGATGATATAGCAATTTTGGAATTGATTAAAATAAATCTTGAGCTATCAGGATATAATGTACAAACTTCATCTGACCCTATCAAGGGTTTTCAGATGATAAAACAGGAAAATCCTGATTTGATAATATTGGATGTTATGATGCCTGAAGTTGACGGGTATTCTCTGGCTTTAAAAATAAGACAGCAGGATGCAACAAAAAAAATACCGATTATTATGCTCACAGCCCTTGGTGAACTTGATGATAAGCTTAAAGGTTTTAATTCAGGGGTTGATGATTATTTAACAAAACCTTTTGAGATTGAAGAATTAAAAGCAAGGGTTTTAGCTGTTTTAAATAGAAGCGGCAGAGCCCCTGAATCCTTAAGGTATAAAGAACTTTTATCATTGGGGGATATCACTCTTATTCCTGAAAGCTATACTGTAAAAATTTTAGATAAAGAGACAAAATTAACCCCTATTGAATTTGATATATTAAACTGTCTTATGCAGCACAATAATGAAATGGTATCGGCAAAAACCCTGCTAAAAGAGGTTTGGGGTTATAACGACAATGATGAAGGCGATACAATCAGGGTGCATATTAGACACCTAAGGTCAAAACTTGATAAAATTTCAACTGAAAAAAATAAATACATTGAAACTATATATGGCGGAGGATACAGATTAATCCCGGATGGGGTTAAAATGAAATCTCCAAAGTCAAAATAAGAAGAATTAAAATGAAAAATATAAAACAAACCTTAATTACATTGTGCTGCCTTGCAGTACTGTTTATTATCTGCTATTTTTTCAATCTGCAAGGTTCAATAAGCCCTAATAATGCTGCATTATTAAAAAGTGAGCCTGATAAAAGTATTCAGCTGGAACCAAAAGAACTTTTTAATGAAACCTGGTCTTTAATAAAAACAAGTTATTGGGATGATGAACTCAATGAACAAAATTGGTCAAGGTGGAAAAAACACTATGGAGATAAAATTAAAACGGAAGAAGATGCTTATATTGCGATAAATTCAATGCTTGCAAGCTTGAATGACCCTTATTCAAAATTTTTAAATAAAAATGAATTTGAGGAGCAAAATTCAACCATAGATTCAAAAATATATGGTATTGGGGTTAATATAGCTTCAGCTGCAGGAAAAATTTATGTAATAAATGTAATAAAAGGTGCTCCTGCCGATGTCGGCGGCATTAAAGCAGGAGATATGATTTTAAAAATCAATGGTAATGACGTTAAGGGCGATAATCTTTTTCAGGCAGCAAATTATATTAAAGGCAGCTTAAACTCTCTTGTGGAGATTGAAATTTTAAGAGGAAATGAAAAGCTTACCAAAAAAATTAAACGTGCGGAAATTAAAATCAAAACCGTTGAAGCGGAAGCTTTAACCAAAGATATAGGCTATATTAGAATTATAAGTTTTATTAGTTCAAGTACTCCGATAGAATTTATTGAAGCTCTAAATAAGCTTGATGATACAAAGGCTTTAATCCTTGATTTAAGAGGAAACACAGGCGGTTTGTTCCAAAATGCACTTTTTGTTGCAAATATATTTCTTGACAGAGGTGATATTGTGCGCGTAATTGGCAGAAATGGTCATAATAGTGCCTATGTTGCAGAAAATAAAGATTATGTATATGATAAACCGCTTGCGGTCTTAGTGGACGGCGAATCAGCTAGTGCAAGCGAGATAGTTTCTGCAGCACTTAAAGATAATAACAGAGCATTAATTATAGGTACAAAAACCTACGGCAAAGGGGTTGTACAAAAGGTTTACTCTATGCCGAATAATATGGGATTAAATTTAACCATAGCAAGATATTTGACTCCAAGCGGGAGAGATATTAATAAAAAAGGCATAGAACCTAATTACAGGGTTGAAATTACAAAGGCGGATTTTGAAAATAATAATGATTCACAGCTGAATTTTGCAAAAAATATTCTTCAAAATGAAATTGAACGCTCAAAAATAGCAGCTAAAGAACATTAGCAGCTGCCTGTTTTGCAAAATTAATATATTTTGGTGTATTTGAGTATAACTGTGTGTATTTTTTAATAAAATTTTTATGCTCTGTGCAAAATGCCTCTAAATCAAAGCTTATACCTGTTTTTGGCGGATAGGTTTCAAAATTTAATGCAGAATAAAGTGCTTTTATAAGAGAATTTGTAATTGCATCTGAACCTCTTTTCCAAAAGGTACCATGCGCCATAAGCCAATGAAGAGAACCCATTTGCTTGTTTATTTGTTTTATATCTTTTTTAGATAAGTTTTTTCCTGCATAGTTATTCACCAAATCACTGTATATCTCATCGCAATATTTATATGAATCTATAATGCCGCGCGGAAAATGAATAATATCTTCATCATTCCCGTTTTTATTTTTAATTATATGTACTGTAGCTGCTTTTGGATATTCTTTCGGGCGTTCTACGCTGCGGCTGTTTTTTCCGTTTAAAAACTTCTCATATTTTTTAAGATACGCACCATATTTATTTTGTTTATTGCATGCTGTTAAAAGTACAGAGCCTTCGTTGAGCCTTAATTCTCCAATATTGGCTGCTTTTACCCTGTCTTCAATATGTCCGTCTGCCCAGTCTTTATACTCTTTTGCAATGTATGATGTTGTATCTGAAAAAGATTTGCCATCTAAAATCATATTGGCTGCATTGTTTGAAATAGCAGCCATCTGTTTTGCCCAAGCCTCATCTTTGCCATAGCCTTCTATTTCAATAAAGAAATTTTTGGGGTTTTGTTTTATGTTTAATAAATTACTTCTTCCTAAAATATTGAGTCTGGCTAAATCACTACAAAGCACCTTACTGTCTTGATTTGAATGATTGCTTGAAGTGAAGGTTTGTATTTTCTTATAATTTTGATTATTTTGCGCACCTATGGCTGTGGAAAAAATTTTCATACACTATATATAAAAATTAAGAAGATAAAAAATTGCATAAAATTAATTTATTCTTCTTTATTTATGCCGATTTTTAAGGCGCCTTGCCCAAATTTCTTTTCAATATTATCCCAGGCTTTTGATAATTTTTTGGATTTTTCCTTTTCTTTAGCGCCAAAAAGCCCAAGCTGAGTTTCTTTTTTCTGTTCTATCTTTGATAATATTACCCCGGATGAACGGTAATTTATCCCTTCTTTATAAATTTCATCAAAAAGCTCATATATTTTTTGATTAATTTCAAATTCACTGTCTATAGGTTCAGTCAGTATGATTTTGTTTGTAAAAATTCGAAATTCTTTTGTGCGCAGCATTATTGTAATAATACCTGCTGTTAAATTATGCTCCCTTAATTTTGCACAGACCGTATGAAGATGGCTGTTTAGTGCATTTTTAATTTCACTCTTATCTGTTGTAAAATTTCTAAACGAGAGGGTCTTAGAAATGCTTTTTGGCATAGAATTTTCATAATTAACAGGGTCAACAGAGTTTCCGGATAATTCTTCCTTTAAATCAAGTCCGTTTTTTCCTAAATTTCTTTTTAAAAAATCATATGGAAGCTGAATATAATCATAAGCATTTCTTACATTGTGCCTACGAAGCGTTTTATCAAGATTTCGTCCTATGCCCCAAATCTCATTTATTGCAGTATTTTTTAATATTTCATCCCTGTTTTTTTCATCTATCTCATACACGCCAGATTCATCTGTGTGGCGCCTTATCTTTGATTTTGCAATTTCAGAAGCTAATTTTGCAAGGGTTTTTGTACTTGAAAGCCCTGCTGAAACATCTATCCCTATTTCATCTTTAATAGTCTTTCTAATTTTTTTTGCAATCTCAAAGTAAGAGGTCTTATGTACCTTCTCGCATCCTGTTATATCTAAAAATGCTTCATCTATTGAGTAAACTTCAACATTCGGGGTGAAATCAAATAATTTCTGCATAATCTTTTTTGAAATACTTCTGTATTTTGGCAAACTTCCCGATAAATAAATTGCATTTGGGAACTTTTTCTTTGCAATAAAATAAGGCATACCCATTGCAATGCCAAGGTCTTTAGCAGGATTTGAGCGTGCAACAACACACCCGTCATTATTTCCTAAAACACAGACAGGTTTCCCTTTTAAGCTTGGGTCATACAATTCTTCGCAAGATACAAAGAAATTATTACAATCTATAAGAACAATAGCAGCCATAGCAGTAATATTATAATATCTTTTTGCTAAAACTAAAAATTACCAATAGCAGTATCTTTTTGAGACTTGATTGCCTGTGTATATTCACTGTTTAAACATGGTATCTTCAGCTTATTGAATGCCGGGGCTAAATCCCAGTATTTATAACCGCTTTCTGTACAATGTGCAAAATCCGGAAGATGTGCAACAGGTACTAAATCAGCCCAGTAATGTTGCAAAATTTTAAGTGAAGCATCATCTGTGGTATCAGGTTTAATCGTAATATGTCCTTGTTGAATGCCATAAAGTACACTGCTGGGTTTAGCATACGGTTCATCAATTGCTTTTGCTTCTTCAAATTCCGGAAAGAGGTTTTTTGCTTCATCAAGAGTTTTGCATTTTTTTAAATCTGAATATGCTATTTTGTGCACCACAGCTAGCGGGAGGTTTTTTAAAGTTTCATCTTCGGCGTATTCTTGTGCAAGTTTTTCCACCCTTTTTGGAACTTTTCCGCTCCTTGATTTAATTTTTTCAATACTTTTTATTGCCGGGTCATTTTTGCAGTAAATGCTGCCACCAAAAGATATAGTATCATATTTATTTAAATTCTGAAATTTGTCCATCTTTTTATTGGCGCCAATATTATTGTTAAAGCTGTTTTGTCTTACGAGGTTTTGTGTTTTTAAATTTTGAACTGCAAATATTTTCATCTTTTAATTCTTCTTATATTGTAAAAGTAATATATATAAAACCCGAAAATATTTTATATTGCACAAATAAAACCGCCCTTGTTGAATTTTAAAAAGAGCGGCTTTATTAAATTTATTCAAATAAACTTACTGTCTGAAACTTAATCCTTCAAAGCTTTTTTCTAAACCCTGTTTAATCTTTGAAATTTCAGCTTCAATAATTTCGTCCGTTAAGGTTTTAGCTTCATCATGAAGAGTAATTCTGTAAGCAACGCTTCTTTTACCTTCTTCAATATTTGCCCCTTCATAAATATCAAAAACTTTAGCGCCTTTATAGATATTTTTATCGCTGAATTTTTTAATAGCTTTTAAAATATCGCTGTTTGATGTCTTTTTATCTGCAACAAAAGCAATATCTCTCATAATCGGTGTTGTTTGCGGTAATTTTTTATATTTTACAACATTTGCTTTTTGAATTGCTCCTAAAATCTCATCTAAATCAAGTTCAAAAACAAATAAATCTTGATTTAATTTCATTTTATCCGCTAAAATCGGATGCAATTTTCCAAAATAACCTATATTAACAGGGTTTTTACCCAATAGTTCAACAGTTGCCGTTTGATAAGGATGCATAAATTTATAATTTTCAGGATTTTTAAGGGCTGAATAAACAATTCTTTTTTCAATTCCTAAAATATCAAATAAATTTTCAATAACACCTTTCAAGGTGTAAAAATCAGGAGTATCCTTTTTATTCCACATCTCATTATTTATATTGCCAAAGATGCAGCCTGAAATTTTTCTTTTTTCTTCAACCCCTGAATAATCCTCAGTTGCCTTTTCTTTGATATTAAAGGTTTTTCCGATTTCATACAGTCTGAAATTTTTGTTTCCCATATCAAAGTTTAATTTTATAACGTTTAATAAATTTGGCATTAATTGCTGGCGAAGTGTTGTAGCATCTTCACTTTGCGGATTCATTACAATAAGTGCAGTCTCTTTATTGAGTTCTGTCATATATTCTCTATAAAGATTATCCCCCACAAGAGAAGTAGTTACAATTTCATCAAAACCAAGATTTAAGAACATTTCATTGATTTGTTTTAATATTCTCTGTTCAGGCGTAATTGTTGCCCCTTCTTTTATATTCATTAAAGTAGGTGGAATATTGTCATATCCTGCAATCCTTGCCACCTCTTCAATCAGGTCAATTTCGCGGTAAACATCATTTGTTCTGTAGCTTGGAACCTTAAATTTTGCTGCAATTTCATTTTTTCCTAAAAGTTCAAACCCTAGATTTTGAAGGATTTCAACACATTTATCCTGTTCAATCTCAACTCCTAAGATTCTTTTAATCTCTGAACCTCTTAAAGTGATTTCAATATCATCTTTTTTGTTTTTACCGCACTCTGTCATGCCTTCAAATTTGGCATCCGCGTATTTTATTAGAAGGTTAACTGCCTGCATTAAACCCATCTGAACAAGCTCAATATCAACGCCTCTTTCAAATCTTGCACTTGCTTCAGAACGGTATCCTACAGAGCGGGCTGATTTTCTGTTGGTATGAGATGTAAAAAATGCAGCTTCAAGTGCAATATTTTTGGTATTATCATCAATTTCGGAGTTATTTCCGCCAAAAACACCGGCTAAGCAAACGGGCTCTTTTTCTGTTGCTATTACAACCGTTTCTTTTGTTAAAGTTCTTTCAATTTCATCAATTGTGGTTAATTTCTCGCCTTCTTTAGCGTATCTTACGCAAAGGTAATTATCCAGTTTATCAAAATCAAAAGCATGTAATGGTGTGCCAAATTCAAGCATAACGTAGTTTGTAATATCAACAACGTTATTAATCGGGCGCATACCGGCTGCTGCAACTCTTCTTTGGATAAAATCAGGTGCAGGTTTTATTTTTATATCTTTTAAAAGGGCTATTGAATAGTATTTACAAGCCTCTTCGTCTTTTATTTCAACCTTAAATTTATCGGTTGAAGTATCTTTTGTGGCACTTAAGGGTGAAAATTTTAATTTTTTATTAAATAATGCTGAAAGTTCTCTTGCAACACCTATAACAGACATCTGGTCACCCCTGTTTGCAGTGGGTGCAAGGTGAAACACAATTTCATCATTTAAATTCAAGATTTTTTCTAAAGGCTCGCCAAGTTTAACTTCTCCTAAGCCTAAGGTAGGATTATTTAAAATTAAAATTCCATCTTCTTTTTGCATGCCATCTAAACCAAGTTCATCTTGAGAGCATAGCATACCTTGGGATTCTACTCCGCGTATTACAGCAGGAGTAAGTTCAAATAATTCGCCTGTTTTTCTTGAAAAAACTTTTGAGCCAACACTTGCATACGGTATAATCTGCCCCTCTTTAATATTTTGTGCGCCGCAAACGACAGTTTTTTGGGCATTTCCTGTATCAACCGTAACTAAGTGTAATTTGTCAGCATCCGGATGATTATCAATTTTTTTAATTAACGCAGTTATTATATTTGTAAAATTTGGTTTTTTATGTTCAATCTCTTCAACCTCTAAACCGCTCATAGTAAGCTTATGGGCAATTAATTCGGGCTCAACCCCTTCTAAATCAACATATTCATTTAACCACTCAAGTGAAACCTGCATATAATTAAATCCTTTTAAATACTTATCTTTTTTACAAACCCAATTTTATTACAAACAATCTTAATAATCCACCCATAAATACTTCTAATCCCAGTAATAAAAATGTATAAAAATTCTAAAACTTTTGTATATAGTGTTTTAGGAAAGCAGATTCCATCTTGTAAAAAATATAAATTAATTTATAATATAAATATCAGGGGCGGTAGCTAGCACTACCATAACCTATCTATAGAGCTAAAGTGGCGTTTACTTTTTGTAGGCGTCACTTTTAATTACGAATAAAATCAAAAAGATTAAAAATAAACTTAAATTGAAATTTTCCATAACATAAGCCCCTCCTTTCATAAGAACTATCGGCATAGAGCCAAAGTATTTTGTTGTTGCCAAAGTTCTTTAAAGAAAAATAGGCTTAGCCCCTGTAATATTTAATTTTCAAACTTTCAGCGCCAAAATTGCCAAAATTATTATTAATTATTCAAACTATGTAATGGAGCAGGGATTCTGCCAAGACGGTTCACAAAAACGCTTGAATCAAGCTTATTTACAGGCATAATGGGAGCAGTTCCCAAAAGCCCGCCAAATTCAGCCTCTTCCCCGACAGTTTTGCCTGGAACAGGGATAATCCTTACAGCTGTTGTCTTTTTATTTATCATGCCTATTGCCATCTCGTCTGCTATGATGCCTGCTATGGTTTCAACAGGAGTATTGCCTGGGATTGCAATCATATCAAGTCCTACAGAGCAAACGCTTGTCATGGCTTCCAGTTTATCAATTGTTAAAACACCTTGTCTTGCAGCCTTTATCATACCTGCATCTTCTGATACCGGTATAAAGGCGCCTGATAGCCCGCCTACATAGCTTGAAGCCATAATACCGCCTTTTTTAACAGCATCATTTAACATTGCAAGCGCTGCCGTTGTGCCATGAGCTCCTGCAGCCTCTAAACCCATTGCTTCAAAAATTCCCGCAACACTGTCTCCTTCAGCAGGAGTAGGTGCTAAAGATAAATCTATAACCCCGAAAGGTACATCAAGTCTTTTTGCAAGGCGGCGTCCGATTAATTCACCCGTTGTGGTTATCTTGAATGCTGTCTTTTTAATAGTATTGGCTACTTCCCCTAAATCTGCTGTTTTGGACATATTTTCAATAGCCCATCTGACAACACCCGGTCCTGAAACCCCTACATTTAATGCCGCTTCTGGTTCATTTATACCGCAATAAGCACCTGCCATAAAGGGATTATCGGTGACAGAATTGCAAAAACATACAAATTTTGCAGCCCCAAGCCCATCAGCATCTTTGGTAAGCTCTGCCGCCTTTTTAATTACATTTGCAGTTTTTAAAACACCCACCATATTGATTCCAGCCTTTGAAGTTGCAAGATTCAACGATGAGCAAACTCTTTTTGTTGTTGCAAGAGCTTCAGGGATGCTTTCAATAAACTTTTTATCCCCGTTTGTGCAGCCCTTTTCAACCAAGGCTGAATATCCGCCGATAAAATCAATCCCGATTTCTTCAGCTGCTTTATCTAAAACCTGTGCCAAATACACATAATCAGGATTTGTGCAGGATTCTGCTATTAAAGAAATTGGAGTAACTGCAATTCTTTTATTAATAATCGGTATTGAAAATTCATTTTCAAGTTCTTGTGCGTATTGAGAAAGTTTTCCCGCATGCTTTAAAATTTTATCGTAAACTTTTCTGCCGACAGTTTTAATATCCTCACTGGCACAATCTCTAAGGCTTAACGCCAGCGTTACAGTCCTTATATCAAGATGATGAACTTTAATCATCTCAATTGTTTCCATTATGTTTTGAATATTAAAATCTTTCATAAAAAACCTGCCCGCATCCGACTAAAATAACTAAAAATGAGCTGCCTTTATAATATCTGTTCTTAAGGCTGCCTCTAAATTAAATTCCTAAATTGAGTGCATATTGTCAAAGATTTCTTTTCTTTGCACCCAAACTTCCATATCTACTTCCTTGCCTGAATTTACAATGCCATCTTTTATTTCTTTGAAAGATTTATCGGCATTTTTGATGCTGCATAGCATCATCATAACAAAGTAATCCTGCATAATTGTTTGTTTAATATCTTCAATATTAACATTCAGCTTAGCAAGCGTGTTTGCAATATGTGCAACAATCCCAACCTTGTCTTTTCCTGATATGGTAATAATTATTTTATCTTCACTCATAAACTTTCCTTAAATTTTTCTTTGAAAAAACTTTTCTAATGGCTCAATGCTTAAAATTCTTATTGAGCCCGGTAGAAACTATTTTTTAATATCTTCTTTTATTACAATTAAATTATTCATAATTTTCATTGCAACAGTAGGCAAAACAACATCATTTAAACCATTTGCAATACTTATAATGCTTCCTGCCTTAAGTGTTGTTTCTTCACCTTTATACATAAAAGTGTAATCCGTGTCTCTATCTGACCTGATTGTGATTTTATCCATTTTATCTACCTTTAAATAATTAATATTTAACTATTGCAACGCCGGAGCTTGTACCTAATCTGTCCGCCCCCGCTTCAATTAAATCAATCGCTTGAACCCTTGTTCTAATACCGCCTGAAGCCTTAACACCAAGTCCTCTGCGGGAAACTGTATCGCTCATTAAGCGGATATTTTCAGTTGTTGCCCCTAACCCGTTCTTTAGAAAACCGGTTGAAGTTTTAACAAAATCAGCCCCTGCTGTTATGCAATTGAGGCATGCTTTTTTAATTTCATCTCTTGTTAAAAGGTCGACTTCCAAAATCACCTTTAAATTATGCTTTCCGCAGACATTCTTTGTTGTTTTAATTTCATCAGATACTCTTTTATAATCTCCCATTTTTATTGCTGAAAGATTTATAACAGTATCTATCTCATCTGCTCCTTCGTTTATGACCTCATGCACCTGTACAAGGGTTGTATCCATACTATTTGTGCCCAAAGGAAAATTCACAACAGTGACAAGTTTAACATCTCCCTTTGTTTTATTATCATCAATATATTTTCTTGCAAATTTAACAAAATTAGGGTTTATACAAATGCCGAAAAATTTGTATTCAAAAGCCTCATCAATCAGCTGTTTAATGTGTTCTTCCGTTGCACCGGGTTTTAAAAGTGTGTGTTCAATGTATTTCGCTATATCCATAGCTCATATTATACCAAAACCTGATTTTTAGCGCCAGTATCAAAATTTAAACAAGATTTCATATTCTCTAAAGTTATCTCTAAAATTCTTCTTGTTGCTTCCTTTGTATCATAGGCTGTGTGCGGAGTTATAAGTACATTGTCCATCTTTAAAAGCCTGTTTGCAATCAAAAAATTCTTTAAACAGTTATTTTTAACATTATTGAAATCCCTTGCTCGTGTGGGTTTTTGCCATAATATATCTTCACATTCTATTACATCAAGCGCAGCATACCCTACCCTTTGTTCTACAATAGCATCATAAAGGGCATCTGTGTCTATAATTTCACCCCTTGCGGTATTTACTATTATCACCCCTTTTTTAAGAGAATTTATGCGGTTTCTGTCAAACATTCTTAATGTATCAGGAGTTAATGGAGTGTTTATGCTTATAACATCAGCTCTTTTGCACAATTCATCAAGCGAAACATACTCAGCATCTGTATTTTTGTTGATATCATAGGCTATAACATCCATAGAAAAGCCTTTTGCAATTTTAACTACTTTTGAACCTATTGCGCCTGTTCCTATTACACCCATTGTTTTAGAGTATAATTCAACCCCTATATATTTATCTAAAAGGATGTTGCCCATACGGAGCGCATTATTTGACTGCGGAACTTTTCTAATTAGTGCCAAAAGGCTTGCAAAAACGTATTCTGCAACAGTATAATCCCCGTAATTTGGTGCATTGAAAACAACTATACCGTTTTCTTTTGTATAGTTTAAATCGACATTTGAATAGCCGACACTCCTTAAAATTATAAATTTTAAGTTGCCAAATTGCTGCAGGGTCTGTCTGTTTAACAATGATGGTATAAAAACAGATATAATATCTGAATCAAGCACTTCTTCCGGTGCCTTTAAGCTTGAATGCAGGCTTTCATTTACAAAAACAGGTTCCAAGCCTTCTATAGCGTGATTTTTAATAAATTCTTCCTCGTGCGGGAGGGTGTCAAAAAATGTAATTTTCATAATGCTTATTTTTTAAACTATATTTGGCTAAAAATAATCCCCCAATGGTTTAGGCACAGGGGGATTACATCAATTTCCTCTGTAGAGTCTGTTTTGATGTTGGATTATATTTAGTTTGAAACCTGCTGACAATTTAAAGTAATCCCCTAATGGATAAGACATCAGGGGATTATCAACAAAAATAAACGGCTTGAACAGTGAAACTGTTTTTGCCAAGTTTACTTTTGTTAAGGTCAAAAAGGGTGAAACCTTTTTTCCCGTGTTTACTACTTATAGTATAACATAAAACTTTTATTTTTTAAATACACATTAATTAAAATTAACATTACTATACATTGGCAATTGTGAAAATTAACGCCATCAATAATAATCACTTATTATGAGAAAGGCGTTAAAAATAAGATACGAAGAAGCTGTGGCAACTCCAAATGTGCCATTATTTACAACTAAAGATATTATGGAGATTTTCCGTTTTTCGTCCCAAGCAACAGCACAGAGGTTTGATAAAAGCGGTCTTATTAAAGCAAAAAGAAATAATAACGGACACAGGCTGTATTCGTATAATCAAATTGAATATATGAAAAAGCTGCAAAAGCTTGTAGACTATGATATTTCCCATTTTACACTCAAAACCCTTATGGAATTTGAAATATCCAAGGGCAGGGATGCGGATTTATTCTTGGAAGAATTTACCGAATTTTATACAAAACGCCTGTATTCCGCTAACCGCAACGCAAAACGCAGGCAAAAGAAAAAAGCTGATTAGTGAGTTTTAAACCGCAGGGTGTAATTTATTGCTCTGACCAAGCATTTTGAGCCTTTGTATAAATTATTACCATATTCTGGTCTTTGTAAAATCAAGCTATGCTTGGTATAATAAAACCAAAGGGTGGTACAACTCTGCCTCTAGCACAGACATTTTACTAAGAAATGGCTAGAAAGGAGAGTTAAAACTATGATTTTAGACAAAATAATAATGCTACTAATCGTAGCAACGCTATTCATAGTAGCATCAAAATTCTAACATCATAGGGTACTAAGTGAAGCCTCGGAGAAGTCCTATTTCTTTGAGGCTTCCCCCTATGCTTATATTATACCCCATTTATTCTAAATTTCAAGCCGCAGGATGTATTTATTTATGCTTTTTGTCTTATTTTAAAAGCTCGTAAGGTTCTACTTTTAGGGCATCAGCCAGTTTACATAAAACATCAAGGCTCGGGTTTCTTCTGCCTGCTTCTAAATCATAAATAAAATCCTTAGATACTTCAGCCTTAATGCTTAGTTGCAATTGCGTAAAACCCAGCATTTTTCTGTACTTTCGTATATTTTTTCTAAGATTTTGCTCAACTTTTTTCGTGCTGCTTGTCATATTTTTATGTTAATGTTAAAATAAAATTATAAATCGTGCTTGATGACAGATAAGAAGAAGGAATATAAATGAGTAAAATCGCTAAAACCCCTATAGATACTGAAATTCACAATAAACTAATAAATAAAATAATATGCATTGAAGATAAATTTTTAGAAATTGAATCGGTCGCAAAAACTGTCTGTATCTGGGCAAAAGAGAATGATTATGAGCTTATTCCTATTGTAAAAATTTTGGACAATAAAATAAAAGAAATGGCAAAAATTCTTTGCGGATAAAAATGTTAAGTAAACTTTGCAAAAATTAATATTCTTAATAATTTTCCTGCTGTATAAATAACCTTGCTGCATTTTGATATACAAAGTATATATTTTGCGTTGAAATTTCGGAAGAAATAAAAGTAATATATTGCAGCCAAAAATCCTATAAAGCTTTGTAATTACTAATTTTTAGCTGTCATAAACAAGGCACACTCTTTCTTTATAGCGGTTTGCCGGTAAAACTTGTTTTTGAATGTTTAATTTTTACAAAATAGTATGTCGAAAAATTGGTAAAGAGCCTTATGGGGGCTGTAATATCAGCTGTCTTAACGTTACAACCCTTTGTCTTATCTGCATTTTAGCCGGTTTGCCTTTAAAAAATACAAAATAACATAACTGCTATACTAAAAACCTTACCCTATCTGTGTTTGATGGGTAAGGCTTTTAGTATGTTATAAAATTTCACCTATTCCACAATGGATTTTCCCTTGGAAGCTATCTCGTCTTCAAGCTTTTGGACAAATTCATCAAAGTTAAACGTGCCGATAGGTCCTCGGCCTCTGGCTCTTACGGCTACTGTATTGTCTGCAATTTCCTTGTCACCTACAACAAGCACGTATGGGATTTTCTTATTTTGCAAACAATCTCTGATTTTGTGGTTCATAGATTCAGACCTGTCATCTAATTCCACCCTGATGCCTTTGTCCTTCATCTTTTTAAATAGTGCTTCGCACGCTTCAAGATGTCTGTCTGCGATGGGCACGATTGCAGCTTGTTTTGGGTTCAGCCAGGTTGGGAAAGCGCCTGCATAGTGCTCGGTTAAGATGCCATGAAATCTTTCCATTGACCCGAATACAACTCTGTGAAGCATTATCGGGGTCTTTAATTCGCCATCTTTATCTTGATATTTTAAATCAAATCTGATAGGTAAGTTGAAATCAAGCTGAATTGTAGCACACTGCCAGGTTCTGCCGATTGCATCTTTAAATTTAAAGTCAATTTTTGGACCGTAAAATGCGCCGTCACCTTCATTTATGTCATATTTCATTCCGCGCTTATCAAGTGCTTCTTTAAGCCCTGCTTCTGCCATATTCCAGTGCTCTAAATCACCTACATAGCTTTCAGGACGGGTAGAAAGCTCTACTTCAAAGCTCATATTAAAGATACTCATTGCATCTTGGACAAAATCAATAATCTCATTTATTTCATTTACAATCTGTTCAGGGGTGCAGAAAATATGCGCATCATCCTGTGTAAACCCTTGTACACGGGTCAAACCGCCGAGTGCACCTGATTTTTCTTTTCTATAAACCGTGCCAAGTTCTGCCATTCTAATTGGTAAATCACGGTATGAGCGCCTTTGAGAGGCATAAATCAAGATGTGGAAAGGGCAATTCATCGGTTTTATGATGAATTGGTCATCATCTTCATTTTCTTTTTGAACAAAAAACATATTTTCTCTGTAGTGGTCAATATGCCCGGAAACCTCCCACAACTTGCTTTTTGCAATTTGAGGAGTATTTACAATAACATACCCTCTTTTTCTATGTTCTTCTCTCCAGTAATTTTCAATATTTTCGCGCACTACAGCTAAATTTGGGTGCCATAATACAAGCCCTGCGCCAATTTCATCATGTACGGAAAATAAATCTAATTCTTTGCCAAGCTTTCTATGGTCGCGCCTTTTAGCCTCTTCCAGCATATCGAGATAGGCTTTAAGCTCGTCTTTAGAAGGGAACGCTGTTGCATAAATTCTTTGCAGCATTTTATTTTTTTCAGACCCTCTCCAATAGGCGCCTGCTACTGATAGAAGCTTAAAAGCCTTGATTTTTCTGGTATTTTCAAGGTGCGGACCGGAGCAAAGGTCATTAAATAAAACATTTCCATCTTTGTCTTTAGTTAAATAAAGAGTAGGATTGTCATTTTTGTGCTCTTCCAAAAGTTCAGCCTTATAAATTTCACCTTGTTTTTTAAACTCATCTATTTGAGCCTGAACATCAGGAATGACGTATCTTTCAAACCTTAAATCCATCTCAACGAGGCGTTTCATCTCTTTTTCAATTGCAGCAAAATCCTCTTCTTTTAAGGTAGCGCCTTCTATATCAAAATCGTAATAAAAACCGTTATCAATGGCTGGACCTATTGCAAGCTTTGCATTTGGGTATAAATTTTGAACAGCCTGCGCCATAATGTGCGAGCATGAGTGTCTCAAAGTGTGCAATTCAGCTAAATTATCCTTATTTTCCATAACAAATCTTCCTCTTTATTTGTTTAAAATTCTGTTAAAATTTTATCACAAAAAAAGAAGGGAATAAAATAAGAACTGATTTTTTATACTAATTTTTAGGCAAAATGTATTCTAAAACAACATTTAAAACGCCTCTGCTGTCTTTTTCTTTTGAAATAAGGCGGTACTCAGCCCCTTTCGGGAAAACAACTTCCCCGCCATGCTCCATATTTCTTGAGATTTTTACACCTTTGGGGACATGAATTTCAAACATCATATTTTTATCAAGCCCGCCAGACCAATGCTCTGCAAGTTCTTTTTTAAAAGCCCCATAGCTGTAAGCTTTATCGGGAACTACTATATCTCCTGTGTTTGCAGCCTCAATAATGTGGAAATCTTCATTAAAACGCTTTATAACAGGATGTTCGCTACGCCCTCTGTAAAATACAAAATCATCTTCAAGCAGCGGAAGTTTTTGAAAGCTTTCATCAAGTTTTTCAGCTACATTTAATGCCCATTTATCTTCTTCGTCAAGAGGCTGTCCTTTTTCAAGCCTGTTTAATGCATATCTTATGTTGCTGTTATATCCGTTAATTTTATGGTGTTTCGGCACCTGGGTTGTGCTATCGGTAAACGGATAAAGGGCTTTTTTAACACTTTGGCTGAAATTTACCGTATCTTTTTCTAAAACCCCAGTATTAAATTTTGGTGCAGCATCCGCTATATTTTGTGTGCAGGCTTTCTTTGAAAATGCCTGCAAGCTTGTATTTATCCCTTGTGTTAATTTTGTTAAGTTTATTCCAATTATTAAATCTCAAAAACTAACCCATACTATTATAAAAATAAATTTTTTTTAAAATTGCCTTCCCCCGGTTGTCAAAAATACATAAAAAAAATGCCGCCTTCCTTTTAAAATTGGGAGGTGGCGGAATTTTTTCTACTCCATAATCCATCTTTGATTAATTTTTTATTTACACCTAAAGTTCATAACAGCTTTGTTATTCAATGCAATCAGCTCCATTGAATTCCAAAATTCATTAGGTGATAATGTCGACTTGGCATCAAGATTTACTGTTACTTTTGAAGCATACATCTGTGCCAGCTTTTTATCAATGCTATCAGTTGGTCGAACTGCCATTATTTACTGTCTTTCAATAAACTCGTCTTACATATATATAAAGTAAATAAATGTTATCTAATTTCAGAAAAAAACTCTTTTGTTACATTAGTTTACAAAACTCTAAACCTTTGCTATATAGTGCTTTTAATGCTACAATTGTTTTAAAATAAAATATTATTGGAGAGGAAAATTTATGAAAAAGTACAGAATCGGTGTTGATATAGGCGGTACAAATATTAAAATCGCCCTTGTTGATATGGATGGAAAAATAGTTTATTCAAACACTACGCCAACCCGTGCAGATATGGGCTATGAACACACTTTGGGCAATATTAAGCTTGCAATTTCTGATTTAATGAAGGAATCAAACCAAAATAAAAATACAATTGAAGCAATAGGCTTTGGTTTCCCGGGGCAAATCGATTATCAGGCAGGTGTTGTAAGGTTGCTGCCAAACATGCCGGGCTGGGTTGATATTCCTGTAGCAGATATTATGCAAAAGGAATTTGGTATTGTAACAAAGCTTGATAATGACGTTCGTGTAGCTACTTTGGGTGAATTAAAATACGGTGCCGGGAAAGGCTGCCAAAACCTTGTATGTATAACGGTTGGAACAGGTATTGGTTCAGGACTTGTTATAAATGGTAAGCTTGCACGCGGAGCTAAAAATGCTGCAGGCGAAATCGGGCATATTAAAATGTCTATGGGAGATGGTCCTCTTTGCGGCTGCGGTGATTTTGCATGCTTTGAAGCTTATGCTTCAGGTCCTGCTATTGTGCAGATGGCAAAAGAATATATTATGGGCGGCAAATCTTCTAAATTTAAAGAGCTTGCAACAGAAGAATTAAGCCCCTATATTGTAGCTCAGGCAGCACTCCAGGGTGATGTTGTTGCAAGACAAATCTATAGAAAAATAGGCGAAACAATCGGTTTAGGCTTAACCTCCGTTATTAATCTTTTAAATCCTGAAAAAGTAATTATAGGCGGCGGTGTAGCAGATGCAGGCGACATTCTTTTTAATCCTATAAGAGAAGTGGTTCAAAAAAGAGCCATGCCAATTCAGGCATCTTCTGTTGAAATTGTACATGCAGAGCTTGGCAACACAGCCGGCGTAATAGGTGCCAGCCTTTTGATAGAAAGCTAAATCCGTACAAAACCAACAAATATAATATATTAAATGCCGGATTTTAAATTAATCCGGCATTTTTAAACTAAACGTACTTAAAATTTACTACTTTTTTCTTTCTAAAATGTAATTTTAAGCTACAATTATTATATGGAAAAAAGTATGGAACTATTAAATTAATGCCTGTATATTTATTTTGGGGTGATGAAGATTTCACACTTGAAAATGAAATAAAAACAATAAAAGATGAGGTGCTGGATACTTCAAGCGGTATTGAAATTTCACCTTTAAATTACAGGTGTCTTGATAACCCTGATTTTAAAGCCTTAATTGATGCACTTCGAAGCCAGCCTATGATGTTTGGCGATGTTGTCTATAAAATAAGGGCTGATAAATATTTTCTTGAAACCACAAAAAAAGTAAAACTTGATGATAAGCAGACAGAAGAAGTTATAAAAGCGCTTGAAATGGTATCAGATAGGGTACATATAATTTTAACCTGCCCTATTGAGCGAAATGACAGAAAAAAACCTGACTCAAGGAAAAAACTTTATAAAGCTGTTCAAAAATTCGGCTCAATCAAAGAATTTCCAAGTTTTAAGGCATATGAAGAATATAAAATTCTCCCGATTTTAAAAACAATGGTGCAAAAAGCAAAATTAAAAGCTGATAATAATATTTTAACTATGCTGATAAGACAGGTGGGTCCTGCGCTTCGCGATTTAAATACTTCCCTTGATAAAATTAAACTTATGATTCACCCTGATAATGTTATAACTGCTGAAGTTGTTGAAAAACTTGGGGGAGAAAGTCAAAACATATTTTTAATCAATGATTTAATTATAGAAAAAAAGTTTGATAAAGCACTTTTTGAAATTTCAAATATGTTAAATAAATCCCACTATCTTGAAATTTTAGCCTTTCTTCAAAGCTCGTTTTCAAAACTTTTAACAACAAAAGTTTATGCTTCTTCTATGTCAAGCTTTGATATAGCAAGAAAAACGGGGCAAAATGAATTTGTTGTAAAAAAGAGCCTTGAAAAATTATCCAAGATAAGCTTAAAGGAACTTATCGATATTAAGCAAAACCTGACTCAAGCAGAGTTTGAAATAAAAAGCGGGATAAAAGAACCGCTCCTTGCCTTTGAGGGTGCCTTTTTTCAAAAAAGCGAAAGAGGGGCGGTATGATAGCAGAAATTTTAAAAAAGAAATTTCCTTTCGTTTCAAATTATTTTGAAACGATGATTAAAGATAATATTGATAAATTCCCGCAATCCATTGTTTTTGAAGGGCTTGATACAATTTCTCAGTATATGTTTTCGATGGAACTTGCAAGGATTTTAAACTGCATTGAAGATAGCACAAATCCTGATTGCAATTGTATAAATTGCAGCTGGATAAGGGAAGTTAAACACCCGAGCGTAAATATAGTTTCTCCGATAAATTTTAAAGATGATGCTTCAAAGACTGTTATATCAATTAATCAGGCAAAAAAAGTGACAGCTTCGCTTTCTGAAACTTGCGATTACCATAGGGTTTTTATTTTCTGTGATGCTAAAATTAAACAAAAAAGTGCAGCTGAAAAGCTTTCAGATGAGGAATATAAAGATTTGGGGTTTGAATTTCCTGAAGCAGATTGGGTGCCAATGCCTTTAAATATGAAAATGTTTAAGGCGGAAGCTTCAAATTCTCTTTTAAAATCAATTGAGGAGCCTCCAAAAAGGACAACGTTTATATTTTTAGTCCAAAACAGAGAAGATTTAATTTCTACAATTGTTTCCCGCTCAAATGTTTTTAAACTGTCATCTTCAAAAAATAATTCAAATTTAAATTTGGGTGACAATCTAAAAGCTGTGCTTCAAAACTACCCGAATCTTGATATAAAAGAGGCGCTTCAATGCGTTGTAGATATTGAAAACATCTTAAAAACGGATGAAATTGATATTTTTGATTTTTTAAACGAGTTTCAAGGTTATATTTTAAACATGTTAAAAAATAATATAAATAACGATGCTGTATTAAAAATGCTTGAATCGCATATAAAGCTTATCCAAAAAGCAAAAAGAAGATTAAAAGCTTCAATGAGTGCAAAAGTTGTTTTAGAAAGCCTGTTTTTAGACATTGCATGCGGAGTTTAATTTTATGAATTATGATAAAAAAAACATAATTGCCCTGTCTATTCCAACAGGCGTCGGCGCTGAAATTGGCGGATATGCAGGAGATGCAGGATATGTAGCAAGGGAATTTGCAAAATATTTTAAGCTTATAGTAAATCCTAACGTTGTAAATGCAGGTATTTTAAGCGCCATAAATGATAATATGTATTATGTTGAAGGATATGCATTTGATGAATTTTTCAATGGAAAAATATGTTTAACCCCGCATATTCCGCTAAAGTTTAATAAAATCGGTGTCATATTTGATAAATCAATCCCTGAAGATATTTTAAATATTCATATTAATACAATTAATGCTGCAAAAATTGTTAAAGGGTATGATATTCCATATTTCGAGCTAACGGATGAACCTGTCGGAGTTTCCCTCAATATTGATTTAACAGGGGTTTCAACAGGGCAGGTTCAAAATGAAAAGACACTTTTTAGAGCAGCGCAAAAACTTATAAATAAAGGGTGTAATGCACTTGCTGTTGTTTGTTATTTTAATGATGAATGCGAAGATGAAAATTATAATAATGGCACAGGGGTTGACCCTATTGGCGGAATTGAGGCTGTAATTTCTCATTATTTAACAAAAGAATTTATGCTACCGTCTGCTCATTCTCCGGCATTTTCAGGCTTAGATATTTCATATAAAAAAATGAATGAAAAGGTGGCTTCAGAATTTATCTCATCTACTTATCTGCCTTGTATTTTAGACGGGCTTTCCATTGCGCCGCAACTGTGTAAGGGTGGGATAGAATTAGATAATAAGTGCATTAAAAATACAGATGTTAAATCTCTTATTGTGCCAAACGGCGCCCTTGGTTCAAAGGCTGTAATTTCGGCCTTAAAAAACGGTATAGAAGTTTGTGCTGTAAAAAATAAGACCGTACTTTCAATTGATTGCAACAAGCTTAAAGAAAATGGTATAATTAAGAGGTTAGAATATATTAAAGAATTTTCAAGCTATCAGAACTGTTTAGATTATATAAGGGATAAATATGAAAGATAAAAGGATTTCAAAACAAAAGGGCGGCTGGACACTTATGGAACTTTGTGTTGCGCTGATTGCTCTTGCAATTCTTGTAGGGATTTCAATTCAGGCAATTAAACCAAGAAAAGTTATGACAGCTCCTTTTGCATATGCAGGGTTTTATAACCTTAAACAAGCAACAACTGTTATTTTAAACAGATGTTATGAACAAGGAAGCAGCGGATTACCGGGGTGTCAGGCAAATACTTATGAACTGCCTGCAACTGATGAATTTGCAATCGATGCTATAAAAAGCAGCCTCACTGCAGCCGGTAAAAATCCCGATACTGCAACTTTGCAAAGTGTTCCTGAAATCTATTGTTTTGAAATTGCAAATTTATTTACACTTATCAGCGACAGCGCTGTTCAGTGCGGGCAGAATGCAGATAAAGAAACTGTCCATACTTCACTCCCTGCATCAGGAAGTAAGGGTACTCCTAATTTCCAGGCATCAAATATGGTTGCGTACTACTTTCTTGAAGGTCCATGGCTTGAAATTAACAAAGGGGCGCCTGAAGAAAGCAATATGACAAATATTGAAACTGCGTATTTTAAGCCTATATTTATTGATACAAACGGGGATAAAGGACCGAATAAATTAGGTGAAGACCAATTCCCTTTAAGAATATATAAAAATGGAACAATCACACCGGGCAGCTGCCAGTTATATGATGATGAAAAAGTAGATGGAGAAAATTATCCGGCTAATTTATATTGCCCAAGCAGAACAGTATCTGACGGTATGGGTGGTACAACACCTGTTATTGAAACAAAAAGCTGGCTTGAGTCAAATTATCCGTTCTCATACAATATGTATAGAAGCTATGTTCCTGAGGGTGCAAGCGGCGAAGACAGGGTTACAAAAGTTCTCTTTAGAGGATTGAGCTATAAAGCTGCAGCATGTAAATCCGGAAGGGATAATGTACTTCCAAGAGAAGACTTTTGCGGAGATAATGGTGTAGATGCTGCAACAAGTGAACAAAAAAATGACATGAATAATTTCTTGCATCTTAGTGATTGCGAAAGCGGAAATGAGGATGCATTCTGCATAAACAGAATTGCAAAACCTGCAAATCCGGGATTATTCAGACTTCCTATGATGTAAGAAATAAGGTAATAATTTTTTTTGAAAACTCCATGCTTTTTAATCAAAGGCATGGAGTTTTAGCATGGAAATCTCAGTACTTGATAAATTATATTAAAATACTCAACAAATAACTTAATAAAATTTAACCTGATTTTTTATTGTAAGAATGGTAGTTTTACCATGATTAAAGGATTTCAAGTATTCATTAAGAAAGTATACGAAATGTTTATGTAAAATTATATAAAAACTTTTAAATACACTAAAAATAGGATTAAAAGCCACCTCTACAATTGTAAAATACTAAAGTTAGATAAATTTTTTACCTGAATAATTGCCATAAGTTGACCTTTTAGTATATTATAAAAAGTGTTAGATGAACAATATTTTACGTTCATTGCTTTGGAGGAAACGTGTTAGAAAACGGATACATTCAGATTTATACAGGGGATGGAAAAGGGAAAACAACAGCAAGTCTTGGATTAGCCTTAAGAGCACTTGGACATGGCTGGAAGGTTTTAATCATTCAATTCGCTAAAGGCGATAAAGGTACAACATATGGTGAGATAGCTTCATCAGGTCGTTTTGCGGATAACCTTGAAGTTGTACAGTTTGGACTTGATAGAGTTTGCTATTCTCACAATTTAAATATGGATGATTATAAAGAATCCAAAAAAGGCTGGGAATTTGCTAAAAATGCCATTGCAAGCGGTAAATACGGTCTTATTATTTTAGATGAAATTAATGTTTGTATTGATTTAGGCATGATAAAAGTGCAGGATGTTAAAAATGCACTTTTAAATAAGCCAAGAAGCTTGGAAATTGTGCTTACAGGCAGAAGAGCCAATCAGGAATTAATCGCTATGGCGCATTTAGTTACTGAAATGCAGCCTGTAAAACACTATTTTGATATCGGAGTAATGGCAAGAAGAGGAATTGAATATTAAGCCATAAAGTTATCAGAGGAAGTAAACATTTGCTCCCTAAAAATGTTTATGTTAGAATTATTTTATTGAAGTGATGAAGAAGATTTTAATGGGGAAACGGGGGTTTTGATAACTCCCATTTTTTTATCTTTTTATTTTATTATTGCTTTTAAATAAATACCTGCAATTACCTGAAAGGGTGAACTACTGCTTATTTATGTATATTTACTGAATCCAAAAGTCCGAATTTTCCAGAAGAAAAAATATTTTACAAAAAAGGACCGTAAAAAATTCGCCTCCGCAGATATTAATAAATGAAGTGTTAATAGAGCTATTGCAGGTGCGAATCCCGTGTCCTGTTTGTAAAATATTTTGCGGAGGGAAAATATTAAATATTATATATGTTTTATCAAAAATATTCGGTAGATTTATTTGACATAAACAAATTACACCCTGTATTTATTGAAACAAAACTAGGTTACATAAAGCAATAAACAACATCTGCCTTAAATATCAATCTTGCATCTCAACCAATTCAAGCTTTTTTGCGCGCGTGAGCCTTTTTATCCTGTATTCTTCCTTCATAGCCTCTGATTTTGTCTCATATTCTTTAGTATAAAGAATTTTCACAGGCTTATTTGCATTAGTATATTTTGCGCCATGCCCCGCTATGCCTGTAAGATGTTCATTATAGCGCCTTAAAACATCTGTTGTAATTCCTGTATAAATAGTTCCTTTTTCAGTTTCAAGCATGTAAACAAAGTATGTCATCTAATGCCTTCTTTACCTTATCGTATGTTTCAAGTGTAACGAGAACCTGCCTGTATTTTGAAGCATTTTTAACAGATGATATGTAAAATCCGTAAAATTTTCGCATAAACTTAATTCCGTTAATTTCATTCCGAAGCTCAATCTCATCTTCAATGTGCTCAAGGAGCATTTTTATTTTTTCATCCAAAGACGGTTCTTTAATAATTTCACCCGTTCTAAAATAATGTTCAATCCTAAAAGGAAGCGTAAAATCACCCATTATGCCTCTGCCTATTGAAACACCGTCCGCTTTTGTAATTTCTAAACATTTTATGGCATCTTCCACGCTTTTGATATCTCCGTTTGCAAAAACAGGAATATCTAATTCTTTTTTTAATTGCCCTATGGCATCCCAATCAGAGCTTCCTGAATAAAGGTCGCTTCTGCATCTGCCATGGAGTGTGACAAAATCCGCCCCGGCTTCCTGCATTAATTGACCAAACTCTATAAAATTTTTATTCTGCCTGTCCCACCCGAGCCTGAATTTTACACTTAAAGGGACTTTAATATTTTCTTTAACGGCTTGCGCTATTTCGTATGCAAGTTTTGGCTGCCTCATAAGCCCTGAACCGTCTGTTGATTTTACAACTTTATTTACAGGGCATCCGCAGTTTATATCTATAACGCTTGCGCGAGGTTCCAATAATTTTGCGGCATTTACCATTAAATCAGGCTTGTGCCCTACGATTTGAAACGAAAGCGGATATTCTTCCTCTTTAAAATCTGCAATTTTTGGATTTGGAACATTCTTCAAAGCTTCAGAAGATAACATTTCTGTTGATAAAAGACATTTGCCATGATGCCGCCTTATAAGGTTTCTGTATACAATATCCGAAATTCCCGCCAAAGGCGCCTGAATTACCTTTATATTTTTAATATCAAAGTTCTTTTTCATCTATTTTTGCCCGAGATATTCTTTTAACTCTTTCAGTCTTGAATTAACATATGTTGTATAATCATCCTTTGCGCCTGCAGTTAAGGATAAATATTTTTCATAATATGAAACAGCCTCGCTGTATTGTTCTTTATTATCAAGCGCTACAGCGAGCATATAATAACAAAGAGAAAACTTGCTGTCGGCATTTATACCTTTTTTATATTCTTCAATAGCTTTATCGGGGTTTTTCATCTCTTCATAAATTACCCCTTTATAGTAATAAGCGTAGGCATTTTTCGGGTTTTTGGAGAGAATTTTATCTAAAAGTCCAAGGCTCTCATTATATTGTTTCTTTTCATAAAAACTTATTGCCATATCAAGGTTTTTGCCTTCTTCACCCTGTTTTAGACTTTCTAAGGCTGTTTTTGCATCATTATTGTTTGGCTCAAGCGTTAATACTTTATTTAAATAGTTTATCGCTTCATTTGAATTATTTAAATTAACATAAGAGTTTGCTATAAAATACATAGCCTTGGTGTCATTCGGGTTTTTTTGAAGTACTTTTTTAAAGTATTCAATAGCTTTTTCATTTTCCCCGAGCTCAAAGTAGCAGGAAGCTATGGAGTAAAGAACTTCAGGCGTTTGAAGCTTAATTTTTAAATAATTATCAAGTGCTGTTTTATAATCGCCTGCATTAAAATATTTTGCAGCACTGTTATAAAGGTTTCCTGCCTCTTCTGTTTGAATATCATTTTTCATTGATAAAAGCTCTTTATTATCGGGCAAATTTGATAAACCATGCTCTATTGCCGCATTTGCACGTGCAGTATCATTTTGAAGCCTGTAAATTTGTACTATATTAATATATGGTTCAGGCATTTTAGGGTTAATTGCAATTGCTTTTTTATAGTAAGTTATAGCTCCTGTATAATCTTTATTTTCGTGCAATTTAAAAGCAAGGTTGAATTGTTTGTCATAATCTGTCGGATGAGATATAGCATCTTCTTTAAGGTATGTGATTAATTCGTCTCCTTTAAGATTTGAAACGATTGAAGCAATTCCGTTTTTTGCTTCTTCATTATTTGGCTCAATTTTTAAAATCTTTTTAAATTCAGCCATTGCAGCCTTGTTATCGTTTAGTTTTTTGTATGCTTCAGCCTTATAAAATAAGGGCTTAATATCTTTTGGGTTTTTTTGCAGCATCATATTATAAATATCAATAGCGCCGTTATAATTATTTTGTTCAAGATAAAGTGAAGCAAGGTTTGTTAAAACCACAGGGTCATTCGGGTTTAAATCCTGAGCCTTAACATATTGCGCCTTAGCTAAATCATACTGTTTTTGCTTTTGATAAATGGCGCCAAGGTTTACAAGCGCCTCGGAGTTTTTCGGGTTTTTATTAAATCTTGCCTGCCAAAGACTTTTTAGAGCATCAAGCGTTGCACTGTCGCCATATTTAAATGCAAGCGCATATTCATCATTTGCAGCCTCAATATTTCCTATGTCATCTAAAAGAAGAGCATATTTATAGTGCAATAAGCCGTTTTCTTTTTTAATTTTTACGGCTTCTCTGATATTTTCAAGCGCCATTTTTTGGTTATTTAAACTTTTATAAATATCAAAAAGCGAACTTAAGGCATTATAATTATATTTTGTACCCTTAAGCTTATTGAAATCATATCCTGCAGCTGCAATTTCCTGCTGTGCTCTTAAAGTGTTTGCATGCTGCAATTTGGCATCTTCGTTTAAATTTTCATATCTTTTTAAAAGCCCTGCTAAAGCACTCTCTGTGGATGATAATTTTGCTCTGTCAACATCTGAATTATTGTCATTCCAGTATTTCATATAAAAAAGTGCTGATTTATAATCATTTATTGCATTTTTTGGCTGTTTTTTAACATTCAAAAAGTCTTCAGCTCTTGAAATATATGCTGTATAAAGTGCATTCTTTACGTTGTTATCATAAGGGGCGTATCTTAAAACCTTTTTTAATTCCCTTATAGCATCATTATATTGTTTTGTTTTTAAAAAACTTGTACCGTTATTATAATATACGTTATATCTTTCCTTAAGTTCTTCAGGGGTTTCTGAGAATCCTGTCTGTGTGCAGAATAATATTAAAGTTAATGCTAAACTTAGCCCCTGGGCATATATTTTATTGTTCATTATATAAAAACCTCAAATTTTAAAATCCACATCAATTATACTACAACATTGATTTTATTCTTTAATCTTGAAGGCAGTAGTTTTTGGTATAATTATTTTAAACAAAGTTATTAAGGTAAAATTTTATGCAGCTAAACCATATAAACCACGATAAAACAAGGCTTTTAATATTCTTTGGCGGATTTTATACAGACTATAACTGCTTTGGGGAATTTGATACAAAAACATCAGATATTCTTTTTATAAATGATTATTCTAACCTTGATTTTAAAGAATTAAGATATTTTGATTTTTCTGTGTATACGGAGATTAACTTAATTGCATATTCCTACGGTGTTTGGGCTGCAAATGAAGCTTACAGGTCAAAATCACTTCCTGAAATTAATAAAAGTGTAGGTATTTCAGGTACTTATTATCCTGTACATCCTGAATTTGGGATTAATCCAAAAGTGTTTAATATTATGTTGAATGCCTTGAGCTTGGAAACAATGGCAAGGTTTGAACAAAATATGCTTGCAAATTGTTCGGGTGCAGTGGTTAAAAAGCCTGATAGGCGCCTTGAAAACCTAAAGGATGAACTTATAAATATTAAAAAATATTCGCTTTATCCACCTGATGGGGATGAATTTGAATTTGAAACGATGATTTTAACAAAACAGGATAAAATTTTTCCATATAAATCGCAGGAAAAATTCTTTAATTCAAGGGATTGGAAAAATAAGCACAGCGTAGTTTTGAATACAGGACATTTTCCGTTCTTTGAATTTAAAACCCTTGATAATATACTGGATGTATAAAAAATGGATTTTATAAAGGCAAAAGATACGTATAGGGAAAATGCCGTTATACAAAGTAAGATGGCAAAAAAGCTCATTCAAGAGCTTAAATTAAAATGCGGTTTTGACCGTTTCGATAATTCTGGCGGCTATAGCAATTCTGGTGGTTCATGCGATTTTAAAACCCCTGCAGTCAAAAATGTCTTTGAAATAGGCTCCGGTACCGGTCTTTTAACTGATGAAATTGTTAAAAATATTAATTTTGATAAACTTTTTTTAAATGATTTGACTGAAAATTTTACAGGATGCATTCCTTTTAAATATTATAAAGGTGATATTTTGAGTATTAAAATTGAAGAAAATTTTAACTTGATAACCTCTAATGCCGTTTTTCAGTGGATAGATGATAAGGAAAAACTTTTTAATAAACTTTTTAACCTGCTAAACCGTGATGGAATCCTTGCTTTTACGACATTTGGCAAAGAAAATTTTAACCAGATTAAAGACACTATAGGTTTTTCTCTTAATTATACCGATTTAACCCCGATAATAGAAAAAGCAGGGTTTAAAATCCTTTATTTTGAAGAAGAACTTGAAACCCTGTATTTTAAAGATGTGCGAAATATTCTGGAGCATATAAAATTAACCGGTGTCGGCACAAACGCTAACTGTCTTTGGACAAAGAATAAGTATGAAATTTTTAAACAAAAATATTTGGAGAAATTTTCTGATAATAACGGGGTTGAATTAACCTACCATCCTTTATATTTTATTTGCAGGAAATGATAGCAAGAGATAAATTAGTGTTATTGCGAAGGAGTGAAAGCAACTGCGGCAATCCAAACTTATAATATAAACCGAATAATATCTGGTCTAAATCATATAACAAGATAGTAAATCGCGTGTTAAAGATGCTTGGCGGATTTTTTTAATTGCGCGCTTTTCCATCTGTCTTATGCACTCTTTTGTAACTCCGTACATATTGCCGATTTCTTCAAGAGTTTTTCTACTGCCGTTTTTTAAACCGAATCTTAGTGTAATTACCTCTTTTTCTTTGTCTTTTAGTGTATTAAGTGCGATTTTTATATCCTTTTTGAGGTCTTCATATTCAATTGTTCTTTCAACATTTTGTTTAACATCCTCAATAATTTCAGATAAGCTCATCTGGCTGTCGTCATTAGCATCCATACTGGCTTCTAAAGATAATGCCTTTGTATAAGCTCCTAAAAATGTATTGATTTTTTCTTCTGAAATACCCATTTTATTTGCAACAACAGATGGTTTTATGCTGCAATTATATTTTTGTTCTAATGAGTGTTTAACTTTTTTGTATTTTGATAAAGTTTCTTGAATATAAACAGGGATTTTCATACAGTGGGATTGTTCTGAAATTGCTTTAAACATCGCTTGCTTTATCCACCAGGTAGCATATGTTGAAAATTTATACCCTAAATCCCATTTAAATTTATCCACAGCTGCTATTAACCCTAAATTCCCTTCCTGAATTAAATCAAACATAGAAAGTGAGCTCACATGGATTGATTTTCTTGCAATATTTATAACAAGCCTTAAATTAGCTTGAATTAATCTTTTTTTAGCATCCTCATTTCCTAAAGAAGATAACCTTGCAAGTTCTTTTTCATCTTCTGTTGATAATACGGGAAATTTTGACACCCTTTTAACATAAAAATTAAGAGAGGAATCTGATTTGAAATCTAAGCTGAATACGGAAGTTGTTTTGCTTGCTTTGGCTGATGAATTTTTCATACAATAAATCTCCTAAAATATTTCACACTAATTTTTCATACACAAATTTTGCCTTAATTTTAGATAGGGCACCTCAAAGTAAACCGTCTAAAATTTATCCGGCATGATGAATTTTTGCACCATACTGCTGTTTTAGATGCGGTGCTTATAATTTAACTGACTGCTAAAAATTAAAAAATAATGGATTAAAAAATTTAAAAAATTAGGTATTTGCTTAACTAAAGATAAATAGATATATAATTGATATCTTTAATATATCACTTTGATTTTAATTTTACAAGTGTATTATAAAGAAATGTTAAGCTAAGTTTTAAAAATTAAAGTGTTTGTTAACATTTCTTAATAATATTTATGTTGTTACGTGTGCTGTTACTCCAAGCTGTAGAGTACTTCTAGGTTTTTTTGTAAACATTTGTAAACTATTCAAACAGATAAAGCAATTATTTAAAATAGATATACTTTATATATGTGTAAAGACTGCAACGTCGGATTTAAATTTTAAAAAGTGATATAAAAAAGATATATAAAATATACACACTAATCATTCTAACCAATACACACTAACCTTCACTTCACACACGAGGAATTACGTAAAAGTATTCCAAACGGCTTTTCATAAAGAAAGCCGTTTTTTTTATCTTAAAAAAGGTGCGTAAGCATTTTTATACAATATGGGTTCTTGAAAATAAGCTGAATACTTAAACTTTTGAAACATTTTATGCTTTTTTAGTCAATTTTTTGCCTTGATTTACTTTATTACAGCATAAATTATTTAGGGAAAATATTTTTATGCAGTCAGGTTTTGGTGTAAATAGTTATAGTGTCCCGGTTCATTTAAAAAATCAAGGGATTAACAGGCAGAATTTAAGTTTCGGCACCCAGACTCAACAGGGTGTACAATCTATGCAAGGCGCACAGTCCACTTCAAACCTTGCTGCTATGCAAAATTCACAATTCATTTCTTCAAATGCACAGGCGCAAAACCCTAATACTGCTCAAAAAGGAGGCAGCAAAAAGCTTTTAATTGGCGCTGTTATCACATTGGCAGGCGCTGCAGCTATAGCTATAGTCTGTAAAATGAAGGGTAAAAATGCTAAAGGTACATCTAAAGTTGCAAATGAAGCTGCCAATATTTTAAATAATGCAGGAGAAAAAGCTGCAGGCGGAGCTGAAAATGCTGCAGAAAGTGCAGCTGATGCAGCAGAATCTTCCAAACAAACTATTTTTCAAAAAGTAAAAAATAAAGCAAAATCATTATTAAATGATGTCAAAAAAGGGTATGAAGAATATACGCCAAAGCCGGATGATTCAGCTGATAAGCCAAGCTTTTTTGATGAAATTAAAAAAGGATATGATGAATATAAACCGGATAGTGCACCTGTAAAAAAGAAACATAAGTCTAAAACAGACAATCCTGATGACATTAAGCCCGTAAATCCAAAAAGTTCAAAAACAATAATGCGCGAAAAAATAGCGGGAATATTATCATCCGTGGATAGCCTATCTTCTTCAATTAAAAAAGCATCAAATGAAGCGGATGAACTTGCAAAAATAAATATAAGCACCGGAGCTGGCGGTACAAATGGCGAAACAGAAAAATGGGTGCAAAAAATAGTGAGTGATTTTTCATCTGTGCAGGATTCTTCTATAAAACGTGCAGGAGTTGGAAAGAAAAATGTGTTCATCCGTGATAATGCTGATTCTTGGAGCTATAATGAAGGATACGTAGAATCTTCAAAAATAATAAAGGCAAAAAGAAGAATAAAGGTCAATGCTGATGAAGTTACCGTTATAACCAATAATGTTAAGGATAGCAAGAAAAATATTGAAACCGCAAGTGAAATGCTGCAGTTTGATAAAGCAACTGGTGAAATTAAACATTATGACAGCGGTGTTGAAAAATATGCGGATGGCAAAATTACTTGTACTAAACGGGCAGATTTTGACTCATCGGGCATTAAATACTATGCGGAAGGCTATACACAGGATTCCAGCGGCACGTTTGAAATTTTAAAAACCATTGATTTTAGAAAACATACGGGCTGTGAAAATTATAAAATTAACCCCGATGGCTCATTAGAAATACAGAGAAAAATACATTTTGATACTTCAGGAAGACCGCTTGCTTACCTTGAAGGATATAAAAAATCTGCAGCAGGCGATGTTGCTGCAGATAGTAAAATTGAATATATTCTTGGTACGGATACGCCTAAATATTATTATGAAAACTATACATTCACGCCTGCAGACAGCAAAGAAACCTATACGCTTAAAGCTGAATTTAAAGACGGCAAATGGCATAAGGTTCATTAATATGCTTTAACTAATTTTTTCTTTATGTTAGAATTTTCCTTGTAAAATAAATTTATTAATTTTTGGAGAAATGACCATGGTAAATGTGTTTGAAGGAAAATTAACTGCTGATAAAAATGACAAATTTTGTATAGTTGTTGCCAGATTTAATGAATTTATAAGTTCAAAACTCTTATCGGGTGCAAAGGATGCCTTTATCCGCCATGGGGCAGAACCTCAAAATATTGATGTAATTTGGGTGCCGGGGTCTTTTGAAATTCCGCTTGCGTGTAAAAAGGCAGCTACAAAAGGATATAGTGCAATTGTTGCGCTGGGTGCCGTGATAAAAGGTTCAACTTCCCATTATGATTATGTTTGCGCTGAAGTTTCAAAGGGTGTTGCTCATGTTGGTTTAGAATCAGGCGTTCCTGTAATATTTGGTGTTTTAACTACTGATAATATAGAACAGGCTATTGAGCGTGCCGGTACAAAATCAGGCAACAAAGGCGCTGATGCTGCAGAATCTGCAATTGAAATGGCAAATCTTCTTAAAAATATATAATATTAATTCCTAAACCGGTTAAAATTTTATTAATCTTTAGGTTGATATAAATTTTAAATCTTAAGATTGATGATATAAGGGTAATAAAAAGTTATTGTTATTCTATTAGACTTGGATTTTAGGATACAATAAATTATGAAAAAACTTATCATTTCTTTACTATTTTGCTTATTTTTGTCTCCGCTTGCGGCGTTTTCAAATAATAATTTTATATACTCTATAAATGTTACAAGAGATGAAAATTTATCTGATAACGTAAAACTTGAAATTAAAAGTGATTATAAGACAGATATCAAAAATAAAATTGATGAAATGGGCAGAGAATATTTTGACATTAAAGATGCAAGCCTGAAAGAAAATTTTGCTGTTCAATACAATAATGCAAATGGCGTTGAAAGCGTTATAGCACAGCAAATTGGAAATAAGGTAAGAATTTATGTGACAGGAAACGATATCCAAGATGTTACTCTCAATTTCAATAATGTTGAAAATCAGCCTTACCCTGATAAAAGTGCCGGATATGCGCTTTTAGTATTCGCTTTTGTAATTTGTGCATTATTTAGGGTATTTAAGAAAAAAGCAAAAAGACTTAAGGTTAAAACCCAGATTATTCAAAATGCAGCTTCAAAAGCGGTTTACAATGATTTAATGGAAAAAAGAACAAACTCAAATAAGATTTACGATAATAGAAATTTAACCCTCAATACACTGAATAAAAGAAATGGAAACATTGTAAGACCTGCTGTATCAGGCAGAATGAACCCAAACACTGTTGAAGCATATCAAGGAATGAGACAATTGCAATCAAGAGTTGCAATGTAAAATTTCAAATTCCAATCAAATTTCAATTTATAAATACTATTTTCACAGTATTACAATTGCATGATGTTGAATTATCATTTATAATTGTTGTACGAAGGGTATACTATTTATGGATAATTTCAATGCTCTGTCAAAATCCGCCATATTAACAAAACTGGCTCTTGATGGATATTTTATAGACTTATTAACATTAAATACATTCATAAAAGACTGGCAGATTGAAGCCATATATGAGAACGAATTTGGAATTGAATTTTTTGATAATAATTCATACTTAACAATTTTAAATAATCTTAAAGATAAATACAGCAAAGCAAAAGCAGGTATTGAAGAGCCAAAACCTAAAATAGAACAGGCAGAAATACAAGAAACAAAAGAGCCCCTTAAAGCTGCATCCAATATTGCAGAAAATACACATTCATTGGATGAAAATACGGATGCAAAGGATGCTGAAATTGTCTTGGATGAAATTGTTATAGAAGATAACAATATTCAAAAAGAACCTGAAATAAGCAGTACACCTGCTCTTGAAGTAAATCCTCCTCAGGCAGAAGATTTTCATTTGATAAAAGAAGAAAATGAAATGCCGGCTCCTAAATATCAAGATAAAACTGATATTGAAAATAATACCGGCGGGTTTGATTCTACAGCAGTTTCTCTTGAAGAACTTGCGGTTGAAAGTAAAAAAGAGATACAAAATGAAGATATAAAAATTCAATGCGGGCAAGATAATAAGGCTGATACCATCACTCCTGAAATTATTGAACACTATAAAGATGCCATTCTTCCTATGGCGATGAGAAACCTGAAGCCCGGTCCTGTAACTCCTACATCAAATATAAATATTGACCACAGCTATGATGAAACAGTTGAAGTACTGCATTATGAAAATAATGAAGAAACCGTTCATATTATAGATGACAATGGTTTGGACAGCTTTGAACAGGAAAGTTTTTCGGCAGATGAAATTGAAAAAGCAAACAACCTTATAAGTAATGCAAATAAAACAGCTGCACAAAAACTTCCTGAAAGTATAACAGAGACTTATTTTGATACTTCAAAACCTTCAGAAAAAACAGAGCCTGCCACTGCACAAGAATCAGGGACAGCAGAACATAAAGAAGCACAAGAAGCTAAAACTGATGAGCTTGATTTAGTCCAATTAGCTCAATCTTTTGCGCAGAATTTTACCGGCAAAGAAACAGGTGATGTTCCGCCTGCAGATTTGGAGCAGATTTTTACAGAATCATATACTGAGCCCTTCTCTGAATTGCAAGACTATGTAAAGGATGGTCCTGAAGAATATAAATCACTACAGGAAGATTTGCCCTCTGATATTATACCTGAAGTACCAAAAGCTGCAACTCATTCTGACAGAGCTCTTGTATCATCACATTCAGGGTCAGATTTAAGCGCTGAAGATGTAAGGAATATTATAAGGGAAGAAATTGCAAGACAGACTGCAAGTATTGTACCTGTGCCTCAAAATAACGAGAATGTTAAGGAAATTTTAAGAGAAATCGTAAAACAGACGGCAGATGTTGTGCCCCAAAATGCTTTTAAGCTTGATATCTCACAGGGCACACTCGATATGATTGCAAAAACTATCGCAAAGAAGATTGCAATAAAATTAAATAGTTATTATAAATTAAACAGTTCAAAACAAAATGCCAAACTCCAGTTGTTTAGAACAAGGACAATTGAACTGAAAGAGAAAAATCAGATGCTTGCCGATGAAAACAGAAGATTAAAAGCGCGTCTGCATGAATCAAATAGCGAGCTAAATTCCTATAAGCGTACTATTTTTGGCTTATATAAATTTGAAGGCAGAAAACGAAGATAAAATAATTTAACTATTAGAGAGAAATAAAAATGAATACAATTATAATGCTGTTTTTAATAAGTTTACTTATATTAGTGCATGAAATAGGGCACTTTGCCGCAGCCAGAATGTTTGGTGTCAGGGTTTCAAAATTTGGCTTTGGTTTGCCGATTGGGCCCACTCTTTTTAAAACCAAATGGGGAAATACTGAAATATTGGTTCACGCCTTTCTTCTTGGCGGATATGTTTCTTTTCCTGATGATGAAGAGGTAAAAGAAAAAGAAGGTGAACCCGAAAAAGAAGAAAATAAAGAAGTGAAAGATGAGGATATTCTCCCGCCAGATTCTCCTGAAAGATTTAAGAATAAAAAACCTTGGCAAAAAGCTGTTATTGTATCAGCCGGCGTTTTTATGAATGTTATTTTTGCAATATTTTTAACAATGCTTGCAGCAGCCTGGTATCATAAACTCCCCACAGGAACATCGGATGTTTTTATTAAAGAAATAATTTCAAAAGATAATACTTCAAATATCCTTAATTCTGATGTTAAACCAGGCGATAAGATTAAAAGTATAAACGGTATAAAAGCAACTAATGCTTACAAATTTATTTTTGTTGTTCAAAAAAGTAAATATTTTGATGGCATTGTGGATAATGAAACTATTACATCAAAGCTAAATGAACTTAAAAGGTTAAATCCCAATGTTGATTTTGAAAATGTAATCAAAAAAGATACAAAAATTATTTTACCGAAATTAACTCCTGAAAAACCTCTTAATATTTCAGAAAATGTAGCATCTGGGTATGAAAAATATGAAACAAGCGAGATTAATCTAACAAAAGAAGAAATAAAATTAAGAGACGAGCTTGAAAATAAGACCAACTACACTCTTGTTGAAGACATCGAACCTGAAACTCTTGCAAAGGCGCTTTCAGACAGTTTTAAACCGTTAACAATCGTTTTAGAACGCGACGGCAAAGAAATTGTTTTAAATGATATTTATACTGATAAAACAGGGGTTTTGGGGATTAAACTTGAAACAAAAGAAATATTTACCGAAACCAATACTCCAAAAGAAATTGTTGTAAATTCATTAAAATATTTGTGGACAAATACAAAACTTATGGCTTTTGGCTTATGGCAATTAGTTACAGGTAAAATTCCCATGTCTGAAATGCACGGTATTGTTGTGATTACAAAAGTAGGTTCTGATATAATTGAAACTTATGGTATGTTGAATGGTTTGCTGCTTACTGCAATCATAAGCATAGACCTTGCAATTATTAACCTGCTCCCGATTCCTGCACTTGATGGAGGGCACTTAATGTTCCTTGCTCTTGAAAAAATCTTAGGCAGGGAAATTGATGAAAAAATAACAGAAACAATAGGACGTATATTCTTCCTTCTATTGATTGTACTTATGGTTTTTGTAATCTTTAATGACATATTTGCCCTTGTAACGCATAAGTTTTAAATAAATAAAATTATATGATAAAACACCTTTAGAAAATGCAAAAACATTTCTTTAGGTGTTTTTAATTTAAACTATGAGAATTAATAATATTTCTAATACAGGGTTTTCAGGCGTAATAAAGCCTTTTTCAGACAGTAGAGGTGTTTATATTATTCCAATAAACAGTGTACCTTCAAGCAGGCAAATAAGAGAAGCTGTTAAGATAACTGCAGATGGCAAGCAATTGCCTATGGAGGGCTATAATGGCAGGGCATATTACCTTGGAAAAGATTTAGTTGTAAAAAAATACAAGGGAAAAGAAGAAGCGCTTAATGATGACCCTATGCGTGAAATAAAGATTCTTGATAAGATGTATGAACATGATATGGCTTTTAAAAATTCCCAAAATGGATGCTATGCATTTAAAACACCTGATGGAGAATATTATCTTGTTTCAACCAAGGTAAAAGGAGAAAGTCCGCAGATAGGGATAACACCTTTTACAAAGGAAAATCTGCAAAGCATTGTTGATATTGCAGCACAAATGGATATGGGAGCCGCTATTAACGGTTCTTCCAAAAACGGTTTTTCTGATAGATGCCGTTTTATGAACTACGATTTTAACGGTAAAAATATAAAAGTTACTTCAAAAAGCGCAGGTCTTTTTGATTTTGAATATGCGGGCATAGAAAATATTGATGATGAATTCTACAAAATAATGAAATCAAAACAAATTAGTGCAAGCTGCCATCAATCAGATACTTCAAGGCTTGCATCAAACCTGCGCACCTTTGAATGTTTTACGCTTTATGAATATTTAATGCGTACAGATAATCCTGATGAAATTTTTGATGATTATCTTAAGATTAAATCAAATTACCATAATTCTATGGCAAATTTTTATAATAAATTTGTTAAAGAAAGCGCTTTTCCTGATTTTGCAAGATTAATTTCACAAAAAGAAGCCGCCCACTCAAGACTTTTGGCTGGTGATAATATAGGTAAAATCCCCTTTGATATTAAAAAAGCAGAAGCGATAAAAATACAGATGTCGGTTTTTATTCATAATCAAAGCAGTTTTTGTGAAACAGGTGAAGTAAATCCTGCTCAATTGTATAGGTTTGCTCACAATGGGATTAACTATTTTAAAGATGAACTGCAAAAAGCAAAGTATGCAGGCGATAAAGATAGGCAAATATATTTTAAAGACTGTCTGCAGCTTTTTTGTGACTGGAGACAGGTAAATAAAACCATTGAAGCAAAGATTGAACAAAATAATCCAAAAATTATAAGAAAATTGACTAATGATTATATCCCTATGCTTACAGATATTTTAAAAGTGTAAACATTGACTTTATTTAGCGTTCCTGTTATATTAACTGGTAAATAGTATAATCAACCAATTATTTGGCACCTTAAGGAGGTGAAAATAAATGCCTGAAGTTCGCGTAAGAGAAAATGAAAATATTGAAAGCGCTCTTAAAAGATTTAAGAAAAAAATCCAAAAAGCAGGAATTTTATCTGAAATTAAGCGCAGAGAAAGATATGAAAAACCGTCTGTAAAAAGAAAAAGAAAATCTGAAGCAGCAAGAAAAAGACGTGTTTAATATGTTTTATAAAAAGGGGATTTCAAATATCCCCTTTTTTAAGGACAAGATTGGTAATTAAGGGGCAGGAGAAATTTAAATATGGCAAAAGATTGCAGTTTTGATGTAGTATCTGAATTTGACAAACAAGAACTTGTAAACGCTATTGAACAAACAAGAAAAGATATTAGTTCACGTTTTGATTTAAAAGATTCAAATTCAACCGTAGATTTAGATGCTGATAAATCAATCACAATCACAACAAATGATGATATGAAGTTAAAAAATATTATTGATATTCTTCAGGGAAAGATGATTAAAAGAAATTTAAGTATTAAAATCCTTGACCCTAAGGCTCCTGAAAATGCACTTGGCGGGAATATCAGACAGGTTTTTGAACTTAAAAAAGGCTTAACTCAGGAGCTTGCTAAAAAAATTGTTGCGATTGTAAAAGATTCAAAATTGAAGGTTCAAGCTTCAATTCAAGGCGAGCAGGTAAGGGTTTCAGGTAAAAGCAGAGATGACCTGCAGGATGTAATTAAACTTTTAAAAGAAAAAGAAGAAGTTTTAAATATTCCGCTTCAATTTACAAACTACAGATAGTTTTAAAAAGGCGTAAAATCTATGGATAAAAATTTAGATTTAAGCAATGTTGGTATTGTTTATAATTCTGAAATTGAGGGCAGCAAAGATTTTGCAGCCCGTGTGTCCTGTTGTTTTTTTGAAAATAAATTAACAACATCCAAGCCAAATGTTTTCAATATGCAAAATATGCCTGATGATTTAACTTTTGCTATTGCAATAGGCGGAGACGGCACTCTTTTAAAGTGTGCAAGATACTATAGCGGGCTTAATGTACCTGTTTTTGGCTTTAATATGGGGCGCCTTGGCTATTTGTCACAAGCACTTCCTTCTGAATTGGATTTTGTCATTGAAAAGATTAAAAATAAAGATTTTAGAATTGAAGAAAGATTAATGCTAAAATCAAGTGCAGGAAGTGTTGCGCTTAATGATATGGTAGTTAAGAAGGAATTAAACGCAAGAACGTCTGTTTTGGATTTATATATTAATGAAAAACCTGTTTGCAGCTATATGGCAGACGGGCTTATAATTTCAACCCCGACAGGGTCTACCGCATATGCCCTTTCTGCGGGAGGTCCTGTAATCTCTCCTGATATTAATTGTTTCTTAATTGTTCCGATATGCCCTCATACCTTAAATGCACGTCCAGTAGTTGTAAATTCTAATGAAAATCTTACGGTTAGAATTTGTGAAAATACTGAATATCAAATAGCTTCAGATGGGCAGGAAATTAAAATGTTCAAAAACGAAGTAACCATAAAAAAGTATGAAAATTGTGCTAAACTTTTGTTGTTGAACAAAGAAAAGCAGGATTTCTACAGAATTTTAAGACAAAAGCTGCACTGGGGGGTAGCTCCGCATAAATGTTAAAAGAAATTTTTATTAAAAACTTTATATTAATTGATGAATTAAGGCTTGAATTTAATAACGGTTTTAATGTGTTTTTAGGTGAAACCGGGGCAGGAAAAAGCATTATTTTTAAAGCCATAGATATAGCGCTTGGTGCAAAAACAAGCAAAGATGTTTTAAAGAATCCTGATAAAAATGCACTTATTGAATTAACATTTTTGGATAACGATGAAGAGACTGTAATTTCAAGAGAGATATCTAAAACCGGTACAAAACCACGCCTAAATGGTGCTATGGTAACTCTTGATATTATAAATCAGATGAGAGAAAAGCTTGCAGATATCCATTCGCAGCATCAAACCTATACATATTTACAGTCTAAATATCATATAGAGCTTTTAGATTCTTATATTGAAAGTATAGATACAGATTTTAAAAAAACACTCGAACAATACAAAAATAACTATTCTCAATTCAAAGAAGTAACAAAAAAGCTTGAAACAATTGAAAATTCAGAAAAAGAATCAAAAGAAAGAATTGAATTTCTAAAATTTCAAACAGAAGAGATTGAGCAGGCAGAAATTAAAGAAAATGAAGAAGAGGAGCTAAATTCTGAACTTGATATTTTATCAAACCTTGAAAATTTAAAAGAATTAACCTATGGTGCTTATTATGCACTAAATAGTGATGATTCGTCTATAATTGATGCTTTAAATAAAATTAAATACAATGTATCAAAAGCGCGCGAATATGATAATTCACTGGAAGAGACAGAGTCTGCCTTTATAGAATCTCTTGAGAACCTGAAGGATATTTCAAATACTTTAAGAAACTATTCTGAATCTTTGGAGGCTAATCCTCAAAGGCTGGATGAGATTAATGAGAGGCTTGAATTAATCCAAAAATTAAAAAGAAAATACGGTGATATTTTTGAAACTTATGAAAAGCTAAAAAAGGAATTAGACGAACTTGAGCAGAGTTTTACTTCATATGATGATTTAAAACTTCAAAAAGAATCTTTATATAATTCAATTAATTTGCTTGCGGAAACTTTAGATGAAAAGAGAAAAATAAATGCAAAAAAATTATCTTCTTTAATTGAAGAAGAATTAAAGGCTTTAAATTTAGAGTGTGCAAGGTTTAATATTGAAGTTTCTTTATCTGAAACCTTTGGTGCCAAGGGTAAAAACAAGGTTGAATTTTTAATTTCCACAAACGTTTCAAAAGAACTTGCTCCTTTGAACAAAACAGCATCCGGGGGTGAAATTTCACGAGTTATGCTTGCAATTAAAACAGTATTTTCAGCTGTCGATAAAGTCTCGGTTATTATTTTTGATGAGATTGATACGGGAATTTCCGGTAAAACCTCTGTGTGTGTTGCAAATGCCATAAATAAGCTTTCAAAATCTGCGCAAGTATTTGCAATTACTCATCAGCCCATTATAGCTTCAAAAGCAAATGATTTTTATTTTGTATCAAAAGAACAAAATGAAGAAACCGCTGTCAATGTACGAAAACTAAAAGAAGATGAAAAACCAAATGTATTAGCACAAATGGCACTTGGGGACATTAGTGATAATTCTTTAACATTTGCAAAAGAGCTTTTAAATTCTTAAAAATATGATTGTGCGGATAATTTGGCCCTAAATGCCGGCATGCAAAATATTTCTTGTTTGGTTTTTTTAAATAATATGCAAAAATAAAACTTTTGGGTGTAAGTAATGAATGTGAATTTTAGTTTGTATAAGCAGCCCTATTTTACAGGAACGGTTAATGCCCGTTGGAGTAAGCCGGGGTATAAAGTAAATAAGCAAAATCAGCCTGCCGTGCAGCAGGTTTCTGTGGATAAACACTCTTCATCTATAAAGGATATTGGTGCAGTCCGCACAAAATATTTGAGTGAAATTGTATTAATGAATGATTCACCCGAGGAGTTAGCAGAACATATTATGGCTCTAAAAAGGAAAGTTCTTGAACACGATTTAAGAAAGAACGCCCCATATGACCCAAAAATAGAACATGCAAGAAATATTGTGCGTGATACCATTCTTCATATTGATTGCAAAATCGATTTTCGAAGCCTGGGTGTAAATCCTGATAAACTTACAGAAGATGAAAAGATTGAATACGGCTCAAAATTTGCTTTTTGGACGACAAGCTTTGATGGCGCCAAAAGAGGAAAATTTGAAAGACCTTACTATGTAAGGAGTGCTCATGAGTATATTGATTTGCTTGAAGAAAGGCACCCATTATACGCAGCAGAAGAGTTTGGCGACATTGTAAAAAGATTTTCCGAAAGAGAACGCAACGCTGATAAAAGAATACAAGATGCTTATGATGCTGATTATAAAAGAACACTTTCTGAATATCGGCGTCTTCCTTTTTCAAGAAAATTGACCGTGCCGATGCCGCAGCAAAAATACACCCCAATATATGGCAGATTAAAAAAGCTTGAAGAAGTTAGGCAAAATGCATATGATGATTATATAGCAAATAAGCAGGCAAGCCAAAGAGAAGAATACGAAAGATGGCTTCGAGATACATTTGATAATACAAACTAGTTTCTAAAACTTTTACAATATTTGCTAGTTTAAAATATTGCTTCAATAAAACCTTCAGGTTCAAAGTCTTTTATATCATCAATGCCTTCACCAACCCCAATAAGTTTGGTTGGCAGCTTGTACTCTTTTGCAATTGATAAAATCATTCCGCCTTTAGCTGAGCCATCCAGTTTTGTTAAAGCAGCCGAGGTCAACTGAACCGCTTCGCTAAAAACTTTTGCCTGGCTAAGCCCGTTCTGCCCCAAGTTTGCATCTAATACAAGTATGCTTTCAATAATGCTGTCTTGAGCATTTTTATTAATTACATTTTTTACTTTTTTTAATTCTTCAATAAGGTTGAATTTATTTTGAAGCCTTCCTGCGGTATCAATAATAAGCACATTGTAATTTTCATCTTTAGCTTTTTGTATGGCTTCATACACCACGGCTGCGCTTTCGGCACCATCTTTTCTTACGATATCAACATCTGCTCTTTTTGCCCAAATTTCAAGCTGTTCTTCTGCTGCTGCTCTAAAGGTGTCCCCTGCTGCAATTAAAACTTTTTTACCTTCTTTTTTAAGCCTGTTAGCCAGTTTTCCAATAAGGGTGGTTTTCCCTGCACCGTTTATTCCTGCAACAAAATAAATATTTAATTTATCATTTTCGTACAAAAGTTTTTCAGAATAACCATTGCAATAAGCTAGCTTTAGTATATTTAGAAATTCTTCTTTTAGAAAACTTTTAAGCTCAGAAGATTTAACATTATTTTTTTTAATTTTATCAATAATTTCAACACTTAAATCAATTCCAAGGTCAGCCTTAATCAAAGCATCTTCAATATCTTCAAGTTCATATTCATCTAAAACCGCATCTTTTGAACCTGCAATACTAAGAACATTTTTAATTAAAGCGGAAGATGTCTTTGAAAAGGCATCTTTTAAACCTTTGAACCCTGAATTAAACATATGATTCAACCACTTTTGCCAAAATTCCGTTTATAAAAGATGGAGAATCATCGGTTGAATATTTCTTGGCAAGCTCAAGTGCCTCATCAATAACAACCTTAACTGGCGCATCTTTTATAAAAAGTAATTCTGTTATGGATATTCTTAAAATATCTTTATCAATCTTAAAAAGCCTGTCTATATCCCAGCCGGATGCTAATTCTTTAATAACGCCGTCTATGTCGTCTTTTCTTTCTTTATATGTTTTGATGATTTTGTGAATATATCTTTTAACGTCGCTTTGTCCTGATAATACACTCAGTTCTGCAATTTCAAGCGCAGAGACTGATTTTTCAGCTGCATTCATAATAACATCAATATCTTCTTTCATTTTAGAAGTTAAAGGCATTTCAACTGCTATATTATGCGCATCAATTGGTCTTGCAAGGTTATCCGGGTGATTATTTTCAAATTCTTCAACAAATTCACGAACCTCTGAAAGTTCAGATGTTACAATTGAAATCTCATCCATGGAATTACTTATTAATGTTCTTACAGACCCCAGAACCATTTGTTCAAAGTCGCTGTTTGCATATTTTTCAATATCTTTTCCGATTTGGGAAAATATTATAAGGGCTAATTCTCTTGAAGCACGTCTTGCCTGCATTTATAAAATCCTTTATTAAACTGTTTATTATATTCTGTATTATAGCTTAAACAGTTCAATTTTTTGTAAATAATTTTTAATGGAATTTTCATAAGAAAACATCTTTGCTGTTGCAATAGCGTTTTTTGAAATTTCTGAAAATTCTCTAGAATTAAAACTTAATATTTTTTTTAAGGCATCATAAACACCTTTTTTATTTGGTTTTATAAGAAAACCGTTTTTATCGTTTTGAATAATTCCATCCACCCCTGAATTTTGTGTACATAAAACAATATTTCCATGCGCTAAAGCTTCCATATACACCATTCCAAAAGTTTCATTTTTAGAAGGCAGCACAAATATATCAGCCTCCATCATTTTTTTATAAACTTCATCTTTTGAAAGTTTTCCTAAAAATTTAATATCAAGCTTGTATTTAATGTTTAAAATTTCAAATTTTTCCCTTAAAATGCCGTCGCCGATAATCTCAAGACTTATTTTAGGGTGTTTTTTCTTTAATTTTCTGTACGCTGATATTAACGTTTTAATGTTTTTTCTTTTAATTAAGCTTGAAACAGTAATTATCTTTGCCTTTTTGGGGTTAAATTTGCGCCCCGATTTTTTCCCAGGCTCTTTTGCCGTATCTTCTTCAACAGTGGAAAATCCAAGGTGTATTTCGTTTTCTTTAATTAATTTTAAAGGAACGCCTGAATAAATAATTTCAACAGGCTTATTTAAATCAGGTATTATCTTTTTAATTTTATCTTTTAGCCAAAAGCTTCTTGGTAAAATACACTCGGCATTTTTATATGCCTGAACCATTCTTTTTTTAAACATAAAATATTTTATGTTTGTTAAAACCGTAATATCGCTTGAGTGTACTGCACAAAGCATAGGGATTTTATATTCTTTTGAAATAATATCGGCTGTCATTATCCCTGATGGCATATGTGCTAAAATTATGTCAAATTTTTCATCCTTAAAATATTTTTTATACGCTCTTAAAACCCCGCCCTTATCAAACGGAAACAAAAAATTTTTAATAAAAATTTTAATCCCCGAATCTTCATATAAACCATTTTTATAAGTTTTTCTTTTTCTTACTATGGTATTTAATATAAAGTTTGGTCTTAAAACGCAAACACTGTGCCCTTCTTGAATAAAGCCCAAAGCAAAATCCCTTATTGTTAAAGGAATACCCTCTTCACCTTCAAACAAAGGGTATAAATCAGTAATAAGCAAAATATTCATAAGTTTTTATACTTTTTTAAACTTTGTAAAATCTGCAACGGTTTCAAATATTCTTCTTAATTGAAGAAGCATTGAAAGTCTGTTATTTTTATCTTCAACGTTTTCATCATTTACAAGCACAGCTTCAAAAAATGCGTTAATTAAAGGTGTTAAATTGTATAAATTCTGAACGGATTCTATTTTCTTTAAGTTGTTAATTGCTTCAAGTAAATTCTTTTCTTCATTTGTCTTTAAGTTTGAAGCTAAAATTTCTCGGTCTAAAAGTTTTTTGTCCACACCTTCTGTGATTCTTGAAATTCTTTTTGCCTGTTCTACAAATTCTCTAAAGTTTTCTGTATCTTTTTGTCTTTGCAGGTCTTCACATTTTTTCTTAAATTGTTTTAAATCAGCCAGAGGTGAGGTTTTTCTTAAAGCTTCCAAAACTTCGCTGTCAAATTTATCCTCAAACATTACAAATAATCTGTCTGTTATAAAATCAACAAGTTCTGATTTTAAGGTTAATTCCACTTCAAGATTAAATTCTTCCTTAATTTGCTGAATGGAAAAATCAATTAGTTTTTCAATATCAATCTCTAATCCGGCTTCAATTATTGTTCTTAAAATCCCGATAGCAGCACGTCTTACGCCAAGAGGGTCATTTGAACCTGTAGGGCGCTTTTTCTTTTTATCCTTCTGAGTAGATAAAAATACAGCACAGATGGTATCAATCTTATCGGCAATAGATATAATTTTTCCTTCAACAAGCCCGGGTAATTCTGAATTTGCATTTAAAGGAAAATAATGTTCTTTGATGGCTGCTGCAACATTTGCTTTTTCGCCGGATTTTAATGCATAATTTTCACCTATAAATCCCTGGAGTTCAGTAAATTCAAATACAAGCTTTGTACTTAAATCTGCCTTGCAAAGCCTTGCAGCTCTAAGGGTATCATGAGATAAATCAGATGAAAAAGATAAATCTTTACATAAGTATTCTGAAATTTTCTCAATTCTCTTAGTTTTATCAAATAATGTACCTAAATCTCTCTGGAATGTCATACCCTTAAGGTTTTCAACCTTTGATTCAAGAGGAGTTTTGATGTCTTCATTATAGAAAAATACACCATCCTCAAGTCTGGCGCTTACCACTCTTTGGTTTCCGGCTTTTATATTGTCAAAAGATTCTTTATCATCCCCGACAAAATTTGCCATAGTGATAAATTTATTTGCAAGTTTTCCTGTATTTTTATCATAAAGAGGAAAATACCTTTGATGTTTTGACATTTCTGTAGTGCTTACAATATCAGGAATTGCGAGATATTTCTCATTAAAATCACATAAAACAGGTACAGGGTACTCTGTAATAAAAGTAATTTCATCCAATAAATCATCAAGGTTGTCAAACTTAATCTCTAAACCGTTTTCATCCGCTTTTTTTGTTGCGGATTTAACAATTATCTCGCGTCTTTCATTAATATCAGCGTATACATTTACCTTTTTTAATTCTTCAACATAATGAAGAGGGTCTTTGATTTCAATTTCTTTTATATTTGAAAATCTGTGACCTTTTGTTTTATTTCCTGCTTTTTTATCAATAATTTTAAAATCTAAAACTTCATCTCCAAAGATGCAAAGTACATTTTCAACAGGTCTTGTAAATCTTTCTTCGTAGCTGCCCCACCGCATAAAATGTGCACCTTGAAGTTTTAAGACCATAGCCTCAATATTTTCTTCTAAAATTTCTTTTGTAAGTTTCCCTTTTTTATGAACATTGGCCCAAATATAGCCTTCTTTTTCAAAAAGCTCATTTTCTGTAACACCGTTTTTCTTTGCAAAGCCAATGGCAGCCATTGTGTATTTGCCATTATTATCAACTGCAACTTTTAAAATAGGACCCTTAACATCCTTTGTAATATCAGCTTGTGCTGTTTCAAGCTCTTCAACAACTATCGTAAGCCTTCTTGGGGTTGCATACCCCTTAATTTCTTTGTAATTTAAATTGTTTTCGCTAAAAAGTGTCTTAAAAGAAGCTTTTAGCTGTTCAAGCCCTGATGCTATAAACTTGTAGGGCATCTCTTGTACTAATATTTCAAATAAAAAATTCTTCATCATGCCTTTAATTCTATTACAAAAAAGAAATTTTGAAAAATTTTATTTGAAAGGCTGAATAAAACTTTAGACAAGCTTAAAAAAATCATTGTCTTTTATCTGAAGCCGGCTTTAAAATGGGACCGTTTTTATCCATAATCATTATTGTTCCGCACCCTGAATTATCATAGCTGGTATCAAATACCCTGCGTGCACCATCACAAAAATCTAAAGAGGCACTTTTAGAATCTTTTGTTTGTATTCTCATTTTTGTGCCGTCAGGAGAAACTGTTATTCTTTCTATATTTTCAGGCTCAAAACACCCTTCGGTTGAAATATTTAAATTATTAAGTACTTTATCAATATCAAATCCTGAATCCATTGTTTCTGCAAGAAAACTATAATATCCCATTGAATAGCCAAAATCAGGTGTTCTTAAAATAGCAGGAGCATCAAGCTGTGTTTTTGCAGCACGTTCTCTTTGGTCGGCTTTAATAAGGGCAGCCATTATCTGCGCTTTTTCTTTTGAACCAAGACGATCAAGTGTAATGGCATTTTTACTGACTACCCTAGTTCTTTTTGGTTTTCCGTACAATCCGCCTTTTATATCTTCAATATCAACAAAATCTCTAACACCGTTTTTTATAAATAACAATTTGGAATCTTCAGCATCTTCATCAGACATTTCTTCTGAATAAAAACATTCATTTTTTTTATCAAAAAGTTTTACGGTTGTAAATTCATAATCATGGTCCTTAACAAAAGCTACCTTTTTAGGTATTCCATAGTCAAGTAAATGCGTATCAAGAAAAATAATTTTATCATCTTTTGGCTGCCTGTTAAACAAACCATTGAAATTTAAATTATAGTTATTGCTAAAACCCTGAATTTTATCCATTTTAAGACAACCTTTACTTTTTCAAACCTTCGCATATCTATATTTAAATACAAGCATAGTATTAATTGTTATAAAGTGCCCAAATATTAAGTTTTATTAAATATGATACAAATTTTTAACGTATTTGAAATTAGAACAATTATGTGTCATTTTATTATTGGGAGAGAATATTAGAAAAATGACCTATACAGCCTCTTTATTAAAAATAACAGAAGACCAAAATGAATACGCCAAAATGGTGGCATCTAAAATGTCACATCCTTTGGAGCGCAAAAGAGGTATGGTTGATATACTCGGGATTACAAGTGCTGTTAACTGGCTTCTTGCAAATAAGATTAAAGTGCAGGTAGCGCGCAGCCTTCATAAGGTGCCAAAACTCCTTGAAGAATTTAGAATAACCGATATATATTATAATAACTATAGAATTGATGTCATCACTGTATTTAGGGAAAAAACAGTCAAGATTCCAAGAATCCATGCTGATTTTGACATTATGCCCCACTATTATCTTGTTGTGCAGCTTGGGGCTATGCTGAAAGAGACAAAAATTATCGGATATTTAAACCCTACTGATGTTTTGGCTTCCAAAAAAGACAATAAGTATTTTTACCCTCCTGAAGATAAATTAAAAAGTGCAGATGAATTTAAAAAAATAATTAGAACACCGGCACCGATACCATCTGTTACGGGAAAACATTTAGAATGCATGTCTTTGTTTTTAAGATTTATTGATAATGAGCTTTCAACAAGCTATAAAAAAGTCTTAATACAGCATTTGGTTACCTGCGATACTTGTACAAAAAAACTTGTAGATGTTATTGAGTTTGATAATGCTGCAAAAAATTCTAAGAATTACCCAAGAACACTTGAAAAATATTATAATAAATACTTGATTAATAAAAAACAAATGATGATGGAGCCTAAAAACCCCGCTCTGTCAAATATTCAGCCTCCAGTGCCCCAAAGAAAAAACACAGTTACCGGCATGTTGAATAAATCTGCTCTTGCAAATGAAGAAATTGAATCCGTTAAAGAGCCGCCGATGAGTGCTGCAAAAAGGGCAGCTCAAGCCTTTAAGAAAAATACTATTGATTATATTTTTAGAGATAAGCCCGAATTTGAAGGAAGCAGCGACGATGTTATTGTTCCTATGAGGAGCAGAAAGAAAAAAGTAATAACAATGGCGGTGTGGGCGCTTATTCTTGTTGGAATCATAGGCTTTGCAGTTAGCCGTCATTCAAATTCTACTCCTGATTCTATTTCAAATGCTGACACTGAATATGCAGAAGATGTTGGCGGTCTTGAATCATTTGAAGAAAGCCATGGGGATTTGAATGGAGGAGCAGAAGGACTTCCTGAAGATTTCTATAATTCAACATCGGGATACTACGGAAAAGGGGATGATTATGCCCTTGCAAGCGAAGCTAACGGTGAACCCATTATTGCAACAATTAATAAAGTTTCCTGGGAAGTACCTGAAAATCTTGCAGATAAGACAAATTATAAAAAATTTCTGCAGCTTGTAGGGAAGAATATTAAACTCAATTTGCAAAATGACCTTTTGCTGTCAAATGATACGGCAAAAAACAGCTTAATTAAAGTTGATATAAAATTTGCTCACAATGGCGACATTCAATCCTTAAAAGTTGCCCAAAGCTCAGGCTCAACAAATATTGATGAAATCATTAAAAAGAGCGTAAAAGAGACCCTCTCTTATATGAAGCCACCGCAAAGCGGCTTTGGTACAAAAACTGCTGAAATTACACTTGTGATTGAACTGTAAAATTTAAAAAATACAAATAAAATCAGGTTTAATATTTTGTTTAAACCTGATTTTAGTATTTGTTATAAAGCTTATGCAAGCTTATCTATATTTTGCCCTAAAGTTTTCTGTCTGGCTGCATTATTTACAAAAAGTGCATCAACTTTGCTTTGCGCCTTTAAAAATAAATTGCTAACTCCATATGGGCGGCCGTTTGAACGTATTCTTTTTGCTGCAATAGGTATACGGTTCCCGTTATTTAAATCTTCAATTAGCAGTTTTATTTTATTGCCGTTGCTCTTTATATTGTCGGTTTTTTTAAATATTAAAGCAAGCCTCGCATCCTCTGGTGTGATTTCTGCAATGTGTTGTTTTAATTTATCAAAATTAACACTAACCTGCTCTCTTAATTTTTCTGTTGGAAGCCCCTGAATGTTGCCTGCTGATGCTTTAAGGGCGCTGTATGTTGAACCGCCGACAATTACATTGCCGCTAAATGAAATAGATTGTATCATTTTTTGCCTCTCTTAATAATATGCGTTGTTGTTTAATGCGTTGAAACTCTATACTAGCACATAAGCAAAAAAGCAAATCAATTTTATAAAAAATTATACAAGCCTGTCCATAATGCTTTTCAGGTTATCATCTTCTTTTGGATTGTGCATCTTTTCTATATTTAGAAATACCTTCTTTTTGATTTTTGAGAAAAAAGTGTCAATGGTTTTGGATAATTGCTCTCCTTCAAAATAAGCAAATTTTCTATCGCTGTCATATCCTATGGATTCAGAACCAATTACCATATATGTGTGTTTATTGGAATCGTTCAAATTTTTAACGGATAAATATACAGATGGTGGAAAATACGCATTGTTGACATCGGCTTTAAATTCAACACTAAATTCATCTTCTTCCGGTGTTTTTTCTTCTAATTCAGCTTTGAGTAAGTTTAATTCATCTATAATTTTACTTCGGATTTCTTTCGGGCATTTTAATATATTTTGGGCAGTGTTTTCTTTACCCCCCCCCCCGAGAATTTTCGGTATTGGTATTATAATAAACTTTTCCCTTAAAACTTAATGATGCCGGGTTTATCATATCATTTCTCCTATTTGTCATAAGAATTGCAATATTTTCACTTGCAATAAAATACCCTGAAGGAAAATAGTTGCTAAAGTATGCTTAAATTTTAAAAATTGTTAAATCAGCCTCTAAACATATTTTTCTTAAAAACTTCATCCTTTAAAATAGGATAATCATCTATATCATGCTCTTTTACAAATTTAAAAGCCAATTCCCTTGCCTGCTCGAGTATTTTAACATCGTTAACTAAATCTGCGAGCCCAAAATCAGCTATACCGCTCTGTCTTGTTCCTAAAAATTCCCCGGGACCCCTGATTTCAAGGTCTTTTTGGGCAACCACAAAACCGTTATTTGTCTGTGTTAAAACAGAAAGTTTGTCTTTAGTTTGTTTTGAAGCAGTTTGTGCTATAAGTATGCAGTATGATTGCTTATCAGACCTGCCGACACGTCCTCTTAGCTGATGCAGCTGGCTTAATCCGAAGCGCTCGGCGTTTTCTATCATAATGACCGTGGCGTTTGGTACATCCACACCTACTTCTACAACAGTTGTAGAAACCAAGATATCATATTTTCCGGCTTTAAATTCATTCATTACCTTTTCTTTTTCTTCATTTGGCATCTTTCCGTGCAATAAACCTATTTTAAAGCTCTGGAAAACCTCGTTTTGCAGTCTGATGGCTTCCTGCGTAGCATTTTTGGCACTTATTGCTTCACTTTCATCAATGAGAGGGTATACAATATACGCCTGATGTCCGTATAAAACCTGCTCTCTTATTAAAGAATAGGCTTCTTTTCTGCCTGCTGCCCCTGAAAGTGTAGTCTTTACAGGCAGTCTGCCTTTTGGAAGTTCATCAATCGTTGTAACATCTAAATCCCCATGTACTGTGAGCGCCAGTGTTCTTGGAATAGGAGTTGCAGTCATAGTAAGCATTTGAGGTGCCTTACCTTTTAAAAGCAGTTTAGAGCGCTGTTTTACGCCAAATCTGTGCTGTTCATCCACAACAACTGCCCCAAGATTATTAAATTCCACCCCGTCTTGAATAAGGGCGTGAGTACCTACTGCAATATGCGTTTGCCCGTTTTTTAAAGACATATTCATCTCGCGGCGCAATTTACTTGTGTTTTTTCCTAAAAATAAGCCTATAGAAAGGTTTAAGGGGGTCAGCCACTCAATAAAATTCTTATAATGCTGTGTTGCAAGAATCTCTGTCGGTGCCATAATTGCCCCCTGGCAGCCATTTTCAACTGCGCATAAAAGCATAATACAAGCTACAACAGTTTTTCCGCTGCCCACATGCCCTTGAAGCAGTCTTTGCATTGGTTCTTTTTTGTTTAAATC
>CAJUJH010000001.1:701338-1007074 GCA_910586855.1 Candidatus Gastranaerophilales bacterium
TGCTTGTTTTTGGGCATTTGTAAGTTCAAATGGTAAACTTTTTATAAACCTTTCAACAAGCCCGTTTTCTTTGATTTCAAGGGCAATACTGTCTAGATTTCTGTTTGCCTCCCTTATAAGTGCAAGATTCATTTGTAAAACAAACAGTTCTTCAAAAACAAGCCTGTAACGTGCTTTTTCAAGTTCTTCCTGAGATTTTGGGAAGTGAATCTGTTTTATGGCATCAGATTTTGAAATAATTCCTGCTTCTTCCATTAAAAAATCAGGAAAAGGTTCCGGAATTGAACCTGAAAATTTTTCGATAGCATTATAAACAGCCCTAGTCAGGCTTTTGGCGTTTAAATTTTCACATAAAGGATAAACCGGCGTAATTTTATTATCGTAAAGGGCTTCTTCCTCTTCTTCTGAAAAATCAGATGTTATCACCTGTATTTGCGGTTTATCAAGCGTTAAGAGCCCCGAAAATTTATCCGCCTTTACTGTACCATATGCTATAATGCCTGCACCTGCGGGGTATTGAGCCTTGTAATGTTCCAGCATTCTTCTGTTTCGAACCCCGTAAAACATAACAATATTTATATTTCCGCTGCCATCTCCTATGGTTAATTTTAAAACGGCGAGTTTTTTTGAAGTTGTGTGGCAATCTGCCTTTTTGATTGTTCCAAATATGCAGACAGAATTACCGACTTCAAGGTCTTTAATTTTTGTGCGCCCTTCATAATCCATATATCGTTTAGGGTAATATTCAAGCAAATCTTTAACTGTATAGATATCAAGCTTATTAAAAACCGCAGCAAGTTTTGGACCTACACCTTTTATAAAGGCAACATCTATTTCATCAATTTCTGTAGAGTAAGGTTTTCTTTCAGGAATTTTTTCTTCCGCTTCCGCTGCTTTCTTTGCTTTTCTTTCTTCAAGTTTAATTTTAGCCTCTTCAAGAGCCTTATTTTGTGCTTTTTTAAAATATTCAAGCAAATCATTCAGCATTTTAATGGAGTTCATTCTGCCTGATATGGAATCAAACCTGTATTGGTAAAAACATGCGCAAATAGTATCCACCCGTCCTTTATCAATTTTGCTCAACTTCCTTTTAAAATCATTCAGTGATTTTAAAATAAAATCAGAAAAGCAGGTGGTTTTTCCTATAAAATCAATATATTGGTATTTTTCTTCAAATTCAACGGCTTTTTTTATACCGTTATAAAAATCTTCAAACTTCACATTCTTTTGTTCTTAAAATAAGGTTATGGCTTAATGTCTTCTTTTGGTTCATTGCTTGGCGTAACTTTGTTTAAAGCCTTTGTCATTATCACAGCTAAATAAATCATGCCTATCGCCCAGATGATAAAATTTACATCCTGATTAGAGTAATGTAATATATCTGTCCAATTCATCTATTTTTCCCTCCTTAAAATATTTTTAATTTTTTCATCCGTTGCGGTAAATTTCATTACAAAAACATAATCAAAATATGCTCCAAGTAATGCTAAAAAAGCAAATTTGAACGTAAACAATTTACCAATCAACAATGTTGCAATTCCACCAGATATTAACATTATCATTGAAAAGTAATTTGTTCTAAGTGCAGTTAATTCTCTTATTTCTTCAATGTCTTTATCTTCCATAAAATCATTATACCTTTTTATTTCATTCCGTGGCAATATTACGGTATTATCCTTAATACTTCATATATGTTGATTTTCTTTGCTTTGCCTCTGATTGCTACTTCTCTGATTTTTATAACATCAACATATTTTTGCACACGAAGAAAAGTTTCTTCGCTTATTAAGAATTTTGTTTTATAAACCTTATTATAGTTTTCAATTCTGCTTGCAGTGTTTACGGTATCGCCAATTACTGTATATTCAAGCCGTTCTTCTGAACCTATATTGCCGACAAATGCTTCTCCTGTTGAAATGCCTACCCCGATTTCAATTTTAGGTTTTCCTTCATCAAGCCATTTGGTTTGCAGCTGTTTGACCTTTTTTAGCATTGAATCAGCACAGCGTACAGCATCAATTGCGTGGTTTTCATTTTTTATAGGCTCTCCAAATACAGCAAGCACAGCATCTCCCATAAATTTATTTAATATGCCGTTATGGTTTTCAATTATAGGAGCTATGGCTGAAAAATACTCATTTAAAATATTAGTAACTTCTTCTGCTGATAGCTGTTCAGAAATTGAAGTAAAGCCTCTTATGTCTGCGAATAATACGGTAACACAGGCTCTTTTGCCTCCTAATTTAACGCTGTCGATATTTGATACAACATTTCGCATAACGTCTTTTGATATATATTTTCCCATTGCAGACTGGATTTTTTCCTTTTTTCTGCCCTCAACAAGGTATCTGTATGAATACCCGAATCCTATTGCAATGAGCATAAATACTTCAGGTAAAATTAATCCTACACCTATTCTGTGGTTATACATTAAAAATGTAAAGATAAAATATAAAAACATTACTAACGACGTGCACATTAAAGCTACCGGAATAGGCAGGGTGCAAATTAATAAAAGTACAAGTATAAATACGGTTAAAATAACTACAAAATCATATATGGGGCTTACTTCCGTGAAAAATTCATTTTTATAAAGATTGTTAAAATTTGTTGCCTGAATATCAAGTCCTGCAAAAGTATCTGAAACCGGAGTTCTTTTAACATCCTGCAGGGCTTGCGAATTAGCGTTTGAACCCACAAATACAATCTTATCTTTAAAAATCTCAGGATTAATAATGGGTTTCTCACCTTTTTGAAGGTTTCTTAATGATTCAATAACATCTGATGCTGAAATATTTTGGTGTGAATAAACCCCGTCCGGTGTCTTATAATAAGCAATATGGCTGTATACAATGCCGTTATTATTAATAATAGGCATCTTTAAGTTAAACTGGTCATTTTTCCCATACAAATATTTATCTGTTATGGTAAATTCTTCAATTCCGGTTGCCTTTGCGTAGACAAAAAGCCCTAAGGATGGGTAAAGTTCATCTTTATATTTAATAATCTGGTCAACTTTTCTTATATATCCGTCAGAATCTTGATGGGTATTAACGGAACCCAAATTATTAATATTATAGAAATAATCCTTTAAAAATGGCGTAAAACTATGATAGGGGCTATTTTGTTTATATTTCTCGCTTCTGTTGTCAGTAAATTTAATAGTATGTTTTGTCGGGAGAATATCATTATATAATTCTTTATAATCTTCATCCTTGAAATCATCATACATAAAGCCTACGCCTGCAATAAGCCTTTCGTATTCTCCGATTCTGTCTGAAAATTCTTTGTCGTATTCAGGATGGTCGGTGTCCGGCGCTATTATTATTGCATCGAAACCGTATGCCTTGGCTTCCGTGTAATGCTCAAGATAATCAAAAATTTCAAGGAACATAGTCCTTTTCCAAGGCCATCTTCCTAATTTAGCCAAAGATTTATTATCTATTACGACAAGAATTATATCATCCGAAGCAGTCTTATTTACCGATGTTTGCTTCATCATAAAGTTGTATGATTTGTATTGGAATATGGTGTATCCGATTAGATATACAAGAAAAAATACAACAACTGATGCTACAGTTAAAAGGATGAGTGATTTTTTGTGTGAAATTTCCATAGCCTTTATTTTACTTTATAAATACCTTTTTGCCAAATAAATTTAGCTAAAATTTGTCTTAGTGCATATTTTATATTAATATTATTAATATAAGGTACCGATACCATATTTAAGGGCGAGGAGCTTTTAACACAAGGAGAATACAATAAATGAAGAATATTTGGAAAAAAATCACGGTTGCTTTAATGCTTCTGTTTATGTCATATATTACCACTGCGGTAAATCCTGTATTGGCGCAGACTCCGCAGGCATTATATGATAAAGCTTGGAAATTGATTGATACAAAATTTGTTGATAAAGATAACAACAAACAGGATTGGACAAGATGGCGTCATAAATATGATTCTGTAATTAAAACGGATGAAGATGCGTATGTTGCAATAGATACAATGATTTCAAGCTTGAATGATGTTTATACAAAATTTTTAAATCCTAAAGAATATGATGAAGAAAACAACTCAATTCAAGGGTCGCTAAAGGGTATCGGGGTTCAAATCGGGGTGCGTGACGGCAAACTGCTTATTATAGCACCTATTGAAGATACACCGGGTGAAAAAGCAGGGCTTAAAGCAGAAGATGAAATTCTTGAAATTGACGGTAAATCTACAAAAGGCATAACAGTAGATGCCGCTGCCGATAAAATCAGAGGTGAAGAGGGTACTTCAGTTGAACTTTTAATTAAAAGAGACGGCGAAGAAAACAAGATATATAAAATTAAAAGAGCAAATATTGAAATAAAATCCGTTTCAACGAAAATTCCAAAATATGCTAAAATTTCTCCAAATATAGGCTACATCAGGCTAAGTTCCTTTATAAGCAGAAATGCCACTATGGAATTTGAGAATGCCTTAATTGAAAACAGAAATAAAGATGGTATCATAATTGACCTAAGGTCTAATCCTGGAGGGCTTTTAACAAATGCAATCTTTATAGCGGATATGCTTTTAGATGGGCAAACCATAGTATCTACCGTAGATAGAGACGGTTATAAAGAAACCCAAAGGTCTACTCCAAAGGTAATCACAAGACAGCCTATCGTGGTTCTAATTAATGGTGGAAGCGCAAGTGCAAGCGAGATTCTGTCAGGTGCACTTAAAGATAATAAAAGAGCAACCATTGTTGGTAAAAAATCATTCGGCAAAGGATTAGTGCAGGAAATAAACAAACTCCCAGGCGGCTCCGCTATGCATATTACAATCCAAAAATACCTAACCCCTAATGGTACAGATATTAATAAAAAAGGTATTGAGCCTGACTATGAAGTTGATATAACAGCAGATGACGTTAAAGCAGAGCGCGACCCGCAGCTTCAAAAAGCAAATGAAATTCTGACAAGACAAGCCAAAATGGCAGGAAGAAGATAATTTATACTAAATTTGTGTTGTTAGCGGTTGAATGGGTGAAAAAAAGACGGTTTAAAATTAAACCGTCTTTTAATTTTTAATCCCCTGGTGAAACATACCTTATTACTTTTGTTTTCCAGTCTGAATTGGTACCTTGTTTGTCCACTTTTTTAAAACCTGAAGATACTATCTCAAAAATTGTATCAACAAGATTTTTATTAAGAGTTTCTTTTGTATCAAATGCCTGCATTAGCCTTCTGTTAAAAGAGTCTCCGGGAGCTGCAGCGATTTTTTCTACCTCATATTTTGATAACAGTTTTTCTATATAAGATATGGCTTCATCAAATGGAAACTCAATCGTTTTTCCTTCTGCTGCAATACTTGAGGGGTCTTTTTTGCAAGATTCTAAATGTCTTACTGCACTGATTAAATCCGTTATATCCTGATTTGAATCTTCCATAGGGTTTGCTGCAATTCGTCTTATATCTTCAATTCTATTTCTGAATTGTATATCTATATCGCTGTTATCAGCAAGTTCATCTAATATGACCGTTATATCTTTAACCTCTTTTTTAACTTGCTGGGTTTGCTTGTGATTTACTTCATGTTTAATTCTGTTTTTGCGCCTGTTTCTTGTCCTTGAAGTTCCTGTTGCTTTCTTTATATTTTTCTGTTTGCGGGTTATAATATCTTTTCTATCAGCTCCGCCTGCACCCTCTGCTCCGGAGGTTTCTACCGTGCTGTCAACGGCGGCTCCTTCTGAAATGGTATCTTTTGGCGTATTGATATCTGTGTTGGGTTTTATTTCAGGATTATTTCTTTGTACTCCTTCTGTGGACGATGTTTTTTCGTTTTGAACAGGTGAAGTATTATCAATATTTTGCTTGATATCGTCTTTTTTTTTTTTTTGTAAAACATTTTTAATATTAGTAAGCGCTTCGCCTGATGCAAAAGCACCGGCTGATTTTCCAACTTGCGAGGGCACGCTTTTAAAACATTCAATCGTAGATTTTAGGAAATTCATCCCCTTTGTATCAATGCCTGCACCTTTTAGTGCTGCTTTTGAACCTGCTATTGAGACTGCAACCGTTGTAGTGCTTAGTCCAAGCTCTTGCCAGGCTTTTCGCGCCTCGTTATCTGTTTTGGCATTTATTGCGCTATATCCGCTTTTTAGCAGTCCTATTCCGCCGCCAACCACTCCTGCTGCTACCATAACGGGCGCAATAGCTCCTCCTGTTGCAGCTATTAAAAGTCCGCTGCCTGCTATACCAAGAGCCCCGATTGCAAAATTCTTAGGAGATTTAAACATTATAGTGACGGGTGATACAATCCCTTTTCCAAAATTTACAAGTTTTTCTTTGCCTGAAATTTTTCCGTCGTCTGTTGCCCATTTATCCTGTTTATTTGATGGAACAAAGCTGTCCGTATTTAATACCTGATTTGCAGGCTGATACCCGGGCTGTGTTTGATAATTTGCCGCAGTTTGCATTGTTCCTTGTGAAGCTTGCGGTGTGCTTTGAGCGGGCGTACCGTAAGTTTGCAGCAGATAACCGCTGCCATTTGTTTTGGCAGAATTTTGCTGTAATGTTATGAATCTAAGCTGGTTTGCAACATTAACGCTGCTGTTTATTCCGCTGCCGGAATTTGTCATAGCTTTTCCCTAACACTTTTTACACCTACATTTATATAAAAACCTCTCCAAGTCTGAAAAATGCCTTTTTAGTCTCTTTTATTAAGTTAAATTACAATTTCTCTTTCTTCTCTGTAGGTAACATACCCCAAATGTGTTTCAGGAGGGCGTTTTAAGTATTTTCTTTTGGTATAAATTATTGAAGCTTTAGCATTTTCTTTCATTGGTGAATTTTCTTTTGCAAGCTTTGCGCCAAATAGCAAAACCTCATCTGTGACAGGTTTTCTGCCATTTTCTGTCTTAATTATAATATGCCCGGAGGGGCAGTCTTTAGCATGCAGCCAAATGTCCTCAGGGTTTGAAGCCTTTCTTATTAAATAATCGTTTTGTTTATTATTTTTTCCTAAAAGTAGCGTGAATCCTTGATATTCAATGCTTTTAACCGCAAGCCCTGTCTCTTTTCTTTTGCCCTTATTGTTTGAACTGGCGCCATTAGCTCCAAAACCGCGTTCATTAAGTAAATATTCGTTTAATTCTTCCTCAATTTCATCCAAAATATCCGGTCTGTCCGCATTTTCAACAGAAAATAAAATTTCCTCCAGATATTTAATGTTATTTTGCGCTTCAAATTTTCTTTTTTCTAAAACTTCTTTTGCCTTCTTTCCCTTGGTATACAGAGTGAAATAACTTTGTGCATTTTGGGAAGGTGTTTTATTTTCATCTAAAATAATTTCAACACCGTTGATTGAAAATTTTTTGTCACCTTCTTTTATTTTGTAAATATTTGCTAAAATTAAATCTCCTTTTTCCTTGTGGGATAAGTAATTTGATTTTTTATCGGAATTTAAAATTATATCATTAAAGCGTTTAAATTCTTTTTTAATTTGCCTTAAAAGCCCGTTTTTGCGTCCTTCCATTAAATCTTTCATAACAAAATATGAAAAATATTTTTCAATAAGACTGTTCAAATTGCACTCTGCAGGTAGACTAAGCCCTTCTTCTTTGATGTTTTGCATCCAAAAATCTTTAATTAAATTATTTTGCCCCAAGGCAAGATTTTGTAGAGCCGAAAAAACCTCAGCTCTCTCTTTATAGCCTTTTTCAAATATAAAATTAACCAAACCCCTTGAAAAATAATAATATTTATCACGAATTTGTGCTTCATCCAAATTATAAAAATTAGAAATGCTTGTCTTTAAAATATCGGTTTTTTCCTGTTTTGGCGGGTAAATATATTTTATTCCACCCCAAACTTCCCTAACAGAGCTTTTTTCTGGTGAAATATTATGCACACATCCTGTTATTATCTTATTTTGGGCATTATAAAGAATAACATTTGAATGTTTGCCCATAAGTTCTACCGCCATACACATAGGTGTTAGCGACCCTATTTCATCATATATATCAAAATAAAATTCCACAATTCTTTCATATTCAACAACGCTGACAGTGCTTAGTTTTGCGCCTTCCAGGTGTTTGCGCAGCAGCATACAAAACATTGGCGGTTCTTTTGGAATTTTTATAAAATAATTGTCTTTATCTGTAATAAAATTCATATGTGCAAATTTTGGATTTACATTAATATAAAGTTTTCTGTTTTCTCCCAAATTGCGCATGGATAAAAGGATTTCCCGCTTTGATAACATCTGTATTTTTTGCACAACAGCGCCAAGGAAAAAATCCTTATTTTCTTCAACAAAAATTTTTAAACTCAAAGAATCTAAATTATACATAGTTTTTATTGTAATATAATTAAAAAAGATAGGGAAGCTTATAAATGGGTAAAATTTCAGACTGTTATTTTTTTGGAACCTTTAATCCGCCGCATTTTGGGCATATTAACCTTGCAAAGTCGGTTAAAAAAGAATTTGGTTTTGATAAAATTATTTTTATGCCCGCTTTTTGCCCGCCTCATAAGGAAACTCTTGATTTTTTCCACAGATTCAATATGCTAAAACTAGCCTTGAATGAGTCTTATTTGGAGGTTTCAGACCTTGAATCTCATCTTGAACCCCCATCTTATTCTTATAAAACCGTAAATTATTTATCTGCAGATAATGGCGGTGCAAAAATACCGTTTATAATAGGCTACGACGCTTTTATAGACATAGAAAAGTGGAAAAACCCTGAAATTCTAAAGGAGAAATTGACTTTTATTGTGCTAAAAAGACATTCAGGGGTTCAAAAACAGGATATACTGGCACTTGCAGACAGGGGTTTTGATTTTAAAATAGCGGAATCCCTTGATTATTTTGATGTTTCATCAAATGAAATCAGGGATAAAATTAAAAAAAATGAAGATACGACAGGTTTAATAGATAAAAAAGTCAGGAAATATATTGATGAACACAAGCTTTACAGATAATTTTAAAGATATGCCAAATGAAGATGAAATTTTAAAATGGCTTAAAGAAAATCTCTCTAATGGAAGATATGAACATACTTTGGGGGTAAAAGATGCAGCGATATTTTTAGCGGAACGATATGGAGCAAACCCTAAAAAAGCAGCTATAGCTGGGCTATTGCATGATTGTGCCAAGTGTATGTCTAATGAAAAACTATTGAATATTATTAATGAAAAAGTTGGAGATATAGACCAGAGCGAGCTTTTAAATTATAAAACCTATCATGCCCCTGTGGGACAGGTTTTTGCTTGCGAGATTTTTAAAATAAAAGATGCCGATATTTTATCCGCAATAAGGTATCATACCCTTGGAAGGGTTGATATGACAGTATTTGAGAAAATTATTTTTCTGGCTGATAAAATTGAAGCCAATACGAGAGATAAAGAATACAGGGAAAAAATATTAAATATTTTGGATAAATTCGATAAAATAAAACCCGGATTAGGGCTTGATATGGCACTTTTTGAATGTTTCTCTATAACAATAAAAAGCCTTGTAGACAGGCGCCTTGCCATATGTCCCGCCACAATTGACGTTTACAATTGGTTACTTAGCATAGTAAAAGATTACACAAAATAAAATTTTTATATTACAATTGTATTAGTTTAGTATGGCTGAAACCTTCTAAATACCAATTTTTAGGGAGAATTAATGGCACAAACCGGTAAAAAAACAGGCGCAGCATCAAAGTTGACCTTTTTTATATTTTTGGCACTTGTTTTAGGAATAATTTTTGGCTGGCTTGCACCTTCTATCGCTGTTAAAATGCAGCCTTTGGCTGATATGTTCCTTAGAATGGTAAAAATGATTATTGCCCCGTTGATTTTTGCTACTCTTGTTGTCGGAATCGCAGGGCACGGCGACATTAAGCACCTTGGGAAAATAGGGCTTAAAACAATTATTTATTTTGAAATTGTAACCACTCTGGCTCTTATTTTAGGGCTTGTTATGGCTAATGTTTTTAAGCCGGGAATAGGCTTTAATATTGATTTAAACAGTGTTTCAATGGCTGCTGTTGAAAAGATGCAAAATGTGCAGATTGACCATTCTTTTTCTCATCTTCTGGTGGATATGGTGCCTACGAGCGTGTTTAAGTCGATGGCTGAAGGAAATTTACTGCAAATAGTAGTGTTTGCAGTGTTTTTTGCGCTTGCAATTTGCGCAGTAGGGCAAAAAGCCCGTCCTGTATTGGATTTCCTTCAAAGTACCTGTGAAATTATGTTTAAATTCACGGAATATGTTATGTATTTTGCCCCGATTGGTGTTTTTGGCGCAATTTCAGCCACTATCGGGCAAAATGGCATAGGGATTCTGGCAAATTACGCCAAACTCATTGGTATTACTTATTTTTCACTAATTTTATTTGTTATTATTGTACTTGCAATTGTGTGCAGAATTATTAAAATCCCCTTCAGAGCGCTCATTAAAGCCTTGAAAGAGCCTGCCCTGCTTGCTTTTACGACTGCAAGCTCAGAAGCTGCTCTGCCAAAGGCAATGGAGGTTATGGAAAAATTTGGTGTACCGAAAAATATTGTAAGTTTTGTTATGCCTACAGGCTATACCTTTAATTTAGACGGTTCAACCCTCTATCTTGCCCTCACTGCCTTATTTTGCGCCCAAATTGCAGGGATTAATATATCAATTGAACAGCAAATTTTAATAATGTTGACTCTAATGCTTACATCTAAAGGGATTGCAGGGGTTCCAAGAGTTTCTCTTGTAGTGTTGACTGGAACTTTATCCGGCTTCAATCTCCCTGTTGTAGGTGTAGCAATACTTTTAGGTATTGACCAAATTCTCGATATGGGACGCACAACTGTAAATTTAATAGGAAATTGTGTTGCAACAACGGTTGTTGCCAGATGGGAAGGCATTTTTGACTATGAGAAAATGGCAAAATACACAAATAGTAAGAAAATAATCAAAAATAATCTTCCAAATATTATCTCCGGCGAGGTTTCTAAGGATACAAAGCCTCCACTTGTTTTAAAATAATTATAAAAACCCTTTGATATCAATGCTTTTGGGTAAAAACATTGCAAAAAACTTATACGGCTGCGTTTATAAAAAATATTCTTTTAAGACCCTTGTGTTTCTTGGGATTTATGCATTTTAATTCCTGTAAAATCCTGTGAAAAGCCCACTTTTGACTAATTTAAATCTCAATAAGGCGAAAATAACGCTTAAAAGCCTTATATGGCTTAAAAATTTTAAAATAAATTTCATAAAACCTTTTTGCTATCTGCTTTTGAACATAATCAAAATGTAAAATTATTATATTGAGCCGATTTTGCGGTTTTAAAATAAAAAATCCCCCCTCTTGTTTAAAAAATGCTATAATAAGATGAATATGATTAAGAAAATTTTATTTTTTATTTTTATTGCTCTTGCAACTTGGAAAATTTTATCTGTCGCACAGATTGAAATTCCGTTTTTAGAAAATTTCTCTAATAAAAATGCCGGATTTGCAGGAATGACAAAGCCAAAAACCGCGCCGGAGTGCGCAGAGCATATGAAATACCAAAAATTTGACTCTGCTGCTGCCTGCTACAAAAAAGCTCTTGCAAACGACAAGGCAAACCCTGAAATAATCTTCTTTTTAGCCTATTCTTTATATCAAAATAAAGATTACAAAAGCGCGATTTTTTATACAAATTTTATTACAAAAAATTTCCCTAAATCAAAATTTGCTGTACCTGCTTTTGCCCTGAATACCAAGGCTAATGCCGATTTAAGGCAAAGAGAGCAGCTGCAAAACTATGATAAAGACGATTATTTTGACGATATAAAACCGTCCAGATGGGTTAGAATGCCTATAAGGGTTTGGATTCAGCATACAGATAATAATGCAAATTTGAAAAACGCTTTCTACACCTGGCAAAACGCCCTTTATCCTACTGTAAGTTTTGAGATGGTAAATAGAAAAGAAGATGCCCAGCTTACGGTTGTTTTTGGCAACCCGCCCTCAAAATGCTCTATGGATAACGCAATAGGCTGTGCACTTACTTATAGTTATAGTTCAAATCACTCTTTAATACCAAAAGCTGAGATTTATTTAGCCCGTTTTGCAAAATCCGGCAAAAGGCTTTCAGATAATGATGTTTATGGGGTTTTGGTCCATGAAATAGGTCATGCAATAGGTATTACGGGCGGACACAGTAAAAATAAAAGCGATGTAATGTACCCAAGCTCTGATAATTACAATCTGCGTCCGACAAGACGGGATATTAATACGGTAAAGAAAATTTATTCTTCAATAGAATTATACTAAAAGCTCTGCTGCACAAGTCTTTCCGTTTTTTAACTTTACAGGTAAGATGGAATAATGCTTTAAGCCCTGTTATATTATTTTAACTGCAAAATACAGGTTTCTTTGTTGACAAAAAGTTTGGCTTACCTTACAATTTTATTGCAATGAAAACTCTCTACGATGTTAAAATTGGCGAAACTGTTAAAATAACAGGCTTTGACCCCGATACTCCAAAGGCAGTATTTATAAGGTTTGCCCTTTTTGAAGGACAGACAATAAGATGTATTGCAAAGCCTGGACCCATTGTAATAAAAGAAAAATTTCAGACAATTGCTGTAGGTAAAGAGTTTTCAAAAAAAATTCATGTTTCAAAAGGCAAAATGATATAAAATGAGTATTTTAGGATGTGCAGGCTGCTCAAAATGCTGCCCTAATAATATTAACAGCGATTCACAAAAAAACGCGGGCAAAAATAATAAGATTTTTAAAAGCGACCCTAATTTAAAAAAAATAATTCTTGTCGGAAACCCAAATGTAGGTAAATCAGTGATTTTTGGTGCCCTTACGGGGGTTTATGCAGAGGTGAGCAACTACCCGGGCACTACTGTTGCTGTCACAAAAGCAAAACTTGATTATGCTGAAATCATTGATACACCGGGAACTTACAGTCTTGGTAATTTTTCAGATGATGAGCGGGTTACAAAGGAAATAATCACTGAAGCTGATGTAATAGTAAATGTTGTGGGCGCTACAAGCCTTGAAAGAGACCTGTTTTTAACCTCCCAGCTTATTGATTTAAATATTCCGCTTGTTTTAGTCGTCAACCAGATTGATGAAGCACATGCGGGCGGAATTGATATTGATTTTAAAAAACTTGAAGATGACCTCGGTGTAAAGGTTTTCCCGACTATCGCTACCAGAAAGCAAGGCGTAGCTGATGTTATTGATTTCTTAAAAACTGGAGATTTTCCTGTATCAAACAAAATTTCGCCCTCTGTTATAAAGATGTTTAAAGATAGGGAAATGTCAAATACAGAGCGGATTTATGAACTTCTAAAGCTTGAATGTTCTCATTTGAATACAAAAGAGTGCGAAGAATTGCACAATGAAAGAATTGATTTTGTAAATTCAGCTTTAAAAAAATCGGTTGTGTTTAATGCACCTAAAAAACGCATTATAAGCAGCTTGGAGCATTTTTTCTTTCATCCTGTTACAGGCTTTATTACAACTGCCCTTGTTTTATATTTGCTGTTTGAAATTGTGGGAGTCTGGATTTCTGGGAATGTTGTAGATTTTGTCTACGGAGGGCTTGAAGAGCATTTTTGCCCTATGCTTCATAAATTTGTTGATTCTTATATTAAAAACGGGCTCGTATCTGAAATTATCGCGGGTGAATTTGGTGTATTTACAATGGCGCTAAGTATTATTATAGGTGTTTTGGTACCTCTTTTAACTGCATTTTATATCTTTATGTCCATTCTTGAAGATTCAGGGTATTTGCCCAGAATGAGCGTTTTTTGCGATGAAATGCTAAAAAAAATCGGTTTGAACGGCAGGGCTGTAATCCCTTTGATACTTGGTTTAGGCTGCACCACAATGGGTACAATTACAACAAGAATCCTCCCGACCGATAAAGAAAGAATGATAACAATTGCCCTGCTTGGGATTGCAATCCCCTGTGCGGCGCAGCAAGGCATTATAGTTGTTTTATTGGCCTCAATTGGCGGGCTTAAAGTATGGCTTTTATATCTTTTGATGTTATTTTTAACTATGGCAGCCGTTGGAACGCTTTTATCCAAATTCGCCAAAGGAAAAACCTCTGATTTATTTATAAGTCTTCCTCCTTTAAGGGTGCCGAATTTCCTTAATATTACGAAAAAAACCGTTTCAAGAATGGTTTCGTTTCTAAAGGAAGCAACAGGATTTTTTGTCTTAAGTTCAATAATAATAAGCACTATGAACTATTTTGGCTGGCTAAAAGCAATAGAAAAAGCACTTGAACCGATTGTTGTAAATATACTGCATCTACCAAGCGAGTTTTCCAATGTTTTCATTATGGGTTTAATAAGGCGTGACCTTGCGGCTTCAGGGCTTTTTGAGATGGCAAGCGTTTCAAATATGACCCCGCTGCAGATTTTTGTATCAGCCGTGGTGATTACCCTTTTTGTTCCCTGTATTGCAATGCTCATAATGGTTTTCAAGGAAAGAGGAATAAAAGAGGGCGTAATTCTTTGGATAAGTGCTTTTTGCATTGCAATTGGTGCAGGTGCTGTGCTTACAAGGGTTTGCGGGATATTATTCTAAAAAGTTTTCTAATTGCCATTAATTTCATATAAGTATTCAAAATTCATCCCAAAGTAGGTTAATGAGTCTTTTGTTCTTGGTATAATAACGATTATGCAGACATTGTACACATCATTTATAGACGCACTATGGGATTCAATTGCTATAATCCCGTTTTTATTTCTAATATTTTTTGTAATTGAGGCGCTTGAGCATTATTATTCTGATAAAATTTTAACCTGGGCAAAATTTTCCAAAAATTCAGGACCTGCTCTGGGTGCAATTTTGGCAGCAATTCCCCAATGCGGACTTTCTGTGATTGCAAGTACATTGTATTGTAAGCGTATAATTACAAAAGGTACATTGATTGCAGTTTACCTTGCAACCTCTGATGAAGCAATTCCTGTCCTAATTTCAAACCCTAAGGGCTATAAAATAGCACTGACTTTAATTTTAATAAAAATCGGTGTGGGGCTTGCTGCAGGATATTTGATTGATGCGATTATGCCGCCTTCTTTGCCGGATGTGATTTCAGATTCTGATATAGAAATTGAAAAAGGCTGCCATAGTCATAATATTTCAGCTAAAAACAAAAGAGGAGTCTTGAAAGAGCTCTTTTTGCACCCTGTTATCCACACATTAAGCGTGGCATTTTTTGTATTTTTAGTTACATTTTTGATAAATCTGCTGTTTGCATATTTTGCTGAAAATCCATTGTTGTTTGTGAATTTTGCCTTCCTTGGCAATAAAGTTCTGCAGCCTGTTTATACTGCTCTTTTTGGAATCATTCCAAACTGCGCGGTTTCTGTGGGGCTTACAATTATGTATATTAAAGGCGCAATCAGCTTTGCTTCCTGCGTTTCAGGGCTTTGTGCCGGGGCTGGGCTTGGGATTTTGGTATTAATTAAAAAGAATGAAGATAAAAAAGATACAATGCAAATCATCCTGCTATTGCTTGTGATAAGTATTATTGCAGGGTATTTAACAGCTATTTTTTAGCGGGGTTGGATTGTAGTTTAAACAGCTATTCTTCATCAGGCACATATTCAAGGATGTCTTCCACCCTGCATTCAAGCGCCCAGCAAAATTTATTCAGCGTATCAAGCTTTACAACCTTATTTTTATCGTGATAAAACTCAAACACTGTCTGCCTTGTAAGCCCTGTCATTCTTGCAAGTTCAGACATTTTTATTCTCTTTCTGCCCATTATTTCTGAAAGCTTGTTTAAAATCATGATTTTAATTTAACATCTGTAAGCTAATATTGACAAATGTTATAAATCTAGTTACAATGTCATTAAATTCATGACAAAAATCAAATAATTTTTAACAATATACAGAGGTAAGCTATGAACACGGAAAAAAATAAATTTATTGATAATTTGATAGAAAAAAGGCTCGAGATGATGGACAACAGCGTAAGGGATGCTTTTACAATACTCCTTGAAATCCACTCTGAAAGAAGGTTTATAACAAGCCTTATTTATCTGAAAGATGAAAAAACAACAGAAAATGATTAGAATTTTTTATGTTAAACTAGTTATAAATGAAAGAGATTTCGCAAAATAAAACAGGTATATTTATAGCCATAATTGCCCTTATCGGGCTTATTTTAAGAGTTTTTGCCTTTATTGATATACCTGATTTATACGGTGATGAAGCCTCCTTAGCTTTCAATTTATTTGACAGGAGTATTTTGGAGTACTTCATTCCGCTCAATTTTGGTCAGGCGGCACCGCCATTATTTTTAATATTTACAAAATTTTTCACACTTTTTATAAAGAATTTTGAATATTCTTTAAGGCTGATTCCTTTTGTATCTTCAATTTTGGCTCTTTTCGCTTTTTATTTTTTATCTAAAAAGTTTTTTACAAAAGATATTTCAATAGCAGCAGCTTTCACCTTATTTTGCCTGAATATCAAGCTGCTTGCTTATTCTGTAGTTTTTAAACAATATGTTTCAGATGTTTTAATCTATATTTTAATTCTACTTTCCTATTTTTATCTGGATTTTGATAAAAAAGATAAAAAATTTTATGGGCTTTTAGTTTTTTATGCCCTTTCAATATGGTTTTCTTTCCCTGCTATGTTTGCTTTTGCAGGAGTTTTTCTTTTAAAATTTATTCAAAGTAAAAATATTAAAAACCTTTTATATGCAGTTCCGTTTATTATAAGTTTTATTCTGTTTTACATTTTTGAACATCATCTAAATTCCAGCCAAATGCTTCATATTTATTGGACAAACGGATTTATAAATTATAATCTTTCAAATTTTTCAACTGTTCTAAATTCAATTATTGCCTGGTTTTTCCAGTTTCCTGTTTTAAAAATTTTATTCACCGTTTTATTTATTTTAGGACTTGCTTTTGCTTTAAAAGATTTTAAATGTGAGAAAAACCAGCTGAAAGTTATCTTGTTTATTATCGCGGTTGCCTTGTCATATTTGCATATATATCCGCTCTTTTCAAGAGTAAGCCTTTATATTTTGCCGCTTCTTGTAATAATTGGGGCAAGCTTTTTTGAATATATTGATTATTCTTCAAAATTTAAAAAATATGCAGTTTTAATTTTTGCCTTTTTGATAATCACAGCCTCAATTTTACCGGTTTTAAAGAATTACATTTTTAAATTAAATTATATTGAGCGAATTGAAACCGTTTTGGGTACTTCAAAGTCTTTAATGAATAATGGGGATATCCTCTATATCCCAATGGAATCAATAAATACGGCGAAATTTTATTTAAGGGAAAAACCCGGGGTTTACAATTTTAAAAATGTCAAATTTGAAAATATGGGTGACAAAGATAAAATTTCACTTGATGAATATGTTAAAAGACTCAATAGCTTGGAATCCGGGCATACTTATTATTATATTTTCTGCCACCACACAAAAAAACCTCAAATGCTGAATAAACTTTATCTTTGGGCAAAGGATAAAAAAGATTTTAAGATTTATGCTGACAATGTAACTTTTGATGCTCTGATAATTTTTTCTTTATAATTCCTTCTTGACTTGGAGTTGACTTCATACTGTAGAATTTTTATAAAACGAGTTTAAAGAAGGAAAAAAATATGATTTTAGACAAAGTTAATATGCCAAATGATTTAAAAGCTTTATCAGTTGAAGAAATGAACGCGCTGTCAGCCGAAATGCGTGAACTTATTATTAAAAAAGTAAACACGACAGGAGGACACTTTGGTCCGAACCTTGGAATAGTAGAAGCAACCGTTGCTATGCACTATGTGTTTGATTGTCCAAAGGATAAAATTGTGTTTGACGTTTCGCACCAATGCTACCCGCACAAAATTTTGACAGGAAGAAAAGAAGGTTTTTTAAACCCTGAAAAATATAATGTTTTCACTGGCTATACAGCACCTGAAGAAAGCCCTTGCGACCTTTTTAAGGTGGGGCATACATCCACTTCCGTTAGTTTGGCGGTTGGTGTTGCAAAGGCAAGAGATTTAAGGGGTGGAAGTGAAAACGTTATAGCTCTTATCGGGGATGGCTCTCTATCAGGCGGAGAAGCCTATGAGGGGCTGAATAATGCGGCTGTTTTAAGCAGTAATATAATAATTGTTGTAAACGATAATGATATGTCAATAGCTGAAAACGCGGGCGGATTGTACGATAACCTTAAACTTTTAAGGGAAACCAAGGGCAAAGCTGAATTGAATTTCTTTAAATCTTTAGGGTTTGAATATTTCTATGAAGAAAACGGTAATGATGTTGAATCTATGATTAAAGCCTTCAAAAAGGTAAAAGATATAAATAAACCTGTTGTATTGCACATAAAGACCCTCAAAGGGTGCGGTTATAAGGAAGCTGAGACTAATAAAGAAGCTTATCACTGGATTTTGCCCGGTGCATTGGATGAAAAACCATCATCTATACAAGCAAAAACAGAAGATTATAATACATTAACCACAGATTTTATTTTGGCTAAAGCAAAAGAGGATAAGAATATTATTGCAATAAGCCCTGCAACCCCCGGAGCATACGGCTTTACAAAAGATTTTAGGGAAAAATTAGGATGCCGGTATACAGATGTCGGCATAGCTGAAGAGCACGCTGTAGCTTATGCTTCTGCGCTTGCAAAGCAGGGTGCAAAGCCTGTTCTTGCCGTTATGAGCTCTTTTATTCAAAGAACCTATGACCAGCTGTCGCAGGATTTGTGCTTAAATAATTCGCCGATAACACTTTTAATCTACTGGGGCGCCATCTCAGGTGCAGATTGCACGCATCTTGGCTCCTTTGATATTCCTTTAATCTCAAATATCCCAAATATGGTGTATTTAGCGCCTTCAACCAAGGAAGAGTATCTTAAAATGCTTGAATGGTCTGTTAAACAAAATGATTATCCTGTGGGTATAAGGGTGCCTTTTAATAATTTTGTATCTTCCGGTATGCCTGATAATACTGATTATTCAAAATTAAATAAATTTAAAATGACTCAAAATGGTAGAAAACTTGCTATAATTGGCGCTGGGAATTTTTATCATCTTGGATGTGCTGTGGCACAAGCTTTTGAACAAAAAACCGGTATTAAACCAACCGTTATTAACCCGCTGTTTTTAACAGGAGTTGATAATGAAATGCTTGAAGCCTTAAAAGTAAATCACGATATTGTAATTACACTTGAAGACGGCTGCGTTTCAGGAGGCTTTGGCGAGAAAGTTTCAAGATATTACGGTAATTCTGGTATGAAAGTCTTGAATTTTGGCTCTGATAAAGAATTTACAGATAGAGTGCCCTTAAATATTCTTTATGAAAAATATCACCTGACACCTGAATTGATTGTGGATGATGTTTTAAAAACCCTGCCTGTAGGGGTATGATTTTGCCTGTATTGAAAATTGTTTAAGTTTTTATCCTAATTTTGAATTTTAAAAGCCTCTTTTAAATATAAAGAGGCTTTATTATAATCATGATTCAAATTTTAATATGTTTTTGACTTTATTTCTTTCTGAAACTGTTGCATTTAATACAAAAACCTATAAGTTTCACAAATTATACTGCCAGTGGGCTAAAAAATGCACAGTAAATTGTATAACAATTGAGAAAAGAGAGGTAGTAAAACGTGGCGGTATACCATGTAAAGTTTGCGGCGGGTAGTCTTACGGCTTTTTAATTTTAGTAAACTCAGCTGAGCAAAAAAGTGATTAAATGTTACGTTTTTGCGAATGGGGAAGAATCCTTTATGGTGAGAATCCCTCCTAATAAAAAACTCCTGCTTTTAGGAGTTTAAATGGCGCGCCTGGAGGGATTCGAACCCCCGACCTTTTGGTTCGTAGCCAAACACTCTATCCAGCTGAGCTACAGGCGCAGGTAATATTGATTTTTAAATTTGACTTGTATCTCAGCTAAATAGAATGTTTGTGCTAAACAATTTATTTATTTTGCAAACCAACAAGTTATTTTGCTAGCTGAGCTGCAGGTACAAATATTATTTAATTTTCAATAATTGGATTCTATCATAAACAAATTAAAAATACAAAAGCTATTTACTTCTTAATTGTTTTGCAATATTCTCACTGTTTTGAACCAGTTTTTGGTAAAATTTAGCTTCTTCCTTGTTTCCTGTTTCATCCGCTATCATTGCAGCTTGTTTTTTATAAGATAATTCTTCAGGTGCAAGTTCTATTGCTTCTTTTATAAACAAAAATGCATCGTTGTGATTTTCAGCCAAGTTATAGGCTCTTGAAATCTGTGCATAATATTTTGCCTTTGTCGGGTTTAAATTCAAAGCAATAGTTAAATGTTCAATGGCATCATTTGGATTTGCAAGGTCATTTAAAATAAGTCCCATAAAATAGAATGCCTCTGCATTGTTTTTATCCAGCTGAATAAGTTTTGAAAGCTCATTTAGGGCTTTACCGTACTCTTTTTGCCTGTAGTATATTCTTGCAAGCGAATTATATGCGCTTGGGCAATTTGGATAATTTGTTATAAAATCATCTGCGTATTTTAAAGCCTCATCATAATCTTTATCATCAATTAAAATATCTACAATCTCTGATAAAAAACTAAATGAATCAGGGTATGCTTTTAAGCCGTCTTTATATATTTCAACAGCTTTTTTATAAAGTTTTAGTTCCTTATAAATTTCCCCCAATGAAGAGTATAATAATGGGTTATCTTTATCTGTTTCATAAAGTTTTTCAAGATTTAATTTAGCTTCAATGATGTTGCCTTTTTTAAATTCAAGCATATTCTTTAATACTTGAGCTTTGTTGTAAATGGCAGAATGCGGCTCAATCATATCTAAATTTAAAATAGCATTCTTGGTATCATTTTTCTTTGAATATATCCATCCTAAAATAAAATAATGCTCGTCAATAGTATCTGCGTAAGGTGTTGCGTTTGCTAATATACTTAAAGACCTTAAGATTGCAATTTGTGCTTCATTTAGCCAGTTAATGTCACAATATGCTTTTGCAAGTTCAAAATAATAATTGTTAACTTTTGTTTTATCGTATTTTATTGCCTTTAAAAAATTATCTATAGCTTTTGTGTGTTCATTTTTTTTATTGAAAATAAGCCCCAGATAATAATAAGCTTTGGGATTGTTTTCAGCCTGAACTACACACTCAAATAATTCTTTAGCGTAATCATAATCCTGTTTTTTAAAGCATAAAATTCCTAAATCAAGCTTTGCATTAATATTGTTGGAATCTGTTTTAATAATGTCTTCTAAAAGTTCATATTTATTTTCAGGCTCTGTTTTTGAAACTATATACATAATTTCTTCATTATGCAAAGCCTCATCATCAAGGCTGTTATAAAGTTCTTTTATTTCATCAAAAAGATTTAGTTTGAATAATACCTTAAAGTAATTTATATAATTTTCAACACTTTTTGATTTTTTACATAAATTTTTTGCAATCTCAAGCGCCCTTGTATAGTTTTGCAAAACAAAGTAAATCTCGCACAATTGATGCAAGCTATGAACATGGGAATTATCTTTATCTAAAACTTTTTCATACTGTTCAATTGCTCTTTCATAATTTTTAAGCAAAATATAGAGGTCGCCTATTTGTGCTATTATCTCAATATTTTTATCGCCGATATCATCGCAGGATAATGCCTTATAGAGCATTTCAACAGCTTCTTTATACAGTTTTAAATTCTTTAACTCAAAAGATTTTCTTATATAGTAAATTGAACTTTCGGTATTCTCCATCATAAGATTAATTATATATTTTATTTACATATTTGCAAAGTTTTTTAAACATTTTGCTATTAGATGCACAGGTAGTGTACTATTATTTTTATGATAAACGGAAAGAAAATTGTTGTAATAATGCCTGCATATAATGCAGAAAAGACGCTTGAGATTACCTATAATGAAATTTATAAAGATTTTGTAGATAAGGTAATTTTAGTTGATGATAATTCTTTGGATAATACAAAAGATGTCTCTAAAAAACTTAATATCACAACTATTGTGCATAATGAAAACAAAGGATACGGGGGAAACCAAAAATCTTGCTATACAGCAGCCCTAAAGGAAGATGCCGACATTGTTATAATGCTGCATCCTGATTATCAATATACGCCAAAGCTAATTCCTGCAATGGCATCAATGATTGCATTTAATGAATATGATGCTGTGATAGCATCCCGTATGTTAAATAACGGTGCACTTAAGGGCGGTATGCCATTATATAAATTCTGTGCTAATAAATTTTTAACATTTTTCCAGAATTTCTTTTTGGGGCAAAAATTATCTGAATACCATACAGGTTTTAGAGCGTTTTCTAAAGAGATTCTTGAAAATCTGCCTTTAGCAGAATGTGATGACGATTTTATTTTTGATAATGAAATGCTTGCACTTATTTATTATTACGGCTATTCAATAGGTGAAATCTCCTGTCCTACAAAGTATTTTCCTGAAGCAAGCTCAATTAATTTCAGACGCTCAACAAAATATGGCTTTGGAGTATTAGGCGTTAGTATAAAATACTTCCTTGCGCGTCTTGGACTATATAAAACAAAAATCTTTAAACGCGGTGCTAAAAAGCTTGATATAAATTCAAAGCTTGAATATTATCATTTGGCTGATAAATAAAAGTTTTTCTTTACACTTCTGTTGATAATGACGGAGCAATAACAATAAATTGTCTTACAAGTTCTTTATCCCACTGGACGCCTGCACCAAGTTTTAAAATTTCACAAGCTTTTTCAACCCCAAGACCTTTTCTGTATGGTCTATCTGAAACAAGTGCGTGGTATGCATCTGCTATAGAGACAATTCTGGCTGATAGCGGAATTTCATCTCCTTTTAAGCCAAAAGGATATCCTGTGCCGTCATAATGTTCATGGTGAAATTTAACCATAGGGATTAAATCTCTCAATGATTCATTTGGAGCAAGAACCTTTTCAGCCCCGATTACAGGGTGCTGCTTCATAATTTCCCATTCATCATCGGTTAGCATACTTGGCTTTTTAAGTACGTTTTCAGGAATACCGATTTTGCCAATATCATGGAGTAAGGCTCCAAGTTTAATACGTTCTACTTCAGCTTCAGGAAGCCTTAATGCTCTTGCAAGTGCTTCAGAGTATCTTGAAACAAATGTTGAATGACCTTTTGTATATGGGTCTTTGGCATCAATTGTACTTGCTAAAGATGTTACAACATCAAGAAGATGTTTATTGGAAATAATTTTTTCATTGTGGAATTTGCTTATTAATTCTTCTTCAAAATCCACACCTATTTCAGCATGTTTTTTGGTTAAAACTTCTGCAAAACATTTAAGAGCTTCATCATCCCAGAAATTATAATCTTCACTTGTAACAACAATGCAGTTGCCTGATTCATAAGATTTGCTCTTTGAAATATACATAGCCTGCTCTGCTAAAACAAGAAGTTTTTCCTGATTCTTTGAAGCCAGAGGATAAGCTGCAATGCCGGCGCTTACCTTAATTGGACCGACAGCGTCTACAATAACGCAAGATAGCGTATAAGATAAATATTCTGCTATGTATTTAGCTTCTTCTAAAGGAGTATTTGGCATTAATACTGCAATCTCATCTCCGCCATATCTTCCTGCAAAGTCTGTATTTCTAATGCTTTGTTTGATTTTATGAGCTACCGTTTTAATGATTTCATCGCCTTTAGCATGCCCTAGTTCTCTGTTTGTTTGAGAAATGTTTGAAATATCAAATATGCAGATTGATAATTGAGAATTTGCTTGTTCGGCAAGATGTATTTGTTTGGATAATTCTTCCTGCAAGTGTTTGTGGTTTGCAAGTCCTGTTAAAGTATCCGTATCTGAATTTTTCTCAACCATCTCAAGTAAGTTAATATTTTGTGCAAATAATCCTACAGAGTTTCCAATAAATTGATAAAGCTCAGTATACATATCAGCCCGTGTATCACCCACGGCAAATACTCCAAGGCACTCATCCGCAGTAATCAGCGGGAATAAAAGCATTGCTGAATTATTTAAATATGAAGCGCTTAAAAAGCTTATATCCTGGGCCCTCTGCATTTTTTTGCTTTGAATACATTTTACAATGGGATTTTCAGTATCTGTAAGCATTATTTTGCTTGAATATGTTGAGCCTACTTTATCTATTAGTTTTATATTTACACATTTGGATTGTTTATTGATTAAACCAAGAGCTGAACAATTTATCTGCATTCTTGTAGAAAGTATATTATGGATTGAATAAAAAAGCTGCCCAAGTTCGTTTTTGCTCAAGAATGCTTCATTTATATACTTTAAAATTTCCTGATAATTTATATTTAGCTGCTTTGCATAATTTTGGCTTGAATAACCTCCATAAAGTCTGTTTGCACTTGTTCTTACATGGCTTTGGACTTTTGGATTAATGGGGTTAGAAAATACGGAATTAATCTTAACTTCATTCCTACTTTCTTCTTTATTTGACCTTTTATTGCTAGCAGGTTTCTTTTCTTCTGACTTCTCGAAACTCACTTTTCCTATTAAACCTTCTAAAATAGTTTTTGATTTTCACACTTGTATATTTTAAGTACAGACAAAATAAAATATTGACAATTTTTTAAACTTTTGTTACAAAGTCTTATTATTTTTTTACAAAATTATCTTATAATGGGTATTCCATACAGCTAAATTATATTCTTTTTGGGTTTAATTAGCAAGCATTTTTGGGATGATTTTTCTCCGTTCAAAATTGAAATATTGCTTTTTGGCACATTAAAGATTTCTGAAAGATACTCTATTATCGCCTTATTTGCCTTGCCATCCACTGCGGGTTTATTTATTTTTATTTTTAAAATGTTTCCTGATTCATCATCCAGAAATTCAAAACTGTTTTTCTTAGAATTAGCCGAGACTTTTATTTTTAGTCTAAAGCCTTCTGTTTCTTTTTGAATCAGATTTTTTAATTCTTCAATATCCATCCTGAATATTCTAATATAAATAACAGATTGAAATATCCTAAAAAAGATGTAAAATTAAGCTATGTCATATTTGATGCTGTTTAATGAGTTAAAAGAGATGCTTATTTCCCAAAAAAGGGAAATTGAAGATATTGAAAAGATAGAACATGCCTATCTTTTTGCTTCACGCTTGCATGACGGGCAATATAGAATTTCAGAAGAGCCCTATATTATCCACCCTATTGAAGTGGCGAAAATTCTAACCGAACTAAGACTTGATACAAATACAATTATTGCAGCATTTTTGCATGATATTTTAGAAGACACTGAAACTGAACCTGCTGAAATTGAGAAGAGTTTCGGCTCTGATGTTCTAAAGCTTGTAAACGGGGTTACAAAACTTGGAAAATTTCAGTTCAAATCCAAGGAAGAGCGTCAGGCTGAAAATTTCCGCCGCATGTTTATTGCAATGGCGGAAGATGTTCGTATAATTTTCTTAAAGCTTGCCGACCGTCTTCATAATATGCGTACTTTGAATTATATGGCTGCAAATAAACAAAAGCGTATAGCACAAGAAACACTTGATATTTTTGCACCGCTGGCTAATCGTCTTGGTATCGGGAAAATCAAAGCAGAACTTGAAGATTTGTCTTTGCGTTATATTAATCCTGAAAAGTATTATGAAATTGCAAAACTTGTAGCTCAAACAAAACATGACAGGGATAAAGTGGTTTCATCCTTGATTGAAACTATCTCAAACAGCCTAAAAGATTCCGGTATCCATGCTACCATTTATGGCAGAGCAAAACACTATTACAGTATATATAATAAAATGAAACGCCAGAACGTTTCATTTGACGATTTGTATGATATAACTGCAATTCGCGTAATAGTTGATGATATTAGAGCTTGTTATAATGTTTTAGGAATTATCCACTCACAGTTTAAACCTATCCCGGGAAGATTTAAAGACTATATCGCAATGCCGAAAGGTAATTTATACCGTTCGCTGCACACATCTGTCATAGGCTCAAAAAACAAGCCTTTTGAAATCCAGATTAGAACAAAAGAAATGCATGATGTAGCGGAATATGGTGTTGCGGCACATTGGAGATATAAAGAATCAGGCTCTGTTAAGGCTGAAGATAAAAACGATATTCAGTTTAACTGGATGAGAAAGCTTGTAGAAATTGATAAAGATACAACAGATGCTAAAGAATTTGTTGAAAGCGTAAAGCTTGATTTATTTGCAGACCAGGTTTTTGCATTTACTCCTGCAGGAGATGTTGTTGATTTGCCTGCAAATTCTACCCCGCTTGATTTTGCCTATAGAATCCACACAGAAGTCGGACACAGAACAGTTGGCGCCTTAATAAACGGAAGAATTGTTCCTCTTGATACAAAGCTTCAAAACGGCGATATTGTTGAAATTTTAACATCAAAGCAATTTATGCCAAAAATCGATTGGTTGAATTTCGTTGTAACTAAAAGCGCTATTTCAAAAATCCGTCTTTGGTTTAAAAAATATAAAAGGGAAGATAATATTGAAATTGGTAAATCTGCCCTTGAAACCAACCTTACAAAAGCAGTATTTGATGAGTACTTGAAATCAGGCGAAATAGATAAATGCGCTCATGAGATGAATTATAAAAGCGCCCCTGATTTATTTGCTGCTCTTGGTTACGGTGAAACCACAATTCATAAGGTTTTAAATAAGCTTAAAAAACCTGAAAACAAACCTCTTGAAAACATTGAAGAAAAAGAACAATCTAAGAGTAAGAGAAATAAGAAGAAAAATGACATCGTAGGCTTAGAGGGAATGCTCTGGAGCCTTGCAAAATGCTGTTCTCCAATTCCGGGTGAGCCTATTGTGGGCGTTGTTACAAAATCAAAAGGTGTCACCGTCCACAGACTTGACTGCAAATGCCTGTTTGATATTATCCCTGAGCGGATGATGGATATTAAATGGGCAGATAATGTGTCGCAAGGTACATATATTGCACATTTAAGGGTTGAATCACAGGATAGAGTAGGTATTCTAAAAGATATTTTAATCAAGATTGCAGATACAAATACAAATATAGCGTATGCAAACACTTATTTAAAAAGCAAAAAATTCGGTATTATGGATATCGGTGTTGAATTATCAGATATTGAAACGCTAAAGAGGGTTATTTTAAATATTCAAACCATCCCGGATGTGCTTTCTGTAAGGCGATTACAGCAAAAAAACGACTTAAGTATGCAAAATAAGGGCAAAAACAAGAACCAAAAACCTAAAAAATCAAATAAGCCGCAGTCAAAATAATAGATATAGTAATTGATTATGGAAATATTTACCACGCTAAAACATCCGATAACCCCTGATAGTGCCAAAATTTCCTCAATAGCACTTGGTTTTTTTGACGGGGTGCATATTGCACATAAAAAAATCCTGGAAAGCGCTGTTAATCTTGCTAAAAGCGAAGGTGCCGATAAAAAAAGCGCGGTTATAACGTTCAAAAGGTCGCCTGGCGGATATTTTGACCAAAATAAAGGTATAAGTATACAAACTTTTGAAGATAAAATTAAAATGTTTGAAGCTTTGGGGATTGATATTGCTTATGTTTTGGATTTTGAAGAGTATAAAAACATTGGAGCTGATGAATATTTAAGGCTTTTAGTTAAACAATTTGCTCCAAAGTATATAATAACGGGCTTTAACCATACATTTGGCAAAAAGGAAGATGGCAAAAGCCAAGGGAACAGTGAGTTTTTAAGGGCTCATCAAAACCTTGGATACAAGTATGTTGAAATAGAAAAAATGCGCTTGAATAATACTCTTATTTCAAGTACAAATATTAAAAAATTTATTGAGCGTGCCTATATAAAAGAAGCAAATACGCTTTTGGGGTATGATTTTTATATAAAAGGCACAGTTATCAAAGGAATGGGTTTAGCTCGAAAACTGGGTTTTAATACAGCAAATATTAAATGGCTTGACAATATTGTAAAACCGCCTTACGGGGTTTATTTTGGCGGTGTTGAACTGAATAATATTCAATATAATGCCCTTATTAATTGGGGTGTAAAACCCACTGTTGATGATAAAAACGAACCCGTTCTTGAAGCGCACATATTAAACTTTAATGAAGATATTTACGGTAAAGAAATTAAGGTGAGCTTCAAAAAACCAATCAGGGAAGAGAAAAAATTTAATAATATTGAAGAATTAAAACTTGCAATATCAGGTGATATAAATTTTATTAATCAAGAATTAAAAATGTAAGCATTGAAAAAACTGCCCATAAACCTAATAAATAAGCACTGCAAAAAGTATATGATGATGCCTTCATAATCTGTGTAATTCCTTTATTAATAGTCTTTTTCCATTTCTTTGTTTTTAATTTAAAACAAGCGTTTTAAAAAATAACTCCCCCGATAGAATAGTATCAGATAACAATAGTCTTCAAAAATTTCATAATTCTTAAGAGCTAATTGATAAAAATTTTTAATAGTGTTAAAATTACACTTCCAAGGGCTTTAAAATAGCCAAAAGATATAAATTGTTTGTAAAATCCCTAAAATAAGCTTTTAAAGCCATCTTGGAAAATTCCGGCATGTAAATTTTAAACATTTTATGTAAATTTTTGTTTAAAAAAGTGTTCCATGCTAGCAACTTATGTTTACTTGATGCGTTATATTTTTTGTGACCGTTTTTTAAAGAAATTTATGAAGGTAAGAAGCGTTAACAATACAATTATTAATAATAGCTTGACGGAAAGCCGTGATATTGGGCAGTCCCAAGCTTCTGTGCTTAAAAATTCTAAAAACAACAGTCAAATTTCATTTAAAGGTGCTGACCTGACAACCTCCCTTATTGATTTTTGGGCAGCAATTGCCCGCGGCGGCATGGCTGCTTCATTTACTGTTCAGGATATGTTAGGAACTAATTTTCCAAGAACGTTTGCAGCACTTGACAGAAATAAAGATATAACCGGAAAAAATAACTATAAAGCTGCAGTTGAAGTGGCAATTAGAGAATTTACAACCGGACCCAGCATGTTTATTATCCCTGCCCTTGTTCTGGCCGGGGCGAGCCATTATTCAGGTGAAGCAAATAAAGTTCCTGTTGATAATATTGCAATATTTAGCGACATTATGAAGGGTAGCATAAATACTTTAGGCGATAATAAATTCAAAGATATTGATTTTAAATCTCTTTCAAAAGATGAACTTCAAAATGCTAACATAGAAATTAAAAAGACATTCTATAAAGATGTTTTCCAAAATATATTCTCTCAATTTGAAGGCGCCTCTGATATTAATATTGATGAATATGTTGATTTAATGCTTAAAGCTGAAGACCAGGCTACTCCTAAAAGAAATTTCTTTATGAGTATGTTTAATAAAAAAATCACAAAAGACGGCGTTCAGGTTGATGCCAAGGATGAGATATTATCGCAATTAAGCACGAAATTTGTTGCAGACAAAAAATCCCATACTCAAGGATGGGGTGATTTTCTTACTGCAAAAATTATTCCGGGTTCCAAACCTCTTAAAATCAGTGATATTGTTGATGATATGAAAAATTATTCAAATGATTTTGCAAAACAATACCTGTCAGCACAAGGAAAAAATGTTCAATCAAACAGTAAAATGCTTGTTGAGAAATTTGTTGATAACTTCAGAGACGCCCGCATAGGTTCAAGATTTATAACAAATGTCATGATGGTTGTTGCAACGGGCTTATTTATGTCAATTATTCCAAAATTATATACAAGAAATAAAACAAACCCTGAAACCGATGCAATTTATGCTCAGGTAAATAAACAAAGACAAGGAGCGGCAAACAATGAAAATAAATAGTGCTGCTTCCAGAATCTCAAATAACTTCAGCGATAATTTAATAAAATTAGGCAGAAGCGTTAAAACCGAAGGCAGCTGGACTTCTAAGGTTAATAAATTTACAGAAGGACGCGGCATGAACTCTGGGCGCGGTGCTTTTCTTGCCTTAATTTCAGTATGTACGCTTGTGCCAAGATTCTTAAAAGCTCGTGACAATGATGAAAGAAGTGAAATTGTAAGACGTGACGTTACTACGATTTTAACCATCACTTTTGCCATGAAGGCAATAAAAGCTGGTCTTTCAAAATTAATGGCGAAAAAATCCGGTTTGCCATTGACATATACAGGTATTCCTGAAGATGTCAATAAATTTAAAAAGGCTCTCGGGTATTTCCAACAAAAAGGTGAAACTGCATTTTCTGCTGAAGATATTGCCGCAAACTATACAGATATCAATGGCAAGGAAACTCTTACCAGATTCCTGAATTTTGTAGATGACAATAAAGGAAATGTTGGTAAAGTACTTACATTTGATAGAGCAAAAGGTGCGAATGGTAAAGATGGTGCCCTGACACTTGCTGCTAAAAAGCTTCTTGGCGAAGGTTTTGATTTTACAAAGCCCGGGAAGGAAATTATTAATGCAATTCAAGGTAAAGATGCTTCAAATTCAGCATTTGAAGAACTTGCAAACGTATTAAAAGATACAAATACCAACCCTATTTCTAAATTCTCAAAAGGTATAGGCGCCAAATTTGAAACTGCTGCATTATTAGCTGTAGTTGGATTCCTTGGTTTTGGACTGCCAAAATTAAATGAAAAAATGACAAAAAATAAATATCTTCTTAATGACGGCAATATAAAAGATACTTATAAAGACCCAAATATTAATCTGCCTTATACGAAACCTGTTTATAATACATTTAACTCTAACCAAAAAATGCTTTTCCAAAGCTTCCTTGGCGCACATAAAAACCAGAATGTTCAAGGACAGGCTTCTTTAAATAAAAATGCCTAACTTACAACCTTAAGTCTTCTGTTTGTATCGGGTTTTTTAGAGTATATTTCAACAATTCTTCCAACAAGTGCTCTTGTTGTGTCTGAATTTGGTTTTTGGGCTATATATTTTTTATAATACCTTACTGCAAAGTGTTGTCTTTTTAATTTATCAAAACAAATTCCTAAGCCCAAATTTGCCCTAAAGTATTTTGGGTTAATCTTTAAAATTTGTTTAAAAACTCTTGCGGCTTCTTCAAATTCTCCAAGCTGCATATAAAGACCCGCTTTATGGTTATAACATAAAATAAACCCAGGTTTTTCTTCAATAATTTTATCGTAAATCATCAAGGAAATATCCGGTTCATCTAAAAGTTCATGGGCTATTGCAAGCTGGATTTGTGCGTTTAAATTTTTAGGATTTAGTTTTATTGCACGTCTAAAATATTCAACTGCAAGATAGGGTTTAGCACATAGTAAATAATTGATTCCAAGTTCATAATAAACTTCAAAGTTTACTTTTTCAAATTTTTCGGCATCTTTTAAGTATTTTATTGCCTTCTCATAATCCTTTAAGCCTTTATAGGCTTTTGATATGCCTATATACGTTTTAATATTTTTCTTATTTATAAGTATAGAATTTAAATATGGCGCAATCGCGCTCTTATACTGCTTTTGCTTTAAAAATTTTTCAGCCGTATTATGAAATTTGGTATTAAAATCTTCTTTTTTCTCTAAAGTTGCCTTAATCATAAACTCCCCTTTAATTAAAAAGTTTATACATTTTTAAACAAAATTAGATTAGCCTTGGGGTTTAAATTTTTATTAATCTGAAGGATTAATTTTTAATATGATATAATTTGTTAAAATATTTTTAAAAAAATGGAGAAATTATATGGAAAATATTTTAAACGGCGCAATGCTTGCTTTTATAAATAAAATTAATGTGTCGCTTTTATTCAAAATAGTTGTTGAGCTGCTTCTTTTTGTGCTTGCCTTGAAATCCGCAAATATCTTGATTAACAAGGTTATGAAAAAAATTATATCAAAGGCGGAAGACCTTGAATCTAAAAAGCAATATAATACATTAAGACTCATTTCTCTTTCTGTTACAGATACTATATTATTTTTGTTTTTTGGAACAAATATTTTACAAGATATGGGAATAGATATGAAGCCCATTCTGGCAACTGCCGGTGTTTTGGGTATTGCAGTAGGTTTTGGAGCCCAGCGTTTTGTACAGGATGTAATTGCGGGATTAAATATACTTCTTACGGGGCAAATAAGGGTTGGCGATATTGTAAAAGTGCAAGGGGTTTCAGGTACGGTAGAGCGTGTAACCCTTACTATGATAATGCTTAGGTCCTATGAAGGCTGTGTGCATTATATAAGAAACGGTTTGATTGATATTGTAACAAACCAGACAAGAGATTTTTCTTATGCTGTATTGGATATTTCTGTTGCCTATAAAGAAAATATACCAAATGTAATGAATGTTTTAAAAGAAACAGGGGATGAACTTAAAAATGACATAGCATTTAGTAAAATGATTTTAGATGATATTGAAGTTTTAGGTTTAGATAGTTTTGATGACAGCTCTATTTTAATAAAATGCAGAATTAAAACCTATCCTCAGTTTCAGTGGGAAATAAAAAGAGAGTTTAATTTAAGAATAAAAGAAAAGTTTGATAAACTTGGAATAGAAATTCCTTTCCCGCAGATTGTTGTAAATAAACCGGAATAGTTTTGAAATAAATAAATTAAAAAGAGCCTTCAAAAGAGGCTCTTATTTTAAATAATAATAGTTTATTAAGTTTTTATGATGCAAACATATTTGTGTGTATATCTTTAATCATTGTATCATCATAGAATACAACATTTTTACCGGTTTCTAAAATTTCTTTATATTCATTAATTTGTGCTTGATTTTGAACGTATATTGCTGTGTTATCTAAATCAATTTGACCGTCTAGAGCCATCATTAATTCATTGTTTTGACCGTTCATTTTAATACTGTTTTGTTTATTGTTAAAGCCTGCATCCATAAATACATATTGTGTTGCAACTTCTGAAGCATCCAAAGTGCCGCTGTTATCTATATCAAAGGCATTAAACATCATTCTTATATTTGCAATCTGGTCATTAACAAGTGATTGATAAATTTTGTTTGAACCTGAATAAATAGTTTCGTCAGTTGGTATTGCACCGTGTTCTGTAAAATATTGCTCTAAAAAGATATCTTCTGCCAATTGTTTTGTGCTTGCGGCATATGTTGTTTCAAAAAATGCCATTTCAGCTTTTTCAAATTCTTTAAGGGTTAGCACACCGTCTTTTTTACCGGTCTCATCTTCGGTATCATTTGCTTCGATATCTTGTTTTGCAAGTTCCAGTGCAGCCATTTTGTATGCTTCAACTTTTTCTTGGACATTTTCTGTTTTGAATATTTCCGGGTTTGCAAAAACTACTTTTGTGTCAGTTTCAGGATTGAAATCTTTAGGTTCTTGCGTGCCAAAATCTTTTGCATCTTCATATTGGTAGAATTTTCTTTGTTTTTCTATAAGTTCTTGATATTTGTTTATAAAGTCAGCTTCTTTATTTGTTTTTTCTGTTTCTATTGCAGGCATATCTTCTTTTGCTGGTGAAGTATTTTTGCATTCTTTATTGGATGCTTGGGTTGTCGGTTCATTTTCAAATAAAAGGTTTAAGCTTGTACCTGCATATATTAAATCAGGGTTTGCAATATTGTTATTCTTTGCGATTTCAAGAGCTTTTTGGTAAGCTTCTTTGCCGTTTAACCCGTAGTGTTCGCGTGCAATTTTTGTTAAAGTATCGCCTTTTTGAATTGTATAAGTTTCAACACCCATTTTAAAAACCAACTTTCACTTTTTCTTCACTTGTAAATATTTTATATATAACCTTTATATAAAGACAAAGTTAAAATGAGGTTTTAAATTTCAAAACTATAAAAATTATTTACAAAAGTTAACAAAACCCTGCTTTAAATATAATAAAGCAGGGTTCAAAATAACTATTTAATATTTTATTTTGTAATATGTTTTATTAAAGTGCGCACCATAGCGGCAGTAGCTCCTTTATCAAGCTCTTTGTAGGGTTTATCAATAAATGCTGTTCCTGCAATATCAAGATGAACCCATTTTTTAGCCTTGGTAAAGTTTGATAAGAATCTGGCTGCAGTGCTGGCTCCTGCATATCTGTTTCCTGTGTTTCTCATATCCGCAATATCGGATTTCAGATTGTCTTGCATATCATCAAGAATTGGCATTTCCCAAAGGGTTTCGCCAACTTCTTTGCCATCTTCAATAAGTTCTTTGGTAAGTTCGCTGTCATTGCCCATAATGCCCGTTATTGTATTACCGAGCGCCACAATTACAGCCCCTGTTAGTGTTGCAACATCAATTACTTCATCGACATTTAATTCATCGGCATAGGTTAAGGCATCTGCAAGGGTTAATCTTCCTTCAGCATCTGTGTTATCAACTTCAATAGTTTTTCCGTTTTTTGCAATTAAAACATCGCCCACTTTATAGCTTGAGCCTGACGGCATATTCTCGCAAAGTGCGGATAGCATATGTACTTCAACATCCGGTTTTAATTTACTTACAGCTTTCATAACACCAAGAACGCAAGCGCAGCCTGACATATCAGTTTTCATTGTAAGCATTGAAGCCGGAGGCTTGATATCTAATCCGCCTGAATCAAATGTGATACCTTTTCCAATAATTGCAATTTTTTTCTTTGGGTTTTCAGGTGTATATTTTAAGTGTATAAATTTTGGCTCCTGAACGCTTCCTTGCCCTACCGCAAGAAAAGCATTAAAATTCATAGCCTTTAATTCTTCTTTGTTAAATACTTTAAATTCAAGACCATTTTCTTTTGCAAGTTCTGCTGCGATTTCTGAAATTTTAGTCGGTGTAGCATATTCAGCCGGCTCAAAGATTAAATTTTTAGTAAAATCCATAGCTTCGCCGATAATTTTAGCTTGTTCAATTGCCGGTGTGAATTTTTCAACTTTTTCGGTCAGAATTTCCACTTCTTTAATTTTTTCTTCATTTTTCTTGCTTTTATACTTATCAAAATCATATTCACCTATAATAGTGCCCAATGTCACATTATGAGAGATTTTGCAGCAGCACATTTGACCATTATTTTGAATATTGAAACCAACTATTTTATTTTTGCTTAATTTTTCAGCTTGTTTTATAGCCTTTGCAGCTATTTCTCTTACTTTGTCTGTATTAAATTCTTCTTTTTTGCCTAATCCTGCAGCTACAATTTTTAAATTGTCTAAAGGAAGTACAAAAGTTTCAAGATATTTTCCTTTAAAGTTTTCATTTTCAATGATTTTTGTGATTGCGCTGCCAGATTTTTCATCTAAATTTTTTTGAATATCGTTAAATGTTTTGTCGTCTTCAAAAAAGCCCGTAATAACAACATCCGCACGGGATTCCTGCGGATTTTTTGCATAAATTTCCATATCCGATTTGCTCCGTTTATAAAATATAACCTATATGTTATAGCATATTTTTTAAATTATTAACATATTCAATTGCACGATTTGCATACAAGGTATTTTTTTCTTCCTTGTTTTTGCGCACGTGTCTGGGCATTTCCATTTCTTTTATAATTCCCCAGTTTGAATTTATCGGCTGAAAATTTTTATGTTCTTTGAATGTTATATAATCAACCAAAGCACCAAGCATAGATACACTTTCAAGTTCAATTAAAGGTTTTTGTTCAATATATCTTGCAATGTTAATTCCAGCCAAAAGCCCTGTTGCAATACTTTCTGTGTATCCTTCCACTCCTGTAATCTGCCCTGCAAAGAATAAATCAGGATTTGAAATTGTCTGCAAGCCTTTGTTTAAAATTTTCGGACTGTTTATAAAAGTATTGGCGTGCATAACGCCGTATCTTGTAATTTCAGCGTTTTCTAAGCCGGGGATTGCCTGAATTAGCTTTTTTTGTTCTCCCCATTTTAAATTGGTTTGAAATCCTACTAAATTATATAATTCTGCCTCTTTATCATCCTGACGAAGCTGTACTACGGCATAAAACTGCTGCTTTTTAAAACGTGCTTCATCTCCCTCTTTGAATAACCGCCTGTCAAATAATCCTACAGGCTTCATCGGTCCAAAACGAAGCGTGTCAACTCCTCTGCTTGCGATTTGTTCAATCGGCATACATCCTTCAAAAAATTTTGCTTTATTCTTTGTGGCAGCAGGGTTTTGTGCTTTATCTAAAACCTCTTTTTCAAATTCTTTTAATTCAATTTTTTCTGCATTGTTTAAAATTTCATAAAAATTTAAATACTCTTCACGTGTAAACGGGCAATTAATAAAGTCTGCCTCTCCTTTATCCCATCTTGCCGCATAGAAAGCCTTATTAAAATTTATGGTATCTTTTTTTACAATAGGTGCTATGGCATCAAAAAAACTGAAATGCTCTTCCCCAAATTTTTCTTTAATATCATCACAAAGGGCAGATGACGTTAAGGGTCCTGTTGCAACAAGTGTAAGCCCTTCGGGGATTTTTTCAACTTCATCATTTATTATGTTTATATTTTTATGATTTTTAATTAAATTTGAAACCGCATTGCTGAACCCGAAACGGTCTATGGATAAAGAATTTCCGGATGGCACCGCATGTTTTTTAGCTAAAGCTATTAAATTTGACCCTAATATTTCAATCTCTTTTTTTAATAATCCGCTTGCTGAAGTTGCCGCTATGCTTCCAAGGCTGTTTGAGCATACAAATTCTGCAAAATCACCCGTTGTATGCGCGCCTGTCTGTTTTTTGGGGCGCATTTCATATAAATTAATTTTGTATCCTCTCTCTGCAAGGTATAATGCAGCCTCTGACCCTGCTAAACCCCCGCCTATTATATTTATTTTTTCCATAAAATTTTCCTTAAATTCCATTTTTATTTTATGTTAAAATCTTTGATTATGGAAGCACAAAACATAAATACACAGCAGGAAAGTAAAAAAATAAGGCTCTCGGGTCTCGATAAAGCCGGGCTTGAAGATTTTATGGAAACATTAGGAGAGAAGAAATTCAGGGCTTCTCAAATTTTATCCTGGCTTTATGTTAAAAATGCAAAATCTTTTGATGAAATGTCTGATATCAAGAAAGATTTAAGAGAAAGACTCTCTGAAATTGCAATTATTACTGATGTTAAGATTAAAACAAAACAAATAAGCACAGACGGCACCCTTAAATATCTTCTTGAATACAAAGACGGGAATACTGCAGAATGTGTTCTTATGCGTTTTGATAACCGCGCAAATTTAACTGCTTGTGTGAGCTCACAAATAGGCTGCGCTATGGGCTGCAAATTTTGTGCTACAGGGCAAAGGGGGATAATTAGAAATCTTGAGCCGTATGAAATTTTAGAACAAATTTTAACCATTCAAAGGGATACGGGGCTTAAGGTTACAAATGTTGTATTTATGGGGCAGGGTGAGCCTTTTAATAACTATGATAATATGATGAGGGCAATTGAGCTTATAAATAATTGCCTTATGATAGGAATAAGGCGCATAACGGTTTCTACCTGCGGAATTGTGCCAAAAATTTATGATATATCAAATGAAGAACTTGTGCCAACCCTTGCAATCTCGCTTCATGCACCAAACAGTACCTTGCGTGCGCAGATTATGCCTGTTGAAAAGCGGTATAATATTGAAGAATTAAAAAAGGCATTGAAATTCTACACAGAAAAAACGGGCAAAAGAGTGACTCTTGAGTATGTTTTAATCGGTAAGCTGAATGATACCAAAGAGTGCGCAGCAGAGCTTGCGCATTTTATGAAAGATTTAAAATGTAATGTTAATTTAATTCCTTATAATCCGGTAGATGCCAAAGATGGCACCGGTGCAGCTTTCCAAAAGCCCGATAAAAAAGACATTATGAAATTTAAATATATTCTTGAAGCTTCAGGCAAAAAAGTGACTGTTCGTCTTGAGCGCGGTGCAGATATCGACGCCGCCTGTGGTCAATTGAAAGGAAGAATTGAAGGATAACCTTTTTTATTGTGCTTGAAGTACATTATGGGTTTTACACATATTGCATTTTTCGCGATTTCCGCTTATGCAGTTTGGTTCAGCATGGATTATGACAGAGCAATGATGAAAATTCTCTCCCAGTGCATGTTCTATTTCATCGCATAAGGTGTGCGCATCTAATAGCGTTAATTTGCAGGGAAGAAAAATCGTAAGCTGAATAGCTCTTTTAGAGCCTGATTTTGAAGCCTTTATTGATTTAACACCCATTAATCCTTTATCTTTAAAATGTTCAAGAACATTTTTTATGGTTTCTCTTTCACTTTGCGGCAGGGTGCCGTCTAAAAGGTTATTTGAGGCTTGCTTTGTAAGATTTAAACCGGTTCTTAAAATAATGGCTGCAACTATTAATGCAAAAATTGGGTCTAAAATGTAAAATCCTGTTATTTTAACCGCAAGAAGCCCCAAAAATATTGAAAGCGAAGAGTATACATCCATATTTAAATGTTCTGCATCTGTTTGAAGTGCAATGGAATCGCTCTTTTTTGCCATATAGAATAAATATCTTGAAACAAAAAAGTTCACAATTGTTGAAATAAGCATGATTATGATGCCCAAATTTGTTTCAAATTCATAATCCATACCAAATTTTATAAGTTTTTCAACCGCAATGTAAAAAATATAAATTGCTGTTAGAATTATAAGCAGTGCTTCAATGAATCCTGCTAAATCTTCATATTTTCCATGACCAAAAGGATGGTCCTCATCTGCAGGTTCAGATGATTTCATAATAGAAAAATAAGCAATAAAAGAGGCTGCTAAATCCGCAAGCGAGTGCAGTGCCTCGGATATTATTGAAATACTGCCTGAAATTAATCCTGCTGTGATTTTTAATACAATTAAAGAAGAGTTTGAAATAATGGAAATTGCTGCGGCAATTTTTTTCTTAACATTTATTTTATCAATCTTTTCAATGCTGTTCATCCACTTGAAGCCCTTCTTTGTGATTAGTATTTATTATATCATATTAAGTTAAATGGTGTATTTATTTAATTTAGGTATTTATTTTAAAAGTAAATTCTATTATAATACATCTAGTTAGTATTAAGTAGCATTATTTAATAAGGTATTAAGTTTTGAGTGAGCAAAGAGTTTCAGAATTATTTTTAAATAATATTTATGTTTTGCCGTTGTGGGTAAAACAGGTTATTTATCTTAAGACGAAAGAAAAATTAACAGAAGAGCTGGCTGAGTTTTTGGATTTATTGAATCCTGAAAAGCTTATGCAGCACTATGTTCCGGTTCTTACTTTTAAGGGTAAAAGAGAGCTTGAAAAAAGAGATTCCGGATTGCCTGAAAATTTTTATATCTTTCTTTCAAATTGTGCTTACAAAAATGATTTATTTGAAATAACTCTTTCAAATTATTGGACAATGGCAGAAACATCCAAAGTGTTTGTGCGCTGTGTTGAGCTTGAACTTGTTGATTTGCCTGAATCTGATAAAACTTATGCTATAGCTCAGTTTTTGGCAGGAAAAATCAGAACTGGTGAGGTATTAAAAAAACTCGGTAAAATTGATATCACGCAGCTTGAAAAATCAATCAGAGAACAAAAAGAAAGACAAAGCCGCGGCGAGAAAATTAAAATTGCGGACTGCATGATTTCTTTAGGCTACATAACGGATAAAGATGTAAAGGTTCTGCTTGCATTTAAAGAAGAATCAAGGAAAAGATTTATTATGGGCATGGGCTTATCATTTATTAAGGCCGACAACCCTTCTGACCAGCAAAAAATCTATGCTAATATGCAAAGACAGATGAAAAAGCTTGACCAGGAAAATAAAATTTTGAAAAACAGATTAAGAAAAATCCTTAATATTCAAGAGTAATTTTAAAATGCTTGAAGATAAGGAATTAAAAATAAAGTTTCCAAATTATTTCCCCGCCGTTGATTTGATGCGCGGGGAATTTATTGACCAAAGATTTTTTGCTATTGTATCTTTATTTAAAATGCAAGACATCAAATGCAGCGCTCAAAGTGATAATCTGCAAGAAAATATATTATTTGGAGAACATAATAACTATCCCTTCTTTTTAAGAAGCCTTCTAAAACCTATCCAGGCAAGTATTATGGCTGATTATAGTACACAAAATTATTTTCAGTTTTCAGATGAAGAATTGGCAATTATGCAAGCATCCCATTCGGGTGAAAAAATTCATACTGCTCTTATTGAGTCTATTCTTAATAAAGCGGGTTTGAATGAGTCTTATCTTCAATGCCCTGAAATATCCCCTTTAAATCCCGATGTTTTAAAATTGGGTGATAAACCAAAAAAAATCCACAATAATTGTTCTGGAAAACACTCTATGATGCTTGCTGCATCAAAGCAGCTTGATTTTCCTTTGGATGGCTACACAAATATCCATCATCCTTTGCAGAAATTAATTAAGGATAAAATAATTGAATTATCAGAATTTAGCAACCCCCCTCAAACGCTTGATGGATGCACTGTTCCTGTTTGGGCGCTTCCTTTTAAAAATATTGCACTTGCATTTTTTAAACTTTACAATGATAAAAAGTATAATTTTTTAAAAACTGCGTATATGAAAAATCCTTATACAATTGGCGGCACTGATGCTTCAGGCTATAGACAGGATACTCATATTATGCAGCTTAATTCTGATTTAATATCAAAAACTGGTGCAGGCGGCTTTTTATCTGTTTATAATAATAAAAGAAATGAATTTTTGCTTATTAAAATGGCGCAAGATAATAACAAAATACGCCTTTTGCTTGCGATGGATATTTTAAAGCAGCTTGGATGGATTTATGATAACCCTTGCGATTATAATTTTTATAATGAAAACAACAACCCTGTCGGGGTTTATAGGGTAAATTTTAATTTTAATGTTTAATTTACGCTACTGGTTTTTAATTAAATTTTAGTGTAATATCTTTTTATGACACTAGACCATGTTAATACTATTGCCAAAGATAATTTAAAGAATAAAGTCTATAAAGAGCAGAAGAAAAAGAACAATAAAATTAAATTCTATCATTCTTTTATGACCTTTGTTCTTCTTTTATGTGTTTTTCAAATAGGCTATAGTGCCCTTTTAAATATATCAAAAATCGTAATATACAGGGCAAAAATTATAAAATCCAATGATTTAAAATTAAAAGCTCAAAAAAGAAATGCCAAATTAAAAGAGGAGCTGAATAATTTTAATTCGATGCAGCGTGTTGAATCTATTGCAAGAAATAACCTTAAAATGGCTGCAGAAAATGAAGTTTTGGTTATTATTAATGAACCCGAGCCGGAGACCTATGTTCCAAAAACTTTTAAGCAAAAACTAATATTTTTCTTTGAAGAAAATATCGCAAAGAAATTTGTAAAACAAGATTCAATAAATGCCGGGTTTAATTAGTTTTTATTTTAAGAAAATTATTTTAAATATACAATAAGACCGGTTCTTTTTGCTTATAAGAACCGGTCTTCAGTTGTTAATGTTTCCTTTTTGTTGTGTGCGAATGTTGTTTGTGTGTTGAAATTTCAAATGCTATTTAAACATAACCACGTTTGATTTACGTGCATTGTTGTCTAATGCTTTAATTGCGCAAAGAGCCATCATCCTTCTTTTCTTTGCCCCGTTAATCATCATTTCAATGCAGCTAAAACTGTTAGTTTGTGGTTTTGAACTTTTTTTCAACATCTGAAATTCCTTAATTTGTCCTAGTGCTAACACTTTATATATTCGGAATTTTTATTCCAAACTTTATGTTTATGCTCTATTTTGTTACAAAGATTTACAAAATATATTCATTAAAAAAGCAGGTTTTCTGCAATCAAGAAAAACCTGCTTTAATATATTTTATTTTAATTAAAATTTTATTGTACCGTCTTCATATGCTGCGATTAAATCTGTGTATCCGCCGACTCTTTTACCGTTTATGATAATTTGCGGCACTGTTACATCGCCTTCTATGCAATATTTTTCACCCAGTTTTCTTCTCATTTCATTTTCATTGCCGTCAATTTTTATTTGTGTAAAATCAACATTATGGTCATTTAAAAAAGCAAGAGCGCGCTTGCAAAATGGGCAGTAATCAAGAGTGTAAATTTCAACATTCATATCTGACATAGCTAAATCCTTTCTAAGATTTTTCTTATACTTTCCTTTTCATCTTCTGCTATGTCTAAATTCAGATAATCTTCAAAATATTCTTTGGCGCTTTCCTTATCCCATCTTGCCATAAAAAGCATACCAAGTTTTTTATATGCAAAAGGAAAATTTTCATTTACGGTAATTGCCTTTAAATATGCCCCGATTGCCTTATCTATCTGCTCATCTGCTTGATAGGCTTCACCAAGCATAAAATACAAAAGAGAGCTTTGGGTTTTTTCTAACACTAATTCTAAATTAGAAACAGCGGAAGAGTAATTCCCCATCTCCATAAATATCCTGGCTAATTCATAATTGTAATCAATGTTATCGGGCTCATCCTCTGTTGCAATTTGAAGCATTTCCATTGCATCATCATATCTGCAATCAGCAATCAAGCTTCTTATAAAATCCAGCCTTGTAGGCTCATTGTTATTTTGTTCGTTTTTCATAATACATTTATTGTTGCATAAATAAGTTAAAAACTAAAGTTTGAATAATATCTAAAACCAAAATCTTTGGCATTATTTTTCCAAAAATCCTCGGTATAATTTGGGAAACCTTTTAATGTTGTTGCATAATCATAATATTCATCAAGCTTGTCTTGTATGGTAAACATTCTCTCTATAAAATCATCATAAGTTTCATTTTCTTTTTGGGTTGAGTTTTCGTTAATAAATTTTAAAAAATTTAAATACTCTTTCCTTTTGCTGCCTTTAAAAAGTTTTACAAAACCCGCACAAAATTTATTATCTATAAGTTCACTTGTTGCTTCATTGTATTTTCTGCCGGGTATTTTTTCTATAATAGAATATTCTCCCTTATTGTTTACAGCACAAATGCAATTTATCTCATTGTTATCAATTAAATTGCCTATATCTGTTAAAGAAAGAGGAGCAGTTAAACCTGTACTCTCAGGGGTATGGCTATGCACAATTGTTATGCTGCCATCTCCTGAATCTAAAATCTCATCCATAACTTCATCGGGTATTTCAGCTTCAAATTCATTACCTATTGAGTGAAATAAAATTTCACCTTCTCTTATTAAGACAATACTCTCTTTTGGATTTTTGTCAAAAAGACTCTGCATAACAACATCTCTTGCATTTTCATACACCCGTTTTGGAAGTTGCGAAGATATAAAATTATTTTTTTCAAAATAATCATTACTATATTGCTTTTTACACAAGTTGTTTCTTTTGGTTGAACTAAAAGAAATGTTTGAAATTAAGCTTGATGAAAAGATGTTTAAAGATTGAATTTGCATAGGTATTCATTATAAAGCGCAAACATGAAATTATTTGATAATTGGATTATTGTGTGTTTTAATTTATTTATTAATGATAATAAAATTAAGGGAAAATCTATGTCAGGGCATTCAAAGTGGGCAAATATTAAACATAAAAAAGCAAAAGCAGATGCTGCGCGCGGTGTAAATTTTGCTAAATTTTCAAGAGAAATTATTATTGCAGCAAAAATGGGCGGAGGAGACCCTGCTGGGAATTTTCGTCTAAGAACAGCAATTGATAAAGCAAAAGCAGGCGGTCTGCCCAATGATACGATAAAAAGAGCTATTGAAAAAGGCGCCGGCGGCGGCGGTTCTGAAAATTTTGAAGAATTGACGTATGAAGGGTATGGTGCCGGCGGTGTTGCTGTATTTATAGAGGCTGCAACCGATAATAAAAATAGAACCGCAGGCGATATCAGAAGTTATTTTACAAAGTTTGGCGGAAATCTTGGCGCGGATGGCTGTGTTGGCTGGATATTTGAGCCGGTTGGAATGCTTACGTTTGATAAAATCGTGGAACCGGAAGATAAAAAGAGCAAAGAAAAACCAAAAGAAATCACGCTTGATGAAGTATTAGAAGCCAGCCTTGAATTTGAGCCAAAAGATGTTTATGAAGAAGAAGATGAAATAAAAGTTACAACAACTGTGGAAAATTTCCAAAAAACGGTTGAAGGTTTTGAAAGCATGGGCTTAAAGCCAAAAACATCAGAGCTTACAAGAATCCCTTCTAATTCAACAGAAGTAACGGATTCTGAAACTGCAAGAAAAATACTTCTTCTTATGGAAAAATTAGAAGAACATGACGATGTTCAAAACGTTTATTCAAACTTTGATATTGATGAAGATTTAATGAACTCAATAAATCTATGACAGAAAATTCAAGACAGATGAGTTTGCTTGAAATGGGGGATTCTTCAATTCAGAATTTTGAATCCAAAAACTCTGGTACCCAAGATGTTTCAGATGAGCTAAAAGTTCAAAATGCTATAAATACTTCAAGTGTTATAAAGGCAAATGAGAGACAGCAGCAAGCGATTAATACTTTAGTCGGTCCTGTAATGCTTCTAGCAGGTCCCGGCACCGGTAAAACTTTTACCCTGATTGAGCGCATCAAAAGTATGCTAAAAAACGGGGTTTTGCCGTCTGAAATTTTGTGCCTGACATTTTCTGAAGCTGCAAGCAGTGAGATGAAAACAAGGCTTGTAAAAGCTATGGAGGGTAACGCTGCGGGAGCTATGAGTGTCTGTGTTTCAACCTATCATAGCTTCTGTAAAGATATTATAGACCGTTTCCCAAGCAAGTTTGAACTTCTTGATAACGTTCAGGTGGTAGACGATATTACAAAACAAACTATTGTAAAAGAGTGTATTGATGAATACCATGCACTAAAAGGAATTGAATTTTTAAAAGACAAATGGGAAAATAGATACCATTATGTCAGCCAGATAATTTCAGCTATTGATTTAATTAAAAGGGAGAGAATCTCAATACAGGAGTATTTTGAATTTTTTGAAACAGACCCTGATTGGCTGCCGCATCGTGATGAACTGCAGATTGAATACAAAGAACGCGAGCAAAAAGGTAAACTTGTCCAGAGTTTCTTAAATAAAATTGACACCTTTGAAAAAAAACTCGGTAAGGCAAAAGAATTTTACGAAATTTATGAACTTTACGAAAAAGGTCTGCATCAGCATAATTTGATTGATTTTTCAGACATGTTAAATCTTGTTTTAAAAACCATTGATTATGATGACGAGCTTTTAGCTGAAATATCATCCGGGTTTAAATATATTCTTGTAGATGAATATCAGGATACAAACTCAGGGCAAAACGAACTTATCTTTAATATAGCTCGCGGTGCAAAAACTAATAATGTCTTTGTCGTAGGGGATGATGACCAGATAATTTATTCTTTTCAGGGGGCAAGGTGTGATAACCTTAAAACTTTTTTAAAGAAATATCCTGAAACCAAGGTTATCTGCTTGAATGAAAATAACCGCTCAAGCCAGCTTATCTTGGATTTTGCAGAAGATATTATAAAAAATGATAAATCCCGTCTTTCAAATGATCCTGAATTTAAACTGCATAATATTGATAAAAAACTTATTGCAAAAAATGATAAGGTAATACAAAAAGAAGAGAAAATTCATTTTTCATACTATGCTCAAATCCTACAGGAAAACAATGACATTGTTGAAAAAATTGAAACCCTTATAAATAAAGGAATTGAGCCAAAAGAAATAGCAATTTTATCAAAAAGGAATGACCTTTTGGTTCCTTTTGCAAAAATTTTAAAGGCAAAAAATATACCGTATCAATTAAACAGGCAGAAAAGTGTTTTTGAAATTCCAAGCTTTATAATATTGTATTTTTATCTAAAATGCCTGGATAACACATATACAGGTGCAGATAAACTTTTTGGTCTCCTTGTAAATGAGCCGTTTCTAATCAGTGAAAAAGACTACTTTGAACTTTTGAAATTAAGCCGCATTGGAAGCCCCAAGAAGGTAGGCAATGAGCAAGATACTGCTGATAAAACAAATGAGCAAAGTGCAGAAAACAATAAAAAAAGAACTTTTTTCGATATTATAAAAGAAAATCTTGATACAACATTTAAAGATTCAAAAAAAATTCAGGATTTTTATTCAACTTTTATTGGTTTAAAAAAGCAAAAATCTTCTAAAACCTTATCCGCACTTGTTTATGATGTCATTTCAAAAACAGGGATTTTAGAATATTTCTCAAACACATCAAGTGAAAAATTTGAAAACCTTGCAGCTATAAAAAGACTTTTAAAAGAGGTATATTCTTATACTTCTTTGCATAAAACCGCCACTTTGCCCGATTTCATCAATCACCTTGATACATATTTAAAACAAGGCATAAAGATGGAGATTGAAAAAAATCCATATTGCAGCAACGCAGTACAGCTTTTAACCTACCATGGTTCAAAGGGGCGGGAATTTGAATATGTCTTTTTGCCGCAAATGACAGCAAAACTTTGGGAAAAGGCGCGCTCCCCAATGGGGCTTGAGCTGCCTGTTCAAAAATCCTGCTTTTTAGAGGATAAAGAGGAAAATAAAAAAGCAGAACAATTAAAGCTTTTATTTGTGGGTATTACCCGTTCAAAATTCGGGCTTTACTTAAGTTATTCTAATTGTGATGAAGATATGAATGTTCAAGCTATGAGTGAATATCTGGCATCGGATATGCTGAATGACAATGCACTTTGCGATAAACAAACTTTTGATATGGATTTAGATACTTACGCAGATGAACTCAAGCGTGCACTTTTGTATCAAAATTCCGATGATGTTCAAAATGAACTAAAACAAAGAACTGACAATATTATAGTGAGTGCCTCAGCTTTAAACAAATACTTAAATTGCCCGAGAGAATATTATTATGCAAATATTTTAGATGTTCCAGTGTTTGCGGATGATGTTGATAATTTGTCCTTTGGTGCTGCTGTCCATTTTGCGCTTGAAAAAATGGCAAGAGTAGGTAAAGAGCGTGGAAACTATCCAACACTTGAAGAAGTTCTAGGCTATTTTAAGGAAAAAATCTCAGCCCTTGAATTTAAAGACGAGGAAGCAAGAGAAAAATTTACAGCCCGCGGCGAAGAGATTTTTAATGAAAATTATTTAAAATTTATAGAAACCCCGCTTGAAAATATTCTTGCAAGCGAGCTTCTGCTTGAATCTGGTGAAGAAGGATATACCCTGAAAGGCTTTGTAGATAGGGTTATTAAAGCTGGCGATAAAATTTATATCTATGATTTTAAAACAGGCACTGCTAAAAAAATAAAACCTGATGAAAATTATCATAACCAGCTTAGATTCTATAAATATTTGTATGAAAAAATAAACCCCGGTGCGGAAGTATTTGACTGTGCGCTTTTATACGTTGAAAAGGGGCTAAATTATTCTCATGCTAATCTAACAAATGAAGATAATATTGAAATTGAAAACAAGATTAAAGATTTTATCTCAAATGTCAGAAATCTTAATTTTGAACCCACCCCATCCAAAAAAGCCTGTGAATACTGCCCTTATACCCTAATCTGTAAACTTGCGATGAAAGAATAAATATATTATCTAAATCTATTTTCTTTATCTTGATTGAAAAAGGTATGTATTCTTACATTTCCCTTTTTATCAAATGAAAATTTGATTGCGCCGTCATCTTTGGTTGAATAAATTTTGCTTCCAAAGTTTTCAATCATCTTTACGGTATTGATATTTGGATGTCCGTAATGGTTTATCCCTGTTGAAATTATCGTATATTCCGGCTTTAAGTATTCAAGCATTTCTTTATTAATAACACCCTTTGCACCGTGGTGTCCTGCCTTTAAAACCCTAATTTCTTTTGGAATATCTTTTTTAACCGCATTAAATGCTTTTATTCCGCCATCCCCCATAAAAAGCGCATAATTCCCGTCATTATTTATTAAAGTTATTATAGAGTTTTCATTATCATCTTCCTTATTTATTTTGGGGTTATTTGGAATTAGTGTTTTTACCTTAAACCCATTATCTTCCTTGTATATAATTTCATTGTCTTTGCCAACCCTGTATTTAACCTTGTTTTTATTCATATAATTAAATATATTACAGGAATTAACACTATCACAGGTGTTTCTTTGCACGATAACATTTTTAACCTTAATATTTTCTAAAATATCAATAACTCCTCCTGAATGGTCATTGTCAAAGTGTGTCACAATCAGATATTCAAGCGTGCGGATATTTTTATCATAAAGATATTCAAGTGTTACGCGTTTTGCGCCCGAAACTCCTTTATATGGCAGTTTTGCCGTATCTATCATTATATATTTATTCTTTGGTGTTTTAATTAAAAAATTATCTGCATTTCCAACGCTGAATGCTATAATTTCATAATTTTTATTCGAAGCTTGTACTGCTGTGCTGTAAATTATTGAAGCTGATAAGATAAATGCCAGTATTCCAAAAATAATACAGTTTCTTTTTTTCTTAAAATCCTCCTTAATACAAAGAATAAAAGCTAAGATTATTAAATAATAAATAATTATTTGAAACACTTGACCCGATGGCATTTTAATAATTGCACCGGGAAGTTTTGAAAAGAAATCTGAAATATTCAAAAGTATTGTAATTAAAGGATTTAAAATATAACTTGAAATTTTTATAATGAAATCTCCAAAAAACGGGATAAAACCTAAAATAGAGCTTGCAAATCCAGCAAAACTTATAACCCCGATAAAAGGCACTACTGCAATATTTGCAAAGACACTATATGGCGTAAAGGTATTGAAATAATACATCTGCAGAGGTGCTGCCCAAAATTGTGCAACTAAAGGCACTAAGATCACCCCCAGGAGAGAAATTGGCGAAAAGATATAGATAATACCTAGAATTATTTTTTCAAAAGCAGGTTTTTCTAAAAATTTTCTCCAAATAGTATTTTCCGGTGCATATTTTATAAAATTCCTGATTTTTCCTGTGAAATGTTTTTTATAAGTTTTATCATATTCTTTAAATTTTGTACATATAGGCTCCACACAGGTTATAAGCCCTCCTGTTACAAGAAACGATAATTCAAATCCGACATCATTTAATAATTTCGGGTTAAATAAGAGCATAATAAAACCTGTAAAAAAGATAAGTGTAAAATTATCTGCCGTTTTAAAAATCAATTTGCCTATTAAAATTATAATGAGCATAATCAAAGCTCTTAAAATTGAGGGTGGAAACCCTGTCATAAAAGTATAGATGATAATTATTGCAATTCCCGCGCCAAGTTTTCCTTTGTACGAAAAATTTAAAAAACTGCTCACTGCCCACCAAATTCCAAAAATAAGGGCAACATTAAGCCCTGAAGCTGCAAGCAAGTGCAGTAATCCTGAATTTATAAAAGATTCTTTAACTTCATCCGAAGGATTTATAGCATCATCACCAAAAACTATCCCGCCCAATACTTCAAGATTGGGGCTTTTTATATATTGACCATGTTTTGAAATTATACACTCCCTTGCTGAGTCAAGCTTTTGCAGACTGCTCCACCAGACTTCTTTAGTCTTGTTTTTGGCATATCTTATATTCGGGCGCCCTAAAATTTTAAATTCCATGTTGTTTGAATAAAGAATTACAAATGCATCCTTGTTTTTTAAATATTTTTTATAGTTAAATTCGCTCGGGTTACTTGCTGTGGGCGGGTTTCTTAAATTTCCCTCAATCTCTATAACATCACCTATTTTAATGTTTTTGTATTTTTCATTATCATCTTGAATTGAAACAAGAACCCTGGTTTTTATAGGTTTAAATTCACTGTCATAAATTTTTGCCTGGTAGCATCCAAGGAAAAATTTTGCCATTTTCTTGCTGTTGTTTATATTTGGAATAGAATAAACTCTTCCTCTTATTTTTACATTGTTTGCAGCATTTATGAAAGAAAAACTGTCAGATTCTTTATTGTGAAAATTTGCATTATAAAATCCGAAAATGAAGACTAAATTTAAAACGACACATATTTTTGGGTTTATTTTATTTAACAGACATAAGACAATTAATAATATGCAGACAAAACAGGCAAAACCGGCATGAAGCCCTGTATAAAAAGCACTCAAACCAAATATATAAAAAACCGTAACCAGCGCAATTATTGAAATTTTATTTTCCATAACAGTTTATAAAATTATAATACGAAAAATTTTAGGACACCTATATAGTAATTATTAAGAATTATTACACTCGTAAACCCTTGAAATATAAGCATTTGTATAAATTTTATATACTTTTTAAGCAATTTTTATAAATAAATTTACTTTATTTGGATATAAGAGAGAAAAAATATTTTTAGGAGAGAAATAATGTCAACCAATGCCATTTATGCAGACTACAAACCTGCGTATTATGCGAATACGCAGCAAATTGCAGCACAAACATCGTCAAATTCTGCAGAAGAAGTATCAGTTTATGCATCTAATGATAATGATTCAGCTAAAACTGTTGATATAGACTATGCTTGCACGGATGGCAAGGATGATGGCAAAATAAGCACCGGTGAAAAATTTGAAAGCGTTGGCAAGGGTGTATTAAAATCTGCCATAAACTTAGTAACTGCACCATTTACAGAAGCTGCTAAAGGAAATTTCTTACCGGCTCTTATGGTGGCTGGCGGCGCTCTTCTTTGTGCAACTCCTATTGGCGCACCGATTGCAGTAATTGGCGGTGCAATTGGTCTTGCAAAAGGTGTTAGCACTATTGTAACCGGTTTGCAGAAGGCCGATGAAATAGCAAATTCGGGCACCGGTACAGATGGCGAAACAAAAGCCGCCTATGAACAGGTTGGCTCTGGTGTATTAACAACTGGTCTTTCAGCGACCGCTGTATTTGGTGGCTTAAAAACTATGAAGGCAAGAGGCGGTGAAATGGCGAAGCTTGGCAAAGGTGCCAAGTTTGGCGATAAAGTTAAAGCATTTAAAGATGATACGGTAACCGCAGGAAAAGATACATTTGGAAAATTAACTCATAAAACGGCAAATGCCGCTGCAGCAAATAATGCAAATGGCAGCCAGCAAGCACAGGGGCAGCAAGCCCAGCAGGCTCAGCAAACCGGACAAGGTCAAACTCAGGCAGCCGGGCAAGCTTCAAATACAACAAGCCAGAGCGGACAAGATATCAGCGGTGCAACTAAATTAACAAAATCACAAAAGGCAACACTTACTCCCGATGAGCTTTCAACATATCAATCAAATCGTAACGCTTACTGTAATCCTAAAGGCAGTAAACCAAGCTCACAAACCCAGCAGCCTCAACAAACTCAGCAAACCGGGCAGCAGCAGGATAATTGGCAGTCAAGCCGTTCTGAGGTAAAAGTTGAGTCGCAATCAAATCCAAATGTTAAACCGACAAATAAAAGTCTTACTGTAAAGCAGGCTCAATCTGAATTAGATACTGCAAAATCAATGCTTCAAGATGGAATTGATAATAGAAATCTTACACAAGCTGATTATAAAGCAGGTCAGGAGCTTGTAAAAGAAGCGCAAGCAAACCTGGATTATGCAAAAACTGCCGAATTGCAAGCAAAACAAGATTTAACAACAACATTAAAACAAGTGGCAAATAAGCAAGCTGAACAACAGGCGCAAGAAATTCTAAACTCGCAATCTCCTCAAGCAAATGTTGATAAATGGGTTGCACAAGCTAAAAATGTTAATACCACAGATATGTACATTGAAGGTGCAAATGGTCAAATAGAAATTAATCCAAATTATAAAGCTCCTGCAGCACCAAAAACCAGCAATGCAAGTACTTCCGGGGTTTCTCAAGCTGAACAGGAAATGATAAGATATTTCCGCAACCAAGGTGATGATTTATATTCAACAGTTATTCAAGAAAATGCAGTGCCTAAGGTAGCAGCACCAAAAACTGCAGCAGCTAGCACAAATACAGCAGCATCTGAAGCAGAAATACTTGCAAAAAGCCAAGCACTATATGATGTACAAACAAGGGTTAATAATTCATGGTCCAGTAAACCGTCGCAACACCAAAACCCTGAAGCTTGGGCTCAATGGAAAACGCAGCATACAGCATTGGAAAGCGAACTGGAATCTGCTAATCAAGCATTGCAAGCATTATTTGGAAATTAAGATAATAAAAATATAAAATGTTAAAGCCCTGAGTTGTCAGGGCTTTTTACATGAAAACTATTTAAGAATATTTTATTAAAGCAATGCATAAAAATGTTAATAATTCTTAAAAATATTTATTATTTCATGGCAATTTTTTAGAGTAAATATACTTTATATATACAAGAGAGATATTTTAAACACATCTGCTTTGGGTAACACCAGGGTTAATGTGCTTTTAAACCTATTATTTCCTTGTTTACTAAAATTAAAGAGAGAAAAATTTTATGTTGAACTACGTCACTTCAGCTTCCCCTGCAGAACTTGCAAGGCGAAACACTCAAACCGGCACAAATCAGGTTAAGACAGACTATACTTACACTCCTGATTGGATGTTTGAAAATTCAAATGCAGGCTCTGTTGGGGATAATATTCAAGTAGGGGCTTCAAAAACAGCAGCAGTGCAAACCGAAACATCATCGGAAGTTAATACGCCCGCTGAATCAGGCTCTAAGTGGTCTGATAAATGTGATGACGGCAAGGACGATGGGAAAATCGGCATTGGAAGTGCAATCCTTCACACCCTTAAGGGTGCTGGAAAATCAATAGTTAATACTGTTGTAGGGATTGTTACTGACCCAAAGAAACTGCTTTTAACAGCAGGCACAGTTGTTGCTTGCGTGCTATGTCCGCCGCTTGCAGTGGGCTTAGGCGTTGCAGGCGTTGCAGGCGGTTTATATTCAGGCGCGAAAGCTGTGGGTCAGGCAGTTGATTTATATAAAAACGGCGGTACGGATGCAGAGGCAAAGGCTGCATTTGAAGATATTGGTGCATCCGCCCTTCAAGTGGGTGTTTCAGCCCTTGGTGTAAAAGCCGGCGTAAAAGCGATGAAAGCAACAAGCGGCTCTGCAATGAGCAATGTTGCAAAAAGCTCAAAAACAGGTGTTAAAGGTGTTATTGAAAATGGAAGAAACACAGTTAAAGCATTCGCAGAAGATACTGTAACAGGCGGCAGGGGCTTTACAAGGGTAAACGGCAGATTAAAAATAAATACAAGCAACGCAGGCTACAAGGGAACGCAAATATACACTAATGTAAAAAATAATATTAAAAACGAAGGTATAATTAAAGGTACGCAAACTTCTGCAAGCCAGGCAAGGACTAAAATCAGCGAAGCCCGTACGGCAAAAACAGCGCAAAAAGAATACAACAGATATAAAAACGCAGATGCTGAAACTCAGGCAAAAATGGATGCAGATATTAAAAATTATAAAACTGTAAATGAAGCTCAAAATAGCTTGAAATCAGCAGAAGGCAAGGTAAATAAGCTTAACGAACAACTGACAAACGCTGCAGATGATGCTGCAAAGCAAAGTATACAGAAGCAACTAAAGACTGCTCGTGGTGAATTAAAAACCGCCCAGCAGGATTTAGTAAATGCTAAATATAAACAAGCCTTTGAAAACGCTAAAACTGAAATTCCAAAACTTGAGCAAACAAAGGTTGATGCAAAGCAGGCTCTTGATGATGCCAAAAAGGCTTATAATACTGCAAGTAAGAGCGGTAATGGTGCAGAGGCTGAATTAATAACACTTAAAAATGCAAAAGCTGATTATGCAATTGCAAGAGATGCAGCAAATTCAACATCTTCAAACTTTATAACAAGAAGTGCGGCAAATCACTCTAGGTTTGTAAGAAGTGCAGATTATACATCCTTTGGAGCTCTTACAGCTCCGATTGGGAACGAATTAAAAAATGCAAACCAAATTTCAAATTACGATATAGCACACTATAATGCACAGTTGATGTCATCAAATGCAAATGGATACCCAAGCGGAAATTATACTTATTCAAATGTCTGGGAAAATAATGGCTTACGCACAACCGGAATGTATAGCTATAATACCAATTATGAAGAAGTTGCAAACCAGACAGGCGCTATAATAAGGCAGCAAATCTTATAAGCAAAAATATCTTGAAAATTAAAAACACCTCTTATTTTAAAGAGGTGTTTTTAAAATGGAGCTTAAAAATTAATATATTACTTTAACCCCGCAGCCGCCTGAGGTTGAACTTAAATTTCTTCTGTAGCGTCCGTCATCATAGTATGTTTCAGAACCTGATGAGCCGTTTGAAAATAAATCGGTAAATTGACCATTACTTACAGTGTTTCCATTTGTACTTGTATAATATCTGTTTGTATTTTGCGGGTTAGAGTATGTACTGTATGTGCTGCCTGAAAACGGGTTTTGATAATTATTTGACCAGCTGTAGCCGTTATTGTAATAACTGTTTTGCGAATTTGAATATCCAAAACCCGGGTTATAGTAGCTGTTTTGAGTATTATTGTAGCCTAAATAATTACCCAGCGAGCTGCTCATAGAATTATTAAAGGAATTACTTAAAGGCGGTGTATATCCTGTAAGTGAACCGTTTCTTAAGTTTCTGATAACATTTCTAAGTCTTGGTAATCTGTTATATGGTCTGTATGGTGTGTATCTGTTGTAATAAGGGTTATTATAATAGTTGTTGTAGTTGTAATAACTATTGTTATACGCATACTCCGGGTATTTATTTGAATAATTCTGTGTAGCGCTTGAAAGTCTGGTTAATCGGTTGCGTTCATCCCCTCTTTGTATTGCCCCATATACGTTTGATTCAAGCCTTTGAAGCCTGTTTGTGGCATCATCTCCAACATATGTGCGCCCGAATACCTTGCGCTCAATTTTGCTTAATTGCCCGCTATTTAAGTTAGAGGTTCTTTTAACAGTTACTGTTCTTGTATTTGTTTTAGGATTAATTCCTGTTTGCTCTATTATGGTAGAATTATAAGCAGCCCTTGAATCATTTAAATATTCAGGGTCTTGAAGGCTGTCTATTACAATTTCAGAGTATGCACTTTGCGCTAAAAATAATAAACCGCAGATTATCACAGTTTTTTTCATAAAAAAATATCCTTATAGATTTATTTGTTTAAAATTTAATCTAAAGGTTGGTTTTTGCCATTCATCTTAAATGGAAGTAATATGGCTATTATTTTAACTGTTCTAATGTAAATATTGTTTTATCAAGTTCAAGCAAAAGTTCATAATCTTTTTTTTCAATATTTTCTTTTGAATAAACGGTTCCTGTTAAAGGCATATATTTTGAATAAAAATTTGCTTCATATTTTAAATTTCCTTGCAGCTTTGCTAAATATGCAAGGTTTTGAATTAAATAAAACCCTTCATTCTGTGAATCCATTGTACTGCCGTAGTCTTTTTCAAGCCGTCTTGTGTATAAATCAATAACATTAACGTTTGCATTAAATTTTTGAATATCGCAATTATTTTCAATGCAATTTTTAAAATTATTTAAAAGCGGAATCATCCTTAAAACGTCTTTTGTAAATTTTGTATCTTTACCCTTTTTCAAAATAACGTCTAAAAACAGTTCGTCATCAAGGGGTGCCTGCTTTAAATTCTCTTCAAGCAGGGTATCTTTATATTTGCTGCCAAAGTTTGTTTTTTTGCTTTTTTGTTTAATATAACTAAATTCTCTTTCAATATTTGGAAGTGTGCCGTAATACCCTTTATCCTGATATTTTAATATTAATTCTTCCCTCTCTTTTCTTGTAAGCCCTTTGGGCACGCTTCCTGTAGGTTTTCCCGTTTTGCTTAAAATCTTATTTCCGGTTTTTTCTTTAGCATTATCAACCTTTTCCTTAGCAGCATCAAATGTTTCTGCCCCTTTGTCTTTAAGCTTAACGGCTTTTTCTTTTCCTTTATTTAAAATTTCTTTGGCAGAATCTTTTATGCCTGAAAAATCAGGCATATCAAGGGATAGCTCCTCTTGAGCAGCACAAATATTTGTACTGAAAAGAAAGTAAAATAAAATGCAAAGGAAAGACAAACTATGAAATTTAAACTCAATTTCTTTCATACTATTTATAATTATACTTTTTTTATTAAAAAAGCCAAAAATAAAATTTTATAGCCACTTTTTATTGTATTTTGACTGCAGATGTTCAAAATCAGTTTCCAGCCACTCCAAAGCCCCGTCACCGGCAATTTTTGCTATTTCTTCCATTTTTTTATTTTCTTCTTTTGTAAACTTTTGCAACACAAAATTTGCCAAATCCATATTTCCTGTGTATGGACCAACGCCTACTTTTAATCTATTAAAATCTTTACTTGAAAGATGTTTAATTATTGATTTTATACCGTTGTGCCCGCCATCAGAGCCGTCTTTTCTAAATCTCAAAGTTCCAATGTCAAGACTGATATCATCATAGATAATAAGCAAATCTTTTGGTTGAAGTTTATAAAAATTAACAATTTCAATTACCGCTTCGCCTGATAAATTCATATATGTAAGGGGTAAAAGAAAAATTACATCATCTTTTTTTGCAAAAAAAGATTTGAATTTTTCGGATAATCTGATATCTTTAGAATGTAAGATTTGGTTTACTACTATAAAACCTGCATTGTGTCTTGTGGAATTATATTTAGTTTCCGGATTACCGAGCCCAATAATAGCTTTCATAGGCTAATACCTTTCTCTATTAGTATTTGTGAAGTAAAATAAATTAATCTTATATTTAGTTAAACAAGCTATACAAAAAAAAGTTTATAACAGTTAAACATTCAATATAATTAAGCATAATAACATAAAAATCAGGAGTATAACCTATGCAGGATAAGAAAAATAAGCAAAAAAACGAACAAAAAAGTTCACAAAAAGTGGCAGAGTTTCTGGAAAAAAATAAAATCCACAAAAAAGATTTTGCCCAAATGATAGGTGTAACACTATCATACGTTTACAATTTAATTGATGAAGCTATTCCGTTTTCAACCCGCTCCACTACTTTAGAGAGAGTTGCAACGGTTATGGATATAGCACCTGAAGAATTTGATGAATATGTGATATCATCAGACCCTGTGCCATATGATAAAAATCTTGAAAGTATAAAAGATTATATGAAGAAAAATAAGCTTTCAACGGTTGAATTTTTAAAGAAATTTGAAAGAAAGAAAAGACTTCAGATTGTCGATATTTTAAGAGGTGCGAAACCTTTGTTTATTGACTTTTCAGAGTTTAAGAAAATCGGTGAAATTTTAAATATTAAAGATGAAGAACTGTTTAATCTTTGGAAAAACGTGTTTGTAGAACATCTTGAAGATAACGGTTTTGATGAGGCTGTTAACAGAGAATTGTTGGATGCTATGTTTAATGGCGCCAAAAAATATGCTGTGTCTAAAAAATAGCCTTGTAATATTTCTTAATGCGGGATATTGTTTTTCTTGAATTGAAACCTTGTTTTTATTACTATTGTAGAGAATATTTTTATAACGGTAATTCTATATGAAAAGCTCTACTCTTCATAGATCTAATTTGACCAAAGAAAGAATGTCTATGCTTGAAAATGTTAAATTTCAAGCTCAAAAGCGCGTTTCAGCGGATGCTAACCAATTTTTAAGAACAAGCAAAAATCCTGAATTAGATGTTCTTTATAGAAGTTTTATGAAAAATGTTACTGCAGGGACAAATTCAGGCGGTAACGTTTCGAATCAGGGAAAAATCAAAATAAAAATCAAATCAAAACCGGACGGTGTATACTTAAGCATAGGTGTCATCGGGGGTTTGATTTTTCTTATAATAGTAAGTTTGGTAGTTTGGATTTCATCAATACCTGATAGAAAAGAAACCATACCTGAGCCGCCAAAAAGTGCTGCAAATCTTGAAGTGCTGTCTGAATCAAAAGAATCAGCTGAAACTGCCCGCAGGGAAAAATATACAATAAAAAGCGGCGATACTCTTGATAAAATCACATACAGATTTTACGGAAAATATGATGCACGAAAAATTGAAGAAATAAAGAAGATTAACAACATTTTAAATCCTGAAAATCTTCAAATAGGTCAGGTTTTAGTTATCCCGGTGGATAAATAATTTAATTTTATCAATTAAAAATAGAGTGAGAGAATATAATGGCAAAAAATTTATTTTATAAGCTGTCTTTAGCTTTGACGACACTTCTAATGTCGCCGGCATGCGTATTTGCAGCCAGCATAGATGAAAAAATTGATAAATATTTTGCTCCGTTTTCTGATGCCTTTTCAAAGGTTGTATTTTTCCCTGTTGAAATTTCAGGGGTTAAAATTCCTCTTGTTATCCTGTTTCTTTTAATTTCAAGCATTATAGTTACTTTTTATTTTAGATGGATTGGCATATGGGGTTTTAAACATTCACTAAAGCAAATTTTCGGTAAGAAAAAAACAGAATTTAATGAATCACATAATTCCAAATGCGGTGAAGTATCGTCATTTGGTGCGCTTGCAACGGCACTTTCAGGTACTGTTGGTTTAGGAAATATCGCAAGTGTTGCAATTGCAATATCTGTTGGCGGTCCTGGCGCTATGTTTTGGATGTGTGTCGGCGCAATATTTGGTATGGCGCTGAAATTTTGCGAAGTAACCCTTGCGCTAAAATATAGAAGATTCAATGCCGACGGTTCTGTTTCTGGCGGTCCTATGTTTTATATAGCCCATGGGCTTACAAGAAAAGGTTTGAGATGGCTGGGTCAGCCTCTGGCTTTGTTTTTTGCACTTATGTGTATCCCAGGTGCCTTAAGCGGAGGATGCATGTTCCAGGCAAATCAGGCAACCAAACAGATTATAGGTATAACCGGCGGTGATAACAGTATATTTTTTGCACACAGCTGGATTTTTGGGCTCATAATTGCCGTTCTTGTAGGATTGGTAATTGTCGGCGGAATTAAGAGTATAGCTAACGTAACATCAAAAGTCGTTCCTTTTATGTGCGGTCTTTATATAATTGTAAGTTTGATTATCATTTGTATAAATATTACACATGTGCCTCAAGCAATCGGTATAATTTTTAAAGAGGCATTTTTCCCTAGAGCCGTTGCGGGGGGCATAATAGGCTGTATTATAATGGGTATGCGTCGCTCGATTCAATCAAATGAAGCAGGCTCAGGCTCTGCTCCTATTGCCTATGCTGCTGTTAAGACAAAAGAACCTGTATCTCAAGGTTTCGTGTCGTTGATGGAACCCTTCTTTGATACTGTTATAGTGTGTTCTATGACAGCGTTCGTAATAATCATAACCGGCGAATATCTAAATTACAGCAAGGGAATATCTGGTGTAGAATTAACATCTGCCGCTTTTCAAAGTGCTATCAGCTTTTTCCCGTATATTTTAGCTTTCATAATAATTCTCTTTGCAATTTCAACAATTATCTCCTGGTCTTATTATGGTCAAAAAGCCTGGGGGTATATATTTGGCGAAGGTTTCAAAAGAACAAAGCTGTATCAAATTTTATTTTGTCTATGTGTTGTAATAGGTTCATCAATGAATATTCAAAGTGTAATTAATTTCACTGATGCTACATTGCTTGCAATGGCTGTACCAAACTTAATTGTTATATTTATTTTGCTTGGAGAAATTAAAGACGATTTAATTGAGTATTGTAAAAAACATGATTTAATTTGTGCTATGAATAAAGTTTGGTTTGAAGATGAAAAATGATGAAAGTCTGTATTCCTCATATAAAGAGGCTTTAGAAGAACTGAAATCAAAATCTTCTTTTAGAGAAATTAAAGATATTAAACAAGATGGAAAATATATTATTCTAAATAATGCTTCAGCTGGTTTAAAAACCGGCTGCGCCTTTATGTCTAAAAAACTTTTAAATTTTTCCAGCAACGATTATCTTGGAATTTCATCCAATAATACACTTAGAAATGATTTTCTGCAAGAATACCTTAAATCAGGCAGTAAAATTTCTAACCCTTCAGCCAGGCTGCTCTGCGGTACCGATTCTATCTACAAAGAATTGGAAGAATTTTTGGCAAAAATCTTCAATAAAGAACGTGCTTTGATTTTTAACAGCGGCTACCATGGAAATGTCGGGGTATACTCCTCGCTTTTAAGTGCAGATGATGTTGTTTTTGTTGATAGATTAAATCATGCAAGTATTATTGACGGCATCAGACTTTCTAAGGCAAAAATCATTCCCTATGCCCATCTTGATTATGAAGATTTAAAACAAAAACTCATTAAATACAGAAGGTCTTATAAAAAGGCAATAATCTCATCAGAAAGTCTTTTTAGTATGGATGGTGATATTGCAGATATCAATAAACTTGCAGATTTAAAAGAAGAGTTCAATGCTCTTTTAATTATTGATGAAGCTCATAGTTTTGGTGTTTATGGGGGCGGTATTGGTATCTGCAAAGAGCAAAATGCGCTTGATAGAGTAGATTTACTCCTTGCAACTTTTGGTAAAGCTGTAGGTTCATACGGGGCTTTTGTTGCAGGTAATGAAATTTTAATAGATTATCTTATAAATTTTGCCCGCAGCTTTATTTTTTCAACAACTTTACCTGAAATAAGCGTTGCATTTTCGTATTATGCCCTAAAAAACCTTATTTTAAAAGATAATATACTTCAAGATAAGCTTTTTAATCTCAATTCTTATTTGAGAAACAATTTAAAAACCTTTGATATTATGGGTGAAAGTTATATTGTTTCTGTTTTAATAGGTGAAAATTCAAATGCTGTAGGTCTTTCAAATCTTTTAATTGAAAACGGATTTTATATCCTCCCAATAAGGTATCCTACTGTTGCAAAAAATACTGCCCGCCTTAGAATCTCTTTAAATTCCGGCTTTGAAACGGCGGATATTAAATCTCTTGTTGATTTTTTAAATACCATACCTTCACAAGCCATTTAGGCAGATTTAAAATTATTTGAATTTTTAATATTTAATGGCAATTTTTTTTATTCACATGTTTTATATACATGCTAGATTTTTTGGAAGTAAAAAGACCTGATGGAGCTTAACAATAGAAATATAACATCCCATGTAAGTATGGGAAAAAGACAACCCCGCCTTATTTCCGGTGAAAATAACATAAGGGAAGCTGAAATAAAGCCAAGTGAAGAATTAGTCAATGCTTTAGCAGCTAAAAGGCAAAGAGATATTTATAAAGACACCCCTGTAAGGTACCTTGGGTTTACAAATGAGCTTGGGGCTGCAGTTTCCCATGTGTGTGCAGGTTCAAAAGGAATAATAGGTAAAATCCCGGGGCTATCCTGGATTCCTGCGATAGGATATATTGTATTTGATGTTGCCGATAAATTTAAAAAAGGTGAAGACGGTACCGGAAAAAAACCAAGTTTCAGAACCGGTGGAAGCGAGCTTTGTGCGCAGCTTTTGCAGAGTGTTGCACTTCCCACCCTTGTGATAAAAGGCACCCAAACTGTTGTAAAAAAAGCTTGTGACAAAATAGCTAAAAACCCTGCTTTAAAAAGTGATGGAAAATGGGGCAAAATAATAACTACAGGTGTTTCTCTTGCCGTATTATTTGCTACAATAAAACCGGTTGATAAGGTGGCTGAAACCATTATAAATAAAGTAGTTAACCCTATTTTGGGGCTTGGGCATAAAAATGATACGGTAAATATTGTAAATGAAGTAGAAAAGCCTGCAGATATTGATTCAGCTAATGATAGAGTAGAGATTTCCAATAAAGAAAATTCTGCTTTGGATAAAATTGCAGAAGCTACAGAATCAGTACCGGATGATAAAGTATTAATTATAGTTGAGGCTGAAAAATCCGATGAAACAGAGGCAGCAGCTGCAGAAGAATCTGACAATGCTTTAGAAGAAATTATAGAAGAATAAAAATTGTTTTGTAATTGGCAAAAATGCCGGTAAAAAAGCTGCAATACAGCTTTTATTTCTGAATAATCATATATAAAGCAGGGGCAACTACAAGTGTTATAAAAACAGAGCTCAAAAGCCCGAAAATAATTGCTATAGCCAGGGAAGAAAACATCGGGTCACGCCCAATCCAAAGAGGAAGCATCCCGCCGATAGTTGTGACAGCGGTTAAAAAAACCGGTATAACCCTTGATATGGCAGCATTTTGGACTATAATTTTCAGCTGCTCATCTTTGGTATTATTTGTGTTTATTTCCTGTTTTGCTGTCTGCAGACCGCTTTTAGCTTCATCTATCGAATCTTTTTGCGGTTTTTGAATTATGGGTGATAGGGGTGATGAATTTTCTAAATCCTTATCCTGCTTGCTTTCTATGGATTCTAAAAATATTACACAATTATTTACAGCAATTCCGACCAGGCATATATACCCTAAAAATGTCATAAATCCAAAGTAAGAACCTGTGATAAAAAGCCCGAAATTAGCGCCTGTTAAGGCTAAAAGAGCGCAAATTACAGTAATTAACGGTTTTTTAATTTCATTAAAAAGAATAATTAAAATTATAATTATAATTGAAAAAGCGGTAGGAATCTCTCTCATAATAGAGTTGTTACCCTTTTTGGAATTTTCGTATGTTCCCCCAAATTCGTAACCATAATTTAGTTCCCAGTTTTCCTTGTCTAAATCCTCTCTAATCTTTTCTATGACAGCATTTGCCGTTGTTGTCTCATCTATCCACCCCTGGATTGTGACTGTGAGTCTGTTATCGCGCCTGAAAATTTTCGGGTATTCAAACCCAAGAGTGGTTTTTGCAACCTCGGAAAGCGAAATAACCTTGCCATCATTGGATAAGAGCTGCAAGCTTTCAATATTTCTGCCGACCCTTAAATTGTCTTCCATTCTATAAATAATCGGAATATTGGTTGTATGCTCCATATAGCTTGATAGTTCATCTCCAGCGTAGCCTGCGCGGATAGAGGATAAGATATCATATGAGGTTAAATTTAATCTTGAAGCTGCTGCATTATCAATTTTTATTTTTATCCTTGGAGTCTTACTGCCCCAATCATTTTTAACTAAATAAACCCCGTCGATATTTTTTAATTTATCTTGAAATTTGTATACATATTTGAAAATTTTATCTGTCTTCTGCCCGAAAATTCTTATTTCGACAGGAGCATCATAAGGTGGACCCAGAGGCACTTTGCGCACAACCGAATTAACATCTGCAAAATTATTATTAATGAATTTTTTTACAGCTAAAATGCTTTTATCCACATTTCTAAAATCATCGGTATTAACTAAAATCATCCCAAAATTTTCTCTATCCGCTACTGGGCTTGAAGAAAGAACGTATCTTGGGGCGGATGTACCAATATAGCTTGAAAAATTTCCGGTTTCTGGCAGAGTTTTTATAAAATCTTCAATTTTAACAATTGTATCTTTTGTCTTGTATATGTTTGAGCCCTCTTGAAGGTTAATTCTGATTTCATACATATTTCTGTCTGAATCCGGGAAAAATATTTTTGGCACAAAACTGAATAAAATCAGACTTAAACCTGTGAGCAGCAAGGTTATAAACATAATTTTTTTCGGGTTATTTACACTATAGCTGATTATAGGGCTAAAGAAATTTTTAACGTCAAATTTTCCTGTTTTTTCTTTTGGTAATTTTGGCTTGAAAACCGTGATAAGATAAGGCAAAAGGGTGGTTGAGTAAAACCAGCTTAAAAGCAGCGTTATAAACATTACTTTAAAAAGAGCTGAAGAGTACTCACTCACGGCACTTTTAGCAAGATAAACCGGCAAAAACGCACATGAAGTGATAATTGAGGCACACAGCAGCGGTACTTGATATTTTTGTGTAACCCCAATTGCAGTCTGCGTAAGATTTTGAACCTTGTTAACGCCATTTTGTATACTATCTTTAATTTGCCCCAAAATCCCTTCTGCAACTACTATTGAGTTGTCCACCAAAATCCCGAGCGAAATAATAAGCGCACTTAATGAAATTTTATCAAGCCCGAGCCCCGTTTTTTCCATAACAAAAATGGTGGATAATATTATACAAAGAATTATCCCGCCAATTATAAGTCCTGTCTTAATTCCAAGGATTATAAGCACCAAAAAAGCTACGATAACAATACTTTGCACCAAACTGGAGGTAAATTTGTCCGTTAAAATTTTAACGTAATCCCCCTGAATTGCCATTATGTCAAAATTTATGCCTATGGGGTAATAAGCCCTCAGGTGCTTGATTTCAGCCTTAATTTCATCTGCCCATTTTAAAATATTTCCCCCATCTTTCATTGATAAAATAAATAAAATTGCATTTTGCCCGTTTGCTCTGCAAATGCTTGTTGGAGGCTCAATATACCCCTTTTTAATATCGTAAATATCTGATAATTTTATGCTTTTATTAAAAATATCAACCGGTGTATTTTTAATATCCTCAACTTTGTCAAAATTGCTCGTACCCTCGATTAGAAGGCTTTTTCCGCCGGTTTTAATGTAGCTCCCCTGCCCTAAAACATTTGTGTTTTGAAGATAGTTTTTTAAAATTGAGTGATTAATTTTATTGTTTAAAGTGTCGCTTGGGCTGAAATTCAGATATACTGCCTCTTTTTGGGTGCCCATCAATTGTACTTTACCTACATTTTCTAAAAGTAAAAGTTCATCTTGGATATTGTCTGCAATATCTTTTAATTCCTTGTAAGAGTAGTCTTTTCCTGTTATTGAAAAAATTGTCCCAAAAACATCTGCAAATTCATCATTCACAATTGGCTCTAATCCCTTTGGGAGCTTTCTTTTAGCTATTTCAACCTTCCGTCTTAATCTATCCCAAATTGGCTGCATTACCATATATGATTCATATACATCTACAAAAATTACCGAAAGCCCGTCGTAGGACTGCACTTTGATGTGTTCTACCTCATCCATCTCCAGAATAATATCTTCAATTTGCCGGCTGACGTACCTGTCTACCTCGTCTGCACTCATATTCGGGCAAACCGTTGTAATTGTTGCGGTTCGGATTTTAAACCCCGGGTCTTCATTTCTTTTTATGTTTATATAGGAAAAAATCCCGCCAATACAGAGAATCAGGGTAATTATAATTAAAAGAAGTTTATTTTTTATGAAAAATTTGCCCATATTATTTATGCTTTATCCTGCAAAACCTTGCATGCAAAAGAAAACAGGATTTTCATTTTGTTAAAACTGTTCTATACTCCGTATTTTAACCCTTTGTCCATCCATAATTTCAGATGCTCCCTTGATTACAACCAAATCGTTACGCCGAAGCCCTTCTACCACTATGTTATCGTTATTTATATCTAAAGCCTTAATATTTTGTCTTTTAATTTTTGCCGCCCCGTTTTTTACATTCTCTAAAAGCCATACATAGCTTGAGTTTTCATCTTCCAAAACTGCGGTAATTGGAAGTTCAATTACTTTTTTATTTGCTTCAGGCGTAAATTCTACAAGCGCCCTAATTGCCATCCCATCCTTTAATTCGGGGTATTTTTTATCAAAAATAAGTGTTACTCTGTATGCCCCTTCATTTATACTTGTTTTTGTGATGCTTTTAATTTTTGCAACCCGTTTTGCACTGCCTTCAAAGTCTTCATCTGTCTTGATTTCAACCTCTTTTCCTGTGTATAAATTATTTATATATTTTTCAGATACGAAAATTTTTGCTTCGGATTTTCTGTTATCCTGAAAAACGACCACAGTCTGTCCGGGGTCTGTATATTGATTTTCCTCTTTAACTTTTTTTAAAATAATCCCGTTATCAGGCGCATACAGCTTGCCGTAGCTCACTCTTTTTCTTGAAACTTCAAGCTGCTCTTTTGCAATTTGTATTTGATGCTGCTTGGATTGCATCTCGGTTTTAGCTTTATCCCAATCATTATCAGAGATTCCGCCTACTCTATGGAGTTTATCAATTCTTTCATAATAGTTTTTGGCATTTTCATATTGGTTCCTTGCATCCATAAGCGCAGCGCGGTTTTCCCGCTCTTCTAATTCCAGAATTTTATTATCAATTTCTGCTATAACCTGCCCTTTGTAGACAATGTCGCCGTCTGTGAAATTAATCTTTGTAATAACACCGCTTGTTTCAAAGCTTAATTCCATATCCCCGCCAGCCTTAATATACCCGAAAAATTCTTTTTTGTTATCAGGAATTTTGGGTTCAATTTTTGCGTATTCAACAAATCTCATTTCCGCAATTTCGCGTTTTGTGCAGGATATAAGGAAAAATGTGCAAAATAATATTAAAATTAAAGTTAAAATTAATCTTTTCATAGTAAAAAGATTTTATTTAACTTTTTCTTATAAAAATATTCCTCAATACGGCTAGCCGTATTGAAATAATTGAATTATGCAACAGGCGCTATATTGCCGCTATGTGTAAATGAAGTTTCGAATACCCCGCTGCAAATATCTTTTTTGGTGCAGTTTTCACACTGCTTTAAATATGATTTTTTCCAGGTTGAAATACTGTCTTTACAAAATTCCCATATCCTTTTATCTGCAAGGCATAGGGGCAGATTATATACATCAGCTGTCATATTGTATCTTATAAAACTTTTTACGGCTAAATAAAGTTCTTCTTTATATTCAATCGGGTCAATTGATATCTGTTTATAATTTTTTTCAGCATTACCGTGATATTCTAAAGCCATAAAGGCTATATGGGTTACAAATGGCAGGTTTCTGTAAATATATTCTGCAATATTTTTTAAATTTTTATAATTTTGTCTTAATATTACTATCCTGATTTCGATTTTTTGTCTGTATTTTGCTAAATTGTATAAACCCTGAATTGTCTGCTTAAATGCACCTTTACACCCTACGATAAAATCATGTTCTTCAGGTATATCTGAATACAAAGGAATGCCCCATGATAAATCAAGATTTTTTAATTTGGAAATTTTATCCGCATTTTCTATATTGGAAAAATTCCTTCCATTGGTTAATACATGTACTTTTTGATTTTTAGATTTTTTTGCAATTTTATCTAAAAGACATACAAGTTTATTAATTTCTAAAGTAGGCTCGCCTCCCGTAATTCCTATACTGCCTGATTTATCCAGCTTTATATTATCTAAAATTTTAAAACATTCTTCATATCTTGAACCGCCGTTTTCAATCTGAGGGCACATAATGCATTTTGAATTGCAGGCATCTGTTACGTATAATCCGTTATGTGGAGAATTTGCCTCCCAAACACAAACGCAGTTCCCATCAGGGGTTATGCCTATTATGTCATTTTCATTAAATGGGATGTTATTATCACTAATTAAAACAGGTAAATTTTTAAAATCTCCCTTTAAATTTGAAGGTATTATAAAACTTTTGGCACCAAAGGTAAAAAACGGTATTTTATCGCATTTTACAATGCGGTTTCTTTTAAAAATATTATTATGTTCGGTAAAGCTACCGTATATTGTTTCTTTTAGATTCTCTATTCTGCCGTTAATTTTTTTCAAGTTTTAAATCCCCGTAGTTTCGCCTTGTTATCCAAGACCAGAATATATCAAGCGTTTCTTCATCATTCTGTTTTAATAAATAAAATATGTGGTCTAATATCATTTTATTTTTCTTACAAAAACCGCTATTTAGCCTGTACCCCATCAAATCTTTTGTTTCAAGATAATTTCTTATAACATCAGCCCCGCAATATTGCTGGTAAACGCACTCTGAACACACAGGCATTGTTTCAACGCAGGAATTATCTACAATATTCCTTAAAATATCCCCGCCAAAAACTTTCTTGTAATCGTCGTCTACTGTTCCCATACAAAAATAATCATCTCCCATTCTGGAGAGCATTCTTGCTTCATCTGCAGGATAAATTTTGCCGTCATAATTATATATAACACCTGAAATACCTGCACCTGAAGGAGACTGCAGGTCAACAAAACCTGTTGAAAACGGTGTTAAAATTCTGCTTAAAAATAATGTGGTGTAGCATTCAATAAAGTTTGTTCCGCTTTTATTGAGTTCAATTATATAGTTAAGCACATCCTTATAGGCTGCTACAAATTCTTCCGTTGAATAATCAAGGCTCTCTTTGTTTTTAATGGCATTTCCGTAAGGATTCAGCGCCCTTAGAAAAACATTGTTAAATCCGAGTTTAACATATTCATCAATCACATTTCTAAGCTTATTAATATTTGTTTTGGTTATTGTAAGAAGGGGTGATACTCCGCCTTTTCCTAAAATCTCTTCTGCTGTTTTTGAGTTTTTTAAAAAAGCATCATATGAGCTTTCAAAAATCCTTGATTTTCTGTTGCAGTCGTGAAGTTCTTTTGTGCCGTCCAATGAGCTTGATATTTCTATATTGTGTTTTTTGCAGAAATTAAGCTGTTCTTTTGTTATCCGCATTAAATTGGTGCATATTACAAACCCTAAATTTTTCTTTGCAAATTTATTTAAAAATTCTGCACACAAAACGCTTTGTTTGATTATCTCCCAGTTTAATAAGGGTTCCCCGCCCTGATATTCTATCTTAATATTATTTGACGGGCTTTGAAATATCATATTGACAGTCTTTTTTACGGTATCAAAATCCATATCGTAAGATTTTGTATCTAAATCCACACTTGATGCATGACAATATTTACAAAGACAATTGCACCTTAAAGTTACAACAATCATATGCAGGCAGGTAAAATCCGAAATAAAAGCTTTTCTTGTTCGAAGCTTTGTTGCAAGCATATCTAAGGTTAATTCTTTATCATCAGGTGTTGTTAAAAAATGTTTTGCTTTTAATCTTTTATAACAATCATCCTCTTTTTCAAGCTGCATATTGCAAAAGTTTTTAAAGCTTTCTTTTGGCAAAAATATATGCTCTCCTGCCTGATTTACAAGTAAACTTGTGTCATTATCAAAATATTTAAAACCAAAAGGCAGTATAGTATAATTTTCAACCATTAATTAACTTTCAAAATGAGTAAAAGCTTTTTTATAAATGCAGTCTCTTAAATTTCCAAACTGCATGCTTAATTGCTCTCTAAGCTGCTGTTCTTCAAGTTCAGAGTTGAATTTAGAAATATCAAACATACCATTTTCGATTTTTGATTCTATATTTAGAATAAAGTTATATTCATCCTCTGAAATTATTATAATAAAATTTTGCTGCCACAAATAAACTGTCTTTAAAATTGCTTCTTTTGAAAAAACAGTTTTAGAAAATTTAAATTCCATTATTCACCTTAAAATCTTGAAGAATAATGTGAACCATGAGAACCATGAGAACCGTGGGAGCTGTGTGAATAATGTGAACGGTGAGAATAGTGTCCAGCTATAAATTCATTATCGCCTGCATTATCGACCAGGCTTGAACCGTCATAAAGCACAAAATCTTTTTTATCGTTATTTTTCACTATATCGCTGTTTTGCAATATATTGGTGATTTGCGGTGCACTTGCAGTTTTTGCTTCAATTCCAACTTGAGACATAAGGCAAACCGCCAAAATTGATAAACAACTTAAAATTCTTTTAAATGTATTTTGCAAAATATTCTTCCTTTATTTTAAAAGATAATTATCATATGTATTATAATATTATTTACTATTTTAATTAGAATTGCAACACATTATTAAAAAATAATAAGCCTGCACAAAAAACAAAACTCATAATTATTAAAATATAAAAAGCAGATTTTAAGCTCTTGGGTGAGTTTGTTCGTATACTGTTTTCAATCTTTGTATTGAAACATGGGTGTAAATTTGTGTATTTGCAATACTTGAATGTCCGAGCAATTCCTGTACCACCCTTAAATCTGCCCCGTTTTCAAGAAGTTTTGTTGCAAATGAATGGCGGAAAACGTGCGGCGTTACCTTTTTTGAAAGTTCAATATTATTTACTACTTCTTTTAAAGCTTTTCTAATACTTTGGTTTTGCAGCCTGTAGCCATTATGGTTTATAAAAACAGGGTCTTTAGCACCCCGCGGGGTTTTGCATATTAAATCAGAGACATTTTCAATATAGTTTTTTAAATTTTCTTTTGTTCTATCCGGAATTAAGACTATGCGCTCTTTTGCACCCTTGCCGTATACGGTTATTTCATTTTGCTCTAAATTTAAATTTTCATAATTTAACCCGGATAATTCGCTTATACGCATACCTGAAGCCCATAAGAGTTCAAATATAACACGGTTTCTAAACCCTGAAGGTGTTGAGATTTTAACGTTTGCTAAAATTGTTTCAACTTCATTATCCGATAAAAAATTCGGCAGATTTTTAGTTCTCTTTGGTCCTGAAACAGTATCTGTCGGGTTAAAATCAATTATTTCTTCCCTGTATAAAAATTTGTAAAAGGCTCTGATTGAAGCAATTTTCCTTGCTATAGTTGTTTTTGTATAGTTTAGCTGCCCTATAAAATAAAGATATTCGGAGAATTTTTTTGTATCAATATCTTCAATATTAATCTCGTTTGCCCAAATTAAAAATGTTAAAACATCGGCACTATAAGCCCTTAAGGTGTGAGATGAAAAATTTTTCTCATCCTTTAGATACTCCTCAAAATCATCCAGATATTTTTTTGATTTTTGGTTAACTCCCAAAATACCTTCCTTAAAAAGCTCTGTTAAAGGCTTTTAAAAACGTTTTCTCTTTTTATTATACAATGTTCAAAATTCCTTTATAAATTTCTGTATACTTTTCTTTAAAAAAATTAATATAAATCAAGTATTCAAAAATGTAAAAAAAATATTATGATTGTATTAAATAACCCCATATTTAAGTTATTATACTTATAAAGTTAAGAAGCGGACTATATAAAAAATTGCAAAATAATTTTGAAAGTTTGAATAATCTTGAAGACCACATAAGAAAATCCTCCGTTGTTCAGGAAAGAACGGGGCTTGTTGCTGTTTATATGTATAAACAGTTTTTGGATTTTCAAAAATCAACCCATAATACTGCTGAAACCTTTATAAAAATCACCGATATTATGGAACAGGTCGCAGAATCAATGAAACAATCCTTCAAGGTTCGAAACATTCCTGATAATGTTTATGTAAGCGTTGATTCTACTAAAACTATTGCTACAATTAATATTCTTTGGCACACAATAACATTTACAAACCGCTTCAATCTTTGTCCGAAAGCTATACCAAGAGAAGGGCAGCCTCCGTTATTTTGCGGTAGAATTTTTGCCCTAAACGGCGACTATGCAGCTTTAATGAAAGATGCCGCAGATGCTGATGCTCAAATGCGTGTGCTTCTGGATAATGAAATAGCATCACTTTATATTCCTGCTGAAAAAAATCAGAGTGTTATTATGACAATCCGCCATAAAGATAATCAGGAACATTTCTTGTCCCACGTTGATGCCCCAAGAGATTTCCTTCTTAAAGTTATTGAAATCATCTGTGCAGGCGGTCAATTCCACGAACAGAAATAGCTTATCCCATTAGTTTGCAAGGCATTAATTTTCTGATTAAGCTTGCGCAAAATCCTGTGTCCTCTTTTCTTTCAGGTTTTATAATGCTTTGAATTTCTTTTTTGATTTCTTGAGAAAGCGGGTTGTATTCTGAATAAGCCATGCTGTATTCATAATCAAATTCTAAATCTTTGTTTTCCATAAAATATCCTTAAACTTCATCCTTATATTCTTTATTTCGTCCATGCCTTTAAAAAACTTTATACCTGCCCCTTGTTTTGTGTATTTATGTTACAATTTCCTTATGAAAATCAAAACTAAAAACATTAAAGATACTGAAATTCTTGCAAAAATTTTTGCAGAGCACCTTCCTGAAACCGGTGCTTTTGTTTCATTATTCGGTGATATCGGAGCTGGTAAAACTGCTTTTGCAAGACTTGTTTTTACATTGCTTGGTGTAAAAGAAAAAATCACAAGCCCGAGTTTTGTAATTTTAAATGAATATAAGGGTGCAAAAAATCCTGTAAATGACACAGATATGCCCATTTATCATTTTGACCTTTATCGTCTTGAAAATGAAGGCTTAGAAACTATTAAAGAAGAATTGCGCGAATATTCTAAACCGGGCGTTTTAACGTTTGTTGAATGGGCTGATTTTGGTGCAGGAGAACTACCCTATAACAGGTTAAACATTAGTGTTTCATATGATGAAGAAGAATTTAACGATACGAGATATTATGAATTTTCTCCTGTAGGTATCGAATATGAAGAATTTACAAAAAAAATCCTGAATAGTGCAGTGGCAGAAGGGCTTATATAATGAATATCCTAGCGTTTGATACATCCTTAAATAAAACCTATATTGCAGTTTTAAAAGATGATACCTTTGTATCTAAAATTTATGAATCGGATGAAAAAAACTACCATAGTGCTTATTTGATTATCGGAATTAAAAATATTCTTGAAGAAAATAATTTGACTCTTCAAGATATTGATTTATTTGCAGTAAACCACGGACCGGGAAGCTTTACGGGGATAAGAGCAGGTGTTACCGTTGCAAAAACTTTGGCTAAAGAATTAAATAAAAATGTTATCGGTATAAATTCTTTGGATATTCTACATAAAGCCTATGAAAACCTTGAGCCTGACATTGTTTTAGATGCAAGGCGCGAACAGTTTTATTTTAAAAAAGGCGATAAAATAGAACTTATTCCCTATTGTGAAGTTTCAAATTCTATAACAAAAAATGTTATTATCACTGATTCATCAGGCTTAATACGTCTTAGTGAATACTTAAAAGATGATTCTGCAAAAATCATTAACTATGAAGATGATAACATTGATTTATCAAAAGCACTTATTCTTCTTGCGAAAGAAAAAGCACAAAGTGTGTCAAACTTTAGCTGGAATAACTTGAATCCTGCTTATATTCAAGCTCCTCCCATACACAAAAAAGTTGCAAAAAATTAAAACAATAAAACAAATATTAAAAAATTAAACAATTGAATTTAGGTAAAGCCAGATATTTATCATTTTTTCTCTGTCTTTTTCAACAATTTTCAATTTACGATAAATTTCTTTTTTAATTTTTTCATCAGATTCAATATTTGGAAAACAAAATAAATCAGCAGGCTGAATATCAAGCGTATCAATGATTTTAGCAAAACTTTCAGAAGATGGAAAATTCTGACCTCTTTCTATTCTGCTGTAAGAATTTGGCGAAATTCCGATTGCTTCTGATAAATATTCCTGGCTGTAACCCCTGTATTTTCTTATCTTTGCAATGTTTTCACCTACGTATTTTTTAAAATCTGTTCCGTTCATGCGCCTTGAAGCTCCATTTTAATAGTAATTTGCACACGTTCAAAAAATAACGACTTAAAAATGTTGACACTCTACTTAATAAGTCGTATTATTTAAATAGGTTTTAAATTTTACACATAGGCAAACTCTTCGAAATTTTAATATCGAAGCTGTATGCTGGTTAAAATTACTTGTTTGTTTATCTTAAATAAAGGTTACGAAAATGAAAAGTTTATCGCTTGTTCGTGCACTTTGGCGTGCACTGTTCAATTTGTCAAAAAACATGCTTAGTAGTACATTGCTTTTTAAAAGAAATCTTGCTTTTTCTCTTGTAGAAATGCTTATGGCATTGTTGGTTGCTTCATTGTTACTTGCAGCACTTGCTCCTGTAATGACAAAGAGGATGAATGAGAATATTCATATAACAGGAGAATTTACTCAAAATGGAAGTAGCGAGATAAAAGAAATATCATATGGGGATTCTAAATACTGCAACGATATAATAAGGGATACCGAGGGTAATGAACTGTATTGCGAGGGAGAATACACTGTACCTCAGGGGTTTAAAAATATTACGGTAACAGCAATAGGTGCTGGTGGAGGCGGAGGTACGGCGCCTACTGCTGGATATATTGAATACACAATAGCTGGCAGTACAAATAATTTTGTCACACCTTTAATGGTAAACAAATTGGAAGCTACACTTGTATCGGGTGGTGCAGGTGGAGGTGCTGGAGGACAAGTATTGACAGATGTGGACTATGTTGCTCCTGGCGAATATACCTGGAATGTTCCCCATATTGCAAAAAACAGCAATGTATTTGTTACAGCTTGTGGCGGCGGTGGCGGCGGCGGTGGAACTCCTGGAGGCGGGGTGAATAATTATACTGAATATCAATCTTCTACTGCAGCAGGTGATGGCGGCGGTGGCGGATATATTGTAAACCAGCTTGTACATTTGAATAGCGCTTCTACTCAAAATATAATAGTAGGCGGCGGCGGTGGTGGTGGTGGAGCAGTTGCAACAGCTGAAATGGCACAAGCATATCATGGCAGCTATGGTGCTGGCGGTGGCGGTGGCGGTGATAAATGGTCTATGAGTAGTGGCATAGGTGGAAGAGGTGGGAAGGGAGGAGGAACTGGTGGGTCTTCTCGTGACTATGGAACATATATGGGTCTTGGTGGCGAAAGAGGCGATATTGCATTAACTTCAAATGCTGATGGACAAAATGGTTCATTGAATTTAAATGCATTAGGTGGAACAGGTGGCGGTGCAGGTAATGGTGGTTATGCGAGATGGGGAGAGTATACTGATAAAATGCCTGTTACTGCTCAGGGTGCTGGTGGAGGTGGTGGAAGCACTACCGGATACGGGGGCGGTGGTGGCGGAGCAGGCAGCGGTGCTGCTGGCGGTGGCGGTGGAGGAGGAGCAACTATTTTTGGTACAAGAGATAACCAGTTAGCCATGGCTCCTGGAGGCGGTGGAGGAGGAGGGGGATGTGTGGATGATGTTGACTATAATGCTTCAACTTTTACCAGAGCCTGGGAACTTATTGATGGAGTTTGGACAAAGCTTTTTGGATTATCTATACATAGTGCAGTGACGTTAGGTTCTGGCGGTGGCGGTGGCGGAGGCGGAGGAATTGGCGGTGGTAATGGCGGTAATGGTGGCAGAGCATATTTTTCATGGGGTACAGCTGGAACTCCGGGTATGGGTTATAATACTTCAACAATATTTGGAAGTGAACATTGTAATGGAGGCTTAGGTGACATTGCAGGCAATGGAAGACCAATTAAAAAAGGTGGCAATGGCAAACCCGGTGCTATGAGAATTTCATATTTAGATTATGGACCAGGCGGCTCTGGCGGTGGAGCAGGTGCTGTTGTGCCTATTCAGCCAATTAATACAATGCCAAAAGAGCTGATACAAATTAAAATAGGTGCTGGAGGATTAGGAATAAAACATGGATATCTGGATGAAAACGGCAAAATTGTAGCCCCGGTTGAGGTTCCTTATAATCCGAATATTACTACTTATATTAAAAATAAAAATAATGATAACTACCTTCTTATAAGCAATAATCCGGATGGTGGTTACGGACCTTCCACAGGATGTTCTAGCGGAGAGACTTTGGTTGTTATGCCTTGGTGTGGAAATAGAGGCTGGATGCACAATGGTGGCTCATATCCTTCTGATAATATTTATAATAGCTTTACAGGGGATGGACACGCTGCCTATGGTCGTACTGCCGGAAACACAGATTTTATTGGAAGTAAGACTTATGCAAATAAAACAATTGGTGGAGATGGTGGCAGGGCAAAAATATTTGGGGAATTTACTTGCGAAGCTGCAAAGGGTGGAACAGCAACTTATCCTGTCGGAAAAAATGCTCAAGGTTTTGGTTGCGGCGGTGGCGGGGGATATGGATTATCGGATGGTGGTAATGGCTCAGGTGGGTATGCAAGGATTTCCTGGAATATGTATTGGGATATTGCGCTAAATAGTGGAAAGGGTGACTATAAATATGCGGACTTAGGCTCTGGAGGCGGTGGAGCATCTGGCAATACAATAACGGAAACGGTGCGTGTAAATGAAGGACAAGTAATAAAAATAAGAATAGGTGCAGGTGGTATGGGTGCAAAGGTGGTCAATAACGAAATAGTCCCTGCAACAAATGGGGGAACAACCATATTTGGAGATGCTAATTTTATTGAAATAAGAGCAGGTGGCGGTGGAGGCGGCAAAAGTCCTGAAATACTTCAAAATGGAATATTGGCAAATGGTAAAGGCGGAGAACCCTCCAAAATATGTCATGTTGGTTCAAAAGATTACCATACTAATAAAAATAGATGCATACAAGGTACCAAAGGTAACTCTCCTGGAGATAATAATACAAACCCATCCATAGGAGGAATAGGAGCAAATTATTCCCTTACTCTTAATAATAAAACTTATAAAGGTGCAGGAGGTATGGGTGGTATACAGACTATGGAAATAAATAACAGCAGAGGAAAAGCCCCGGAAGATGGAAGTATAGCTTCAGGCGGTGGTGGCGCAGCGCTCCTTATTTATAACCAAATTGTAAATCTTAGTGAACTCAATAACCCTCAAGGCGGTAATGGTGCACCAGGTAAGATAATATTGCAGTTATGGGAATAAATAATATGAACAATTAGCTGATATTTTTTTACGATAAAACAACTTTTTGGGTGCTGTTATTTCATGTAACCTCAGCACCCTTTTTTTACATTTTATAAAGGATAACAAATTTTTAGAATGTTTTGCGAGTTACGGCAGTCTGCGGATTAGAACCACTCCGTTTGTAGAAATTTCATATGTTTCATTCACGCTTTCGGATAGCAAGCTGATTTCGCCCGTCATAACATTAATTCCCCAAGTGCCAAGGAATATATGTTCTTTATTCTTTTTATCATATGTATATGAAGCGCATATCACAATATTTTCATCACTTGCTAAAAAACCTAAAGGTTTAATATCCCATCTGTAGTGGTTTAAATTTAGCAGTTCTTTGCTAAACCAGTATTGTTTAATTGTTTCATTTAATTCATCAAATTTTACGGCACGCCCTTCAAAATTTGCGGGTTCATCTACTGAATACTCATCAGAATTATTACCAATATTGCCGTCTGATTCAGATAAATCTTCATCTTCTATAAAGTATACCCAGATATTTGTCTGGTAAATTCCGTTAAATTCTGAGCCTGTTTTTTCTTTTAAAAGTACTCTTTTATTATCTTTTGACCAGTCTACAATTGTAAAAGCTGAGAAAAATGCCGTTTTTAAATCTTCATTTGTGCTTGAAATCAGCGGTTTTTTCTTTGCTCCTGAAAAAACATTTGCCTCAATTACCCGCTGCTTTTTACCCTTCATAGTATCGAGCGGATATATAAAAAATGCACTTGTTGTTTGCCTGTTTGATGGATGGTAATAGCATTCCGTGTATGCCATTAGTTTAAAATTCGGGCTTATAACCCCTTTTGAGCGGAAGTTTTTATCCATCTTTAGCTTTTCAAGATTTAACTCGCGAGACCCGGGGGTATTATTATATTTTTCAAAAAATACAGGCCATTCAAGCTTTTTTACAAGGTTTGGATTTTCTTCTTCCTTATAAGGCTCTGAAATTCTATGTTCCATCCTTATATCTGTTGCACGCTCCATCCATTCCTGAACGGTTTGCACCATAGGTTCAGCTTCTGATTCCTGCTTTTTTTCAAGCCTTTTTTGTTTATAATTGTACAAAGCATCACTCCATGGAAATTCAAATGCAAAAACCCCTTGCTGTAAAATAAAATAAGCTATGCTAAGCGCCAGTATATTTCTTGATGGAATCCAAAAAGCAGGCTTGCGGAAGAATTTAAAAGCAGCCTTAAGACACATTAAACAAGCCCTTCTTTTATAGCTTTTACTACGGCTTTTGTCCTGTCTTCAAGATATAATTTTTGCAAAATATTATGCACATGTGCTTTTGTAGTTGAAATTGATATTACAAGTTTTTCTGAAATTTCCTGATTTGTAAGTCCTTCTGAAAGTAGGCTCAATACTTCAAGCTCTTTTTTTGTAAGCCCGTAAACGTTATTTTCGCTTCTTTCTTTTTTTTCTGTAATTCCGCCGTTTTGAATATTTCCAAGCACAATTCTTGCAATCATAGGGTCGAGCCATCCGGCTTTTTGACTTACGGATTTTATGGCACTTGTTAAAGTTTCAAGGTTTGAACCCTTCATAATATACCCGTCAGCCCCGGCACTTAATGCTGCAAAAACATCTTCTCTGGCTTCACGTGAAGTCAGCATTAAGATTGAAGTTTCAAGCCCTGAGTCCTTAATTTTTTTTGTTGCTTCAATGCCGTCAATTTTAGGGAGTCCGATATCCATTAAGATTACATCGGGTTTTAGGCGAAGCGCTAAATCAATAGCCTGAAGCCCGTCTTCTGCCTGCCCAAGCAAATAAAAATCGGGGTTATTTTTAATAAATAAGGCTGTACCCATTCTTGCCATTATATGGTCTTCTACAAGAAGAATTTTTATAGTATTTTCTGCTATGTTTTGGTTGATTTCCATATTCATCATACAGATACCTTGTTTTCAATAATTGAATTTTTTAATATAAAGCTGAAAGTACATCCTTTATCAAGCTCGCCTTTTGCATAAATAGAACCTGTACAGCCCCCCGGTGTTTCATTATTGTGTGCTTCAATGATTTGTCTTGAAAGATAGAGCCCTAAACCAGTTGAGGTCGAACGTTTTTTGCTTGTGCCTTGAGAAAATCTGTTAAATAATTTATCTATATCTTCTTTACTTAAGCCTTCACCAAAGTCAACAATATCAACTTTAGCATCCTTATTCTCGCAAGTAACGTTAATTTTGATATTACCGTCTTTTTTACTGTGCTTTATAGCGTTTCCAAGAAGGTTTGAAATAACTCTTCTAATTTCATTTTTATCGGCATTTATAATGGTTTCGCCCCTATTGTTATTCGGAAAGTTAAATTCAAAGTTTAAATTATCTTCAACAAGAAGGGGAGAAAGCTTTTTGGCGGTTTCTTTAATTAGTTCTTCTAAAGAAAAATGAGTCTTGCATAAGAATAATTTGCCGGATTCGTATCTGTATACTTCAAGTAAAGCATTAACAAGCCCGAGCATATCTTCTGAACTTTTTTTCATAACAGATAAAAGTTCTTTTAATTCATCACTTACGTTTCCAAGCTCGCCGTTTAAGGTAAAATCTAAAGCATTAATTGAAGCAAGCAGCGGTGTTCTAAGGTCATGTGTTAAGGTTGCAATAAAATCATCCCTTAATCTTTCATTTTCTTTCTGGAAGGTAATATCCCTTATAAGGGCAATGGTATTCTCTTCATCATTAAGAACTACATTTGCAAGGTTTATTTCAACAGGGATTTTTCTATTATTTCTATAATCAATAATTGTATAATCCCTTAAGGTTTTTTCATCCTTTTGAAATTTTTTATTTTTTTCATTAATTATAAGTTCAAAGAAATTTTTACCTTTAAGTTCATCATTTTTATTTGTACAAAACAGTTTTTTTGCCTGCTCGTTTGCTTGCACTATTCTGTTATTTGAATCAAATAAAATTAGCGCATCTGCTAAATTTTCAAGTATCGTATTTAGTTTAATATTAGAAATATTTAAATCTTTTGTTCTCTCTTCAACTTTTTCTTCCAAAGATTTTGAATATTCATTTAATTTTTTATTTGCAATTTCAAGTTCTTCAATCTTGTTTTTTAACTGTTCTTTTAATCTTGTTCTTTCAATACCGTTTTTGATATTTAAAATAATGTCATCATTTCCCCAGGGTTTTTCTATATATTTAAAGATGCCAAGTTCATTTATTGCCCTTATTGCATTTTCTTTATCTGCATACCCTGTTAAAAGAATCTGGGTAGTATCGGGGTGAATCTTTTTAGCTTTTGATAAAAATTCAATACCATTCATCTTTGGCATAATGAAATCTGAAATTATAAGCTCGCATGGATTTTTTTCAATAAATTCAAGTGCCAAACTCGGGTCATTAAAGATATTTACGTTTGAAAACCCCTCAATCTTTAACAAGGTTTTAAGGGTTTTAATAACCATATCTTCATCGTCTACAATTACTATTTTACCGGTGATTAACATACTTACAGAATAATTTATTTTTAAGCTTTAGACAAATATTTAACAAAAATTTAAAATACTACACAAAATAGCAAGTAAATAGATTTTCATGTTTTATAGTTCTGAATGCCCAAAGTTTGATAAAAAGCTATTGGTCAATTCGGGGAAAGATGAAGATTAACACGAATAATTATTTAAGGCAAAATAGTGCCTTTCCGCGTGTGAAAGGCGTTGGAATGTCTTCTTTTTCAAATGTTAAAGATGATGGAAATTTTTCCTCCCCGGATTTTGAAGGTACAAAGCTTACCTTTAGCGGAATAAATACATCTAAAATTGCCTCTTCATCAGATATGGCGATTTCCGGTGCAAAGAAATTTTTTGCAAAGAATTTTATGGAAAAAAGCATTGTTGTTTCAGATTATACAAAATTATCCGAGGAAACCAATGTGCTTTTAGGAAATGATTTTCTCTCAAGCAGAATCCGGGAATTTCAAGACCGTATGGGTGTTGATTCTTCAAGATTTATCCAGTTAGAAGACAATAAGCTTGTGATATATGATAGAAAAGTTGCAGGCAAGCTATTAAGCGGTGTTTTAGATGTTGCAAAACTCCCTATAGATATCTTGGGTGCTGCCATAAAGGGAATTTCAAAACTTCCTGGGATAAGAAACACAAAAGCTTCTAATGCTTTAAATAATATTTCGTTTATACAAAAAAGGTCTAATGAAAAAACTGCAATGGATTTATTTTATAAAATAAAAGGCATTGCAGAACTCCAGGATACCCCATTTAAAATAAGACGTACAATCCTTTCTGTTCCTGCAGGAAATGCGGTAGGAAACTATAATACAAAAGACGAGAGAGGATTAAACAGACTTATGACGGGAGGCGTTTCCTCGGTTTTTGTTGGTATGGATTTTTATAATCTTGTAATGTATGAGAAAAATAATAAAGAGGAAGCCGCAGAAGCTGCTAAGAAGCGTAGAAAACGTGAATTAACGCGTATAGGAATAAATGCCTTTATGACATATTCTGTTCTTGGCGCATTATCAAGCTATGCAAGCAGAAGTAAAGCCTTTGCCTGTGCTGCTATTGCAGGGTCAGCTCTTTTTGCGGAAGTTGCAACAAGATTAATTGCGGGCACTCCTTTGGTGCCGCTATCTCCTGAGGGTGCAAAAAAATATAATGCTAAGCAGCTTAAAAAGCAGAAACAAAAAACAGATAATCCCGAAAATAATACTTTTGCTCTATTTAAGAAAAAAGAAGATTTAAATTCTCAAAAAACATCAAGTAATAACCTAAAAACGCAAAATTCTTCTATTCAAGGTGCTTTATATAATAAGCCTGTAGATAATATATTTAATTGTTTTACAAATACATATAAAACCCCTGTTTTAAATGAAACTAAAGCAGATTTAAAATTTAAGGGTGATAATCAAACTAAAGAAGAAAAGGTAAAGAAAAGCCCGATTACTTTGAACAGAATGTCAGCCGCTCTTTTAGTAATTACTGCTGCAAACATTATTTTTGGTTTAGCAAGGTCAAAATCTTCAAGATTTAATGGATATGTAGAGAATATTCAGGATAAATTTGCAAACTTCTATAAAAAATATTCAACAAAAGAACTTATCGTAAATTCAAAAGATTTAAGAAAACTCCTTGAAGGTTTTGGTGGAAATTCAATTGGTTCTATAAAAGAAGCTTATTCGCGCGTTTTAGATGTCAGCTTTACAAAAGATGAAGCAGCAAAGCTTCTAGCGGGTTCAAAAGATGGAATTGTTAAAATTGAAAGCGACAGCGAAATTTTTGCCAAAGCGTTCTCCAGAACTTCTAAACGTGTTGTTGAAAAATATGCTGATATGTTTTCAAAAAATAATGCAGATATAGACTATTCAATTACATCAAAGATGCTGACAGATGAAATTACTGATATATCAAACCTTGAAGCTATTAAAAGTAAAGCCAAAGATGTTAAATCTTATCAGAAATTTAAAACAATAACCTGCAGTTTTGATTTTGAAAATCCCGTAGTTGTTGATGGAATTAACTATTATAAAATGAAAGATGCTGTATATAATTTTGGAAAAATAAAAGAAACAAGAAGAAAAATTATAATGGATGCCATAAGCTATCCCTTTAAGGCTGTAAGAAATATATTAACAGCTCCCGGAAATTTCTTAAGAAAATTATCCGGAGTTCCGACTGAAAAAGAAATTATACAGGCAAATAAAAGCGCTAATGCTGACCCATTCCCGATTCCAGATATCGGTGAATTATATAAAGATTGTTCTGTTATGTTTAAAAAATATAATTCAGGCAAGATTTCAAAAGAAGAATTTGCAAAATATATAAATAATGTAAATACAAAACTTTTAAACACTGATACTACGCCAAGATACCCTCAAACTGCCCTTGCTTCATTATCAAGAAACTTTGTTACACTGATTACAAGTTATTTCTTTATAAATGATTTTAGAAACGAAGTTTTAATTCAATCAAACGGCGAAAATACCGAGAAAGCAAAAGAAGTGACAAATGAGCGTATAGCACATAAACTTTCTAACTTTGTATTAAATAAATTCTTTATGGAGTTATTCAACAGCACCTTCCAGAAATATTATCTTGGAAGCCTTACAGGTGCTGCAGCAGTTGCAGCTGCAACAGAGTTAACAAATGAAAGCTGTGTAAGAGCATCAATTGGTGTTCCAATTGGAAACAGGGGCTCAAGAGAAGAAATTGAAGAGTTTGAGAGAAAACATCTTGAACAAAAAGGCATAAAAGGTGCTTACTATAGGCTTATGGCAAGACTTACGGGCAAGAAAATGCTTTCTGAAAAAGCAGAAAAATAAAAAGTAAAAATTTCTTTATGATAGAATTAAAAACAAGAGTTTATAAAGAAGGAATTTTTATGCAGAATTTAGAAAAAATGCTGTTTGACGGAGTTAGGGAAAACACTCCTGATTATGTTAAAAATGATAAAGTTTTTGATTATACAAATAAAGATAAATTTACTTTTACTTTAACTAAAGATTTAGTTGAAAAGCTTGGGCTTAAAAAATGGTTTGAAGGATATAAAAAAGAGGCAATAGTATCAACTGCAGGAATCAGAGGACCTCAAAATATCATTTATCCGCACGATACAAGATTCCCGATTAATACAATAGGTATAACTCTTGCAACTTTAGCTAAAGCACTTGTTTTAAAAGAAAAATACCCGAATAATGAACTTATAAAACTTGCAGGGTGTGAAGTTCGCTACAATTCAAAAACTTATCTTGACATTATTGCAAGAATCCAGGCGGCTTTAGGGATTAAAACACTTGTTCCTGTTGAAAGACAGACTATTCCAATTTGGCTTGCTTCATTTCTAGCCTTCAAGCTTGATTTAGTAGGTGCTGAATATATTACAAGTTCCCATGGTATTAGTGTTAAAAATGCTACAAAAGACCTTAATAACCAGGGTTCGCAGTTTTTGCCGAATGAAAGCCTTGAATTTGTAAATAAAATTGAGCAAATATTAGATACCATTGAAAAAGAAGGTGAATATAAAATTGAATTTTCATCTTCAAATGATGTCCTAATTGATGAAAAATCAATGGAGCGCCTAAATAACGGTATTGACCTTTATGTTGAGTATTTGAGGGCAAATGTTGCAAATGACACTATTTTAGATAAAATTAAAAAATTTGATAAAAAAATTGTGATTGATGCTGTTGGCGGTGCTGCCTATAACACACTTTCTAAAATTTTAAATAAACTCGGTGTTGAAAAAACTTTCGATTGGCTGAATACAGAAGAAGACCCGTTTTTCCACTCTATTGGAAAAGACATTAAAAACGGCTCATTCTATGATTGGTCGCTTGATATTACGGTTATTTCAAAGGATAAAGACGGCAAGCCGTATTTTCCTGTAATAAATTCGCTAAAATATGATGAAAAACTTGCTAAATACCCTGTTGGCACGGTTTGCTTAGTCACAGACCCTGACCACGACAGACTTAGTGTTGTCCAGATTGAAGATGCATCAAATAAAGATAAGGCTTTAAGTGCAGGGGTTGATACAGCAGAACTTGGCAATGGCAGAATCCTTTGTATTTTTAGCGCCAATCAGGCATTTTTAATGCTTATGGATTTTTGGACAAAGCTTCTTAAGGCGACTGGTGAATTTGATAAACATACAAGATTTATCGTAAAAACAACTGCAAGTTCAAAAAGCTGGGATGAATGGGCAAAGGCGAATGGTATTAAGGTTATAAATACCCCCGTAGGCTTTAAAGAAATTGCAAACGCTATTAAAAAGATAGAATTTCAATTAGAAAAAGGTGTTAAAAATATCACCGTTGAAGATATCTTTAAAAACAAAGTTGAACTTGGAGAGTCTCCGAGAATGATTTTCGGCGGTGAAGAATCAGGCGGAATGATAATAGGTTCAAATGATATTATTAAATCATTAAATGGCAGAACAGCTCTTGCTATGCGCGAAAAAAGCGCAACAGAGGCTATAATCATAGCTTCAGGTCTTGTTGCAAGTTTGAATGTACCTTTATGGCAGCATTTAGAAAATATATATGAAGAAAATAACATCAAAGCCCGATATGATGTCAGGGATGATATAGCTTATTACAATGAATCAGAACCTGATATTGAAAAGCTAAAGGCGGCAAAGGTTTCAGGCGAAGCATTGCGTACTAAAAATGATGTATTCTACTTATCTGTTGCAATTGCACTTGAAGAAGGAATGATTACTTTAGATAATGCTAAAGAAATACTATCTAAAACCTTTGAAAATTGCGGCAGCAGGCTTGATTTTTCAAATCTTACGGCTGTTAAATTTGTAGGGGATGGTACCTATCTTGATTTTGATGATAAATTTATTGAAATAAGGCCCTCTGGTACTGACGCTAAAACAAAAGCCTACGCAGGCGGCGGTGATAAGGCGCTTCTTGCCGAATGGTCAAAAACCCTTGGTAATTATTCAGGCGATTTAAATGAAACCTATAAAAAATATATAAGTGAAGAATTTGTAAATGAAGCAAAAGAAAAATCTCTAAAGCTCTACGATATCTTTGCAAGTAAAGACATAGACACCCGTGAATTTAAAATCCCTGAGTATAGGTTTTAATATAGTTTAAGTTAAAGGCGGAGTTTAAGTGCTCCGCCTAATTTATCTACGCAAAAATGATATGCTTTTAAATCCGTATCATTTGGGAAATTAGCCCCTGCCGTCCAATGCAAACATATTTTATTCAGTCTTGCAAAGTTACAATATCTAACCATTATCCAATCCTCCCGATTCCTTGTCCCATCTCTCTTTTTAAAATCGGACACCAAAGATTATTATCAATCTTGTTTTCAATTCTTGATAATGTTTCTGTGTGTTTTTGGTTTACTTCAAGCATCTGCTTTAAAATTTCAAAATTATTCTTGATAATTTTATTCATAGCTTTTACCTGAGAATTGTGATAAACATACCAAACAAGGAAAATAAGGGCGGGAAACCCTACACTTTCCAATATTGGCGATAGCAAATTTAAAATGTCCATAATATTTCCTTTCTTAAAACTTAGTGAACAAATTTTTTTAAACATAAATTCACTATAACACTTATCACCACTGCTTTTCAAATGAAATATTCCGGGAATTATTCCATGCACTATGCAATGAATTGTTCACTGCATAATTCATTGCATAATTCCCGCATTACTTCATTTGTAATGGTTTTGAAGGTAAGTTATAGTGTGAGGGAAGAAAAAATTTGTTCACTAGAAAATAATAAGAAATGGAAACAAATAAACCTTTTAAAACTAAAAGAAATATAATTAAAGCAAAAACTAAAATACGAAGATAATGAATAAAAAGGAAATATATAATGTTTAATCAAGTTAAAAACAAAATAATGAATAAAAGAATAATTAAAATATTAATCCTAATAATAATCTCAATACTAACATTCTGTTTTATTATGAAAAACTTTTTCCCTGCTGAATGGTCTTTCATCACTCCTCATAAACAAGGTGATTTTGTAAGGGTGGGGAATATGAATTTTCCGTCTGGTATGCATTCAGGAGCACCGATTTTATTAGATGATGGTAGGGTATTATTTATTGGTCAAGAACGAGGAAAAGAAGGGGTAAAAAAGTGTGAATATTTTTACCCTAAAACAAGAAAATTCCATTTATTTGATGTAATTGATTTAAAAATGCCCGGTTCGTATAAGGAAGTAAAGCTTTTAGATGGCAGAGTTCTATTTGTCGGAGCTGGAAGATTAGGCAAGGCTAATTATTCTGTTTTCTTTAATCCTGAAAATAATAATTTTACAAAGGGGTCTGGCTTGATTACGGGAAGATGGCGACACGCCGCAATTCTCTTAAAAGACGGCAGAGTTTTTGTTGCTGGTGGTGAATTGGACGATTGGGAAAAACAAAAAATAAAAAAAGATAAATGTTTTCGCCTAAAAACAACTGAATTTTATAATCCTAAAACACATTCTTTTGAAAAAGGACCAGATTTGCCTGAAGAACTTACTGACTTGAAGATGTTTCTTGATAAAAATGGTAACGTAATTATGCTTGGTGGTTATAATAATAAATTTGAGCCAAACTATAATATATATCTCTTTAACCCAAGAACCAGTAACATTTCAAAAATTGGTGAATTAAAGGTTAAAAGACATGCACAAAGTATCTTTATGCTAAGCTGTGGAGAAATTTTAGTTATGCAAGGGAGTTACAGTGAAGCTGAAGGTATAGCAAAAGAAATAGAAATTTTTAAACCGGAAACTCAAACCATAGAAATAGTAAATACCTTTAATCAGAAAAAAAGAAAATCAATACATTCGCTGTATTTGAGCATAGCTAAATGTCCTGATGATATTGTAATTTTATATGGTGGTTCCTATTCTGTTCCGTTTTTAACTCAAACTTTTTTTGATATTGATATGTATGATGCAAAAAATAACAAATTTATTAAAACAAGAAAAAAAACAAATCATAGTTACAATTATCTTAATTCAAACATAGTTTTAAAAGATGGAAACATTCTTTTAATTGGTGGTGGCAAAACCAGACTTGGTGCAGAAATATATAAAGTTAATAAAAAAATTAAAAGATAAATTCTAAATAATAGCAAATACTAATAAAAGTAAAAATAAACCCCAAATGTAGATTTGCATCAATGTTGACGAACAATGGTATTTAATTTCGTGTTGGCAAAATGCGCATAATCAACACTTAATTTTAATCTGCAAAATTTGTAATACAAAAATAAAAGAAAGGAAAATGTTATGAATTTTTTAAATGAAATGAGGGCACTTGCAGTCCGTAGGTCAGGCACTGCCTGACAATTATATAATCATAATTTCATTCTAACTCCATATTTATAATATCGTTTTTATCCCCCGCATTATACCAATTCTCATCATAATATCCTTCTTTAACAAATTTTCTAAAACTTGAAAATCTCCAATCTTTGGGTGCCTTAACTAATTTGTGTTTAACGGGATTGTAATGAATATAATCAATATGCCTGTTTAAATCTTTTTCATCTATTATGGTATGCTCCCAATATCTCCTTTGCCAAATATTTGATTCACGTTTCTTATTACTTGTGTAGTTTAATTCTGATGTTTTTGTAAAATATATTTTTATTTGTCCTGTTATTTTTGGGTAATCTGTTATTGTCTTAGGTTTTATTATCATATGAATATGATTTGGTAAAACAACAATTGCTGCAATTTCAAATTTATATTTTGTTTTTGCATATTGAAAGGATTTTCTTAGAATTGATATATTATCTATCAGAATATTTTTTCTTTTATAGGTAACAATCGTTATAAATACAGCGCTATTTTGAATAAATGTTCTTTTATAATTCATAGGCCACATTGTATTATAGCCTGTATAAATATTTCAAGATTTTTGCATTATGTATGTTTGATTTGTCAGGCGGTGCCTGACCTACGGATTCTAATAAATTTGTGCACAAATACAAAAACAGAGCCTGTTTTAAGCCCTGCTTTTAAATATATAATTTTATTTGAATCTACCCCAAATACTTTTCAATATTTGAAACGATTGCGGATTTTGGCATAAGCCCTACCAAAGTTTCTTTTGCTTCGCCGTTTTTAAAGATTACAATACTTGGAAGTCCTGAAATTTGATATTCTTTTGCAGTTTTAAGGTTTTCATCAGTATTAATTTTTGCAACTCTTATCTTGCCTTCAAATTCGCCTGCAATTTCATCTAAAACAGGACCCATCTTTCTGCAAGGACCGCACCATGGTGCCCAAAAGTCTACAACTGTTACAGAATCATTTTTCAAAACTTCGCTTTCAAATGTAGAATCCGTTATATCAATAGCATTACTCATAAAAGCCAAATTCTCCTTATTTAATCTTTTGTATTATAATCATTACCATAATTATATGTCAAAAAATGGTCATGGTATGAATATTGATAAAATAATCGAATGCTTAAAAAAAGACAATTCTACAAATAGGGTAGTCCAAACGGAATTTGTAAAATTTATGGAAGATGTCAATAATCCTTATCTTGTTCTTATATGCTGTATTTTAAGCCTTCGCACCAATGATAAAACAACCTACCCTTGTTCTATGAGAATGCTTGAACTTGGAAAAACACCCGAAGAAATCTCCAAACTTGATGTTGAAACTTTATCAAAAGCCATTTATCCTGTAGGCTTTTATCAAAATAAGGCAGAACAAATCATAAATCTATCAAAAGAACTTGTTGAAAAATATAATTCAAAAGTGCCAGATGAAATAGAAGAGTTGGTTAAATTTAAAGGTGTGGGGCGAAAAACGGCGAATCTTGTTTTAACAAAGGGGTTTAATAAACCTGCAATTTGTGTGGATGTGCATGTTCATAGAATTTCAAATCGTCTTGGATATGTTGAAACAAAAAACCCGGAAGAAACCGAATTTGCACTAAGAGAAAAGCTCCCTAAAAAATATTGGATAGATTTTAATACCCTTCTTGTGACCCATGGGCAAAATATCTGCAAACCCACAAAGCCAAACTGTGCAAATTGCTCAATAGAAAAATATTGCAAGAAAAGAATATAGAAAAATTATCTGTCAAATATTCTTCTATTCTTTAGAATCTGCTTTTTTATCCATAGCTTCAGGGTGATAGGAGGCCAGTATCAGGCAATATCCTATGCCAACCATACATATACCTATTACAACTACTACACAAATTGTGAAAATGATTATAGTCGCACTAATTGGCATTACAAGAAGCGAAGTGATGAAGCAATTCGAAAAAAATTATTAATCAAAATCCAAAAGCTCTTTTGGATGAACTCCCATAATATCTGCAATGGCTTTTATTTTGGAGAGAGTAATATCTGAAGTGGCAAGCTCAACATGCGCGTACATAGAGCGGGAAATTTTACTACAATCAAAATCGTCTTGTACTAATCCTTTTTCTTTTCTTAAAGTTTTTAAGTGTTTTGCAAATTTTTGTAAATATCTCTTGTTCATTTTATAATTGTTCGCTATACTAACAAAATAAAAAACTCGTACTACGAACAAAAAATCTGAAAATTATTATTATGAGTTATATTTAGTTATGGAGATTTTAAAATGAATGAAAAAGAAAAACTTGAATTTATTAAAAAAGAAATAACGGGATTAAATTACCTAAACTTAGTTTTAACTGATGATATTTCTTATCATAGGGAGACAGGAAATCTAAATGCAGAATTGCTTTATCTTAATACCATTATGGAAAGTAAATTTGAAAATATTTTAAAGGTGTTATAAAAAGTGCAAAAGTTTTTGTTTACATGTTTTAAAACTTCACAAGGTAAAGTTTAGAAGGAAAAATAATATGCACATCAATAATATAAATAATAATGTTAGCTTTTCAAAGCTGCACATACCCTCGACAAAAGCAAATAAAATTGCTTTGGAAAAATTCTTAAAAACTTCTCCTGAAACCTTAAAAGAAGCTCTTGCAGATATAGATAGAGAATCTGGTGAAGACCATGTATATCTAAAAACAGGTTTTGAATATAATACCGGCGCTATTCCTGTGGTTATTGCAGGAAAAGGTGATAATATTCTTGCATCAAGGCGAATTAATGCTTCACAGCCGGAACATATGAAAACAGGTTTTGAAAAATTTGTAGATGCCTACATAACAACAACAATATTGGGTAATCCTTCTAAACCAAAACCTAATGAAGAAGTTGATGCAATTATTAATAAGTACGTGTAAAAAATAAAGCCCCTGTTTAAGTTTACGGGGGCTTTAATATAAGATTGCAGTTTTTATTCTACATAGTTATTCTCTATTTTGAGTTCTCTGTCAATGTTAACTATTTCGCATTCGCAGTCTTTAATATAGCTCATTTTATCAAGCATAGATTGAAAAAGATGCTCTTCTTCAACTTGTTCGGCTACAAACCACTGCATGAATACTTCAAGTGCAAAATCACCTTTTTCTTTTGAGCTTTTATAAATTCTGTGGATGTTTTCCGTTACAAATTTTTCATGGTCTAAAGCTGCATTTATTGCATCAATCGGGTTATTCCAGTTTGTATCCGGTGCTTCAATTCTAAGAAGATTGACCTTTTCATCTCTTAAGACAACATAATCATAAATCTTTCTGGCATGTTCAAGTTCTTCTTTTGCGTGGTTTTTAGTTAGTTTTGCAAAACCTTCCATATTGATTTCTGTAAAGTATGTTGCCATTGCAAAATAAAGATATGCAGCGTAAAATTCTCTGTTTAACTGGGTATTTAGGTCTTCTAGAAGCTGGTTATCCATTTTCATTTAGTTTTCCTCCCTGCTTATGTATAAACCATGGAGATTGCAGTATTCTCTTGCACGAAGCCCGTCTCCTTTGCCTAAATTGCTTCTGCAGTTTACATTAATTTCAGGTTTTTCACCCGGGTATAAATATTCTCTATGGATAGTTTTTTGATTTTTTGAAATTGCTTCAATGAATTGAATATAGTGGCTTTCTTCCATTGGGTGCGGAAGTTCGCCTACTCTAATTCTGACTCCGACTCCTTCGCATTCATAATCAATAACCGGCACATGTTTTTCATTTTTGCCGCAATTGCCGTCAACACTGCAGGAACCTTCGCTGTCATTTGAAGCAGGAACTAATAATTCCATCTCTTCTCCGCAGCAAACAAGTGCTCCTTCGCCCTCTAGCACTATTTCAGCAATGTTTTTGCAAACATTGCATCTGTAAATTTCTAATCTTTGTGTCATTTTAAATCCCTCTTTTTGTATCCTGAAACGGTTTCAGGAAATTTTAAGGAATTTAAAAAACCTGAAACTACTTTTTAAAATGAAACAAAAACCTGCGCTTTTTATTCGCCGTCTGATTATTCTCCAGCTTGATATAATTTCTGAACTCTTCCTTAGCCTTTTGAATTGCATCAATCTCTTCAAAGAAGATTTCATCATCATTAAGCTGTCTTTGTATGTTTAATTCATTAATTTGTTTTAAAATTTCAACATTTCTTAAAACAAGGTATACCCTCACTCCTTGTGATTTCAACCTTATTAAAATATCCTCAAGTGCAAAAATAGCACTGATATCAAGTTTTCTGTCTGAATCATAACAAAGGATTATATGCTTTGTTCCAAGAAGCTCTTCAAATTGTGAAATAATCTGTGTTGCAGAACCAAAGAAAAATTCACCTCTTATATGTACAACTCTTATTTTGTAATCACTTTCATCGTGCAGCCTTTTTTCAAGCCTTATTATTTCATTGTCTTCAACGTCTTTAATATTTAATGTAGTTTTATCAGCCAATTGTTTTGCAAAAAGCGCGGCAGACAGAGTGATTCCAACCCCTACTGCAAAAATAATATCATGGAAAATGGTAAGAAAGAAGACAAGGAACATAACCGTCAAATCTTCTTTTGGTGCGCAGTGCAGCACTTTTAAAAGTTTTGTATCTATAATGTTATACCCGACACGAATTAATATTGCAGCCAAAGTCGCCATAGGCACCATATTTACAAGTTCATTGCCGTAAAGAATCGCAAATAATATTATGATTCCGCAAAAAATAGTAGACAGCTTTGTTGTGGCTCCTGTTTTAATCGCTGCAACAGAGCGCATTGTAGCCCCTGCACCGGAAATGCCGCCAAAAAGCGAAGCAATTGAATTTCCTATACCTTGGGCAAAAATAAGTGTCTGATTATTGATTTTCTTTTTGGTTAAAGATGTAATAACAAGCCCTGTCATCAAGCTTTCTGTAGAACAAATTACAGCTACCATTACAGCAAGGGTTGAAATTCTTACTATATTTGAAAAATCGGCTGTTACAATATTTGGCAGGCTGCCCGTAAGTCCTGCAATTGTTGGCACATCCATCTTGTATGCCCAAGCTGCAAGGGTTCCAAATATGAGTGCAAAAATTTCAGATGGGATATATTTTTTTATTATTTTTGGTGTGTAAATTAAAATGCCTAGGCTGAATAAACCTATTACAAGCGCATCTGTGTTTATATTTGATAAAATATGAGATAAATTTTTAAATGTTAAAATTGGCGTTGCAAAGGTTTTTACACCCATTAAAGGCGCAATTTGCAGAATAATAAGGATTACTCCAACACCGTTCATAAATCCTGATATCACAGGATATGGAACATATTTTACAAGATTGGGAATTTTAGTAAATGACAGTACTATTTGAAAAACACTGGCAAGGAATAATACTGCCCATAGTGCGCTTACATTGCCTCCAAGCCCTGCATATATAGAAGCTATAATAATAGCAGTAGGACCTGTCGGACCTGAAATCAAGGGAACGTTTATTCCAAAAAGCCCTGAAAATAAGCATAAAAACATAGCACCATATAAACCGGATAGTGCTCCGGCTCCTGTCATGGTACCAAAAGCAAGCGCCTGAGGAAGCGCTATTGTTGCAGCTATAAAACCGCCTATTAAATCTCCTGACACATTTCTTATATTCATAGTATAATTTGATTATAACAAAAATAGATTTTTTTGGAGTTTAATTAAAGTATGACAAAAGAATTATATTCAGGCGCCGAGATAATCTTAAAATCTCTTGTAAAAGAAGGTGTTACGGAGATTTTCGGCTACCCTGGCGGTCAGGTTATAAAAATTTATGACGCTTTATATAATCAAAATGAAATAAAACACTATCTGGTTCGTCATGAACAAGCTGCAATCCATGCTGCAGAAGGCTACTCCAGAGCGACAGGCAAATGCGGCGTTGCGCTTGTTACTTCAGGTCCCGGTGCATGTAATACTATTACAGGTATTGCAAATGCGTACTATGACGGCTACCCGATTGTTGTATTAACAGGTCAGGTTGGTTTATCCCAAATAGGAAACGACGCCTTTCAGGAAGCTGATATAGTTGGTATTACCCGCTCCTGCTGTAAACATAATTATCTTGTGAAAGATATTAAAGATATTCCGCGTGTTATAAAAGAAGCGTTTCATATTGCAACCACAGGAAAACCCGGTCCTGTTGTAATTGACCTTCCAAAAGATGTTCAAACTGCAAAATCTACTTTTGAATACCCTGAAAGTATTAAACTGGTTGGGTATAACCCTAATTACAAAGGGCACCCTCTGCAGATTGCAAAAGCGGTTAAAATGCTTACTGAAGCACACAGACCAGTTATTATCTCTGGCGGCGGCGTTTTAATGTCAGGCGCACATGAAGAACTTCAAAAACTTGCCCAATTAATTCAGGCGCCTGTAACCCACACCCTTATGGGAACAGGAACCTATCCTGATTCTTTGGAATCAAGCCTTGGCATGCTTGGTATGCACGGTAATTATTGGGCAAATTATGCGGTTGTCCATGCTGATGTTATTTTAGCATTAGGTACGCGCTTTAATGACAGAATTACAGGCTGCCTGAAACGTTTTGCGCGTGATTCTCATGTTATTCATGTTGATATTGACCCTTGTTCAATTTCTAAAAACGTTAAGGTAGATATCCCAATTGTCGGCGATTGCAAAAATGTTCTTCTTGGAATGATTGAGTATTTTGAAAAGAAACAACCAAATATTTATAAAGACGACAAGGATAAATGGTTCTCCCAAATTGATGAGTGGAAACAAAAGCGCGCTATTCCGCCATTTACCGGAGATAAATTAAGTGCGATCACCGTTATTCAAAAGCTTTATGAATTAACCAAAAAATACAGCCCTATTGTATGTACAGAAGTTGGGCAGCACCAAATGTGGGCAGCACAATTGTTCCAATTTAATGAACCAAGAAAACTTATAACTTCAGGCGGATTGGGAACAATGGGCTTTGGCTTCCCTGCTGCAATGGGTGCATGTGCTGGAAAACCAGAACAGCTGGTTTTAAATATCGCAGGCGACGGTTCAATCCAGATGAATATTCAAGAACTCGCCACCTGTGTGGACTACGGTTTTAAAGTTATAAACTGCATTATAAATAACGGCTATCTTGGTATGGTGCGTCAATGGCAGGAAAAATTATTTAATAAACACTATAGTGAAACTAAAATTTCTGCCCCTGATTTTGTAAAAGTGGCGGAAGCCTACGGTGCTATTGGTATAAGAGTCCAGCATGAAGATGAGATTGAACCTGCAATTATAAAGGCAATTGAAGCTAAAAGCCCTGTCTTTATTGACTTTGTGGTTGAAAACTTTGAGATGGTTTACCCTTGGGTACTTGCAGGCGAACCTTTGACAAAGGTATTATTATCAAATGATTGTGCGGTAAAATAACAAAACCACGCACTAGTAACATTTTTACAAAAAAACCGTAGGTCAGGCAATGCCTGACAAACAAAAATAAATAAAAATAAAGGAATTTAATAAATGGGCGTTTTTCATACAATTTCAATACTTGTTACAAATGAATCAGGCGTACTGTCTCGCGTTGTAGATTTATTTTCAGGGCGCGGCTATAATATTGAAAGTTTAACTGTTGCTCCAACTATTGACCGTCTTTATTCTAGAATAACAATAGTTACAGATGGTGATTCTGCTGCAATTGAGCAGATAAATAAGCAGTTAAACCGCTTAATTCCTGTTATAAAAGTTGCGGATTTGAACCTGAATGAAGCTCTTGAGTGCGAAGTGGCGCTTGTAAAATTGAATTGCAAGGATGAAGAAAAATCAGATATTTTAAGAATAGTGGATGCCACAAATTCAAAAATAATTGATGTAACAGATAAGGCATACACAATTCAAACTGTAGGCTCTGAAAAACAGATTCAAGCCCTTGCAGAATTAATCAAACCTTATGGTGTTAAGGAATTTGTAAGAAGCGGAAAAATCGCAATGTCAAAAGGTAATCAGTTTGTAAATATTAAAAACTTGTAATTCCAAAGGGTTGGGTGCGTAGCCCCAAAGTATCAACTTTAACCAAAAAATGAACCTCCATATTTTCTAATCGTTTTAATTTACGTAAAAAGAAGATTTGGAGGTCATTTTTTATGAAAAAGATTGTGAGTAAAACCATATTTGGCACCCTTTGTATTCTTGCCCTGTTTTTAACCCTTTGTAGCCCTTCATCTGCTGCATACTGTAATTCGCCCTGTCCAAATCCCTGCTCTCCTTCCCGCACGGTTTGTGAAGGCGCAAGCTGTACTACATATTGCGGCTCAACATCTATTTATAATGCCTCTTATTATACTTCTCCGAGCGTTTCTTTCAGCTATTCTACGCCAAATGTGAGTTTTAGTATCTCAAATGAGGTTTACGGTCTGCATAATGTTTATCCAAGACGCCTTGTGGTAACAAACGGTTTTCGCCCCGTGTATCATAAAACTCCATCAAAACGTCCTCCTGTAGTGCATCATAAACCAAAGCCGAAACCGGGACATAAGCCTGCGCTAAATCATAAACCTTCTCATAAACCGGCTCCACATAAGCATTTATAGGAAAAATATTACAAAAACAACAAAAGGAGATTTAAAAATGAAAAAGATAATCGTTATGCTGTGTTTAATTGTTTTTACAAATACGGTCTTTGCTGTGCCTAACTATACCTATACGAGAGTTGAAGATGAAAATTACTCTGCTTCAAGCCCTGTCGGGCATTTTGTAAACCATGCCTCGCCTCAATATGCAGAGCAGCAGTATAATACAACTCAATATGTCCCAAAAAATACTGTATATGTCAGCGATAACGGCTTTCATAACGTAAATTATGTGGTTGAAAGCCCGGCTCCTGCTTATATTCATGATATTCATACACCCCAAAACTATAACAAAAGAAGGGTTATAACTGAATCTATGAGAGATGAGCGCGAGACTGCAGATAAGGTAATAGATAGAACAGGGCGAATTGCAGGCACACTTGGATTTTTAGGGCTTGTAACAATGGGAATTATAGGAATTGCTCACGCCCTCTAAATGATTTTGTTATTTTCATCCACATGTACAATCTTTGGCTCAAAATTCCTATACTCCTCCATACTCATTGAAGCATAAGCAACGATTATGACCTTATCTCCCTTTTGAACCTTTCTTGCGGCGGCACCGTTTAAGCAAATTGTGCCGCTATCCTTTTTGCCTTCAATAACATATGTGCAAAACCTCTCTCCATTGTTTACATCAAGGATTTCCACTTTCTGGTTTACCAATATCCCTGAAGCCTCCATCAGGCTTTTATCAATAGTTATAGAACCCACATATTCTAAATTTGCATCTGTCACAGTTGCTCTGTGGATTTTGCCGTATAAAAATTCCATATTCATAACACAATAATTTTATCAAAAAAGAAACTTTTGATACCCTGCCTTGCATAATTATTAAGAAATGTTAAAACTTTTTTCACGCAATGTTATAAAAATTTATAAACGGGAATAATACTATTGTAAAGGAAAAATACCTGTGCAGGATTTGCAAAAAAGGTATTTAAAAACAGATTTCTCTCTAATTCCTCTCTCTAATATGTGGTAAATTTAACCGGCACCTTAAATGCCGGCTTTTTATTGCTTTTTGAGTTATTTTCAGGGTATTTAAATCTCTCTGTTTAAAAATAGCAGAATATTTTCCTTCACACTTCTTAACATAGTATATACTATACAGCAATTTTATTCTTAAAAAAATCTTTATTAAAATGTAAGGGAATTAAAACTTAAAAAAAGGCATTAAAAGCCTATAATAAAAAAAGTATTTTAAAAGGAAGAAAAATACTAAATAATGGATAGATTATAAAAAAGCATATAAAGGCTGAAAACTTATTGAGCCTTAATGCATCAAAACAGATATTTTACTCTCTCTTAATATCCTCGTGTTTATTAAATGTTTGCTAAACTTGCAAACATTTTTTTTATCTGTAAATAAAAAATAATTAGCGCCATTTTATAGCACTGGAGCTGCTTTTGGAAGACCGCATACTTAAAAAATCCAACTGTAATGCTATTTTCCAATGCAAAAACTATCGAAAATATGGTCTAAAACCTCATCATTTACGACTTCTCCGGATATTTCGCCCAAAGAAATAAGTGCTGATTTTATATCAATTGATATTAAATCTTGCAATTCTTCTTGTTGTGCGGCACTTTGAGCCATCTCTATATGTGAAAGCGCCTTTTTTAAGGATTCCTGGTGCCTCTGATTGGTTAAAAAGCCCGAATCTTCTACATTTGAACCTAAAATTTCATTAAAAATCGCTTTTTTTAAATTTTCAATTCCATACATTGTCTTAGAGCTAATGATAATCGGGTTTTTGGGGGAATCGCCCATGTTTAATGCTTCTTGTGATTGGCTTTTACCTGTTGCATCCTGTTTTGTTTCGATATATAAGCGCTTTTTAGATGTTTCAGATAGCTCAAATACTTCGGTATCTTCGCTTTGCAGCCCTTTTGTGCCGTCAAAGAGACACAAAATTATGTCGGAATTATCAATTACGGATTTAGAATTTTCAACGCCGATTTTTTCAACTTTGTCTATATCTCCCTCCCTGATTCCCGCAGTGTCTGTTAAAGTAGCTGAAATGCCATCTATATCTATTGTTTCAGATATTGTATCTCTTGTAGTGCCTGCTATATCTGTAACTATGGCTCTTTGAATGTTCAAAAGCGCATTAAACAGTGAGCTTTTGCCTACATTTGGACATCCTGCTATGGCAATTTGTATACCTTCTCTTAAAATATTGTGACAGCGGGCATTTTGGAGGATTTTTTTAATTTTTGTTTGAGATTTTTCAAGCACAGAGAGGATTTCAGGGTATTCAACTTCTTTAACATCTTCGGGAAAATCAAGCGAGGCGGTGATTTTAGCTAAAATTTCAATTAAATCTTCTCTAATGTTATTTATTTCGTTTTTCAAAGTGCCGGAAAGGTTGTTTGCAGCTAATGACGCAGATTTTGAGGTTTTAGCATTGATTAAATCAAGCACGGCTTCTGCTTGAGACAAATCCATTTTATGGTTTAAAAACGCTCTTTTGGTAAATTCCCCTCTCTGAGCCAGTTTTGCCCCGTTTTCTAAAACAAGATTTAAAATTTCTCTTATTATTACAGGTGAACCATGGGTTTGAATTTCTATAACGTCTTCTCCTGTAAAGCTTTTTGGATTTTTAAAAGGTAAAACAATGACTTCATCAAGCTTTTGCCCTGTTTTATTATCTATAATCCAGCCGTGGTTTATCATTTCAGGTTTTATTTTACGGCTGAAAATTTTTTCAATAATTTCAAAGGATTTTTCTCCTGAAATCCTGATAATCCCTATGCTGCCTGCACTTAAGGGGGTTGCTATAGCACAAATTGTATCAAACATATTTTCCATGACTTTTATAATATCATGTTTAGTGTAAAATTAGTATACATAAGGTTTTTAGGAGAAATTAATGGATTTTGTAGGATTAACCATTGAAATTTTAAAAGCACTTGCTGCTTTATTCAATAATAACTGGGGTTTAGCTATTATAGCGCTTACAATCATTGTGCGCCTTGCAATGTGGCATTCAAGTGTATCGCAACAGCGTTCTATGAGGGTGATGCAGGCACTTCAGCCAAAAATGAAGATGATACAAGACAGATACAAATCTGACCCGCAGACTATGCAGCGAAAAATGGCTGAATTTTACAAGGAACACCAGTTTAACCCTATGGGCGGCTGTCTTCCGATGCTGATTCAAATCCCGATTTTTATTTTATTGTACACTGCCTTAATCAGCCCGCAATTTATACAGCAAGCAGGAAAAGCTAATTTTATTTTTATAGACAGGCTTGATGCTACAATAAAAAGCAACGCCGGTGTATCTTTTGACGGTAAATTCCAGGCAAGCCCGAGAGATGTTTTCCAAGCCGGTAAAACTGCAAAAGTTTATCTAAAAAATGGCGAAATCCTTGATGCTGTTAAGATTAACCAGCCTACTAAAGCCGTAATTGTTCAGGGGGCTGTTGTTCCGGGTGAATCTTTGGATTTGAAAATTCCTCTTGATAATTTAAATGAAAAGTTCTCAATCCTTGATATGGTTGAAAAAGCAGATATCGATATTCTGGATATCAGCACACGCGAGACAGAAAAGGTTGAATTTGTTCGCTCAGGAGATAATTTAATTTCCTCTGTACCTACGGATAAAGTGGAAACGGCGATTCACTATGATGTAATATTCTTAATAATTCTTTTTGCAATCACAATGTTTATCAGCCAAAAAGTAATGATGGCGCAGAATAAAAATCAGCCTCAAGACCCGACGCAGCAAGCAATTCAAAAATCAATGGGTACCATAATGCCTGCTATGATTATGGTTACGTTCATTTTTATTCCTATCCCTGCAGGTGTGCTTTTATACCTTGTGACATCAAACATCTTCCAGATTTTCCAAACTATTATTATAAATAAAAAGCTTGATAAGGAAGATGAGGCAAAGAAACTTGCAAAGGCAGGAAAAGACCCTAAAGACAAGGCTTCTGACGGTTCTAAAATCATTGAAGTAAAAGATGTTAAAGAAGTTGATGATAACAAAGAAAACTAATTTGGCAAATTTATGTTAATTAAATATTTGAAAAGCACCTTTAAAAATAAGGTGCTTTTTATATTCAAAGCCTGAAAAAGCCGTATTATTTAGTTATTCAAGCTGCTATCGGTAATTTGAAATTTTTCAAAATCTACTTCAATAATGCAGTTTTCATCAATACTTTTGCCTAATGTTACAATAGCGCTAAAATCATCAGGTGAATTAAATATTATTTCAATATTATAAACCTCAATTGTGCTAAACCATTCTTCTGGTTGTTCTTCACCGCTATTATTTTTTAGATATTCTACAACCTCATCTTTGCATAAAGAAAACCAATTCATATATTCTGTAAGCTTTGATGAAATTTCATTTAAATTGTATTCTTTTGAAACATAAATTTCATATTCATCCTTATCAAGGAAATTCCCGAAAACTTTCTTATCTTCTGTTGGATGATAGCAAATATAATCTTCTTCTTCAATTTCGTTATCTAAAATAAAATCTTCCTGCATATTTTCTCCCTTTATTGTGATTGCAAAAGTATACCGTTTAAATCTGCTTAAATCAATACTTTTCAGTGAGTTTATTTTTAATAACTTCACACTTCTTAACATAGTATATACTATACAGCAATTTTATTCTTAAAAAAATCTTTATTAAAATGTAAGGGAATTAAAACTTAAAAAAAGGCATTAAAAGCCTATAATAAAAAAAGTATTTTAAAAGGAAGAAAAAAACTAAATAACGGATAGATTATAAAAAAGCATATAAAGGCTGAAAACTTATTGAGCCTTAATGCACCAAAACAGATATTTTACTCTCTCTTAATATCCTCGTGTTTATTAAATGTTTGCCAAGCTTTAAACTAGGCAAACTTTTTATTATGAGCGAGTTTTAGTGATTTTAAAAAATTTTTAAAATTTTGTAATTTTTCATTTTTGGTGCACCTGCAAAAAATATGTTAAAATCTCTTTATGGTTGAATTTTATAAAGAGAAACTAACATTCTACAGATTGCTTTTAACATTGGTAATCACTGCTGATACCGGATGTATGGCTTGGTTATTTACACAATATATGAACTGTACCACGCTGCAGATTTGGACAAATTTGGCTGCAATAACTTGCCTTAGTATTGTGGTAGTAAAAACCTTGTTTAGCATAAAAGCCTATCAAGATAAATTAAGGAGCTTAAAATGAAAGAATATCTCATATTTGGTTTTATAATATTTGTTATAGTCACCCTGACAGGTTTGTTTCTTTGGACAATGAAAGATGATGGTATTGAAATAATGAAAAAAAAAGAAGGATAAGGTTCCTTCTTTACACTATTGATTTAGTTAATCTTTCTGTTCTTGATGTACTTAAAATATTTCTTAATTTCATAATTGCCTGAGCGTGCAATTGGCAAACCCTTGATTCTGAAACATTTATAGCTTCACCAATTTCTTTTAAAGTCATATTCTCATGGTAATAAAATACTAAAAGCATTCTTTCCCGTTCAGGAAGTTTTTTTAGGGCATATTCAAGTTCCCGTTTGGCATCTTTCTTTTCAACCGCTTCTTCGGGACGTTCGGATTTTTTATCCTCAATTGTATCAATGATTTCAACACTTTCATCTCCCTGACCTTTTTTATCATAGAGAGAATCAACCCCTGTATCTTGGGATAAAATTTCCTCCACCTTTTCTTTTTCTAAGCCCATATACTCCGCTATCTCAGATGTAGTAGGGTTTCTGTCTAATTCCTGTTTTAGGGTTTCAATGGCTTGTTTTATATCTTTAATTTTTTTTCTTACAGTTCTTGGAAGCCAGTCTGCTGCACGGATTCTATCTATTATGCTTCCTCTTATTCTCATAAGTGCATAAGTTTCAAATTTTGCACCCTTTTGCGGCGAGAATTTTTCAACCGCATCAATTAATCCTTCAACCCCGTAACTTGTAATATCTTCATAGGTATAAGTCGGAGGCAGATTCACCTTAATTCTTCCTATAACATATCTTGTTAAATAGATATATTGAACAATAATTTTATCCCGAACAACCTTATTGGTCTTATCTTCAAGATAACTTTTCCATAGTTCTGCCATTTCTTCATCTGATAATCTGGCAATTTTTTTAAAAGAGTCTATTTCAAAATTTTCACTCATCTTAATTTTCCAAGTCTTTTAACACAATTTAATTTTGCTGCCTTTAATACCCTTTTTTGCAGCCTGTATGAATAGCAATTTACAATAATATTGTCCAAAAATTGTGCCTTTTATACATCATTTATTCAGATGAAAGTGTAAAGAAATGTTACATAAAATGGTGGAAATTTTAAAAATCAAGTTAAAGTTTTAGAGTGTCTATAGTTATGCAGCAATTTATTATACTCTTTTGTTTTTAATAAGTAAGTCCATTATTTCTTATGTCTCAAGGGATTAAATTGCTGAACAGTGTTAATTTTAATTATATAAATTTTAAAGGCGGATACAAAAAATCTGATAAAAATACGTGTCCTGATATTTTGATGTCAAAAATTTGCCCTGATTATCTAAAAAGCATTTTCTTTTCGGATGATAATGGAAAAGAAGCTTGGGCAATGAACTTGGGCGCTATTTATTATACTAGAAATTCCATGCCTGTGCCCGATAAGGCAGAAGATAAAGACAGGGAAATTTTATTTTCTAAAAAACCTGAAATGACAAGAAGATGGACTTATTGGGTAAACCCTAAGAACGGTACAGTATATATTGTAATTAATAAAAAAGATAATGAAAATGGTACCAAAACTGTTCGTATACTTGATTGCGACGGCAGTTTTATAAAAGAAGCTGATGTTTTTCCTAAAAAGATTATCCAGATTGACAATTTTAATAGCAGCGAAACTATTGACTATAGTTCAAATATAACCTTTAGCCACGGTGAGGTTGTAAATCAGCATATTAAAAGAAATAATCCTTTGGCAGATGTTGAAATAATAAATGTTGGAGATTCTAAGGCAGGTGAAATCAACGGCGCATTATGTAAAGCAGCCTTTAAGGATATTCTTTCAAAGCTTCAAAATGGTGAAAAAATAGATGTTATAAATTGTTCTTTTGGGGTAGATTTAGAGTCTGAACAAGACAAGGATATAATATTTTCTTCTGAAAAAGTAAAGGAAATCTTAAAGCAGAAATTTCCAAACGATGCTACAAATGAAATAATTCCTTTAATTGAAGAGATTATAAGGTCTGGAACAAGGGTGGTATTTGCTGCAGGCAACGATGGTGAAAATTCTGTTTCACTTGAGTTTGGGGCAAAGGGTATAGATATTGTCGGTGCAATTAATAAAGATGGCAATGTCTGTGATTTCTCATCGGCAAGAAATTTTGCAAAACACTATGAAAAAGGTGAATATAATTATAATGCACAAAAATATGGAATAAATGTAACAGAAAAGCCTGGAGCAGATTTTACTTATGATGGAACACCGTATGAACAATTTATGGGTAAAAAACCGGAAGATTTTCTTATCAATGAAGATGAGCTTGAAGAGTACAAGAAACTAAATACTCTAAAAGAAGAGGGGAAGCTTGGCAGATTTGAATACAACTTAAAGGCTGCTAAATACAATAATAACTTATTTTGTTTGAAAGATTATAATGGAAAATTTACCAATATAAAGGTTGATGATTTTTCAAATATTTATTATTATCCTAAAAAATCTTTATTGCTAACAACGGATTCAGACGGCTTTCTTATTCCGCTGCTTAAAAAGCAAAACTATTGCGGTACATCACTTTCAGCCCCTGTGAGAAGTGCAAAAATAGCATTAAATGAAACAATGTATGAAATCCTTGAGTAATTTATTCTTCAATTATTTCATAAAGACTTGAAGCTTCATTTATAGAGACATTTCCGGTTGGAATTTTTAAAATTTTAGCTTTTAAGACCCTTGTTTTATATTCAATCATAATAATATCACCCTCTTTTAGCTGCTTAGCAGGCTTTGAGGGGTTGTTATTTACAAAAACTCTTGCCATATCGCAAACTTCGTTTGCAACGCTTCTTCTTTTGATTATTCTTGAAACCTTTAAGAATTTATCTAATCTCAAAATTTTTAAACCTTTTCTTTTTCTATGCTTTCAACCTTAAAATCAGGCGCGGTTTTTAATTTTTCATTGATTTCATCAAAGGTTAAAAATCCTTCCTGCGCACCAAATACTTCAACGACGGCTGCTGCATTAACCGAAGCACACTCAAGTGCTTTTTGAACATTCATATTATATTTTTCCATAGCTGCAGTAAAGGTTGAGCTGAAGGCATCGCCCGCTCCAAGTGTTGACCTTACAACTGCAGGAAATTCGGGTGCCTTATAAAATTTAATTCCATCATAAGCATAAACCCCGGCCTTACCGTCAGTTATAACGACATTTACCTTATTTGTCCCTTTTAATATCTTTAGCATTTCAATTACATCAGGGTGAATAAAGTTTTCAGAGTATTTTTCATTTTTTGTATCAGGGCGCACGCAAATTTTTGTCAGCATGCTTGCCTCTTCTTTATTTAAAACAAGTATATCAGCTGTTTCTATTATTTTTGAAAAATACTTTTCACCTTTTTTAATTGCTGTAGTTCCTGCATTTATTGAAAGCTTTATACCGTTTTCTTTTGCAAAAGCTGCAATTTTATCAAGCATTCGGTTGCTTTCCCCCGCTAGCGGAGCGACATATATCCATTTAGATTTTATATTTTCAAAATCTACATCTTTTTCTTTAATGCTTGAATTAACGCCTCTATGCGCTAAAACAGTTCTGTCTCCCTGAAAACTTACAAGGATTATGGAAAAACCGGTCAGTCCTTCTTTTGACTTTATTATGTTTGATGTGTCAATGTTTGATTCAACAAGTTTTTGGTAGATAACGGGTGAAATTTCATCCGCACCAAGTTTTACAACGGTTGAAGTTTTAAGACCTAAATGTGCAAAATTCATTGCTGTGTTAATTCCGCCTCCGCCAAGGTTTCTTGAAAAATCATCAATCTCAACCTTGCTTCCGTATGGAAAGCTCATAAAATCGCTTCTTTTATCTTTAGAGCTGACAGAAACTATATTTGCACTGTCTGATTCAATGAAAACATCAAGTGTGGCCGAACCGATAGTTACTACATCAAACATTATTCCGTTCCTTTGTTTTTGTGTCTTTTATATTATAATACAAACAGCCTGTTGAATAATAGCTCTTTTGAAGGTATTTGATGTTTTTAAAAAGGTTAAAACTTAATAGCTACAGAAATTATGAAACTTTGGATTTTGAATTTTCCAAAAATAAAACCCTTTTTGTAGGTAAAAACGCACAAGGAAAAACAAATCTTCTTGAGGCTGTTTATTATCTTTCATGTCTAACTTCAAATAGAATTAAAAAGGATAAAGAATTAATTAAATTTGATTCTGAATTTTGCAATATCGGGGGCGAAGTTTTAAAAACAGGCACTGATATTGAGCTGGATATTATAATTAACCCTCCTAAAAATAAGATTTTAAAGGTGAATGGGATTAAGAAAAATAAATCAAGAGATTTTGTGAGAGTTTTATCTACTGTAAGTTTTTCAAATTCAGACCTGCTTTTGCTCCGCGGGGAGCCTTCAGATAGAAGAAAATGGCTTGATAATGCCATCTGCCAGGTGTATCCTGCTTATCTTGATAAAATAAATAAATATAATAAAATTCGCCTGCAAAAAGCAAATTTTCTGTCTGAATTTCAAGGCAGATTTGCATTCTCTGCTGGAAATGGCGGTACAGGCACCTCAAATTACGATATGCTTGATGTTTATAATATGCAGCTTGCAAATTCTTCAGCTAATATTATGTATTTGAGAATGAAGTTTTTATCCGAATTAAAAAAGATTGCAAAAGAAAAGCACTTATCAATCTCTAAAGATGAAGAATTAAATATTGAATACGAAAACACTTTATCTGTGGGATTTTTGCCTGTTTCAGAGCTAAGCACTATTTGCTATGAAAAATTAAATGAAATTAAAGATGAAGAAATTAAAAAAGGGCAGTGTTTAGTTGGTCCGCACAGAGACGATATTTCATTCTTTATTAATGGTCTTGATTCTAAAAGATATGCTTCCCAAGGGCAGCAGCGCACAATTGTACTTGCATTGAAACTTTCTGAACTTGATATAATTCAGGAAAAAATTAACGAGATGCCTGTTTTGTTATTGGACGATGTTTTGGCTGAACTTGACAATCTTCGCCAAAATTATCTTCTGGATACTATAAAAGACGGCGTTCAAACAATTATAACAAGCGTTGACACCCTTGCTTTTGATGATGAATTTTTGAAAGATGTTGAAATTGTTCATATTGAAAATGGTAAAATTAAAACCCCTTAATATAAAATAAAGGGGTTTTAAAACTTTTATTATGCTGTTTTTAACCAAGCTTAGCTTCTTTTTTTAAAATTTCACTCATTGTCTTATCATATTTTGCCTTGGCTGCCTCATCATCTGCAGTAAAATACGTTTGTCTAAATCTTGAATCAGAATCAAATGCAAGGTCGCTCCAGGTTTGTATAGTTTTTCCAGACCCGCTCGTACCTGCTGCCTTAGGAATCTTTATCACCCAGGCTCCGCTTTCTAAATTTTTCTGCAATGTGCTGTCAGGATTGCTTCCATTGTCAGCTTTAAGCATAGCAGGGTCTATATATTTATTTGTTCTTGTGTCAAAAATTGCATATTTTCCACTGATAACCTCAGTTTTGTCTTTATTTAATTTATAATCTGCATTTGCATTACCATTTAAAAGAGAATTAAGCGCAGAAATACTCAATGGTGAATACTCACTTGCACCCTCAAGTCTTATTTGAAGAAAAGTATTGTTTGTTGCTTTTTTGTATTCTTCAAGTGCTTTTTGCCTTTCTATTTCAAATGAGGTTATTGTTTTTTCGGGTGTAGATTCTTCGGCAGCACTTTCGTTATTTGCAGAATCACTTCCTGCAGGAGGTGATGTTTTTATTTCAATATCTTTACCATCCTTATTTGTTACCATATTGATAAGATTTTTTGCCAGGGCAGCCAGTTGGTTTTCCTTGCCGGCAATTCCAACATTTTCACAAAATGCGACTATTTCTTCATCAGTGATATCTCCGTCTTTATTCACATCTAGTTCGCTTAAAATAACATTTATCTCTCTTGCATCCAGACCATCATTAAAGTTAAGATTCCAAGCGTCATTTTGATAATGTCCTTCAAGGGCGCTTATTGTTTTGTTTTCAAGTCCTTCTGTATTATATACGGAACTTTTTTTATTATTTGATTATCCTGTAGATTAACAAATCCTGAAAGATTAATACCATTGTTCATTAATTACCACTCCTTTTAACTTATATTTATATTATCGGGGGGGGGGGGGGGTAACTTTAGGATAATTTTTAAAAATTCACAAAAATTTACAAAATATTTAAATATGATTTATCCATACACTTATTAGTTTGTTTTTATTTAAAATCATAAAATAAACAATAAAAATCAGAGTCTGATTTAATTTTCAGACTCTGATTAATATATTATTTAACTATTTTTGGTCACCGTAGGTTTCGTATCCTTTTTTCTTCATTTCATCAATTACGGTGTCGTTGATGGCTTCATCAAGACCTTCGCCTTTATCGTTGAACCATCCACTGTACTCGCCTTCGTTGTTATAGTTATCTTCATCTGGCGTGTCTACACCTTCCAGTGAGCCTTCACCAAATGTTGCACCACCAACCGCTTTTGCTAAATCTGCAGCATCATTAAGTTCTTGTTTAATGCGGTCATTAAATGCTTTTTCTTCATCTTTGTCAATCAATATGTCACCATTTCCGCCGTTTTTCTCTTTGAGCTCGGTTGCTTGTGTGTGAATTTTTTCGGCTAAATCATATACTGATTGCATTTTGTCATTTAATGGGTCATTGTATGCTTTTTCAACATCGGCTTCAGATAATTGAGAGAACATATTTGTACCCATAACCGCATCGTTTTCAAGAGTTGCTGCTATGTAATCATCATCTTCCATTGCTTGTTCTGCAGTGAAGTTATTGCCGTTCATTGTTACATTAAACGTTGTTTGAACCTGAGTATTATTAATGTTGTATGAATCTTCATTATTTGTTGGTGTCAGGTCAATCTTTGTAATTCCTGCATCCCAGGCACTTATGAAGCTTTGTTGAACACTTACGGTTCCATCGCCGTTATCAATTTCTTTAAGCTGCATCATCATAATTCCGCTTAAAGCTTCTTCGCCTTCGATAACGTTTTGACCTTCAGGAATGCCGTATTTTGTGCGGAATCCTGCCATACCTTCATCGTTATCTGAACCTAGAAGGTCTGTAATGCCGTCATATGTGCCATTACCATCATCTGCCATAAAGTATAATCTGCTATCACCGTTTTTAATAGATATCGGGTCTGATCTGCCTGTGTCATTAACATCATTTTGAGTGGTTTTTGTTGATTGGATAACCTGAGAATCCTCCCATTGACCACCTTTTCCTGTGAAGCTCTTGATTTTTTCTGCAAGAGGAGTGTAGCTTGGGTCTGAATTAAATCTTACGCCGCCTTGACCTTGTTCAAAATCTTTTTGTTCACCCAATGAATAACCTATATCAAGACCGGGGAAGAATTGGTCGAGAGTATACATTGCTTCTTTGAATGAGAATCCGCCTGCTGCAAGTTCATCAACAAGTTTCATTGCATTTGCCATATCTTTTTCATTGGCAGGAGCAGTGCTTACCTCAGGCATTCCTGCTGTATTGTTTGCAATAGACATCACTGCTGTAAATATTTCCGGACCTCTGCCTGTAATTGTTCTGCCGGCAGCAGTTCGTTCATCCGGTGTACCATGACCGTATGGTACGGTATAGTTTCCGTTACCATTATCTTTAATGCCTATTCCGCCAAATGCATCAGCCAATATAGACATTATTTCACTGTTTGTTGCGCCGTTTTCCGCTAATTGCCATACAAGGCTGCCTTCCTGAATGGTTGTAGCATCTTTTTTGTCTCCAAATAATGCAGTTTCTAATGCCTGCATCATAGTATTATCTTTGCCGTAAGCATATTGGTCGCCTGAACCATGGGTTGTATTACCTGCTAAATCTTTGATTTGTTGTGTTATATTTCCTATGTTGCCGTCATTTCTTGTAGCGGCTTTGCCATCATTTGTAACTTGGTTGTTATCGTTTCTGTCATTTAAATCAATACCATATTTATCAGCAAGCTCAGCAATTTTTGTTTCTTTTTCATATGTGAAAACAGGAACCTTTGAATCATTATTTGCGTTAGAATAATAATTGTTATTTTGAGCAGTCATATTGCCCTTTTGCTGATTTAATACATTAATAATGGCTGAGGCATTCTTTAAGCCTTTCATTGCATTATCGCTATCTGAAATACATCTGTCGATATCTACCATATATTTATTCAAAGTACTGTTTTCGTTACCCATATCTTGATATAATTTTGCAATATCAGCAAGACTTGAGTCTCCACTCATAAGACTGTCCAGGCTCGCATTAAATGTTTCTTTAAATGTTGTATTAACGCCAGCTTGTCTGTTTCTTTTTGTTTTATCGACAGCATCCGTAATGGCTTGACTGATTGCACTTTGTAATTGCTTTTCATATTTATTTTGTCTGCCGATGATATCCATACTGATATCACCAATCTTATCGCCGGTTTCACCAATTTCTTTATTTATTTTTGCAAGCTCTGTTTCATATTCTTTAAGCTTTGCTTCCCATTTTTCAATTTCATCATTAATATTTTTAATTTGTTTATCGATATCATCTATTGCTTTTTGACCGCCATTATTGTAGGTTTCTGTTCCCCAAAGAGTAAAATCGCCTTTGCTGATATCAGCTAAACCTGAAGCTAAACCATCTTTTTCTTTCATCCAATCTTGTACTTGTTTTAGCATGTCTGCTTGTACGTTTTGTGTTTTTGAAATGTCAGTTGCCATCTTCTTTAAATCCTTTCGCACTTTATTAAATACTTTATTGTCTTTAATTTTGCTGTATATATCAAATATATACATAGTGTTTTTCGGCATTTCAAAATAAGAACTTGAGGAATTCGGTTCTTATTGTTACAAAAATTAATAAACTATTTTTCTTTAGTTGAAAATGAAAGATTGGCGGTGTTTTTCCAGATTATATATTGTAAATATTGGGTTTTATTATCAATATCTTTGTAGCTTGTTCTTATATTATACACAGGGGTAAAGCTTGCATTTTCAAGCTTTTTATAAGGAATCCCGCACTGAATTAATACAACTTTATTGTTTTGTTCACTCTTTTCAAAGTAGCAGTTTTTCGGGTATTTTTTTTCTAAAAGCGCCTGTTTATCCTTGTTGTTAAATGCATTTATATCTTGATTAGGATATGGGGTGATTATATAATCATATTTTTTAACAATATCTGCATTAAATCTGGAAAGTATTAATTCATCAGCTTTTATATGTTTTTTGGCAGCAATAAATATTGCAAGCTGTGTTAGGGCATAATTGTTGTGAAATATTCCAACAGTTTTATATTCTTCAATATATGAAAACAATGTTCCATATATTTTGCAATCAGGTTTGTATCTTTTAAAAAAATCATAATTAAGACATCTAACATTATATGTAAATGTGTTAAAATTTCTTTCTTTTTTATACATATCTAAAAGGCTGTAAAATGGTCTGGCAGCCAAGTGCCCAGATGCAACAAGGAAATAAAACATTGCAAATATTATAACCAAAGTTTTATAGAAATTGTTCTTTTTGAAATAGGTAAATATTAATACCGGTGTGCTTATTACTACAAAAGTTGTAATAAATCTTATGCTATAAACCATATATCCTATTGCAAAACTTAATACAACAATGTTTATATAAAATAAAAGCCCTAATACAGGTATTATAATCTTATTTTCTTGTATATTTTTTCTGTATATTAATTTTGTGATTAATAATGCAATAGATAATAAAATTGCTGGTATGAGTGCTAAAATACCAGTTATCCCAAAGCCTATAAATTGTTCCGAGAGAGATGAGTTTAAAGATTCCATTCTCATAAGAACCCCTGTCTCCTGTGGTATATGCAAAATAGCAAATAGGGCACTTTGAACTTTATACATTAAAGGGGTTAAATATATTCCCCAAGTAAAACCTGAGAAATCTATAAGCTGGATATTATATGTTACAAAATTTGCTAAAAAACCTTTAAAACCGCCAAAAAATCCATGTCCGTTGATTGATATTTCAGAACCCAGCGGGTTTGAATAATCTATAAGGTTTAAAATATAGTTGTAGCTTGAAAATATTATAAAATTAATTATTAAAAAGCAAATAAATTTTATAAACTTTTTTATTCCCGCTGTTTTCTTCTTGAATATCAGGTAAATAAAATATGCTGCTAAAAGCGGCAATCCTGCCATAAATGCCGTACTTTTTACGCCAAGCGCTATTGCAAAAGAAAGGCTTGAAAAATATCCTTTTATTATATTGTCTTGTTTTACATAATCAATAAAAAATAGTACCGAATAAAAAAGTAAAACACCTGTCAATAAATCAGTCTGAGTGCTTGAAATTTGAGCAATTATACCGGCAAACGATGAAAATATGAAAATTGCCCATAATCGTTTTCTGTATGATATCTTAAATTTTTCTAAAAAGGTCCAAATGCCTGCTATTCCAAAAAAGTAACTTGAAAATTGTAAAAATCCAAAACCAAAATCTTTATTTGTAAGTGAAAAAATCCAAGTATAAATAAGTTCTGAATTAATCGGCATAACATGGTTTCTGATGTCTGCAGTATCAAAATGATGTATAAAACCTTTTTGTGCCCAAATAAGAGCTCTGTATGTGTGATAACTTAAAGCATCCGGTTCATTTACAGGTAAAAAAGCACATAAAATAAAACTTATTACTATTAAAAAAATAAATCCGGCACCTAAAATTGCAAGCCCCTTATCAAGTTTGAAGCAATTTAAAATCCTCTCTGCTCTGTTTTTCAGTTCTGTTACATCCGGCTTTAATACGGGTTTTTTATTTTTTAACCACAATATTAATGAAATTATAAAAAATATTAAATTTAATAAAATAATTCCAATCGGGCTTATTGCTTTAAAAAGAGACAACAACTCAATATTTAAAATAATGAGTCCTAAAAATATTATAAAAAAATACAAAAAGCACCCGGCAAATGCCGACAAAAAATATGAAGTTAAAATAGTTAGCAGCAAGGATAATATCATAAGGCAATTATAAGATTAAATATTAAGGTAATCAAGAACTATGCTATCGGGTAGTTTACATTTGTCCTTAAGATTTTTATTATAACTATTGTGCATATTCCACTCTCACTCGTAAACTGTTTAACCGATTTCCTTTCTGGAGGTCGGTTTTTTTTGTTATAATTTCATTAAGGGTAAACTTCTGCTTGCCTCCTCCGACACATGCTGGTTAAGAGATAAAATCGGAAAGGAGGTAATGAATGATTTTCAGTATTTCTGAAAAAGCGCTATTGCTTATCTTGTTGATAATCATAGCGCTTACAAAAATCATTAAATAGGGAGTTAAGAAAGGCTTGAAGAGATGCTGCTCTTTGAGCCTTTTCCCTATATCTATATTATAAACCTCATTAATGCTTTGTCAATCATATCATTACATCTCGCATCTTGCTTCTAATGCTTTTATGAGTGTTAATTCATCCGCATATTCTAATTCAGAGCCTAAAGGAATACCGAATGCTATTCTTGAAATCTTTATTCCAAAAGGTTTTAAAAGTTTATTAAGATACATGCTTGTAGCTTCCCCCTCAACAGAAGGGTTTAGAGCCAATATGACTTCTTTAATGTCATCTTTATGTACTCTTGTTAATAATTCTTTAATCCTGATATCATCAGGGCCGATGCCGTCAATTGGGGAGATTAACCCTTGCAGGACATGATAAAGCCCGTTGTATTCATTTGTTTTTTCTATAGCGATTAAATCTTTAGTCTCTCCGACTACACAAATAATTTCCCTGTTTCTTGCAGAATTTTGGCAAATTTCACAAGGATTTGAAGATGACATATTAAAACAAACATCACAATAATTTATAGTGGTTTTGGCTTCAATCATTGATTCTGCAAATTTTTCCACCTCATTTAACGGCATCTTTAAAAGATGCAGTGCAAGTCTTTGTGCTGTCTTTGGACCAATTGAAGGCAGTTTTTGAAAATATTCAATTAATTTTGCAAGCGGTTTTGTATATTCCAAACTTTTAAACTCCATTCAAAAATATGCCCAAGAAAAATTTTCCCGGGCATAAAATTTTATTTCTTAAAATAATCCTGGTATGCTTATTCCGCCGGTTGCCTGTTTCATTGATTTTTCCATTTCAGCTGCAGCTTTTTTTGTAGCATCCTTAATAGCTTCGGCTACTAAGTCTTCAAGCATTTCAATGGTTTCTTTGTCAACACTTTCAGGATTTTCTGAATTAATTGCTTCAGGTTTAATTTTAATTGATTTAAACTTAGACTGTCCGTCAAAAATTATTTCAATTGCTCCCCCTGCTGATTGTCCTGTTACTTCAATCTCTTTTAATGCTTCTTGCGCATCTTTTAATTTTTTTTGCATTTTTTGCGCCTGCTGCATCATTTGAATCATATTCATTATAATTTTCTCCCCATTGTCATTCTAAAAGTCATGTTATAATTACTTATTATATGCAAAGAAAAACTTATCTTCAATATTGTTTAAATAATAAAGGTAAAATTTCAAGGTGGATGTCAAATATGATGCCGCTTTCTTTTCATATTGCACCTTTTAGATGGTATAAATCCACCTCCCAATCTGATGCATATAAATATACGGGTCTTGTAATAGATGCACTTAATGCCTGGCAGAATGCTGCCGGTGGATGCATAGGTTTTAATGTAGTAAATGCTTTGATTGATTCCCACGTTAACCTTGAGTGGAAGCGTGTAGATAGAAAGTCATTAGGGCATTGTCAATTTCATTATGACCCAAACGGCAGATATTATTCAGCAGAAGTTAAAATAGGGCTGTCTGACGGTATTATTTGTAAAAAATATATGGATGAAGCTGAGGTTTATCATACTATCCTCCATGAAATCGGGCATGCCTTGGGTCTTGGGCACTCGCCTTATAAAGAAGATATTATGTACACTCCGCACCAATATGGTATTGTAAAACTTTCTCAAAGAGATGTTCAAACTCTTCGCTGGCTTTATAAATTTGATATAGGAAAATCTCCTTCTGAAATTCTTGCTCAGTATCCAAATTCAGGAGCTAAGGATTTAGATGAACTTATTATGATATTATCCGGCGAGAAATCGGAATTTCAAAAAGTAAAAGACGGGCTTTCGTCTCGCCCGGGTAAAGATTTAATTCAAGAAAGCCAAAATATAGGCGACTTAAAAATGTATTTATTACAGGTTCATAATAATTTTGTTATACGAAAACCCGCTCCGCCAAAGGAATAGCGGATATTCTTAATAATTCAACAATATTGTGCTTACCCTGTCAGTGTGAAACCTTCTGGCAATTCTTCTTCTATCATTTTTACAAAATCAGATGCTTGCACTCCAAGTGCCTCTGAAAGCTTAAATACAGTTGTTAATTGCGGGTCCTTAAGACCGCGCTCAAGGCTATTTAAAAGTGATGTTGAAATTTCATATTCCATAGATAAAATATATAAGCTTTTATTGCCTCTGAGCTTTTTTAGGATTTTTCCTGCAGCAGTGCGTATTAGTTTTTTCTTATCTTCTTGTTGCATTTTTTAAATAATAAGTTAAAATAAAATTATCACGTTCACGAACGTGAATGAAATAATTCACAAAGTTTGTGAATTAAGTATAGAGAAGCTGTTTATCGAAATTGGAGCTATTTTAAATGAAAATTGTTTATCTAAAGCCTTTTAAAAGGTTACGTTCTTTTGCTGTACAAAAATTACAGTTTATATCTAAGGTGAAAAATCAAGGTCGCAGAGTGCAATTTATTGTATCGACATTGAAATTAGGATTAAGAAAATCCTTTGCCTTCTCCCTTGTTGAAATGCTTATGGCATTATTGGTAGCATCGCTGCTTTTAGCAGCGCTTGCCCCTGTAATGACAAAGAGGATGACAGATAATGAAGTAAAAATAATATCAGAAGCAGCTAATTATGATAAAGATAGCGTAATAACTATTTTTACAGATGCATCTGAACAAAAAGAATTTAATATACCAACAGATGCAAGCAGAATAACATTAACAGCAGTAGGTGCAGGCGGTGCAGGCGGTAATGCATTATACGGTAATAAAGAATTTACAACAAGCGGAACATTTACCATACCAAACGATGTTAACAAGATAAGAGTATTTATGGTAGGTGCGGGAGGAGGCGGAGCTTCCGGAGGTATGGGAAATGGTATGGCATACGCTAATGTCCCTGCAATAGGAGCTGTTGAAACAACACTTACAAATGCCGGTACATATACACTTTCAGATGTTGTTACCATTCCAAATACATATACAGCACCTGTTCTAAATTCTTATTGTGATAAATTCAGTGCATTAAAAAAATGGGTAATGAAATCAAATACCTCAACACAAATAAATCCTGGAGCCAAAATTTCAAAAATTGATGGCAGTGCAATTGTCACATTTAATAAATTTACTGCATGCGGCGGAGGCGGAGGCGGGGGATATACTTCAGGCGGTATTGGTGCAAGCGGAGGAGGTTCTGGCGGATATGTAACAAATCAAACATTAGCCGCATCTGCTGCTGCCTCTGGTATTAAATTTATAGTAGGTGCTGGTGGTAGTGGTGCGTTGCAAGCAAGCTATGGTCAGGGAGGTCCCGGCGGTGGCACGGGAGGTGCAGAAGGCGGAGGCAGGGGTGTACCTCAAGGTGGTCAGAATGGGACTAACGGTTCTGGCGGTCGCGGAGGTTATAGAACATACTCTGATATGTCAGGGGCACATGGGTTTTCGGGTTTTGGCGGCGGAGGTGGTGGCGGAACTGCAATATTATCTGACACAAGTGCAATTGCAGAAATTGGCGGCGGAGGTGGCGGTGCTGGTGGAACATGGGGTAGAAGTGATGGAACCATTTCTTCCAGCTTTATTTCTGGTGCTGGCGGCGGAGGCGGTGGACGTGGTGCTGGCGGCGGAGGCGGTTCATTAAGACTGCAAATGGTGAACGTTGGGTGTCAGGGACGTTCCGGTACAACAGGCGGTAATAATGGTAGTAGGGGTCTATGTGGTTTTGCACCCGATGATGGTGGTAGATATCCTGAACAGCAAGGCGGTGCAGGGTATGATGGTGGTGGCGGAGGCGGTGGAGGGGCATATTTAGATACCCCCTCTACAGAAGGGAGAACATGTACTGTGGCTAATGGGTCTACGACATCAAGCGGTGCTGGTGGAGGTGGCGGTGGATTTACCTCACGAACCTATCCTGATGTTAGCCACGCATTTGGCGGTGGAGGGGGCGGGGGAAAAGGCGGACGCGGGGGAACCGGCGGTCCAGGCGGAGGTATTGGTGGCTCAATATCTACCATCTTTGGAAGCAGTAACTGCAATGGAGGCGATTCTGGAGTTGACGGTAAACCCGGTGCTATGCGTGTATGGTATTCTATTGCAGGTGTTACCAACGGTCTTCAGTGTGCATATTCTACCCAATCAAATGGCGGAGGCGGAGGTGGTGCAGGTCAAGTATGGATGGGTGAAATTAATGTAACGCCGGGGCAGACTATTACATTAAACATAGGACAAGGCGGTGCTGCTCAAAATATCGGCGGAGAAAACGGAAACGACGGTACACCAACAAGTATTGTTGTTAATGGTAATACATATTCTGTATCAGGCGGAAAAGGCGGAAAGTTTGAAAACGATAATACATATATAGCTAATTCAGGAGGTCTTGGCGGCGGAATAAAAACCACTAATTATAGTTCTTCTGCTATATATAAAGATTGGCTTAAATTAAATGAAAAAGGAATAACTCTAACAGGAGGAAATAACGGCGGACAAGGATATCTAAAAACAGACAGTGAAAGCAGTGCAGGCGGAAATGGCGGAAGTGCATTAAAAATGGATGGTACTTATGCTGCAGGCGGTGTTGGCGGAGCTGCAGTTACCGGTGGTGCTAATTCAACAAATTATGGTACAGGCGGAGGCGGAGGAGGAGCAGGTACTGATGGAACATTTGGAAACGGAGGCAGAGGTGCTAACGGATATATATACATTGAATGGGGTGGAACAAACGGAGGCGGAGGAACAAATGGTGAAATTGTTCAAAGAATACTTACCAACTTTGATATGAATGATAGAAAGATGTTAATAAATATTGGAAAAGGCGGAAGTAATTCATCAGGTGATGGTAATGGAGGCAATACAACAATTTCTGTTAAATCCGGAGGAAAAAACGTTGTTGTTACAGCAAGAGGAGGTATTAAAGGAAACATTGGCACATCTGACGCCAATACCCATGGAGCAGAAATGATATTTCCATCTGACTACAATAACCTATACAAGGACTTTGTTCAAAACAATCTGAATATTATTAACGGACAAAAAGGAATAAATGATTATGGCGGTATGGGCGGATATCTGGCTTGTATATATTATTCAAAGGACAAAGACGGTAACAGAGTATGCAATACATCTGTTGATTCCAATGATGGAGTTGAAGAAACAGCAGGACCAACAAGACCCGGATGCGGAGGAAGCGCTATACCATCTCCGCTATATGAAGCCATCTGTAATGCTAAATCAACATCGGTATCTGCTGATGGAGGTAATGGAACCTTTGGCGGCGGAGGCGGCGGCGGAGCAGTATTAAACAGAATGGGAGGCAAAGGAGGCAATGGCGGCAATGGCTTTGTAATTCTTGAATACAAGAGTGTACAATAGATGATTTAAACAATAACTTTACGATAAATAAACAACTTTTTAGGGGCGCGTTTGTAACCTTTGCGCCTCTTTTCTTTACTATTCCTTATTAACACTATTTTGCAATGATGTTTTTTGTGACTAATGTTACAAATGAGGTTGGAATTATATTTAGGAGGCAAAATGCAAGAACAAACAACACAAAAAAACCTTATAAAAAGGGTTGAAATCTTAGGAGAGGCGGCGCAAACTGCACTTGAAGCAATTTTAGAAATTCAGGCAGAACAAAAACTTCTCACCTATCTTCTTTTAGAAAAGGAGCCAGCAGATGAAAATTAGAGCCGGATTTTTAAACTGATGGCTAATTGGGGCTTTATATTTTAAGCCCCTTATTCTTCATTCAGGCTCAAAACTGCCATAAATGCTTCCTGCGGAATATCTACCCTTCCAACAGATTTCATGCGCTTTTTACCTTTTTTCTGTTTTTCCAAAAGCTTGCGTTTGCGGGAAATATCGCCGCCATAGCATTTATCAAGTACATTTTTCCTTAATGCTTTAATGGTTGTTCTTGCTATAACGCGTCCGCCGACCGCTGCTTGAATTGCAACTTCAAACATCTGTCTTGGAATAATATCTTTCAATTTGGCTGTGAGGTTTTGCCCGATTCTATATGCTGAATCCTTGTGGCATATAACAGAAAGGGCATCCACAACTTCTCCTGAGAGTAGAATATCCATTTTAACAAGGCTTGAACGTTTATAGCTGTGAAAATCATAGTCCATGCTGGCATAACCCTTAGAGCGGGATTTTAATTGGTCATAAAAATCCGTGATAACTTCGCTTAAAGGTATGTGATATTCAAGATTTACACGCGTTTTATCCAGATATTGCATATTTATAAAATCACCGCGTTTACTTTGGCATAATTCCATAAGGGAACCCACGAAGTCTTTAGGGGTAAAAATATTTACACGAACATAAGGTTCTTCAATATAATCGCGATATTGCGGGTCCGGCAGGTTGGCAGGGTTATCAATCTCAACCACTTCGCCATCTGTTTTATAAACTTTGTATATAACGGAAGGTGCTGTCGTAATTAGGGAAAGGTCATACTCGCGTTCCAGCCGCTCTTGTGCAATTTCCATATGAAGCATCCCAAGGAAACCGCACCTGAAACCAAAACCAAGAGCCGATGATGTTTCAGGCTCAAATGTTATGGAACTATCATTTAATTTTAATTTTTCCAATGCCTCTTTTAAGTCATGGTACTGGTCATTATCAACGGGATAAAGTCCTGAAAATACCATTGGTTTGGCTTCTTTATATCCTTCTAATGGTTTTGATGCCGGAAGTTCAGCGTTTGTAATGGTATCGCCTACAAATCTTGTTATTTCTTTAATAGAACCTGCAAAGTAGCCCACTTCCCCGGTTTTTAACTCATTTACCTGTACTCTGTTTGGGTTTAAATATCCAAGCTCAACAACTTCAAACTTTTTGCCCGTTGCCATAAACTGAACCGTATCGCCCATTTTAATTGAGCCGTCCATAACTTTAAAAAAGCATAGAGTGCCAAGATATTGGTCATAGGCGCTGTCAAAAACAAGTGCTCTTAATGGCTTGTCGGATGTATCATCCGGTGCAGGGATATATTCTACAACGGCCTCAAGCACTTCTTCAATACCAATTCCCTCTTTTGCACTTACAGGAATTGCCATAGAGGCATCAATTCCAAGCACCTCTTCGATTTCATTTTTAACGCGTTCAACATCAGCAGACGGCAGGTCGATTTTATTAATGACGGGAATAATTTCAAGGTTTTGTTCAATCGCAAGATAAACATTTGCAAGGGTTTGCGCTTCAACCCCCTGTGTTGCATCTACTATTAAAAGTGCCCCTTCACAGGCTGCAAGCGACCTTGAAACCTCGTAAGAAAAATCTACATGCCCAGGGGTGTCAATCAAGTTTAAAATATATTCTTTACCATCTTTTGCTTTGTACTGCATTTTCGCAGCGTTTAGTTTAATTGTAATTCCGCGCTCGCGCTCAATATCCATAGTATCTAAAAGCTGGTCTTGCATTTCTCTTTGAGAGATTGTTCCTGTTTTTTCAAGAAGCCTGTCTGCAAGCGTCGATTTACCATGGTCAATATGTGCAATTATGCTGAAATTTCTTATGTTTTCTATTTTTTTCATAGGAAAATTATATTATAAAAAAATAAAATTTAAAAAATGAAAAACGAACGGTTTTTCTATTTTTCTCATAAGAAGATTATATTATAAAAAAATATAAAAATAAAATTGCACAAAAATGCATTAAAGGATTTTACCCCGAATCGGGGTTTAGTATATTTTTATAGAAAACAGATTTAATAATCTACATCGTGTCTGTGAAGTAAATTAACCTGGTTGTAGCCTTTTTGCCTTGCAATGTCGTTAAATTGCTTTATTGCTCCGCAGCTGTTTAAGCGGGCTCCGGCTAAAAAATAGCTGGCTTCTGCTTTTTGAAGACTTTTGTATTCTTTATCTTCACTAACTTCTATTGTGCTTTGAGTTTCGTAATTATCCAAAATATCTGCTGCACCGCTGCCGTATGGATTTACTGCCCTTGCCTCAATAAAGTTTGTTCTTTCAATCTGTAAGTTTGCCATCTTTACTATTTTACTCTTAATATCTCCTACATATATATTAAGTATATACTTTTATAAAAATTGCTTGCAAAAGACACTTTGTAAAGAAATATTAAAAAACTCCACCAAATTTGGTGGAGATATAAATTTATATACAGCTCATTATCTATTCTCTGCCGTATGTTGCACTTATTGTTGCACTTGCAAGGGCGTGTTTTTTAACTTGTCTTTCAATAGAATCAGGTGCACTGCCCGGTGTTGGTAAAAGTGCAGCTGATTCAAGCGCATAAATTGTAAAATTATAACGGTGAACACCATGTCCTTTTGGCGGGCAGGCGCCCCCATAGGTAACAGAGCCAAAATCATTTTTTGCCTGAAGCATAGGGTGGTTTATTTGCTGCCCTTCTTTTAATTCCGTTATATTTGCAGGAATATTTAAAACAATCCAATGGTACCATCCTGTTGGGCGCGGTGCATCCGGGTCATGCACAATTAATGCAAAGCTTTTAGTGCCTTTTGGTGCTCCTTGCCATTTTAAATGCGGGGATTTATTTCCGCCTGTACATCCAAAGTGACTGTGTATTAAGGAATTAGGCATTGTATCATTATTTGAAAAATTATTTGATGTAATAATAAAGCTTTCAGCGTTTGAATTTTGCATAAAGAACACTCCTAAAATACTAATTATTGCTATTAAAAATAAATTTCTTAAAATATTCATTAAAATTTCCCTTAGACATATATATAGTTAATTTTTATTGTAAAAAAGCACACAAGTGCAAGAATAATACAGAAAATAAATCCCAGATTTCTTGCTATGTAAAATCTGTACATAAAGTATTCAATATCTGCCTTTTGAATGATATCCCAATTTTCCATTGGTCCAAGGTACCATTTTGGGATGAACTTTAAATTTTTCATATTATTATAATCGTTTAATGAAATTATTAATTTAATTGAAAGCGGTGCTGTAAGAAGAATGCTGAGTAAAATCCAATACGGGAATTGCTTGCTTAAAGCAAGGTATATAATTATTAAATAAGCAATTAAAATTTCTCCGGCAAGTAAAATAAGAGCACCTTTTTTAGAACCGGTTAATGTACTCAAAGTTCTTTTTCCTGCCTTTTTATCGTAATCATAATCCATAATATTATGTGTGCTGAGTAAAACTACAATAATAAGCCCAACCGCAATTGACATAATAAAAAGTTTATGGAGATAAAGCCCGGTAAGCGCTGTATAAGTTCCCATGATAAGTAATGGACCAAATATGGTTCCGACAATTGTTTCGCTTAAATAAAATCTTGATGATATTGGGTACAAAAGACATAAAATACCGGAAACAACTGCATAAAAAGGAATTATCCAGCCATAAAGAAAGGTAAAATAAATCCCTGATAAAATTCCAAATCCAAATAATATTCCAAGAATTACTTTAACGTCTTTAAGTGAATATGTGCCGTCTATTATAAGCCCTGCTTTATTTCTGACTTTGTCTTCAAATTTTATTTCAGATAATGGAGTTCCGTTTTTTATTTGTTTTTTTACATCAATATAGTCATCCAGTAAATTTACACCTAAATGCACACACATTATAGCTATAAAGGATAAAAATGTTGTAAACAGCTTAAGTTTTATATCAGAATAAAAGTGTGCCGACACTGATGCTGCAGCAGCTGCAACAAACCACGGAGCAGCAGAAGTCAAAAGAGTATAGCCCCTTGTAAGTTCTATAAACTGCAGTTTTAAAGTTTGAAAACTATTTAGAAATTCTTTTAATTTCATTGTTTTTATTCCTATTTGATGTAAATTATTGTATCATTTTTTAAATATTTTTAAAACATTTGCTATTTAAAGTTTAAAATTAATGATTTTTTAATTAAAGATTCAACATATTAGAAGTTTTACAAAACTTAATACGAAGTGCTAAAAAACTAATAAAATTAGATGTTTGGAACATATTGTCATATTGTAATGAAATCAATATTTAAAAAAACAATCAATAAAAATGATTAAAAAATACGTGAAAATCCAAATTATACTCTTGCTTTTGAATATTTAGTATGTATGATTAAACTTATCAAATAAAATAAAGGATTAAAATGTCAAAAGATGTAATTGAATTTGAAGGCACAATTTTAGAAGCTATGCCTAATGCAATGTTTAGAGTAGAGCTTGAAAACGGTCATGAAATTCTTGCACATATCTCAGGTAAAATCAGAAAAAACTTTATAAGAATCCTTCCCGGAGATAAAGTAAAAGTAGAAATGACACCATATGATTTAACCCGCGGCAGAATTACATACAGATTAAAATAATAAAGTAAAAAGGAAAAAATAAATGAAAGTCAGAGCATCAGTAAAACCAATTTGCAAAGATTGCAAGGTAATTAAAAGAAGGGGAAGAGTTACAGTAGTATGTAAGAAATACCCTAAACACAAACAAAGACAAGGATAACGCAAGCCGGATGTGCAAAGGTAATTTATCTAACCTTAAAGCACAATTGCGAGCGCTTTATAAAGAACTTAATCAAAGGAGAATAAAATAAATGGCAAGATTGTCTGGGGTTGATTTACCCCGTAACAAAAGAATGATTATCGCATTGACCTATATTTATGGTATCGGTCCAACCAGAAGTAAAAAAATCCTAGAAGCTGCTGGAGTTTCAGAAGATTTAAGAACTGATGATTTAACCGATGATGATATTAAAAAACTTAGAACGGAAATCTCTCATTATACAGTTGAGGGTGACCTTAAAAGGGAAGAATCTTTAAATATTAAAAGATTATCTGAAATTGGCTCATACAGAGGTCAAAGACACAGAAGAAAATTACCGGTTAGAGGTCAGAGAACTAAAACCAATGCAAGAACCAGACGCGGCAAAAAAACCGGACCTGTTGCTAAAAAGAAATAAAACAACTTAAGGCTTGCAAATAGTCTTTGATTTTGCAAGCTGCTGAAAATGCTCCTGAAACGGGGTAAAATACATTAAATTATCTTAAAAATAATAAAAGGAAGAAAATATAATGGCTAAACCAACTAAAACTAAAAAGAAAGAAAGAAAGAATGTATTACAAGGTGTTGTACATATTCAATCCACCTTCAACAATACAATTGTAACTTCAACAGATACACAAGGTAATGCTGTTGCTTGGGCTTCTGCAGGTGCTTGCGGTTTTAAAGGTGCAAGAAAAGGTACACCGTTTGCTGCTCAATCTGCTGCGGAATTGGTTGCTAAAAAATCAGTAGACCAAGGCATGAAAAAAGTTGAAGTATATATTAAAGGTCCTGGGTCTGGACGTGAAACTGCTATAAGAGCAATTCAGGCTGCAGGTTTAGAAATTACATTAATTAAGGACGTAACACCTATTCCTCACAATGGCTGCCGTCCGCCTAAAAAACGTAGAGTATAGTAAACTCTATGATTCTGTACAAGTAATCACAAAAATAATAAAAGGAGCTAAAAATTGGCTAAATATAATGGACCAACAAATAAACTATTTAGAAACTATGGTGTTAAGGATTTATCAAACAGAAAATTAACATCTTCTATGGAGCAAAATGCATCTGGTCAACATGGCGCTCTTAGAAAAAAACCATCTGATTATGCATTACAATTAAAAGAAAAACAAAAAATCCGTTTAACATATTTAGTTAGCGAAAAACAATTTGCTAAATATTACGAAAAAGCATCAAGAAAAACCGGTGTAACCGGTACTGTGATGCTTCAAACATTGGAAAGCCGTCTTGATAACGTGTTATTCAGAGCAGGTTTTGCAATTACAAGACGTCAGGCAAGACAAATTGTAAACCACGGTCACTGTCTTGTTAATGATAAAAAGGTAGATATCCCGTCATATCTTTTAAAAGAGGGTGATGTAGTTACTGTAAAAGAAGCAAGCAAAAAATACATTAAAACCGTTATCGAATCAATTGATATGGCTTTAAATTATGCTTGGATTACTGTTGATAGTAATGAATGCAAAATTACATTTGACAGAGTGCCCAACAGAGAAGAAATGGATCCGGAGTTTAAAGAACAGCTCGTTATTGAGTATTACTCAAAATAGTAATTAGGAGAAATTAACAGTATGGAACTTAAAATTAAAAATGTAAATACAACCACAAGCTCTGATGGTTCTCAATACGGTAAATTCGTTATTGAACCATTGGAAAGAGGCTTTGGTGCTACAATTGGTAACTCTTTAAGAAGAGTTTTATTATCCAGTCTTGAAGGTGCTGCAGTAACAAGCGTTAGAATTGAAGGCATAACTCACGAATATACATCTATTCCTGGTATTGTTGAAGATGTTATTGATATTATGTTAAATCTTAAAGGTTTAGTTGTAAAAACTGAAACTGATGAAATTCAACATTTGAGAATAGATGCTACAAAACCCGGACCGGTTTTAGCTTCTGATATTCAATTACCTTCAGGTGTTAAAATTGTTAACCCGGACTGCGTTATTTGTACAATTGCAGAAGGTGGTTCATTCCACGCTGATATCGTTGTTGAAGTTGGTAAAGGATATGTTGCTGTTGATGCACTTAAAGACCAAAAAAACGGGCTTCCTATCGATATGCTTCCTATTGATGCAGCATTTATGCCTATTAAAAGAGTATCTTATCTAGTTGAACCTGCTCGTGTAGGTGAAGTTATTGACTATGATAAATTGACTCTTGAAATTTGGTCAAATGGTTCAGTTGATGTTAACCAAGCTTTAAGCAAGGCTGCCAGTCTTTTAATTGACCATTTTAGACAAATTACCGGAATTACAGGTCAGCCTGTTGGTGCTGCCTCTTTTGAAGAAGAAGCGGTTGTGGAAGATGAAACAGAACAAACACCTGCTTTCACTATTGAAGACCTTGAGCTTTCAGTTAGAGCATATAACTGCTTAAAGAGAGCAAGCATTAATTCAATGGCTGAACTTTTGAAAAAATCAGAACATGATTTATTAAATATCAAGAACTTCGGTAAAAAATCTTCTGATGAAGTAATTGAAAAGCTGCACGAATTAGGGTTGGACCTTCAACCAAATCCTGAAGGTGTAGATGATATGGAACTTATATAATAGAACTAATATAAAAATAATAAAGGAACAAATAAAATGAGACACCAGTGTAAAAAACATCATTTAGGGAAGGCAGCAGATCAAAGAACCGCACTATTAAGGTCTTTAGCTACCGAACTATTCCTTCATGGTGAAATCGAAACAACAATGGCAAGAGCAAAAGCTCTTAAGCCTTTCGCTGAAAGTATCATTAGCTTTGCTAAAAAAGGTGATTTAGCATCTAGAAGACAAGCTGCTAAACATGTTTTTGATAAAGAAACAGATAAATATATTAATCTTGAAACCGGCGAATTGTATGATGCTCTTCCTGAAGGTGCAAAACACCCGAAACAAACTGTTTTAAGACAATTATTCACAGTTATCGGTAAGAAATATGCTACAAGAAACGGTGGTTATACAAGAATTTTCAGACTAACTCCAAGAAGGGGCGATGCTTCTGAAATGGCTTTGATTCAATTAACATAATGAATCGATATTTAATAAGCTTTGAGTACGACGGAAGAGATTTTTACGGTTCTCAAAGCCAGCCTGATAAAAGAACTGTTCAGGATGAATTAAATAAAGCAATTCGTACTTTGACAAAAGAAAATACTAAAATCATAATGGCAGGAAGACTCGACAGGGGTGTGAATGCAAGATGCCATACGGCACATTTTGATGCAAAACACAAAATAGAAACGCCGCAAGATGAATTTAGATTTTTAAATTCATTGAATGCAATCTTGCCTCCCGATATTTCAGTCTTTAAGATTGAAATTAAAAATAAAGATTTCCATGCTCAAAAAAATGCTGCATTCAGGCATTACAGGTATATTATAAGAAACTCTTTTATTAAACCGGTATTTGATAAAAACGTTCTTTTTATAAGAAAACCTTTGAATGTTCAATTAATGAATGAAGCAATTCAAAACCTTATAGGTAAGTATGATTTTAGTGCTTTTAAGTCTGTCTCAGATAACCCTTCTACGGTTTGTGAAATCTATTTTGCAAATGTTGTTGAAAAACCGCTTGAAAATGGTATGGGAAAATATCTTGAGATAAATATTATAGGGAACAGGTTTCTCTACAATATGGTAAGAGCAATAGTTGGAACTCTTTTAATGATTGAAAAGGACGATATGCCACCTTCAAGAATGAAAGAGATTTTAGATTCTAAAAACAGAGCTCTTGCAGGACACAATGTTGAACCATATGGTTTGACATTAATAAAAACAGGGTATGACAGCCCTGAAAATTACATAAAAACAATTAATTAATGGAAAGGCAAATAAATGAAGACATTTAGCGCAAAACCGCTTGAAGTTGAAAGAAAATGGCATTTAATTGATGCCGAAGGTGTTCCTTTGGGCAGATTGGCCGTTATCGCTGCAAATCTTCTAAGAGGTAAGCATAAACCACAATACACGCCAAACGTTGATACTGGCGATTTTGTTATTGTTATAAATGCCGAAAAGGTTATTGTAACAGGTAAAAAAGAAACAGATAAAATGTATTATCACCATACAGGATTCCCAGGTGGCTTTAGAAGTGCAAGCTTTAAAGAATTAATAGAAAAAGATGCAAGACTTCCTATTGAAAAAGCTGTTAAGGGTATGCTTCCGCATAATACTTTGGGTTCAGAACAATTTACTAAATTAAAAGTTTATGCCGGAGCTGAGCATCCGCATGAAGCCCAAAAACCTGTAAAATATGAAATCAGCAAAGGAGAAGATAAGTAATGGCAGCTGAAAATAAGAATGTAATCGTTAAAACAGGCAGAAGAAAATGCTCTATTGCAGTTGCAAAAGTTTCTTCCGGAAAAGGCAGAGTTTTTGTAAATGGTAAGACATTAAGAGGATATTTTGGAAATCGTCCTTCTTTAGAAATGACAATTTTTAGACCTCTTGTTTTGACTGATAACCAAGATAAACTTGATATTAATGTTAAAGCATTAGGCGGCGGCGTTTCAGCTCAAGCCGATGCCATTAAGCATGCAATTTCACGCGCTCTGCTTGCAATGAATGAAGAGTATAAACCTGTTTTAAAACAAGAAGGTTTATTAACCCGCGATGCAAGAATCAAAGAACGTAAAAAATATGGTAGAAAAAGAGCAAGAAAAAGATTCCAATTCTCAAAAAGATAATTTTTCAAAGCTCTTGCAGGAATTTTCAAACCTGCGATATCAATACAAATTTCAAAACCCGCTTATTTTTAAAGCGGGTTTTTTATTATATTAAATTAAAAAATTAAAATTAAGAAAATCTACTTAAAATAATATCGGCAATTCTTTTTGAAGCAAGCCCGTCTCCATATGGGTTTACAGCCATTTTCATTGAATTATAAAAATTATCATCATCCAAAAGCTGTCCCACGGTGGATGTAATTTTTTCCCTATTTGTACCAACGAGTTTAACGCAGCCGCTATGAACCGCTTCCGGTCTTTCAGTTTCATCTCTTAAGACAAGTACCGGAACACCAAGAGATGGCGCTTCTTCTTGCACGCCGCCTGAATCAGTTAAAATGATATGCGCTTTTTTCATCAAGGCGCAAAACGGAGCATAATCCAGCGGCTCAATAAGTTTTACCCTCTCAACACCGTCAAGCTTTTTAAACACTATATCTCTAACATTTGGATTCAAGTGAACAGGATATACAATTTCTATATCTTTATGTGCTTTAATGATATCTAAAACTGCATCACAAATGTTTTCTAACGGTTTGCCAAAATTCTCTCTTCTATGGGAGGTTAAAAGTATAGTTTTTAAATCTTCTCTAAGCCCTAAATATGAAAGGTCAAAATCTTTTTTCACCGTATACAAAAGGGCATCAATTACGGTATTTCCTGTTTTGTATATTCTTCTGCCATCTTGGTATGAATTGTCCATACCTGCATTTAAAATACCTTCTTTGATTCCTGAATTTAAAAGATTTTCAATAGAACCCTCTGTTGGTGCAAAATGCAAATCAGAAACTGCATCCGCTAAAACCCTGTTAATTTCCTCAGGAAATGGGTAACCCTTATTAAATGTGCGAAGCCCCGCCTCAACATGTCCTATCGGCACCCTTGCATAAAATGCACTTAAGGCGCTTGCAAAAGCAGTTGTCGTATCACCATGCACAAGCACTATGTCAGGCTTTACTTCTTCAAATATATTTTTTGTTTCCATTAAGATTTCAGAAGTTAAACTCCACAGATTTTGATTTGGCTTCATTAAATTTAAATCATAATCAGGGATGATTTCAAATAAATCCAAAACCTGGTCAAGCATTTGCCTGTGCTGCGCTGTTACAATTACAACAGGCTCAAATTCTGCCCTTTTCTTAAGTTCCAAGACAAGGGGTGCCATTTTAATGGCTTCAGGTCTGGTACCAAATATAACGGCAGTTCTAATTTTCTTATCCATAAAAAGGATTGTATACAAATAATTGGAAAAATACAAGGCTGATTTTCAAAATTTCTAATAATGGTACAAATTCCACTATTTTAAATTATTAATTTATGTAAAATTTTTTTCCAAACGTGCATATCTCCAATTTATATATACTTTTTATATATAAAAGATAGCAATAAATATTCGGAGTTTAGATATGGTTAGTTTAATTTCATCCATTAAGGCAAACATAGTTAACAATTATAAAAATGCAGAACCTTTAAAAACTGCATCAAAAGCTAATGAAGCAAATCTGTTTGGTTTAAAAAATAGTGAAGAAAATGCTCTTTTTGAACTAAACTTTGATGAAACCATTACCCCTCAGGCGCCTAAATATAAAGCTGGAAATTATGGTAATTTTACAAAGCATGCAGGTAATGGCAAGTTTGATGCTGATGCAATACAGGGGCAAATTGGTGACTGCGGCTTGCTATCTACCTTGCGCGCATTAAGAAACTCTGAAGGCGGTCAAAAAGCTGTTGGTGAAATAATGAGCTATTCTGCAGATACCGGCGAATGGAGTTTTAATTTTAAAACCAAAGATTTTGATGGTACAAATCCTATTGTTGTAACTCAAGCTGAAATTGACCAGGCTATAGCTGAAAAAAGAGTAAGTAAGGGCGATGATGATATTACGGCAATGGAACTTGCGGTAGAAAAGTATTTACAGCAAATTGGCGATAATGGCACACAGGATAATACGGTAAAACAAATATTTGATATACAAAATAAGAGTAGAAATGCAAGAATTGCAGCCGGTGCTGAAGATAAGGGCTATTTAGATGGTATATCACCCTATATCGGCTATATATTTACAGGAAGTATTCCAAAACCATTGCATACCTATGATTCAAATCAGCAGCTTGCTGCAGAAGCTCTTGAAAGCTTTGATAAATCTACAGATATGTTGATTTTTTCTCAAATACAATCAGGCGATGTAGCGAGTGGAGGAGATAACCCCTTCCTTATGCTGGGTGATGACCAGATTCTTGGTAATCATGCCTATACGGTTTGTGATGTTGAAGGCGATAATGTAATTCTTAGAGAATCAAATAACCCTTCTGAAACAATAACCGTAACTAAAGAAGAACTTCTAAACTGTGAGGGTAAAAACTCATTGTATGTATATTCTGCTAAATAAAAATTGATTTTTTAATAATTCTAAAACGCACACTGATATTAAGTGTGCGTTCTTTATTTTTAATATGCACTTATTTGTCATGACCTGTGTGTTTGTTGTAAAATGTTATTATTAGCCTAGTATTACGGGGAGAATTTAGTTTTGAGTCAAACAAATTTATTTGAGCATGGAAAAATTGTTCCAATTAATATAAGAGATGAGATGAAACGCTCATATATTGATTATGCAATGAGTGTTATTGTAGGGCGTGCGCTTCCGGATGTTCGTGACGGACTAAAGCCTGTACACAGACGTATTTTATTTGCGATGAATGAACTTGGAATGACACCGGATAAACCATTTAAAAAATGTGCAAGAATCGTCGGTGAAGTTCTCGGTAAATACCATCCGCATGGTGATACCGCCGTGTATGAAGCACTTGTGCGTATGGCGCAGGATTTTTCAACAAGATATTTAACTGTTGACGGTCATGGAAACTTTGGTTCTGTTGATGGCGACGGTGCTGCTGCGATGAGGTACACTGAAGCCAGAATGCATAAAATTACAACTTCCATGCTGGCTGATATTGATTGCGAAACGGTTGAATTTACACCAAACTTTGACGGCTCATTAGTTGAACCTGCAGTGCTGCCGGTTCGTCTTCCAATGCTTTTATTAAATGGTGTTTCAGGTATTGCTGTTGGTATGGCAACAAATATTCCGCCACACAATTTAAATGAAATTGTTGACGGCACAATAGCTTTAATTGATAACCCGGATATTACAATTGACGGGCTTATGGAATACATTAAAGGACCGGATTTTCCGACTGCTGCAACAATTATTGGAACTTCTGAAATTAAGAAAGCCTATGAAACAGGCAGAGGTTCAATCAAAATGTCGGCAGTTTCAACCATTGAAGAAATTCAAGGAGGAGGCGGACGTCAGGCAAGAACGGCAATTATTGTTACAGAAATACCTTATCAGGTAAATAAAGCTGCTTTGATTGAAAAAATTGCAGAACTTGTAAAAGATGGCAAAATTACCGGCATTTCAGACTTAAGAGATGAATCTGACAGAGACGGTATGCGTATCGTTATAGAATTAAAACGTGATGCAAAGCCGGATGTTGTAAGAAATAATCTGTATAAGCAAACTGCTTTATTGAGTTCATTTGGTGTGAATATGGTGGCTCTTGTGGGTCAGCAGCCAAGGCTTTTAAATCTTTATGAAGTATTGAATGAATTTGTAGAACACAGAGTAGAAGTTATTACAAGAAGAACCTTGTACTTCTTAAAGAAAGCAAAAGCAAGAGCTCATATTTTAGAAGGTTTAATGATAGCCTTAAATGCTCTTGATGAAGTAATTGAGCTTATTAAAAAATCTAAAAATACAGAAGAAGCTCGCGAAGGCTTGATTAACCGCTTTGGGCTTGACTTAGACCAGGCAAATGCAATCTTGGAAATGCAATTAAGAAGATTGACTGGTTTAGAACAAGATAAAATCAGAGCCGAATATGATGAATTAATGAAGAAAATTGCTGAATATGAAGCAATTTTGGCTGACAGACAAAAGATTTTAAACCTAATAAAACAAGAACTTTTGGAAGATAAAGAAAAATATGGCGATGATAGAAAAACCCAAATACTGCCGGAGCAAGGGGAATTAAATATTGAAGATTTGACTCCAAATACTGCAATGGCTGTATTTATTACACGCCAAGGGTATATCAAAAGAATTTCTCTTGATACTTTTGAAAGACAAAATCGTGCTACCCGCGGTAAGGGCGGCATGAAAACCAAAGAAGATGATGATGTTGACCACTTCTTTACTGCTATGATGCATGATAAAGTGCTCTTCTTCTCTTCAAAAGGCGTAGTATACAGCTTAAATGTTTATGACTTCCCTGAAGGTTCAAGACAATCTAAGGGCTTGCCAATTATTAATGTTCTTCCTATTGAACAAAATGAAACAATAACAGCTGTTGTTCCTGTAAGCACTTTTGATGCTAAAACCAACTTAATAATGCTTACAAAAGGAGGCTATATTAAGCGTATCAGCCTTGATAATTTTGCAAGCATCAGAAGAAACGGTATTATTGCTATAGGATTAGAAGAAAACGACACTCTAAGCTGGGTAAAACTTGCTCAGGATAACGATGAAATAATAATTGGTACAAGCTGCGGTATGGCAATTAGGTTTGCAATCTCTGATTTAAGACCTTTAGGACGTTCAGCACGCGGTGTAAACTCAATGAAGTTAAGGGCAGGTGATACTATAGTGGGCTGTGATGTTGTTCCAAGAGATTATGATGCGGATTTACTTGTTATGACAAGTGATGGCTTTGGCAAACGCTCTAAGTTATCTGAATTTAGACCGCAAAACAGAGGCGGTTTGGGGCTTATAGCTACTAAATTTAAAACTTCATCTTCAAGACTTGTTGCACTAACCATTGTTGAAGAAAAAGATGAAATTATGGTAGTAAGCGCAAACGGTGTAGTAACCCGCGTTAGCGCCTCATCAATTTCAAGACAGGGGCGTCCTGCAACCGGTGTTAAAGTTCAAAACTTGGGTGAAAACGATTATGTTGTTTCAGTGAATAAAATCGTGGAACCTGATGAGGATGACAGCGTAAAAAAAGCCGCGCTTGAAAATGAGATTAAAGAAGCTTCCGAGAATGTTTCGCAGACAAATTTAAATCTTGAATAATAGCGGTATTATATAGTTTGCGGATTTTAAATATGTTTATATATTGGATACAAGCCTATTTATAGGATTTTGTATCCAATATTTTTTGACATAGCTGCTTTATATATGTTTTTAAACATTTTTTATTGATAAAAATGCCTCAAAGTATTATGAATAAAGACTTTTTGACGTAAAAAGACCTCAAATGCTCTATGGTAGCATACTTGAGGTCTTTGTATAAAAACATAAGCATTAAGCTTTAGTTGAAACTCAATAAAACTATAGGTAATCACCCATACCGAATGTAAAGAAGCCGCCGCTGCCTGAACCTTTCGTATTTGTTAAAGGAATACCGTAATCCAGGTTGATTGCACCTAAGCCCGGTACAAAGAGTCTTACACCTACACCTGCCGTAATACCATATCCCGGTCTGTCGTACAATCTATCTGTAAGGGTTGAGCCAAATACTTTTCCGCCATCAACAAATCCTGCAATTCTTATGTTATTAAGAAATGAATTTGTAGTTAAACGGTCTAAGAAAGGAATTGGGAATCTAAATTCAGCACTACCCATCATAAAACCGTTGCCGGAGCCTGCTTCTGCTACATTAAATCCTCTAAGTGAATATGGTCCGCCAAGTGTATATGCTGCAAATTCGGGTAAATCTCCGTTTAATTTGCCTCCAGCTCTTGCAGTTAATACCAATGAGGATTTTCTTCCTGCAGGAATGAATTTTTTCAATACACCATTTAATTTACCGTAGCTATCGGCATCAGAGAAACTCAAAGCCTCTTCCAGACTAATCTTTGCCAATACACCGCGTCTTGTGTTTATAATATTATCTCTTGTATCATAAACAAGCGATGGAGTGGCTTTTACGTAGAATCCGCCTTCAAGCTGCTTTTCTCTTTCTGAAAGTGAAACACCATGACTGTTGTATAGGTTTACAATTTTACCCCAGTCACCTTCTTTTAAGTGGACATTTTCAACACCAATGCCAAAATTTCCTGACAAATTCTTAGTATTTTTAAATACTCTTGAAATAGTTATATCACCGCCATATCTTTCTTCAATAGCAAGCGGCACTTGATAACTGCCAAAATTTCTTACGAAAGCTCTAAAGCCTAAAGACTGGTTTTCTGATTTAAAATGCGGCTCAAGGAAAGATAATTCAGCCTGCAAATTTGCACGTCTTAAAACGCTTGAATCATGCATTAATATGCCGGTTCCTGCCATAACATTTAAATTCAGCTTTTGCCCCAAGCCTCTAAAATTATTCTCGCCGAACCCTACAGAGCCAAAGAATCCTGAACTTGAATCAATACCGACACCCAAAGAGACTCTTCCTGTTCTTTGTTCATCTAATTGAACAATAATATCATAAAGCCCTGTTTCTTCATTAAATTTTATTTCTCTTTGAACATCTTTGAAAGCTTGTGTGCCCATAAGGCGCATAATATCTGCTCTCATTAGGTTTTCGTTATAAACTTCGCCAGGAGTTTGCAGTATATTTCTTTTTACAATAAAATCCTTTGTTTTATTGTTGCCTTCAACTTTAATATCTCCGATAACGCCTTCATTAATTTTTATAGTAATTATATTATCAGGGTCATCTTGAAGATTTGTGACCTTTGCTAATATATATCCTTTTCCTGCATATAACTCTTGAATGCTTTCAATTGCAGTATTTATCGCAAGAATATTTTGGGGTTTACCTTCTAAATCCTTAAGTACTTCCATGATTTCATATGTACTTAAAGATTCATTTCCCGTAATCATAAAGCCTTCAATAGGAGGATTTTCTTCTACAATAATTCTCAGCTTAACATTTCCATTGTCAAGCTTAATAGGAAGTGCTCTGATATTTTGTGTAAAATATCCTGATTTATATAATTTATTTAAATCATTTGCAACATTTTTTCTGTTAAAGGGATATCCTTCTTTTGAGCTCAATTGGCTTTTAATGAAACTTGTTTCAATTAAATTATTACCGTATATTTCTATATCCCTAATATGAACCGCATCAGTATCATCAATATATTCTTCTTCTGATTGAGTGTATATGGCAGGCGCAGCTTCCTCAGTACTCTCCTGAATTTTTGAATTTTTATCCTTTAATTTCTGAACATTGGACTTATTTTTTTTCTTAAACGGATTTTTAAATTCAAATGCAGAAGCTGCACCTTCATTAAAAAATAAGATGCAAACAAGTGCTGATATTAAAGAGGTTTTATAAAATCTTCTCATTAAATTCCATTAAATCTCTGATTAATATTAATTATACCTTTAAAATGCAAACTGTACAAAAAAATTAGAAAATGTTACAAATTTATACTACTTTAAAATGAGAATTTGTGTTTTAATATTGTTATCAAGTTTATTGGAGTTTTTGGTTTTGGATTTAGCTGATAGCCATAGAAAACTTATAGAGGAGACAGTAAGGACAAACGACAGATATTACGGTAATGAAGATCTGCTTGAAGCCTTTTGTTCTGATGTGTATAAAAAATCATACATCCTGCTTGATTCAGTTTCAAATGTTGATAATCTTAAGACTTATCTTGAAAAGGTTGCAGATACATCTATTTCAAGTATTTTAAGACAAAACGGCAGAGATGTTGCCCCAAAGCAAAAACCTGATAAAGATGAAATCCAGATGGATATTCTTGATAACCCCAATGTCAAGAATAAAATTATTAGTGAAACCAATATTACAAAGACCGAACTTGAGCGTGCAAGAATGATACAAAGTGCTCAAGGGAACCGCCCGCAAAACCTTAAAGAAGAAAAAATTGTTTCCCTAAAAGTGGATTCCCAGGGGATTACCGGTTTATCACGCGATATTTTTGCAGATATAGAAGACCCAAAACTTGCATTTCCGGATTCTGAAATAAAAGAAAACGTTGTAAAAAGAATACTTGGAATAGTTTATGAATTGCATATAAGATACCCTGAAAAGAACTATTTTGAAATTTTTTATTCCCGCCATGCCCGCCTTAAAAAACAGGCAAATATTGCAAATGAATTAAAAATTACCCAAGGCGAATTAAGTAAAAGATATTTTGAACTTATAAAGCTTATAAAGGAGCAGCTTTAGTTGTTATAAAAATTATAAATTAAATTCTCATATTCCCTGAATTACTTTTAAACACAGGGTATGAATATGTTTTTGTAAAAAACGGCTGCGTTCTTCCGCTATAGTTATCTTGCAGTGGTATTCTTTCTTCAGGTTGTTTTTTGTCTGATTTTTTCTTCATATAACCTGCAAAAGCATTTCTTACAATAGGCGTTAAAATGCAGGTTGAAATTATACCGCCCAAAATTGCGGCACCGGTTTTGAGATTTCTGCCTGCTACTTCATATTGTTTAATATTTGTTGAATAATCCAATATTTTCCCTGTTTCATCTTTCAGGTTAATAAAAGGTTTTCCATTTTTACCAGGCTTGCACATCTTTTCAGCGCCGTCCATTAATTTAGTTGTAACAAGGGCATACATCCCTATGTTTGCAGCGCCGTCTGCTATTTCCTGCGGTATAAGGAATTTTTTATCTTCTTTTGATAGTTCCTTGTTGCGTATTAATCCTACAGTTTGGGCAGCTGATGCTAAAACCCAGCCGAGTGCAGCAGTTATAAACAGAAAACTTGCATTGTTATTTTTGTCAAACCATCCTTGAAACTCTGTTTGCAGTTTATTTAAGCACCCCATTTAATCACCTCCATATTAACCTGTGACATTGGAGGTAATTCACCAGCTTGAATTTTATTCAATAAATTTTTTAACTGCTCCTTGGATTCGCCATCAAGATTGCTTTTTAAAGAGGGCTTTGGCATGTTGTATTTAGGATTTGTATCTTTAATGTTACCTTTCTTTTTAGCGTGTTTTGTGAAAAGATTGGTAAATTTGTCAGTTAATGGGACATCAATTAAGAAATTTGTAAATATCATTACACCAAGACCCATAAGTGTTCCTATGACAGCACTTGTATGCCCTTTATCCTTTGTCATATATTCCGGCAATTTTTTTATTAAATTTTTGTTATTTAAAATTGCATTTGTACCTATGATACAGCCTTCTCTTATAATGACGCCGGTTAAGGTACTGGCGACAGCTTTTGCAGTACTTCTTATTGCTGATGTTTGTTTTGTTTCATCATCTACCCAGGGGTTCATTTTATCCATTATCGGGTGAAGCGCAAGAGCTGCAACGCCAAATGCAAGTCTTTGCCCGGGTGATTGAAGAGCGCCAACTTTATCCAAAGCTTTTTGAGCCTTTGGACCAATATTCAGCCCGCTGAAATTCGGGCTTTTGTATAAAGTATTGTTGTTAATTGTTAGCATATTTATTATAAACTAATTTTCCACAAGTCTTATAACGCATGTAAATGCTGAAAATTGCGTTTTTTAATATTTTCATTAACAAATTTTAATATTATAATTGTAGTATTTAATATGAAAAAATGTCCATGATACAATCATTATAGCACGAATTTTAATTTTGGAAGCAATTTGTATGAAAAATATTAACAGACAACCGTTTTTTTACGACATAACATTGAGAGATGGAAACCAATCTTTGAAAAAACCTTGGAGTCTTCCTGAAAAGGAAGTTGTTTTTAAAAGACTGCTTGATTTAAATGTGCAGGCAGTTGAAGTAGGTTTTCCAAATTCTTCCGAGATGGATTTTGAAGCCTGTAAGTATTTAGCATCTATTGCCCCAAAAAATTTAGTTATATCTGCACTTGCAAGATGTACTGAAAAAGATGTAACCAGCGCTGTTCAAGCGATATCTCATGCTTCAATTCCAAGAATACATACTTTTTTAACCCTCAGTCCTTTTCATATGAAATATGTTTTAAATAAAGAACCTATGGAAGTTAGAAAAACAGCAATTGAGGCTGTAAAATTTGCCTATGAGCAAGTAAAGAAAGCAAATAAAAACGGTGAAGTTCAATTTTCGGTTGAACATTTTGGAGACTGCGGCGAAAATTTAGATTTTGTAATTGACACACTTCAAGAAATTGTAAAAGCAGGCGCCACTACAATTAACCTTCCAAACACGGTAGAAAGAAAGCGCCCCCGGGTTTTTCTTGATATGATTGAAAGAGTTTATGATGCGCTGCCTAAAGATGTTGTAATTTCGCTTCATAATCATAATGACCTTGGAATGGCAACTGCTACCACTGTTGAAGGCTATTTTTCAGGAGCAGTACAATTGGAATGCGCCTTAAACGGGCTTGGTGAGCGTGCAGGAAATACAAACTTTTATGAGGTTGCGGTAGCTTTGCATAATTCAGGGGTTGATATTCCTGTTGATTTGTCAAAAGTTTACGAAACTGCCTTAATTGTAGCGCAGATGTCAAAAGTTGATATTTATGAAAAAGCTCCTTTGATTGGTCCTGATGCCCTTGCACACAGAAGCGGAATCCACCAGGATGGTGCTCTTAAGACTAAAGATATGGAATTTGGCGCCTACAGACCAATTCATCCATCTTTAATCGGTAGAAAAGATGATGAAAAAATAGGTTTTACAAGTCAATCAGGCAAAACTGCAATCTTTGAAATTATTTCAAAAGCAGGATATCCAATCACAATTCAGGAGGCTATACGCCTTGCGCCTGTTGTGAAAGAGGCAGCTGAAAAAATTGGCGAACTGCCTGCAAGAAATATTATTGATATTTACTTTAATGAAATCTGTAACATTAAAGGTGTATTTAAACTCATAAAATTTGACCATCTTGGTGAAGGTAAATTTGTTCTTGAATTTGACTACAAAAATAAAAATTATAAGATGACAGGTTCAGGTAACGGACCAATTGATGCGTGTATGGATGCCCTCAAACAGGCAGGCTTTGAAAGAAAGCTTCTTTATTATAAACAGATTGCAATGGATGAAGAACTTTTAGGTTCAGGCGCCAATGCGATGAGTGTTATTCATATTGAAGGTGATGACGGTTCCAAAATTATCGGGCGCGCCATTCATAGGAACACCGCTGTTGCAAACGTAAAAGCTATATTTAATGCATATAATTTAATCTATAAGGGATAATTTTTTATGAAGAAAACAGTTATTGCTCCATTAATACTTTTGATGGCAGTGTTTTTTGCATGGTTTTTTTATTCAAATTCTCTTACATATAAAATTCAAAAAAATGCATTTGCTAAAAAATGCACAGTTAATATTGCAGTAATAAAAGATGGCAGAGTATGGACCGCAAACAATAAAAAGGTGCCCCTGATGAGTGTTTTCAAGTATTTTGTTGCACTTAAAGTATTGGATAAAATCGAAAAAGAAAATCTATCTATAAATGATAAAATTCTCGTAACTGAGGATATGATAATAAAAAACACATACAGTCCAATGCTAAAAAAGTATAACAAAACACCTTTTAGTTTGACAATTTCTGATTTAACCAAATATATGGTTTCGCAAAGCGATAATAATGCCACAGATATTTTGCTTTCATATGTAGGCGGAATTTCAAAAGTGCAAGAATATTTGAATAACATCGGATTTAGCGATATTCATATTTCTGCCGATGAAAAGATGATGGAAGCTGATATTAAAAATCAATATATTAATCAATCCACCCCTTTGGATGTTATCAGGTTGATGAAAATGATGCACGAAAGCTCAATTTTATCTAAAGCTTCCATAGCTTTCTTGGACAAAATTATGATGGAAACTATAACGGGCGAAGATAAACTAAAAGCCGGGCTGCCAAAAGGCACAGTTTTTGGGCATAAAACCGGCATGTCATCAAGAAAGCCGGATGGCATTAGAATTGCAGAAAATGATGCCGGATTTGTAATTTTACCAAACGGTGAAATTTATTATATAGCTGTTTTTGTATCTGAATCTAAAATGAGCGACAAAGAAAACACTGCTCTAATTGCTCAAATTTCAAAAATAGTTTATGAGCATTTTGCAAAATTAAAATAGGCTTTAATATAAAATTTATATAGCAGATTTTGCCTCTACAACTGCGCATTTAGTACTTTCTATGATTTCATCCGTTGTTTTGTTATGATAAAGTTCATGCCCTAAACCTACCGCTGTTGCACCCTTTTTCAAATATTCTTTAATATCTGAAATTTTAATTGAGCCTGTTGGCATAACATTTAAAAATTTCATTGGTCTTAATAATTCTTCAATATAAGTTGCTCCGCCAAGGTCTTTAATTGGATAAATTTTTATAATTGGAACCCTTGCTTTCCAGGCGGTGTAAGCTTCATTTGGCGTAGTTGCCGTCAACATTAATGGAATTTTGTGTCCTGATGACAGTTTAACTAAATTCATCTGTAAAATAGGTGAAACTAAAAGTTTTGCACCTGCTGCAATGCCGTCAAGCGCCTGGGAAGAGGTAATAACGCCCCCTTGTGCAATATATACATCTTCATTTTTTGCCACTTCTTTTATGGCTTCAATTGTAGAATTAATCTCTATAACTTTAATTCCGCCTTTTATATAAGCATTTGCAATCTCAATTGCTTTATCAGTATTATCTTCTCTTACTATACCGTAAATTTTATTTTCTTTTATTGCTTGTATTATATTCATCTTGCATGCCGCTTTCCATTTTTTTGTTCAATATTTTTATATTGAAATTTTCTCACGTTACTGTTTAAAGTATTCCTATTTAATGTAACACTAAGGAAAGTGTTTTTCAATTTTCTTGATGAAATAATATTTAATGTTTCATTGTCCTTTAAAAGGCAATTAATTTTTGATTTTGTATTCTTTTTCATTAATTCTGCAGGAAGTAAAAGCGCAATTTTGCTTGCATCAATTAAATTTAAACGCGAAAGGTCAAGTTCATATTCAAGATAATATTCTTTATTGAATGCTTCTCTTGCGTTATTAATCTTCTCTTCCAGATTATGTTTATTGAAATCTATTTTTATTTTTCTCATAAAATTTTTTAAATTATAATAGCCTTTACAATTTACATCGGTGCACAAATTCCAAACTTTATTAATCTTTTATTAAATTTAAGTTGTTTGGTGTATAATTTTTATAAAAAACATCCAAAATGCGGATAAACGTCAAGGGGAGTATGAAATTTATGCAAGCAGTGATGATGAAAGAGGATGAATTAATCAAAAGCGCAAGCGAAGTTTTTGATATTGAGGCAAACTCGATTTTAAAGCTCAAGGAAAGATTAAATATAGAGTTTGTTAAAGCAATTGATATTTTATATTCTTCAAAAGGAAAAGTTGTTGTAACAGGTATGGGAAAATCCGGGCTTATTGGAAGAAAAATTGCCTCTACACTTTGTTCAACAGGCACACCTGCCGTATTTTTACACCCTGCTGAATCCACCCATGGTGATTCTGGAATTATTACAAGACAGGATGTTGTTATTGGTATTTCAAACAGCGGTGAGACTGCTGAATTATTAAATCTTTTGCCTTTAATTAAAAGGTTTAATGTTCCCCTTATTGGAATAACAGGAAAGACTGATTCTACCTTAGCTAAAAGGAGTGATGTTGTTTTAGATATTGCGGTTGAAAAAGAAGCATGTCCTCTAAATAAAGCACCTACTGCAAGCACCACTGTTACTCTTGCGCTTGGAGATGCCCTTGCTGTGTGTCTTTTAAAAAAACGCGGTTTTTCTTATGAAGATTTTCTTGTATTTCACCCGTCAGGCGCCCTTGGCAAAGGAATTTTGTATAAAGTTTCTGATTTAATGCTGAAAGATGAAAACTTACCCCTTGTGAATGAAAATATACAGTTTCTTGAGGCTGTTAAGCTTATTTCTGAAAAAAAACTGGGCTGCGCATTTGTTATAAATTCTGATAAATCCCTAAAAGGAGTCATAACAGATGGTGATATAAGAAGAATTTTATTAAAGCATGGAAATATTGAAAATCTAAAGGTTAAAGATGTTATGGTGCTGAATCCAAAATATGTAAACACAGATGATTTAGCAGCCAAAGCGCTCTCAATTATGGAGAAATATTCAATCACATCCCTTGGTGTTGTTGAAGATAATAAATTGACAGGAATTATTCATATCCATGACCTTTTGAAAGCAGGGGTAGCCTAAACTATGGTAACATTTGATGATTTAAATTTGAAACTTAAGGCAAAAAAGATTAAAATAGCAGCTTTTGATGTTGATGGGGTTATGACAGACGGGTCTTTGACATTTTTGGAAGATGGCAGAGAAATTAAAACTTATAATGCAAAAGATGGTCAAGGCGTTGTAATGCTGAATAAAGCAGGCTTTAAGACTGCAATTATAACTGCGCGCGATAACGGCACTGTTGTTCATAGAGCCGAAGTTCTTGGCATTACAAGACTTTTTAAAGGGCAAAAAAATAAATTAAAAACTTTGGATGAGCTATGTGCCGAATTTGGTGTAAGTTATGATGAAATAGCCTATATGGGAGATGATTATCCTGATTTATGCGTGATTGAGCGCGTTGGTTTATCTTGTGCTCCAAATGATGCTATTGATGAAATAAAAGAGGCGGCTTCTGTTGTCTCAAACTATGGCGGCGGCAAAGGCGCAGTGCGTGAGTTTTGTAATTTTATCTTAAAAGCAAATAACATCACCTGGAATGATATTGTTCAAAATTCTGCTGATACTCTAAAACAATAAGCTCTATATTTCTTCCACACTCTTTAGGATTTTTATTGCTTCAGTTCTTTCCAGTGGTGTGAAATTTTCTTTTTTATGTTCAAACGTTGCGGTATAAAATCCCTTTTTTCCTTTAAAAATTCTACAGATTGTAGATTGCCCATGATCTGTAATTTTTGATTCAAAGATAAGCTCATTTTCATTTGAGGATATTTTTTGTATAATAGCTTCTCCTGCAAGTTGTTTTGCAGATTGTTTTATAAAATTGGTCATTTTATTAAAAATGTCATCCAAAGCGAAGTTGTATGTATTTTTGTCGTAAAATGCAATAGTTATAATTTTTGTCCATTTATAATTAACTGCATCTTCACCCATATAGCTGTGTGTCATAATCCAGTGTTGGTTATTGCCTTTGAAATATACTCTTTTCCAGATATTTCCGCAATCCATTGTAATCCATTTACCCTCAGGAGTTTTTATGCTTGCTTCACGGGTTTTTTGTTCTTCAATACAGGTTTGCAGGCTTTTTTGAATCTCGGTTTTTTTGCTCTCGGGTATGGAGGGTATATTAAGAGCCTTATTATAATAATCAACTGCAAATGGAGTTAAGCCTTGTGCTCTTTTTAAATCTCCAAGATTTGCATAAGCAAACCATTCTTTTGAATTTGTTTTTGTGGCAAGAAGCAAATACCCCTCTCCTTGCTTTAAATCGCCTTTGTAGAGATAGCTTATTCCAAGTGCACACATTATTGCATAGTTATCAGGTTTTAATTCAAATGCTTTTTTAAAATTTATAATTGCATCATCATATCTTTTATCTTTAAGAGCATTTGTTCCTTGCTGCGCATACATTTTAGCTTGAACATTAATATCTTGTGCATTGGCGTAACAAAAGCTGTTTGTATTGATGAATAATATTACAAAAATTGCAAAACTTGTTAAAAATCTTAACATGCTAAAATCCTGCCTTGTGTACATTTTCCTTATGATAACACTGTTCTTGACAATATTTCTTTTTGTTACGTTATTTAACAAACTCTTTTTTAAAAAGCAATTTTCCTCTTTAATAATACTTTATTAATATACATGGAGTATAATTTTTAATTGAGAGTTTTGAGTTTATGAACGAAAGAGAATTAAATACGCTTTTTAATATTGTTACAGAGCCTGATAAAAACGCTTACACAATTGATACAGACAAACAAAAGCGTGAAATTCAAAGAATTATAAGGATTTTTGAAATATCAAAAAGCCAGCAGAAAAGTTTTAAACAAATCTCAGCTCGCGGACTTGTGGCATTTAAAATGCTTGTAAGTAATAACTAATGCCTAACTTTTAAATAAACCTCATTAAGATAAAGTTTAAATGTAACTTTCGTATTCGTTTATAAGTCCCTCAAGAGTTATTGATAATTTATGGAAGCTGTATTCCGTTAAATTAAGACTGAAAGAATTATAGCCTTTCTTTTCTGTGCCAAAAAATATCTCGGTTATAATATCAACTTTTGAAAACCCCGGATAATTAACAGTAAGGCGCATCATCTTGTCGTCTTTTCTAAGTTCAAAATAAGACTGATTAAAGTCGACTTTTTTATCTATATCAATAAAATAATGCTGATTTTCAACCTGATTTTTAAATTTGTCAAAAACAGGAGTTGTTACAAGTTCGCATTTTTTTCTAAAAGCATGACGGAAAAGATTAGCATTTCTTTCTTCTTCTTCGCTAAATTCTCCAATCTCAACCTTTGGAAGTGATGGATTTAGCCTTGTTTGCATACCGGCTTTTTGAAGTTCTTCATTCAAGATGCTATTAGTTACCGTAACATTTGGCTTCTCTTTTGTTTCTGGCTCAATTTTTAAGATAGTATCTTTTGCAAAAACTTCTTCATCGCCGGTTTTAGTATCAGGTTTTTTGAAAAGTCCTTCTAAATTTCTTTTTTCTTTAATATTTAGTCTTCTTTCAATTATGTCACGGGACTCTTCTTGCTTTGGCGCGGCAAACTCTTTATTTTCCGCATTATTGTCTGCTAAAATCTCATGAGCAACAAGAAGAGTATTTGAAGTGTCTTTTGTCTTTTCAAAAGTATACTCAAGCATTTTTTTAACTGTATGGAAATCTTTATCCTTAATCTCGCAAACGCTTGCATTTACGCCTGCATCAATCCCGAGATTGTTGTTTATCCTCTCAAATACGGCATATGCACCGTTTAATTTTGTTTTTGGAAGATAAATATAATATTTATTATCACGTCTTATTCCAACAGAATCATTTAGTCTTATAGATTTTTTAATAATTTCATTTAAAGCATCCAGCCCCTTTAGTAATGAAAATTTATTATCAGGTCCTACAAGCATCAGACAGGATTTATTTTTATATTTGATAGAAGATTCAATTTCTGCATTTAAAAACTGTTCTGCGTATTCTTCTGTGTAAAATCCTGTTTTATCCTGAATAATTTGCAATTTTGTTAGAAATTCGTTTTTAATATCTGTATTTATATTGATTTCATTTTTTTGTATACACCAGATAACTCTTATTAAAAGTTCCCAATCGGCAATCGGTGCCTTTATAATGTCTGATATTCCGCAATCAAATGCATCAATCAAAAATTCTTTTGTACAATCTTCGGAGTATAAAAGAATCGGAATATTTCTAAGCAGTTCGGTTTGTTTTATTTCTTTTATAGCATTAAGACTGTCTTTATTGTCGCCTTTGCTGTGAACTATTATTACATTTGGCATGGTTTGATTCAAAAATGTAGTTGCATTTTCAAGATTTGTATCAACAACTTTATCTAAATCTCTTAACAAAACAAGCTTTGACGAGATTAGATTTATTGCATCAAACTTATCTCCTATTATGGCTATAATATTGTTAAAACTCATTGTACCGATTTACTCCGTGATTTTCATTATTACTTTAAAAAAAAGAATACTATTAATTTACAAAAATGACAAATCTATAAAGTTTTGATAAGCTTTTTATTATGAATAAGAAAAGTATTTTGTATTTAATTTTAATAGTGATTGTTGCAACCCTTCTCAGGCTCTGGCATTTGGACAAACCTGAAGGCATGTGGAATGATGAATATTTAACGTGGAAAATTGCAAATGCAAAACTGCCGACAGAATTTTTCTATGCACTTAAAAGCAATTGTCATGCTCCGCTTCATTATCTTTATTTAAAACTTTGGATGTTTATTTTCCATGACTCCGATAAATTCCTAAGGCTATCTTCTGTTATCCCCGGGGTTTTAGGGGTAATTGTTATGTATTTTGCGGGAAGAGAATACAAAAATAAAGATGGCGAGTCAACAGCGCTTACGGCTGCAGTACTCTGTGCTATAAGTTCTTTTTTAATATATTTTTCGCAGGAAATAAGAATTTATTCTTTATTATTTTTTATAACAACTTTAGTACTTTTATATGCGCTTAAAATATTCAATAATCCTTCAAAGAAAAATTTTGCACTTTATTCTTTGTTTAGCGTGTTATTAATTTTAACGCATACCATAGGTTTTGTTTTTGTAGTATTTTCAACTGCTGCAATTATGACTTTTGCAGTTTCAAAAAAAGACAAAGGGAACTTTGCGCTGTATAGTATATTAGGTGTGGTGCTGCTTGCTTTGCCGTTTGTCCCGATGATTGTTAATATATTGGTTAAAGGCAGTTATTTTAGCCAATGGTGGGCGCCTTTTAATTACTCAAGAACGCTTTTTACAATCACAGATATATTTTCGCCGTTTTTATATGATACATTCCATGTTTATAATACATTTGCAGATGCTTTTTATAAAAACAATATAGTAAACCTCGGTTTTCTTGTTTTTGCAGTTATTCCTGCTTTAATCGGGATATTGTGCTTTATAAACGGAGCGTTGAATCCAAAAAGAATGCAAGGGTATTTACTTTGCACAGTTGCATGCACCGTTTTAACCGTATTAATTGCGGCGATTGCCGGTAAAATTGTTTTTACAACAAAATATTTAATTGAAATTGTGCCCTTGGTTACTTTGCTTGCAGCAGACGGGTTTGCAAGTTTTAAATCAAAAGGATTCAAAATTGCAATAGGAACGCTTTTTATTGTATTAAATATGTTTTACTTTACGGTTTCAAATACATCTGCTGTAAGGCTTGTAAGAGAGGAAGGGCAAAGACTTCCGGTGCTTGCTCTATCCCATATGGACATAAAAAAAAACGACAAAATCATATTTCTTTATTATCCAAAAGAGTGGTATTTTAAATACATAGATTTTAATAATCCTGAAAATGAGCCTTATAAGACCGCTGCAAGTATTAATAAATATAATTATTCAGCATATTTTGTAGGGAAAAACTGGTGGAGGGGGTATCTGCATAAAAACGGCAAAAAAATGTTCAGACCACTCTTTTTATCTTTTGTAAATGAAGGATTTAATTCAGGATTAAATAAAGATGCTTTTAATCTCTTAAATAAAGGCGACAGACTTTTTATTGTTGATTTAACATCCGTAAGTTTTTTTCCTGAAAACGTTGTAAAAGAAATTGCAAACAATGATATTATTTATGAAAGCACCCCGCTTTTATATCTTGCAATGTCATATGCAAAAGCGTTTACGCTAAATAAAGCCCATAATGAGCTTAGTTATATGGGATATTATAATACAGGTGCGTGGCGGGTTTATGTATTTAAAAAAGCTTAAGAATAAATATTCTTAAGCTTTAAAAGTTTTACTTTGTATGTATTTTAAGCATCTTCGCTTCTTATAATTTTATCAATTAAGCCGTATTCAAGAGCTTCCTCGGCGGTCATAAAATTATCGCGTTCAGTATCTTTTTTAATTCTATCCACCTTTTGCCCTGTGTGTTCTGCTAAAAGTTCATTGAGCATTTTCTTCATTCTTAAGATTTCTTTTGCTTCAATTTCAATATCTGTTGCTTGCCCCTTGGCTCCGCCCAAAGGCTGGTGAATCATAATTCTTGAATTAGGAAGTGCTAATCTTTTGCCTTTTGTACCGCCTGAAAGTAAAAATGCACCCATTGAAGCTGCATCACCCAGGCAAATGGTAGATACATCTGATTTTATAAGCTTCATGGTGTCATAAATTGCCATACCTGCAGTTATAACACCGCCGGGGCTATTTATATAAAGCATAATATCCTTTTCTGAATTTTCAGAATCTAAAAGTAAAAGCTGTGCTACGATTGAATTTGCAACATCATCATCAATTGCGCTTCCTAAAAATATAATTCTTTCACGAAGCAGCCTTGAAAAAATATCAAAGCTTCTTTCACCTTTTGAAGAAGCCTCTATGACTGTCGGCACATAGCTTAAAATTTGATAAGTATTCATAAAAATAAATTCCTTATTTTCTATTTTTTAAATCCATTATACTTGAATAATTATTAATTTTATTAAATTTTACTACAAAAATACATCAAAATGTTTAATTTTCTTTTGTTTATATTACAATAAGAAACGGACTTGATGAATATTTAATTTAAGGAAGTAAAAATATGTACAATGCAGCAATAGTTGGGGCTGGCCCTGCCGGAATTTTTACAGCGCTTGAGCTTGTTAAATTAAAACCGGATTGGAAAATTATTTTAATTGAGAAAGGCAATAAAATTGAAAAAAGAGCTTGCCTTTTGAGAAACGGTTATAAGTCATGTCCAAGCTGCAAAACCTGCGGACTTCTTTGCGGATGGGGCGGTGCCGGCGCATTTTCTGATGGCAAATTAACCTTGACTCCTGAAGTTGGCGGTCATTTGCCTGAATATATGCCTTATAAAGATGTTGAAGATTTGATTAAATATTGTGATGATATTTATCTGGAGCACGGTGCAACAGATGTTGTATACGGAGTAAACAGGCATGAATTTGCAGATATTGAACGTGCAGCTTCACTTGCTGAATTAAAATTAGTGCATTCTCCTGTGCGCCACCTTGGAACAGAGCGTTCTTTAGATGTTTTAAAACATATGCAGGATTATCTTGCCGATAAAATTGAAATTGTAAACAATGTTCCGGTTGATAGTTTAATTGTTGAAAATAATGAAATTAAAGGCTTGAAATTATCTGACGGCAAAACCGTGATGGCAAACTATGTTATTGTTGCCCCGGGGCGTGAAGGTGCAGACTGGCTTACAAAAGAATTTGAAAAGAATAAAATTTCAATGATAAATAATGCCGTAGATGTAGGTGTTCGTGTAGAATTACCGGCTGATGTTATGGAGCCTATTACATCTCGTCTTTATGAATCAAAATTAATATATTACTCACCAACTTTTGGAGATGAAGTTAGAACTTTCTGTATGAATCCAAATGGCGAAGTGGTATCAGAAAATTATAACGGTATTCAGACGGTAAATGGTCACAGCTACGCTAATAAGAAGACTCCAAATACAAACTTTGCATTGCTTGTGTCTAAGAAATTTACCGAACCTTTTAAAGAGCCTATTAAATACGGTCAGCATGTTGCAAGTCTTGCAAACATGCTATCAGGCGGTGTTTTAGTTCAAAGATTTGGTGATTTATTGGATGGTAAACGCTCTACTCCTCAAAGAATCAAGGAAAGCATTATTAAGCCGACGCTTGAATGTGCAACCCCCGGTGATTTGAGCTTAGTTTTGCCATACAGACAGCTATTGTCAATAATTGAAATGCTTTATGCGCTTGATAAAATAGCTCCCGGTGTTGCTTCAAGATATACACTCCTTTATGGTGTTGAAGTTAAATTCTACTCAGCAAGGGTAAAACTTACAAACGAACTCGAAACAGAAGGCATTAAGAATCTGTTTACTATAGGTGACGGTGCAGGTGTAACAAGAGGCTTAATGCAAGCTTCCGCTTCTGGTGTATTCTGTGCAAGGGTTATAGCAAACAGATAAACCGGTAATTATTTTAAATATTTATTTTAATATGCACCTGTAACGGGTGCATATTGTCATTGCCGGAATGCTACTCTTAATTCGGCTTGCTTGCAATGGCGCACTGTATTCTTGGATATTTTCTTGTAATAACCCTACCTTATCGTATAATTTAAAATCCGCTTATTTGTATAATAATATTTGGTAATATTATGTTGACATGCTTATTCTAAACCCTTACGATACTCATATAGGGGAAATAGCTTTAAAAGAGGTTTTAAAACAGATGCAAATTTGGCAGATTTGGGCAATAGTCGGATTTATTTTTTTATTTATTGAAATGATGACCCCGGTTTTATTCTTTCTGACTCTTGCTGGAGCATCGTTTTTTGCAGGAATTGCCGCCTATAAATGGCCTGATAACACAGCTGCTCAGGTTGCTGCATTTGTTATATTTTTACCTGTTTTCTATTTTTCCGTACGTCCTTTTATGCAAAAGAAGGATAAAGAGCCATCTTCTACTGGTATAGATGCAAAATACATAGGGCAGACAGCAATTGTAACAAAACCTGTGGGCAAAAAAGAAACAAACGGGGTTGGTGAAATAAAAATTTATGGTGAAGTATGGCAGGCAAAAAGTTGTGATGGTGCCGTCATAGAGCCGGAGGCTATTGTTAAAATTATTAAAAATGAAAGCCTTATTATGTTTGTAGAAAAATGTGAAAATTAGTTTTAAGGGGAGTTAATAAATGGGAGTTTTATTATTTGTAATTGTAGTTGTTGCGGCGGTTTTTGCAATAACAGGTTTTAAAATTATTAATCAAGCACAGGTTATGATTATTGAAAGATTAGGAAGATTTAATAGGATATTAGGTCCGGGGCTCCAGTTTATTGTTCCTTTTATTGATACTCCGCGCGGTATCCATTCTAAAAAAGCTATAAGAACTGCAACCGGAGAGGTGTATTCTGTATATTCAACTGTAGAAAAGATTGATTTACGTGAAAGCGTTTTTGATTTTCCAAGGCAAAATGTTATTACAAAAGACAATGTAACCATTTCAATTAATGCTCTTTTGTATTTTCAGGTTGTTGAACCTAAAAGTGCTGTTTATGAAATAGAAAACCTCCCTGAAGCTATTGAAAAATTGACCCAAACCACCTTAAGAAACGTAATTGGTGAAATGGATTTAGATACAACATTTACATCGCGTGACATTATTAATGAAAAGTTAAGAACCATTCTTGATGAAGCTACAAATAAATGGGGTGTAAAAATAAACCGTGTTGAATTGCAGGATATCATTCCTCCAAAGGAAATTCAAAATGCCATGGAAAAACAAATGAAAGCAGAACGCGACAGACGTGCTGCAATTCTTGAGGCAGAAGGTCTAAAAAGAGCTGCAATTCTTGAAGCTGAAGGTGTTAAAGAATCTCAAATTAATAAAGCTGAAGGTGAAAGACAAGCAGCTGTTCTTGTTGCAGAAGGTAATAGGGAAGCAAGAATCAAAGAAGCAGCAGGTGAAGCAGAAGCAATTAAAATGGTAATTGATGCGCTTTCTAATTCAGGTGCTCCGGATAAATATTTAATAGCAATGAAATATCTTGAAACTTTAAAAACAATGACAGAAGGCAAAGATAATAAAGTTGTTTATATGCCGTATGAGGCAACAGGAATCCTGTCATCTGTTGATGGTATCAAACAAATGTTTGATGGTACAAAACACTAAATAAGGTAAAGATGGCAAATACAAACAGACGTTTATTAATAGTTGATGATGATAGAGATATACGTGAACTTCTTGTATATGATATTAAATCATCAGGATATATGGTAGATTCGGCAGAAGATGGTGAAGAGGGGCTGAAAAAAGCTGTCCAAAATAATTATGACCTTATTTTGCTTGATGTTATGATGCCAAAAATGAACGGATATGATGTTTGTAAAAATATACGTCTGGTAAAGCCAAAAGTACCGATTTTGATGTTGACTGCTAAAGGTACGATATCAGATAAAACAGAAGGGTTTGATGTTGGAGCTGATGATTATCTTGTAAAGCCCTTTGATATTCAAGAAGTTTTGCTTAGAATCAGAGCGCTTTTAAGGCGAAATGATGAAAATGATGTTCAAAATCCAAAAGAAGTCTTAAGAGCGGGAGATATAGAAATTTTGCCTGATTCACTTGAAGCTGTTATTGTGGATAAAAAAGTAAAACTAACCCCGACCGAGTTTGAAATTTTGTACTGCCTTTTGCAGCATTTGAATAAATCTGTAACCCTTGCAGTTCTTTTAGATGAGGTCTGGGGTTATGACAGCAATGAAGATGTTCGAATGGTAAGAGTTCATATGGGCGGCTTGAGGCAAAAAATAGAAACTGATACAAGAAAACCAAAATATATTCACACCGTAACCAATGTTGGTTATAAATTAACACCGTTTGGTGTTTTGGAGGAATAAAATTTTTATAATATGAAAAGATTAAAAATAGCACAGCAAATAGCAATAGTTTTATTTCTTTCAGTATTAATACCTTTTATCACAATTGGTTTGATTATCTCTAATATTTCGCAGCAATCAATAAGGAAAGAATTAAAAGATTCTGCAACAATGCTTTCTGCATTTTTGGGAGACAGTGTTCAAAATTATCTCAAATATGCCGATGAAGAATTAAAGCAAATAGCTTCTGCTATAAGTTTTTTTTATTATGAAGAAGATAAAAACGATTTTCTTGATGAAGTAAGACAAAAATATGGCAAATTCAATAATTTTCAATTTATAAACGCTCAAAGTCTTACAAAAAGAGACCCTTCTTTTAATCCTAAAAAATCAGTTGTAAAGCTTTATGCAAATATTGATGATTTAGATATTATAAGTGCTGATTTAAAAATGGATATTCTTCAAGATGCACTTGATAATCACTTTACCGATATTAAACATGATGTTTATATTTTGGATGATATAGGAAATATTATTGCAACAAATGACCATGATAATAAAGGCTATAATGATATTGTGGAAAACCTGCCGAAAGAAAGAGAGTATAATACTCCTGTTCTTTTTTCCAAGGTGAAAAATCAGCCCTTAGCTTATTATCAGATGAAAAGTCCAAACTGGACAATAGTTGTAAAAACAACTCCAAATGTTACCAAAAAAACAATTGATGTTCCAAGGCTTAGAATCATTCTTTCCCTTGTTTTTGCAGCACTTTTTATATTTGCGGCAGCTGGAATTTACACCTACTATCTTTATTTGAATATAAGACAATTATTTAAAGGTATAATTGCGATTTCAAAAGGCAGTTATAACAGGAAAATCCGCCTGTTGAAAAGTGTTTTTACTCCGCATGAAATCGTCTTTCTTGAAAAAGAATTTAATTATATGACAAAAAAGGTTGCAAGTTCATATACCGAGCTTTCTGAAAAAAATCTTGAATTAAAACGCTTGGATGAGTTTAGGGCAAGTTTAGTATCTGCAATAAGCCATGAATTTAGAACTCCTCTAACCAGTATAATTGGTTATTCAAGTCGTCTTTTGAGGTCTGATATAAAGGTGGATGATGAGACGAGATTAAAAAGCTTGAGAGTTATAAAACAACAAGCTCAAAGGTTATCAGGCATGGTTGATGATTTGCTTGTAATTCCTGAAATTGAAAGCTTTAAGCTTCAGCTTAATAATGAAAAGCTTGATTTGGCAAAGCTTTTAGAATTAACCATTACCTATGCAAATTATAATGATTCAAAATTTATCGTAAATTCAGCATCTGACCTGCTTCCTGTTTTAGCGGATAATGACAGATTGATTCAGGTATTGGTAAATTTATTTGATAATGCAATCAAATACAACAAAGGCAAGGCTCCGATAGTGATATCCGCAGCGAATGTTGACGGCAAGCCTTGTCTTTCAATTTTAAATAAGTCAGAAATAATTCCTGAGGATAAACTTGAAAAACTGTTTGATAAATTTGTTCGTCTTGATTCTGAACTTACAAGAACCACAAGGGGGACAGGCTTGGGGCTTTTTATTGTAAAAGGTCTTTGCGAAGCTATGAATATCACAATAGATGTTTCAAGCGATGACAATGGTTTTGAAGTCGTGCTTGTATTTAATAATGAACCTAAGCAAAACGTTCAAAAAACAACAGATGATAAAACTGTTAATACTTTTGTTGAACCTCAAGACAGAACTCTGCTTGAATCACAGCTTAATGTAAAACTTAGCAGTGATAAGGCTGGGGCAGTGGATAATCTTTTTTCATAAAATAAAATTATGAACACAAATTTTTATATGCAAAAATGTATAGAGCTTGCTAAAAAATCCGGTGCCGATATCCCGGTAGGCGCTCTTGTTGTAAGAAATAGTGAAATATTGGCTGCATCGCATAATAAAAAAGAAAAATTGCAGCAGGTCTCAGCCCATGCGGAAATCCTTGCCCTGAATGAAGCTGCAGACAAGCTTAAAAATTGGCGCTTAACAGATTGTGATTTATATGTAACTTTGGAGCCATGTCCTATGTGCGCCTGGGCAATTTTAAATTCCGGTATAAAAAATGTTTATTTTGGCGCAAATGATACAAAATACGGCGCTTTTGGCGGAGCATTAAATTTAATGCAATATAATAATTTTAAAACCAAAGTTTTTAGCGGTATTATGGAAGAAGAATGTGAGCAGTTGATTAAAGAATATTTTAGAAACATAAGAAAATGAAAACTATTGATAAAATTTCCATAAAAGAAGAATTGGATAAACTTTATATAAAATATGAAACAAAAAATTTTATAAAAGATGACCCGGTGCAGTTTGTTCATATTTTTAAAAATCCTAAAGATATTGAAATTGCAGGGTTTATATCAGCTCTTTTTGCTTTCGGTAAACGTGAAATGTTTATTAAAAAGCTTTTCTCGCTCTTTAATTTTATGCAAATGCAGCCGTATGAATTCATTGTTAATTTTGATAAAAAAGCATACTGCTCTGATTTTAATTACAGATTTATAAAACCAAATGATTTATTAATCTTTTTTGGAGAATTGAAAAAACTTTATACAAAAGATAAGTCTTCTCTTGAAGAACTTTTTGCAGAAGGTTTTAAAACCTCACTATATAAAGAATACAGGGTTTTTAACTCTCTTCAATACGTTTGTGATTATTTTTACAAAAACCCCGATTTTCTTCAAAATGAAGCAAAATACCCCGGGTATAAATTCATGCTCTCTAATCCAAAAAATAAAGGGGCCATGAAAAGATTAAATATGTTTTTAAGATGGATGATAAGAAAAAATTCCCCCGTAGATATTGGTATTTGGAGCTTTTTAGACCCTTCTGAATTATTAATTCCTCTGGATGTTCATGTTGGCAATATTTCGCGTTCAGCGGGTTTATTAAATAGGAAGCAAAATGATTTTAAATCCGTTATGGAATTAACGGAAATTTTAAAAGAATTTGACCCAAAAGACCCCATAAAATACGATTTTGCACTTTTTGGCTATGGAGTAAACAGGGCTGCTGATTTACAAAAATAACTTAAAAGAAAAATTGTAAAAACCCTTTTTTGTATTAAAATTGTAATTGTATAGGAAACTATACGGCAATCTCAACAGCAAATACAGCAAAAACAAAATGAAACATTCAAAATATTCAATAATAATAATAGGTTCAGGTGCAGCAGGTCTGTATCTTGCGCTTAGCGCCCAAAGGAATTGCCGCACAAAAGACGGTATTCTTGTTGTAACAAAAACAAAAATGGATGAGTGTAACTCTGCGCTTGCACAAGGCGGCATAGTTTCTGTTATGCCTGAAATTAATAAAAATGATAATGTTACATCCCATATAATGGATACAATTAAGGCAGGCTGCGGACTCAATGATTTCAATGTTGTAAAATTTATTTCAGAAAACTCGTCTTACGTTATTAATGACCTTATTGATTTAGGGGTTGAATTTGATAAAAAAGAAGACGGCAGTCTTTCTTTTACGCTGGAAGCGGCGCATTCAATGCCAAGGATTCTACACGCTGGCGGTGATTACACCGGAAAAATGATAGAAGATAGACTTTGTCATCTGGTTAAAAAATCTGATTCAATTGAAGTTTATGAAGATTCTATCGCGGTTGAGCTTCTCTGTGATAATAAAAATGCCTGCCGTGGTGTATTGATTTACAACCCTTCTCTTGATACGTATGAAGCGGTTTATTCAAATGCTGTAGTCCTTGCAACAGGCGGTATTGGACAGGTTTATGAATACACAACAAATCCTGTTGTTGCAACGGCAGATGGTTTGGCGCTTGCACATCTTGCCGGAGCGGAAGTCTCTGATATGGAATTTGTGCAGTTCCACCCGACAGCCCTGAAGGTAAATACAATAGGTGAAAAAGCTAAAAATATGCCCCTTGTTTCAGAAGCTGTGCGCGGCGAAGGTGCAAAACTTTTAAATATAAATAAAGAGCCCTTTATGGAAAAATATCACCCTAAGGCTGAACTTGCACCAAGAGATGTTGTTGCGCGTGCTATTTTTAACGAGATGGAAAAAACTAATGCAAGAAATGTTTATCTTGATATAACATCAATCGGCTTAGATAGATTTAAAACAAGATTTCCTGCTATAACCAACATATGCAATGAAGCCAATATTGATTTAGCAACAGGACTCATCCCTGTATCACCTGCGGCGCATTATTTTATGGGCGGAGTTAAAGTAAATTCCAATATGGAAACAACGATTGAAAATCTTTACGCCATAGGTGAAGTTTCAAGAACAGGGCTTCATGGTGCAAACAGGCTCGCTTCAAATTCGCTTTTGGAGTGTGTAGTTTGTGCATATAAATTGGCAGATACCTTGTCACAAAGGAATCTTGATGCTCCTAAAAGCTTTGATACCAAGATTAAATCTACTCTTGAGATGTATGATTCAAACTTGGCGAATGATATCCTGGAAACCGGTATTTTAAGACGTATGCTGAAAAAAGCCATGTGGCAAAATGCGGGAATCGTAAGAACTCAAAGCGGTTTAAATAATGCTTTAAGGGTAATTGACGATATAACCTTGATTTCAAGAAATTTAAGAGTCTATTCAACAAAAGACGGCTACGAGCTTAGAAATTCCATTATAGCCGCAAAATTAATAGTTGAAGCAGCCTTAAGAAGAGAAAATTCAATTGGTGCACATTATAGAGAAGATATGCCGGAATTGCCAAAGGCACTTGTTGAAAATAGCGGTACATCTGCCTTAAAACTGTAAAAATAAAAGCGGGGTTTAGTAAGCAAAGAGAGAAGAGAAATGGCAAAATTTTTATTAAATGATTTTATGATTAAAGACCACATTATATCTGCCTTAAAAGAAGATGTAGGATATGGCGATATCTCGACAGATTTTATTTGTGCGGATATTGATAAAAATAAAAAGTTTGAAATTCTTCTTAAAACCCGTGAAGAAGGGATTTTATGCGGATGTGACCCGTTTCGTCTTGTGTTTGAAATCTTGGCAAAAGATGATGTTAAAGTCGAATTTTATAAAGAAGATGGTGACAAAATTACTCCAAATGAGCCTATAGCAAAAATTACCGGTTCTCCAAGATATATTTTAACGGGCGAAAGACTTGCACTTAACTATATTCAAAGAATGTCAGGTATAGCTACTTTTACAAAAAAATTTCAGGATATTGCAAAGCCTTATGGTGCAAGAGTTGTAGATACAAGAAAAAATACCCCGAATTTCAGAATTTTTGAAAAATACGCTGTAAAAGTCGGAGGCGGGCATCTCCATAGATTCAATCTTTGTGATTGTGTTATGTTGAAAGACAATCATATTGCACTTATGGGCGGCTCTATTGAAGAAGCTGTGAAGAAAGTTAAACAAAATCTATCTCACGCTCATAAAATTGAGGTTGAATGCGATACGATAGAACAGGTGAAAAAATGTTTAAACTCAGGCGTGGATATTATTATGCTTGATAATATGACGCCTTCCATGGTAAAAGAATGTGTTGCGCTTATCAATAAACAAGCTATTATTGAAATTAGCGGAAGTGTTAATTTGTCAAATCTTGAAGAACTTGCAAAAACAGGTGCCGATATAATTTCAACAAGTGCAATTGTAGCAAAAGCTCCGACACTTGATCTTGCATTTGATTATGCAGGGTAAAATAAATATTGTAAATAAAGACAGAAGATTTATTTGTGTCTTAAAGTTTAACTAAATATAATTGTAAATCAGCTTATTTTTGACTTAAATGTTTCAGAGCAAAATCAATACATTGTACAATGAGCTCATTTCTGCTTATATCAGATTTTGCAGAAAGTTCATCAATGTTTTTTAACATATCAACATCAAGCCTTATGCTTATTACCGTTTTTTCCTGCTTTACTGGTTTAAATTCATTCATACATTTACACCTTTTATTATTGTAGTGTATATTTGGTGCTTAATATATATTTAAAAAATGAATTTATATTGTATTCAAAAATAGAATACATTATGCTATAATCTTTTCAAATAGATTTGAGGTAGAAATGTATTGTATATGCTGTGGTATGAAAATTGGTGATAAAGAGTGCAAATGCCCGCGCTGCGGCTGTATTTTGGATAATATTAAACCAAAGGCAGCTAAAAATAAAAGCTCGGGCTTTATTTTTTGCCCAAATTGCGGCAGCATGTCTTCGAACAATATTTCCGCCTGCCAATATTGTGGATATAAAATTTGAACCTCATTTAGTTTTTGGGAAATTTAATTTGCATCCGTTCCAAAATTGTGCAAACAGATTATTGGTTCCTTCCGGATACTCTACCCCTCCCATTTTTCCGCAAATATATTCTGCACAAAATTCGGCCGGATGTTCTGCTGCATATTCTGAAACTTTGCTTGTGGCAAATATCCCGCTTGCATTAAAACCGCCAAATTTTTTGTCCATCTCAATAAAATTTTTCGGGTTGCCGATAAAATCAAGATAGTGTGATAGCTCATGGATAAAATTATCTTTTGATTTTGTCGTTGGGTGGTGGCACATATGAAAATCTTCTTTTGCGAGTTTATCCGCTGATTGCCAATCAAAATTAGGATTTAAATAAATGCAGTTTTTAAAAGTTTCCATATTGTATTCAAATTCTGCAACAGTTTTTTCGTCCATATCATTCAGCGCTTGTGTTTTTATACTTAAACCGCTAAAAATTTCTTTATTACCTATTGCTTGTATTAAATCTTCTATTGCCTGTGTGCAGGTATTTGCTTGCTCAATATTTAAAAATTCTGCATCAATACCAAATTCTCTAAGATATCTTGAGGCTTCATTGGTTGATGAAAAAGTTATTTCACTGCCGGTTAAAAACCTTTCAGGAACTTCAGGAAACTTTAAACTTAAATTGCCCATATTTTCTCTTAAATATTTTTCAATATCAGCGGGCAAAAATTCTTTAGACATCAAGGCTGCTGTTGCATGGGAATTGAACGCTTCTAAGTTCGTGCTGTTGCATATTCTGAAAGGCAAAGTTGAGCTGCTTCCTTCATAAAACAGATTTGCACTTTCATATCGTGCTTTTGGATTATTTGAGAAATTTAAAAAATCTCCAAAACCTTGATAAATCAGATACTTTGGGTTTTTTGAACCTACAAAGCCTTTATTAAATAAATCTTTTGTAATCTGCTCAATATTTTTCCAATCTGTATTTTTATTGAAAGACAATGTATAGTTGTTTTGTATTTTTGTTACCTGGCTGAATTTTTTTAAGAGCAGGTTACATGTTCGCAAAGTTAAATTATGAAAGAGTTTATCATCGCTATTTAGCTCGCAAAATTCCTGTACAACGGCATATACTTTTCCTAAAAGTGTTTTATCCTGAATGCTTGAATTTATTCCATAAATATTTTTTAGTTTTGAATTAATTATTTGTGCAACATTAGATGAGGTTGAAAATCGGTCAGGTGCAGAAATTTTGCTTGCATTGGTGCCTTCAAGCTTATGTGTTATAGAATTTATTGGAATATTTGCTGCTATTTTTTGAATATCCATTATGCTTTATTAAACAAAATTTTTATTCAAAAATTGCTTATAGAAAAGATTTTACTTATCAATCTCATCTTTTAATTTGTATGCGGCGGTTAAAAGCGGGTCAATTGTGGATGAAAAAGCCGGTGAATAGGTTAAATCAAGATGCAGAAATTCTTGCACGGTTAAATTTGCCCTCAAGGCTGATGTTACTGTATAAATTCTCTTATCAGCATCCCCAACGCCTACTGCCTGTGCTCCTAAAAGCTCACCAGTTCTTTTGTCTGCTACAAGTTTTACGGTAATACTATTGGAATCAGGCATATATCCTGGCTTATCTCTTTTTGTAACAGTTGCTGTAATGGGCTCTATACTGGAGTTTTTGGCAAAAATTCTGGCCTTTGTTTCCGTTAATCCTGTTGTGGACATTGAAAAATCAAAATAGCTTGTAACTGCTGACCCTAAAATACCGTCAAATGCTTCATAAACTCCGTTTGTATCGGTATTTACATTAATACCTGCAACACGCCCCTGTTTATTTGCAATGGTTCCAAGTGCTGCATACATTGGTCTTTTGGTTATAAGGCAGGTTTCTTCCGTGCAATCGCCCGCAGCCCAGATATGCTCAATATTTGTCCTCATTCTGTTATCTGTTTTGATACCGCCCGTGATGCCAATTTCAATCCCTGCTTCTCTTGCAAGTTCTACATTTGGGACAACCCCTGCTGCTACTACGCAAAAATCAGCATGGAGGGTTTTTCCGTTCCTTGTAACGGCACCTGTAAATTCCTTTGTTCCGATAAACTCTATTATTTCATCATCTAAGATAAAATCTACATGTTTGCCGTCGCGCTTTGTTATGTAATCCTTTATTATAGTGCTAATTTCAGGGTCGAACTGACTCATTATTTCGTGGTTTCTTTCTACTACTGTAACGTTGAGTCCGTTTTTTACAAAAGCTTCTAAAATTTCTATCGCAATATACCCGCCGCCCAAAATTATTGCACTCTTTGATTTTTCCATCTTTTCTTTGATTTTGATACCATCATCTAAAACCTTTAAATGGAAAATATTTTCAAGATTAATATTTTTTACCTTTGGTGTATACGGTCTGGAGCCAACACAAAGTACTAATTCATCATAATTTACTTTTTTTATTTCACCGACACCATTTACCATAGTGTTAAAAATAACACTTTTTTCATCAGGCAGAATCCGCGTACATTTATGATTTAAAAATACATCTATTCCCTGTTTTTTAAAATCCTCCGGCGTTCTTATGATTAAATTCTGGTAGCTTGGTACTGAACCTTTAATATAATAAGGCATACCGCAGGCAGAATATGAAATCATATTTTCCATAGTATAAAGTTCAACAATATTTTCAGGGTTTACCCTTTTTGTTTTGGCGGCAGTTTTGGGGCCTGCGGCGCACCCTCCTATAATAACGATTCTTTTCATGATAGTATTTAGAATAATAAAGGAGGATAAACTTTGCATTTGACAGGCGGGCTATTTAAAGGTAGGATTATTTCCACCCCAAAAGGTGAAAAATTTAATGTGCGCCCAACTTTATCCAAGGTGCGTGAAAGTGTTTTCAATATTCTATATTCTTATTATGGCGATTTTTCCAATCTTTCTTTTCTTGATATGTTTGCAGGTTCCGGCATTATGGCACTTGAAGCATACTCTAGAGGATTTAAAAACATAACGGCAATTGAAAACGACTCCAAAGCCTTTTGCGCCGCTAAAAAAACTTTTTCCTTGCTTGATTCTTCTTTATCTTGCGGCGGTATTAATATTATCAAGGGTGATTCTTTAAAGATAGTATCTAAATTTGAAAAATTTGATGTTATTTATATTGACCCGCCTTGGGAATTTGATTACGAGCCCATAATCTCTTGTGCTCTTGAAAAACTTACTCCAAATGGCATAATTGTTGCTGAATATGATAAAAAACTTTCAAATTTACCTTCCGCACCTGCTCCTTTTAAAGAAAAAATCTACGGCAGAACAGGAATTAATTTTTATAAAAAATAAGTTTAAGTATTCCGTTTTAATTTAATCAACATCTTGAAAAGCATAAAAATTAGGTTATAATAAAGATACAAGATAGTTTGATACGGTAAATTCTCGGCACCGGGCCAACAGGCGACAGAGGAACAGTCCGAGTCCTCATAATCAGACTATCTTTTTTAATTTTCTAATTTTAGATTCATCGCATCTGTGAAAAGTTGTAAGATAATTTTCTTTGCCATCTTGTGTAGTTTTAACTACGATTTCATATAGTTTATTATTGACGTTTTTAAAAAATCTGAGATTTCCTTTTCTATCAGTAAATAACTCATCATAATTTCTAACAATTTCATTAATTTTTTCATAATCATAAAATTTTAAATCAGGATGATTAATTTTATTTTTCAATAAACTGTCCATTGAAAATTTTATTGTAGAAAACCTTGCATTTAATAGCTTTTTGCACTTTTTATTAAGGCTGCCTATATAGTAATAATTATTTAGAATCTCCTTGTTAAATTTATTGCGAACATAGTTGATTGATTCCTTTTGATTTAATAATGATATTGATACTAAATATTCTTCAGCCTTTGTATAAAAGGTTTTTAAATTCTTATATTCTCTGCCAGTCTCCATTGATTTTTTGCTGTGTTACGATTTTTCAGTTTCTATTTCTTTATCTGCTGAAGTTTCGTAAAAAATACTCATACCTTTTGTAGTGTGTTTTGGGTAATTGTCTTTCATCTCATCGATTTCTTGTTCTATGCCGTAGGCAGCAATTTCTTCATTTGTAACACGGCCGTCTCCGTTTTTATCAATTTCTGAAAAATTATTTAAAACAGTTTCTAGAAGTGAACTTGAATAATTTGAATTATAGCAAAGTTCACACAATTGCTCATATGTTAAACCGTTTCTTGACATACTTGTTGTATAATTCTGCAGCTCATCCTTTGAAATTATCCCATCCCCGTCTTTATCAATTTTTCCAAAATTATTTGTTAGATAATTTACAAACGTATAATTCAACTGTTTTTTATCAACATCTTCACTTGGGTTTGTAATGTTTTCAAGACTCAATCCCTTTCCTGAAACACCTGTCATTAGCTGGGCATAATTTCCAACCAATCCATTTATAGCTTGCAAAAATAAGCTTGAACCATTGAGTCTGTTTGCCATTACAAAATTTCCTTAAATTTTAACCACACTAATATTTTAATGATTTTTTGATAAAATCAACACCTTTAAATGAATGACTCCCGCTGTATGTAAAAAACGGGAGTCATAATCAAAATGTCAAATTATATTACAGATTTGCAAGCTTAGTGTGAAAATCTGTTTGGGATTCAAAATTATAAGCTGCTCTTAACAATGGTTCTTCTTGAAGTACTTGGCTGATTAACTGCATGCCAATCGGCATACCGTCTTTATCGAACCCTGCAGGGATGCTTATAGCAGGAGCACCGATTAAGTTAGCGCAAATTGTACCAATGTCTGTCAAATACATTGCAAGCGGGTCTTCATTTCTTGAACCGATATCAAATGCGGTTGTGGGGCAAGTAGGGCTTATTAAAACATCAACTTCTTTAAATACACGGTCAAAATCATCTTTAATTAAGCGTCTTAACTGCTGTGCTTTCTTATAATAAGCATCATAATAACCGCTTGAAAGAGCATAGGTCCCAAGCATTATACGTCTTTTAACCTCATCTCCGAAACCTTCTTTTCTTGTTTTTGTGTACATTTCCATAAGGTTTTTGGCATCTGCTGTTCTGTGACCGTATTTTACGCCGTCAAAACGTGCAAGGTTAGAGCTTGCTTCAGCTGTTGCAATAATATAATAAACACCGATTGAGTGCTTTAATAAAGGTAAAGACACTTCTTGCACTGTTGCGCCAAGCTTTTCATAAACTTTAATAGCATCTTCGACTGCTTTTTTAACGCAATCAGATACCCCTTCACCCATCAATTCTTTAATAACGCCGCATTTTAAAGCCTTAATATCGTTTTTAAAGGTTTTTGAGATTTCTCCCACAGGCATATTTAATGATGTTGAATCTTTTGGGTCATATCCTGCAATTGTTTCGTATAAATCAACAATATCTTCTGTGCATCTTCCAAAAGGACCAATCTGGTCCAATGATGAAGCAAAAGCAATTAAACCGTATCTGGAAACCCTGCCGTATGTAGGTTTAAACCCTGAAATACCACAAAAGCTGGCTGGAAGCCTGATGGAACCTCCCGTATCAGAACCAAGAGCAACAGTAGCTTCAAGTGCTGCAACTGAAGCTGCAGAACCGCCTGAAGAACCTCCGGGTACCTTGTTTAGATTGTGTGGGTTATGAACTTTTTTAAACGCAGAATTTTCATTTGATGAACCCATTGCAAATTCATCCAGGTTTGCCTTACCTATAACGGGAACAAGGTTTTCTCTCAATTTTTTACTAACCGTAGCATCATATGGAGATACGAAGTTTTCTAAAATCTTACTTGATGCTGTTGTTTTAAATCCTTTTAAATTGATATTATCTTTTAATGCAAGAGGAATACCTGCCATTTTGGGTAAATTTTCGCCTTTTGCAATTTTTTCATCAACCTTTTTTGCGGTTTCAAGCGCATACTCTTTTGTTAGAGAATTATAAGCGCCGATTTTATCTTCGACATTATCTACTCTTTTATAGCTTTCTTCAACCAGTTCAACTGCAGAAACTTCCTTTTTTAAAAGAGCTTCTCTCATTTGAACCGCTGTCTTTTTCAATAATTCCATTTAAAAACTCCCGTTTAAATTTTATTTTGGTGTAAAATTATTTTATGTCAAACAAAATTAAAGGTAAATACGGTGAAGAAATTGCCGTAAATTATCTTATTAAAAATGGCTGTAAGATTGTAGAGAAAAATTACCGTTTTTCAAGATATGGAGAAATTGATATTATCGCTCTTGACGGTTCAATACTATGTTTTATTGAGGTTAAAACAAGAACTTCAGATAGATTTGGCACTCCTTTTGAAGCGATTACAAAAACAAAACTCAATAAAATAAGGAAATGTGCATTTTTCTATCTCCAAAATTCTAAAATCCATTATAAAAAATTTAGAATTGATGCAATATCTGTTTTCTTAAGTGCAAAAGAAGACGTCAAGGAACCTGTAATAAAATATATTAAAAATATTGAGTTTTAGTTACAAAATGTAAAATTTACTGCAATATTTTATCTTCAGGTGTTTTGTACCTTTTACACACCTTGGTAATTCTTAAATAATGTTGGAAAAAATAAATGATTGGTTTGCAAGATTTATATACAAAATTTTCAAATACTGCATTCAAAGGCGGGCTAAAACCCGCTCGCAATGCGCTGTCTACCCCCCCCTTCACCTTTTTAGGCAATATTAATACATCAAATCTTGCACCTTTGCAATCTGATACAGTTTCTTTCACAGGTATCAGTGTTTATGATAAGAACAAAGGAAAACTTGCCAGAAAGGCTGATTGCCCCAAAACATCAGAACTGGAGCTTATTCATACTGCCCGAAAAGCAAAAAAACAAAGCTCAGAGGATGATTCATCCAAGAAAATGGATTACCGTGCTTTTGGATTATACAGAGAAGTTCTACCCGTTGCGTCAGAAGTTCATGAACAAGCGAAAAAGCTTGAAAAACCATTTGAATTGAAAATGTGTGTTTTTGATTCTCTTGTAAATGGTACAGGTAAATTTGCCAGAAGCAAACCGATTGCTAAAAAAGAAACAAGAGTAAAAAGTACGCAATCTATTGCAAAAAAGACTGCTGCAAAGCTTTCTGAACTTGTTGGAGATGATTATAATTACAATATTCAAGTATCTCCTATTTTTATAAAAAGTAAAATCCATGACCTCCTTGGTGCAAGGTTAATACTTACCAATGGTTCACCAGCTGAAATGAACAGTGTTATTAATAGATTAATTGAACTAATGGAAAATAGTGATAAACCTATTAAAATTAAATCCATAAAAAATTATGGCAGTCACCCTTATCTTTCTCCATCTAAATTAGACAAGCTTGAATCTGCAAGCTATAAAGTCAGCAAGGATTTTCCAGAAGTGGCAAACAAGAAAAAGATTTCAGGATACACAGCAACACATATTGTATTTGAAATGAATAACGGTATTGATGCTGAAATTCAAATATTGGGAAGAGGGGTTGCAAGAGTTAAAGAAATTGAAGATATTTGTTATAAAGGACTTCAAGGTAAAGCAATTTCCGGGTTGCCTGAAGTTTCAAAAGCACTTAAAGCAATAAGCAAAGATGATGATAGATGTATTGAATATTATAAATATATAGCTTCAGCTTATGATACTGCTAGGGCAAAATGGGATAAAATGCCGGATGAAGAGCTTAAAAAACAGAAGTTTCCTTCAATTGATACAAAAAAATTCCCGGCATGTCTTGATTTAAATAATATTGAAGCTGAACTTAAAGAGCAAGCTTTAAGAAAAAAGCGTAAAGGGTACTAATTTTAAATATCTTAAAAAACTTGAAACCATCCTTTCTTTGTAGTACAAATTTTATTGTACTTAGTTCACAAAGTAAGGAATTAATATGGTTAAAAAACTTATCACAGAAGACACTAGAATGTTCTTAACCGGAAATGAAACCATAGCCTACGCTGCAAATGCTGCAGAAGCTGAGTTTATGTACGGTTATCCTATTACACCGCAAAACGAAATCATGCATACCTGGTGTAAATTACTTCCAAAAACAGAAGCTGGTTTTCTTCAAACAGAAGATGAAATTTCAGCCGGTTTTTCTACAATTGGCGGTATTTTAGCAGGTAAAAGGGCTTTTACTGCAACTGCAGGCCCCGGCAATGTTATCATGCAGGATGCTCAAAGCATGGCTGAAATGATGAGAATACCATTTGTTTGTGCGGTTATGCAAAGAGGCGGACCTTCTACAGCTACGGTTATTTACGCTCAACAAGAAACAAGATTAACATGCTTTGGCGGAAACGGTGAAGGCTTCAGAATCGTTTATTCAACAGCAGGTCACCAAGACCTTTATGATTATATGATTAAGTCATTCAATACTGCTTGGAAATACAGATTCCCGACATTTATGTTAGCTGACGGTTATCAAGGTAAAATGAGAGAACCTGTTACATTATATGACCCTGCTTCACGCGGTATCAAAATGGAACCAACTCCTGCATTCTTAAGAGCTCAAGGCAAAATTGATGTAGATAGAAAAGCAAATCACATGAGAAATACATTCAACCTTGAAGAAGAATTAATGGAAGTTCTTGATTCTTATCAGGCTGAATTTGATAGAATTTCTCCTGAGATTGAAGAATATCTTGAATACAAAGCAGAAGACGCTGAAATTCTTATTATAGCTCACGGTATCGTTGCACGTTCAGCTATGACAGCTGTTGATGAATTAAGAGCAAAAGGTATTAAAGCTGGTTTATTCAGACCTATTACTTTAAGACCGTTAGCTGTTAAACCTTTAAGAGCAGCTGTTTCTCGCGCTAAACAAGTATTGTTTACAGAATCTGCAAACGGACAATTGGCTCAAATGGTACTAGAAAAAATCTACGGACTTCAAACTCCATACTCAACTTTATTCAAGATGGGTGTTGGCGTTACAGGTGATGACATTGTTCAAAAAGTTGAACAAATGGTAAAAACACCTGCTACTGTGTAGTTTTTAACTATGAAATATAATAAAAGTAAAAAGAATTAAATGAGGATAAATAAATGGTTCAAATACTTGATGTTACTCCGGATTTAGCGAAAGCGCAAAACGCTGAAGCTGGTGCAAGCAAATTTTGCCCCGGATGTGGTCATGGTATGATTTTAAAAACTTTAGCTCATACTATTGACGATTTAAATCTTCAGGAAAAAGCTGTTTTTGGCTGCGATATCGGTTGTTCGCTTCTTTCCTGGAATTATATGAATGTTGATTCTGTTCAAACACACCACGGCAGAACAACTCCTGTTATCTATGGTGTAACTCGTGCTAATCCTGGTACTGTTGGTATTGCTTATATGGGCGATGGTGGCGGTCTCGCAATCGGTTCACAGCACCTTGTAAATGCTGCAGTTCGTGCTGAAAATATGCTTATCGTACTTGCAAATAATACAAACTACGGTATGACAGGCGGACAAATGGCTCCAACTACAATGCCGGGACAAAAAACAGAAACCACTCCGTATGGTCGTGATTGTGAAGTAACAGGCAAACCTGCACGCGGTGCTGAAATGGTTGCTTCAATCGTTGACCCTGAAAAAGGTTATGTAGCAAGAGCTTCTGTTTCAAATTTGAGAAGCCTTAAAAAGACCTTTACAAAGGCTCTTAAAAATGTTGAAAAAGGCGGATTTTCATTTGTTGAAGTTCTATCTATCTGCCCTCTTAACTGGAGAACTAATAATGAAGGTACTTGGGACAGATTAAAAACTATGGAATCATTCTTTGAAGTTAAAGAATTTGTTTCAAGAGAAGGATTGGAGTAAAAATTATGGCAAGAACAAGAATAGTATTAGCCGGTGAAGGCGGACAGGGCGTTCAATCTATCGCAAAAATCCTTGTTGAAGCAGGTTATGAAGCCGGTAAAGAAATTTTATACATCCCAAATTTCGGTGTAGAACAAAGAGGCGGTGTTTCAATCGCTTTCTGTCAGGTTGCTGATGAAAAAATTGGTGAACCAAGATTTTCAAAAGGCGATATCGTAATTATGTTGTCTGATAGAGCAATCGACAGATGTTCTGATTACGCTAACGAAAATTCTACAGTAATTTATGATTCATCAGTTTGTTCTAAAAAACCAACATGTAATGCTAAAGAAATCATTGCAGTTGAAGCAAACAAAATTGCAAATGAGCAATTGAGCGCAAGAGTATTTAACATCATCGTTTTAGGTGTTTTACTTGCTGCTACAAATGTTTTAAAACTTGATGATATCAAAAATGCTATGGAAATGGCTCTTGGCAAGAAATTTGATGCTAAACCCGAACTTCGCGAGCTTAACTACAAAGCTCTTGAAATGGGTATGAATATGATACAGAAAGCAGGTGTATAAATGTCAACAGTTGAACATAAAGGGTTTAAGGTAGAAAATGTAGCCAAAGGAAAAGCTGATTGGTACTGTTTTACAGACCTTTGCAAAGGCTGCGGGCTTTGTATTGTAAAATGCCCTAAAAAATGTCTAAATTGGTCTAAGGAAGTTGGTATTTATCAAACTCCTGCGGTTGAACCAAACCCTGAAGAATGTATTGCATGCGGTACATGTGCTCTAGTGTGCCCTGATAGTGCGATTAAAGTAAATAAAAAATAAGCTGTTATAAGCTTTTAAAATAAAAATTCCTCCCTATTTTTAAATAAGGAGGAATTTCTTTATTGCAATGTGGTTATTTTGCAGGCATTTTTGTTGTAAAAAGAGCTGCTGCTCTTTTAAAAACCCCAAGCTTTTTAGGCTTGTAGTTTGTTATGGCTCCATCTTGAGCAGCTGCATTTGTATTAGTTTTCTCAGCTTCTTTTTCTTCATTTTCTTCGTTGATTGAGTTGATTAATTCCATATATGGAGCTGCAAGTTCCAATAATATATCTTGTGCATATTTATTATTCTCGTCATCAAAGAATGGCAGCTTTGCAAGTTCTGCAGCTTCCCATCTTGCATCTATGTCAAAAAATTCAGACAGCATCATAAAATCTAATAATTTTCTTGTAAAACTTCTCTTTTCTTTTATATTTCTATCTATTCCTTCTGCTTCATCAAGTTTATCAAGTATATCTCCATATCTTTCTTTATCATCCTCAAGGCAGTAGCGAAGCATTTTTCTGCTGTCCTCATCTTCAATGCCTAAATAAAATTCTACAAAATTGTCAATCTGTCTTTTATCGGAAATTTTTTCGTGGATATCATCTTTCTTTTTTTCAAATGTGTCTGCAACCCGTTCATCTTTTAATTTTTGCGCTGCTTGTTTTCCTGTAAAAGTATAGTATCTAGTTAATGGGGTAAAACTAATATTCATCTTCTCTATTCCTAAGCTTTTTTGTGTATCAAATAAAGAATCCTGAAAATATATTTTTGCTTTTTTATAGCATTTTGCGTGTTTATTGTTACAATTATTTATAAAACTTTTTAAAAAACAAAAAAGCCTTTAAGAATATTCTTAAAGGCTTTTTACTGAAATTATGAAAATAATGATTAATTATTAATTAATTGCATCTTCAATTAATTCTGTTTTAACTTGATTATACAAAACGCCTGAAAAATATTTTTTGCTATCTTGTATTTATAAAAAATATCCCTGTCTTAAAAAAGACAGGGATAAGTTAATTCTTCTTTTATCCTTTTTTACGCACTGAATGCTGATACTATTGGTGCATTCATATCATTACTGCTTAATGTACTGTTAATGTAAATAAATGTCCATGAAAACATAATGATTGTCATAATCAGCAAACCGGCAAGAAGAAAATTTACCACTTTTGCTTCGCTCATAAAAACTCCATTTTTAGTTTGCGCTTTAAAAAGGTTTTAAACGAGAGGAAACCCTTTTTCAGCTTTGAACCACAGTAATTCTCTTTTGTTTAAATTTTGGGTTTAACCCCATGCAAGTTCTCTGCATCCTTCTGGAAGCTGTGCTTTTGAAATATCTATGTCATTTCCAAAAGCATTTTGGTCATTGCGAGCTACAGGACCCGCAGTTTCATTTAAATCTCTTTCTTTTAAGTGGTTAACACCGCTTACTGATGAAACTCCTGTTAAAGCACCGAAATTACTCATTTTTACTACTCCTTTGTTCTTACAAAATTGATTCTTGAATTGCTCCTCAATTATATAAAAACTATATACTTTATATGATTTCAAGATATACTTTTTTTGTTACAAACCTTAACAAAGTTAAAAGTAATTAATAATAACAGGTTTAAATTTTTTTTAAAAAAGCTTGGTCTATGGGCTTTTTATGACCATTTCACAGTGTTTACAATCAAATTCAAGTTCATATTTTTCGCCTTTTTCATCCTTTAAAAAAAGCTTATCTGCTCGATTATTATTTTTTAAGCACATGTTAAGTGCATACCTTATGCAGTGTTTTGTGCGCATTAATTCTCTACCTTTGGTTTTTATGCCTGATTCCATTGAGTATTCAAGTATATTACACCCGCATTTTTTATAAAAATCTTTTGCTTCTGCATTATGAACATTTAATCTGTAATCCCCTGTTTCCTTTGGGAATTGAGTTGTTTTAACAGGAGCCTGTGCTTCCATGGTGTAGTTTTTAATTCTTTCTTGTATAAGTTTTTCTAAAATTTCGCGTCTAAGTCTGTTTATTTCCGAAATAGGCAGAAAATAAGGTTTTTTCCAAATAAAATCAATATCATTTAGATAAAAATCACTCTCCCCGATTTTTTGAAGGGCTGAAAGCCAATTTTTCTGTGCGCTTTCAGGATTTTTTGCATCTTGTCCTGAAAAATTTAATATAACATGATTTTTATTCTCATCAATCGCCTCAATTGAATTATCTTTTATGGTAAAACTAACCGCAATACGTCTTTTTGTCTTTGAATTTTTTAATATATTTTCAAAATTTACATCTTTATTTCTATATATTTTGCTTCCTGCCTTAATTTCTGGCATAATATTCGGGTAAATTTCAACTTGTGATTTGTCTGCCCCCGATATTTTTGTTAAACCTGCAGCTTTAACCGAATTAACTAAAAACCCATTTAAATTTCCATTTTTATCAATAAAACAAAGCCCGTCCTGCGGCATTATTTGAAGTTCTCTATCCAGTTTAAAATAATTTTTACCAGTTTCTTTTACTCTGCCAAGATATTCTCCTTTTGAATTTGGTGCATCAAAATTAAAGATTTTTTCTTCACTAAGCGGCTTTCTGCCTTCTAAAAAATATTCACAAAAATCTCTGTTAAAGCTCTTTTTGGGGTCGGCATCAAAATCAGTGAAAATTTTTCCGCTTGATAATTGCCTAAAGCCTTCTTTTGAGCGATTTTTGATAATTTCATCCAAAAGTTTTCGATAATAACTTACAGTATTTTTTATATAGTTTACATCTTTTAATCTACCTTCAATTTTAAAAGACGTAACCCCTGCATTTATAAGTTCTTCAAGCTTTTTTGCTGCCATAAAATCTTTCATACTGAGTAAATATTTATCTTTTGCAACAATTTTTCCATCTTCTTGAATAAGGCTGTATTTTTTCCTGCAGGCTTGTGCGCACTCTCCCCTGTTTGCGCTTCTTCCCCCGATTTTATAACTTAAGTAACATTGCCCCGAATATGATACACAAAGGGCGCCATGGATAAATGTTTCAATTTCAATATCTGTAGAATCGGAAATTTCTTTTATCTGCTTCAAGCTTAATTCTCGTGCAAGAATTACTCTTTTTATTCCGATATTTTCAAAAAATTTTACTTTATCCAAAGTTCGAATATCACACTGGGTGCTTGCAACGAGTTTGATATCGGGTAAATTACCCATATAAGCCTCATTTAAAATTCCAAAGTCCTGAATAATCACCCCGTCAGCGTGTATTTTATGCAGCTTGTTGATAAGTTCAACCGCGCCTTTAAGCTCATTGTCATCCAATATTGTATTTAAAGTAATGTAAATCTTAACATTAAATTTATGTGCATAATTTATAACATCTTCAATATCAGAAAGTGAATTACCGGCATTTTTCCTTGCACCATAAAGATTTGCACCCATATAAATGCTGTCTGCTCCATAATTTATTGCAGCAATTGCACATTCCTTATTTTGCGCCGGTGCCAATAATTCAAGATATTTTATCTTTTCCATAGCTTTCCTTGTTTATTGAGCATTTATGTTTAAAATGATAAAGCTCAAATATTTTTGCAAAGTAACAAAACTTGCACAATATAGAGTTTCTAATTAAAATAATATTATGTCAATTTTAGATTTTACACAAGAAAACCAAATGCTTTTTGACCCTGGGTATTCTGCCTCTATTGCAAGGGTTTCAGGGAATATTGAGTATATGTATGAGGCTTTTTCAAATATTCCTTCTCCAAAACAAAAGAGGTTTCAATTTTCAATTTTATACCCTAAATTCTTAAAAGCTGTTGATTTAAACGCAGCATTTTATTTGGGGTGCATGTTATGGGGTGTTTATCTTAAAAGTTGTCCGGATAAAGAAATTGTCAATAATCCTTGTCTTGACACTGAGTTTAGCGATGATTGTTTTTATGAAGTTGATTTTCTGTATAATTTCATAAAGCAGGGCTTAAACCGTGATGCTAAATATTATCTAAATAAAACATACAGCCCAAATCCTCTATATTTGAAGGTTTTAGAAAATTATAGAGAATTTCTGTCTTTAAATAAGGGGTTTGTAAATGTTAAAAAAACGGACGATATTTTGCTGCCCAAAACCTTAAAAACTCCAAATGAGACAGATTTGAAACTTATTTATGAAGCTATTTTAAATGCCGTAAAAGAGGATAATCTGGAGATTTTATTTACTGTTGCAGATAAGATATTATAATTTATGTATAAAAAAGAAAAAAGTAAAAAAATTAATATTGATATAAAAAATATGGGTGTCGATATTGATAAAAACGAATACAGACAAATTGTACTATCTGGCGAAAACAATCCTGAAAAAATATTTTTAAAACAGTACAAAAATAATAAAAAATAATTCAAAAGAGCTTGTAAATAAATAAAAATTAGTGATATGCTGATTCTACATCTTTTAGTTTCGGAGTATTTATTTGGAAAGTAAAAAAGAACAATTTGAAATATTATCAAAAGAACTTCTTGGAAAGCTGAATGATGCAAACCATATGACGCATCTTGAATTTCCTTTTGGCTATACTTTATCTGAAGAGCTTGAAAAAAAATACTTTGATGAAGGTGCTGAATTACGCCTGATTACAGTCAGAAGCATGATTATAATTGATAATTCGTTTAAAAAATTTAAAATTTTTCCCACCCATGACATTATGAAAACCTATATTGAAACTCAAAAAGAGCTTCTGATTGAGTGGAAAAAAGAGGCGGAAAATACCTATTCTAAGCTGTTTTCAACAAGTGAAAATTTTAAAGAGGAATTTAGCGAATTTAAAAAAACCCTTGCAAAAATTGAAGGTGATATTAATCGCCTCTCTATGGCTGCAATTAAGGCTGCGGCAAGCTCTAAAGAAGCCAAGGAGCTTGATGAGGAATACTCAGGGGCTACACAAGGCGGATTTTCAGAATTTATCCACAATACTATAACAAATCTTTTTAAGTAAATAAAAAAGCCGTATTAGCTTGATTTTGCGTCTATTACACTATTTTTATCACCATACTTATTCTGTTTGTGGTCTTGTTTTCATGTCTGTATGAAAAGAAAAATTCATTATCTTTACATGTCTTAAAGTGGCTTATATCTATAGTTTTGAGCCCGGCTTCCATTAATTGGGCTGCATTTATTTTTGCTAAATCGGGGTAAACTTTATCATTCTTAAATCTGAAAAACTCGGTAGTGTTTGGGTTTTGGATGGTTCCTTTTAATTTTTCATAAACTTCAATACCTGTTTCAAATGCCTCTTGCCCTATACAGGGGGCAATTGCAGCTATTATATCGGAAGGTTTTGAGTTAAAATTTTCGACCATTAATTTTACACCTTTCTTGCAAATTGAATCAGCCGTACCGCGCCAGCCGGCGTGAAGCCCTGCTGCTACCTTGTTTTTGGGTTCATATAAAATAACCGGTGTACAGTCTGCAAAGTTTAAAATCGTTGCACTGCCTGGTTTATAAAGTATTACACCATCTGTATTATCAATAAAATCAGGGGTTTTGCTTGCTATTGAAATATTTGATGTATGGGTTTGTTTTATTTCAATCAAATTTTCATCATTAATTTTCAAATAGTCTAAAACAAGCTTTCTATTTGAATCTGCGAGGTTTTTTAAATTTTCATCTCCAGTTTTTATAAAACTTTCTTTCGTTGTAAAAAGATGCTTAAAATCAGCCTGAAACTCATCCATAACAGTGCTTTTCAGGATTTTTTTGTCTTTGCTGCCGCTTTTTATTGTATCAAAATAAAACATAGTTTTTTGCTTTTCTTTAGCTGTGAAAGGATTTTAGGGCTTTTTCAACTATTTTTTCAAATTTTCAAAGATATTTAAAAACCCGGGAAATGAAGTCTCTACCCACTCAAAATCATTGATTTTACAGGGTTTTTGGCTGATTAATCCTGCAATATACCCCATCATTGCAATTCTGTGGTCATGATAGCAGTCAACCTCTAAATCCCCTTTAAATAAACCATTTCCGCCATTTTTGCCTTCGATGATAAAGCCATCTTCTGTGCCTTGGATATTTACGCCAAATTTCCTCAATTCCCGCTCTACACAGGCAATTCGGTCAGATTCTTTATTTTTTAAATCCCCCGCATCTTTTATTATGGTTTCACCTTTTGCCTGACTTGCCAGAAGTGCAATAACAGGAATTTCATCAATTAATCTTGGGATAAGGTCTCCGCTGATTTCACACCCTTCCATGTCGGGCGAATATTTAATTCTAATATCGCCAACTTCTTCATTTGAAACTAAATCACAGTTTAGTACATCAATATTGGCTTTCATACGTTTCATAACGTCAATAAGCCCGGTGCGCGTAGGATTCAGTCCTATATTTTTTAATATTACATCGGAATCTTTGATAATGGCAGCTGCAATCATAATAAAGGCAGCGCTTGAGATGTCTCCGACCACGTTTAAATCCTTTGGCATCAATGGAGTTTGACTTATTGTAGCAGCAAAAAGTCCGTTTTTATTGTAGTTTTCAACGTTTGAACCGAAAAATTTCAACATTCTCTCTGTATGGTCTCTGGATAAGTGCGGTTCAAGCACGGTAGTCTTGCCATTTGGGGTTTGCAATCCCGCAAGAAGCAATGCAGATTTGACTTGAGCAGAAGCTATAGGGCTTTTGTATTCAATTCCCTTAATGTTTGCTTGTTCTATAACAAGCGGAGCCTTGCCATCATTGCTTTTTATCGCGGCGCCCATAAAACTTAACGGCTCAATAATTCTTTTCATAGGTCGCTTGGATAGGCTGATATCCCCTGATAGTGTGCTATTGAAATTTTGAGCTGAAAGTAATCCCGCCATAAGCCGCATTGTTGTGCCTGAATTTCCGCAATAAAGTTCTTTTTTTGGCGCTCTGTAAGCATTTTTCGCATCTAAAACCACGGTATTTTCATCAATAAATTGAATTTCGCACCCAAGTTCCTTTAAAATTTCAAGTGTAGCAAGGCAATCAGCCCCTGTTAAAAAATTTGAAATTTTAATTTTACCTTTTGTAAGTGACCCTATGATTAAACTTCTATGAGACATAGATTTATCAGGCGGAGTCTTAATTTCGCCACGAAGTGGTGCTGAAAAACCTTGTGTAATAACGCTTTTACGCATCTTCTGCAATTTTCCTTACAAAGTTTGGAACACAAAATACAGCTTTGTGTAAATCTGTATTATAAAGTTTTGAATTTTTTTCAATTTCTTTTGCTCTCTGCATATCTGCAACTTCAGGCACCTCAAGGGTTTCAGAGCAAAATGCCCAGCTCCAGTATCCGCCCGGATAGGTTGGAATAGGTCCTGCATAAGGCTTTACGTGTTTAAATACTTTTCTCAAAAGCCTGTACATCATTCTCATTTCTTTTGGGTTTGCAAATGGTGATTCTGACTGTGCTGCAACGATTCCGCCTTCTTTTAGGCTGTTTTTAACGTTAGTATAAAATTCTTCGGTGAAAAGTCCTTCACCAGGACCCATTGGGTCTGTTGAATCTATTAAAACTACGTCGTAGCAAGCCTTTTTATCCTTTATGTATTCTATAGCATCTTCTACAAAAACCTTAACTCTTGTGTCATCGAGTTTTCCGGCAATTGTCGGCAAAAACTTTTTGCTTGCTTCAATAACTAAGCCGTCAATTTCACATAGCTCAACATTTTTCACAGTTTGGTGGCGCAAAACCTCGCGCACAGTGCCGCCATCGCCCCCGCCAATCACCAAAACGCTTTCAGGGCAAGGATGTGAGCATAATGGAATATGGGAAATCATTTCATGGTAGAAAAATTCATCTTCAACTGTTGTCATCATAAGCCCATCCAGGGTTAAAATATTTCCTAAGCCTTTAGATGATAGGATTTCCACTTTTTGAAATTCGCTTTGAGCGCTATATAAGGGCTTTTCCTCTGTTTCAATTGCTATTCCGTACCCGTTTGGTGTTATTTCTTTATACATAAATCTTCTTTAAACTCCCTATTTATAATATTTTCAGCATTTTTACAAACATGTTTTAAATTGTAAATTTCGCCTAAAAATATTATACAAAAAACTTTTTTATTTGCTATAATTTAGTAGAATTTTAGGAAAAATTTTAATGAGAAACGTAATTTTAAAATCGTTTGAAACCTTTATAGCACAGCCCCTTTCGCTATTAAAGAATAAAATTATAAGAATTACAAACTTAAAAAGTGATTTTTTAAGCTCAAATGCAATTAATGTAAGCCTTTTTGACGATACTGTACAGATTGATGTTGTAAACTCTGAACACGCTTATAATCTGCTTTCTGCCGTGGTTTACAAAAGAAAAATGAATGAATTGAGACAAGTTAAAATAAATGAAAATCAAGCAAGCACAATTCTTAATTAGTTCCCCGAATTTAGCTCAGTGCCCTGCTTTAGCCTTAGCTGAGTTTGCGCTTTTAGGGCGTTCTAACGTGGGAAAATCTACATTTATAAACACGCTCTGCAATAATTCAAAACTGGCTAAAACCTCTAATACACCCGGGAAAACCCGTCTTATCAATCTTTTTAAGATAATCTCCGATAAGGGAGATTTTGTAATTGCAGACTTACCTGGATATGGATATGCAAAAGTGTCTAAAACCGAGCAAGAGCGCTGGCAAAAGAGTTTGGAAGAGTATCTTTTAAAACGTGAAACTTTAAAATGCTGTATTCAATTTATAGATGCGCGTCATCCTGTTCAGAATAATGATTTTCAGATGTATGATTGGCTAAAAATTAAGAATTTGCCTGTAATTGCAGTTTTAAATAAATGTGATTATGTTTCAAAAAATGAAGTTTTTAAAAAAATAAAAGAAACCGAAAGGCTGTTAAAAATTCCTGTATATCCTTTTTCTGCAAAGGTTTCAGCATATAAGGACGGAATTATAAAGTTTTTTGAAGAAAATATTGTATAAAAATTTGCCCTTGTTTTGTTTCAAATGTTAAGATTTTTGTATGGAATTTTTGAGCCCTGTATCAGATATTTTTACACAAGAAAAAGAGTTTAATTCTATAATTAAACAGGCAAAGGGCTGTCAGCTTGATTATTCTCTTAAAAAACTCAAAGAATTTAGTTTTTTAAATAATGAAATTATGGATGAAATTATGCCGGAAGATTCACCCGAAATCCTTCTGGAACAGCGCCGGAACATTAAATATTTATAATTAAAATGGACAAAAAAGAATTTAGATATCAGCTAAAATTAACAAAACTTAATGAACTTAAATTTTTATCCCATCTGGATTGGCAAAATTTAATTTTAAAATCCTTAAGGCGCACTGGTGTTTCTTTTGCGCTGACAGAAGGGTTTAATAAAGTTCCAAAAATTTCTTTTTCTCCAGCACTTCCATTGTTTATAGAATCAAAATGTGAACTTGTTAATTTTATAACCGTAGAACTCCTTGAGCCTGATTTTATTGAAAAATTTCATACAAATACATCTGAAAATATGAAAATTATTGCCCTCAAAGAGTTTGAAGATGATGGCAGGCGTATGGTATCTTTGGATAATTTAATTCAGTGGGCATCTTATGAGGCGCAAATACCTGAAAATAACCTGGTGAACAAAACGTTGGGTATTTTAAATTTTGAAGATTTAAGATATACTGTAGAAAAATGTTTATCTTCAAGTGATTTATTCGTAGAGAAGAAAACAAAAAAAGGTATATTAAAACAAGTCAATTATAGGGATTCAATTAAAGATGCCAAAATTATTAATGGCAAATTTGTGTTTATTCTAAAAACCGGGCAAAGCGATGTGCTGCCTGCTTTTAGGGCTGATGAGTTTTTAAAATATCTTGCCTTGATGGCACAAAAAGAAGAGTTAATTTTTGAAATAAAAAGACTGTCATTTTTTGATGAAACTATGACAGAGGTTTAATAAGGATTTAAAGGAAGAAATTTATGACCAAAAAAATTGTAATATCTGAAAAAGATAATATTGGTGCGGTTATTGAAGACAATAAGGTAAGTGAATTTTTTGTATCAAAAGGCGATGTTTTATTGGGTGATGTTTATTTGTCCGTTGTTGATAATATTTTACCCTCAATTGATGCAGCCTTTGTAGATGTCGGAATGCCTGATAAAATGGGTTTTATTCATACAGATGACATTGTAGGCAAAGGTACCTTGAAAGAAAAAGTAAAGCCAAAGCAAAAGTTGATAGTTCAGGTTGTTAAAGAACCAACAGGGCATAAAGGTCCAAGAGTAACTACAGCTCTTAGTTTGCCCGGCAGATTTTTAGTGCTGCTTCCTGATGAAAAAGGGGTAAACGTTTCAAGAAAAATCGTTTCAAGTAAAGAAAGAGCAAGGCTTAAATCTATCGTAAGCCTTTTAAAGCCTGTTGGTGTGGGTGTTATCGTTAGAACTGAAGCTGAAGGGCAATCTGAGGCTGAGATTCAGGAAGATTTAGAAATTTTATTAGAAAAATGGAATTCCATTGTAAATGCTGCAGATACTGCAAATCCGCCATGTTTACTACATAGGGACCAGGAACTTTTATATAAAGTTATTCGTGAAGCATGTACTGAAGATGTAGATGAAATTGTTGTGGATACTGCTTTTGCACTTCACCGCACCACACAGTTGCTGCAGCATTGGAATATGAAAGTAAAAGTTTCTATGCATAAAGGCACAGAACCGCTTTTAGCTGCGACAGGAATTAATAAAGAAATTCAAAATGCGCTTCAAACCAAGGTGAATCTTCCTTTAGGCGGATATTTATTCATTCAGCAAACTGAAGCTCTAACGGTTGTAGATGTAAACTCCGGTAAATTTACAAGCTCATCTTCTCAGGCTGAAACTATTCTTAAGACAAATTTGGAAGCTGCAGATGAAATTGCACGCCAATTAAAACTTAGAAACATAGGCGGAATGGTGATTATTGACTTCATCGATATGATAAGCCGTGTTGATAAATTAAAGGTTTTAGAGTACTTTGAACTTGCACTTGAAAAAGACAAAGCAAAACCGCAAATTGGTCAGCTCTCTGATTTAGGACTTGTTGAATTAACTCGTCACAGACAAGGTCAGAGCTTATCTGAAATTTTTACTAAAAAATGTGATAAATGCGGCGGACAAGGTTTTGTTATTGAAGATTTAAAACTTTTAAATTCTAATGCTCAAGGAGAAATCAGAGCAAAAATTAATAAAATCAAAGGTCCGTTTGGCGGCGGTTCTTTTAATAATCAAAATAATAATCAAGGAACAAATCAAAATAATCAGCAGGGTCAAAACAGAAATAATTTCAAAAACAAAAAACGTTTCAACAGAAACGATGACAGACAAAATTCTTTTGAAAATAAAGAAAGCCAAATTCAAAATGCTGAAATGGAAAATGCTCAAAAGTCTTTAAATAGAGATGTTTCAATAAATGAAACGGTAAAAAATGAACCTGTAAAACAAGAAAATGTTAAAAATGTTCAAAATAATACCGAAGACTTGGTTAATAATATTGTAGATACAATTTTTGAAGATTCTAAACTTGAAAAAGAACCTGCGGCTGTTGAGGCTAAAACAGAAGAGAAACCAAAAAAAGTTTCAAGAAAAACTAAAAAAACTATGAAAAAACTTGAAGCTGAAGCAAATAATGAGGCTAAGATTGCTTTTCCAGCTGAATCTGCACCGATTGCTGAAGCTCAAACAGATGATGGTACAGCAGAAGAAAAGCCTAAAAAAAGAGGCAGAAAACCTTCCGCTAAAACCGCTGCTGACGGTACATCCAAAAGAACTGCAAGAACAAAAACTGCCGCAAAAGAGGCAAAGGAGTAATAAATGAAAAGCTGTAACAAATGGCTGTTACTTATTTTGATGGTACTTTTTGGCTTAAGCGCAGGAAGTTTGGGGGTTTTTGCCGAAAATCCGCCGCTTCCGTCTGAAAGTGATATTCAAAAAGAAAGCACAATTGATGCTTCAAAAAAGGTCCAGCTAAAAGCGCCGATTCAAATTGAGTTAACTGAAGAGGAAAAATTAAAAGCTGAACAGGAAGCAAAAATCAGAGAAGAATTTACAAACGAACAAAAGCAAATAAGTGAATCTACACCACTTCATGTTGAGGATAAAGATTTTGACCCAAATGCTAATGAAGAATTAACTCAAGCTGTTATTCCAAACACTGGAAGCGAGCTTATGAAGCTTATTTCAATGTTTGCAAAAGTAATGCTTGGCGTGCTTATTGCGACTTTTATGATTTATTTTCTGCTTCTGGCTACGAGAAATTATTTCCACCCAAAACTTCCAAGCAAGGGTGAAGAAGATTTTGATATAAGGGATTTAAATTCTCCTAAAACTACAGATGAAGCCCTGAAGGCTTTTTTGGATAGAACCAGCAAATAATGTAAATTTTATGCAATAAGGCTTTGAGCTTGCATTTGTGCTTGAATAAGATTAATATTAGGCTTTCCTTGTTTTTTAAGGAGAGCCTTAATAATTTTTGGCATTTGGCATACAAAAGAATAATTTCCCTTGTTTAATGAGCATTTTGCGCAATTGCAATTAATTGAGTAGCACTCATATGCTTGCAGTGTCCAATTTTGAACAATTGAATCAGATATTTCCCCGTTTGTCTGCGGCAGAAAAATTTCACTTTTTTTAAAATTCTTTTCTAAATCTGATTTTTTAAGCATAATACACCTTCAACCAACACAATTTTTAAATCCTACAGTATTATTTTATCATTCCTTGTTTTACCTTTTTATCCGTTAAATAGACTAAATATATGAAGACAAAATCTGTGTTTTTGCTTGCAATTTGTATGTTAAATATTTTTAATCTTTTTATTTTTTAAACTGTTTATGCTAATATAACAATTATTAAAAACTAGGATGATTTAAGTAAAATATAGCGGGGAGTGCATAAAAGAGGTAATGAAAGATAGAGTTTCGCTGCTTTTGATAATATGTTTTTTGTTGGCTTTTTTAATTATCTTCCAAAATTACTTTGATACTTTTTGGGCGATTGTATTTTTAATTGCCTTTATGTCGCTTTATATGGTGTATATGTATATTGCAGTAAAGCACCAGAGAAGAAAATTAAGGAAAAATCCCCTTCCTTTGGAATCTGCTTATAAACCTTTTATTTCAATCATGATTCCATGCCACAATGAAAATGAAGTTATTGAAGACACGGTTAAAAACATTTTGGAAGTCGATTATACTGACTATGAAATTATTTTAATTGATGACAGGTCAACGGATTCTACGCCTGAGATTATTAAAAAACTTGAAGAAAAATACGAAAAAGTAAAAATACTTTTAAGAAAAGAAGGAGATTTTCCTGGTAAATCTGCAGTTTTGAACGATGCTATGAAAATAGCAAAGGGTGAAGCTATACTTGTATTCGACGCGGATGCCAAAATAAAACCTGATTTTATTAAAAAGGTTCTTGTAAAGCTTGAACCTAAAGATGTTGGTGCAGTGCAGGCAAGAAAAAATATAATTAATGCCAGACAAAATTTCCTCACAGCATGCCAATATAATGAATATGTTATGGATACCCATCTTCAAATAGGAAGAGATGCTGTGAGAGGTGCGGTAGAGCTTCGAGGCAACGGCGAAATTATTAAAAAAGAAGCCCTTCTTGATATAAATGGCTGGAATAATGAAACCATAACGGATGACCTTGATATGTCAACCAGGCTGCATATAAAAGGCTGGGATATACGTTTTTGTCCGGATGCTGTCGTATATGAAGAGGGTGTTATAACATTCCCTGCTCTTATCCGCCAAAGAAGAAGGTGGGTTGAAGGGTCCATCAGGCGGTATCTTGAATATGCTCAGGATATATTATTTACAAAAGATATGACTCTTCGTGTAGGTTTTGATTTAATAGCCTATATTTCAGAATTTTTACTTCCTTTCTGGCTTGTATCTGAAATTACAATTCAGGCTTTCCGTTTTGTTAAAGGCTACTCAAATGATATTTTATCATCACTGGTTCTTGTTGCCTGTACCGCAGTATTTTTTGCCTCAGGTTTAATATACAGCCTTAGAAAATACAGCCACTACAGCTTCTTTAGAGCAATTTATGAGGCGCTTGTAACGGCGGTTTATGTCGTAACTATTTGGTTTCCTATAGTTTTATTTATTATCTTAAAAATTGTTTTTACAAGAAAAACTATGGATTGGGGCAAAACACAGCACGGTGTTTCTGATGTTATAACCCCAAAGGAGGCCTGTTAAATGTTTTTTAATTTATTCGGGCAAAAACACACATGTAAAAGAGGATTTGACGGTTTAAAAAAAGGTGATAAATTTCACTTCATTGCAATGGGTGGAGTAGGTCAAAGTGCGCTTGCAAAAATTCTTTTAAAATTAGGATATGAAGTTTCAGGTTCCGATATTAATGATTCAAAATATTTAAAAGAGTTAAAATCCCTTGGTGCCAAGGTTTTTGTTGGTCATAATGCAGATAATGTGCCGTCTGATTGCTTCATTGTTTTATCTTCTGCAATTAAGGAAAATAATCCTGAATTAATAAAGGCAAAAGAACTTGGGCTTACAATTTTACATCGTTCTGATTTATTGCTTGCAATAACCCATGAATTTCCTTTAACTATTGGGTTTGCAGGTACTCATGGAAAAACTACAACTTCAGGCTTGGCATCTTATGTTTTATCAAAGATGAAGGCAAAGGCTGCATATGCTGTTGGCGGTATAATTCCTGAAATTAACACCAATGCTGATGCTTCAAAAGATTCAAATGTATTTGCAGCAGAGCTTGATGAAAGCGATGGGACAATTGTAAAATATTCGCCCGAAATTCTTGTAATAAACAACTTGGAAGCTGACCATCTTGATTTCTACAAAAATGGCTTAGATGATGTGATTGAAACATTTAAAGGTTTGATTTTAAAACTTCATAGTGATTCTAAGATTATTGTAAATGCTGATAATGGCGGAGTTTTAGAGCTGCTTAGTTCTTTTATTGATATTCCTTTAAAACAAAAAGTTGTGAAATTTTCAGTTATTTCCCCAGATGTCAGTTTAAAAGATTCTGCTTCAGCTGCAAAGCATGATTTTACTGCTGATGTATCAGCACAAAATCTTATATTTAATGAAGTGGGTGCCGAGTTTGATGTTATTTATCAAAATAAAAATCTTGGTAAAATCTCAACTTCCCTTAAAGGAATCCACAATGTTTATAATGCCCTCGCAGTAGCTGCCTCGCTTCTTGAAGCAGGGTTTAAATTTAAGGATTTTGCGCCTCATTTTAAGGGTTTTACCGGCATGGGAAGAAGATTTCAAACCGTATTCAAAAATGAGAATACTGAAATTATTGATGATTATGCTCATCACCCTAGTGAAATCAAAGCGACCCTTAAAGCTGCAGCTGAATATAAGCTAAAATCCGGTAAAGATAAAGTTGTTGCGATATTTCAACCCCATAGATATACAAGGCTTAAGGCTCTATGGGAAGATTTTATGACTTCTTTTAATGATTGCGATACCTTGTTTGTTGTGGATACATATTCTGCAGGGGATGAATTTGACCCAGAGTTTAATTCTGAAAATTTTGTAAAACTTTTTAAGGAAAAAAATCCTTCAAAGGATATTTACTATGTCAAAGGTAAAATTGCCGAAACACCGCTTGATATCATGGAGAAAATTCAAAAGAATGCCAAAAGTATAATACTAACCCTGGGCGCCGGGGATATTACCAAGCTTGGCATGCTTCTTAGTGAAGAATTGGGTAAAAAATTATCCAAGGAAGATTAAAAGGAAATAATATGAAAGAAATTGAACATAGAATAAATTATAGCCTGAAAGCTTTTAATACCCTTCGTATTGAATCTGTGGCAGATGATATTTATCTTCCAAAGACAATGGAAGAGATTGAGCTTTTGCTTGCTAATTTAAATAACCCTATCATTGTGGGCAGCGGCTCAAATATTCTTTTTTCATCTTCCGGTGTAAAACAGCCCGTTATTGTAACGAAGCATTTAAATAAAGTTATTGTAAACCCGCCATTTATTGAAGCGCAAGCAGGCGTTTCAACCATTAAGCTTTCAAATATGGCGTTTGAATTAAAACTTACAGGGTTTGAATTTTTAATCGGTCTTCCGGCTACCCTTGGCGGAGCTGTTGCAATGAATGCAGGTGCTAATGCTCAGGCAATTTCTGATTATTTTATATCAGCAAAGATATATGATACAAAAGAAGATAAAATACTTGAACTATCCAGAGATGAAATGGAATTTTCATATAGAAGTTCACTGTTAAAAAGAAATCCTGGACGTTATGTTCTTTTATCTGCCAAATTTGAGCTGGCTCAAGCCGATAGTTATATTGCAATTAAGCAGATGATGGATGAAGCTGTAGAAAAGCGTAAAAATACGCAGCCTACCTTAAAAGAGCCAAATATCGGCTGCGCTTTTAAGAATCCTGTAAAAGACGGACAAACTATTTCAGCCGGTAAATTGATTGATGAAACCGGCTTAAAAGGGCACCTTGAAGGCGGTGCAATGGTATATTTTAACCATGCAAACTTTATTATTAATTTTAATGAAGCGACAAGTATGGATTATATAAACCTTATGCGCGAAATGCAAAGGCTTGTTTTTGATAAATTTGATATTATGCTTGAGCCCGAAGTAATTTATATAGGCTCTGATAAGAAGGAATTAGAACTATGGAACACACTTATAAAGGGTTAATTGATAAAGACGCTAAAATTGCCGTACTATGCGGCGGAATGTCTAATGAACGCGAAGTATCATTAAGAAGCGGCGTAAATGTTTTAAATGCACTGAAAAATTTAGGATATGCAAATTCTGAAATTGTTGATGTAGATAAAAATATTGTAGAAAATCTAAAAAAAGGCGGGTATGAATATGCGTACAATACTCTCCATGGTAAATACGGCGAAGATGGGTGTGTTCAGGGCGTGCTTGAAATTTTAGGCATTAAATATACAGGATGCAAGGTTAAATCAAGCGCAATCTGTATGGATAAAGAGATGACAAAGAATTTGCTCAAAAATGCAGGGCTAAATATTATAAAATCAGTTTGTATAAGATATGATGAAAAACTGGATATAGAAAAAGCTGTCGAGGGGCTAAATTTCCCTCTTATGGTGAAACCCTCTGCAGAAGGTTCAAGTATAGGTATGAGCAAAGTTGATAATATTGAAGAATTAAAAGAAGCACTTCAAGTTGCTCAAAAATCAGATAAAAAGATACTTTTAGAAGAATATTTGCAAGGGGTAAGCATTACAGTCGGCGTTTTAGAAGATGTTGAAAAAAATGAAACCTTTGCAACGCCAATTTTAGAATTTAGAACAAAAACTCTCTGGTATGATTTTGAAGCAAAATACACAGAAGGTATGACTGAGTTTATCCTTCCTGCACAGCTGGACGAAAAATTAACAAAAGAAATTCAAAAAATGGCGGTTGATGCTCATAAGGCCTGTGATTGTACCGGGGTGTCAAGAGTCGATTTTTTAGTTTATAATAATATTCCATACGTTTTAGAAATTAATACAAACCCCGGCATGACAGATTTATCAGACCTTCCTGCTCAGGCAAAAGCTATGGGAATAAATTATGATAATTTGGTTCAGCTTGTTTTGAACACCGCTCTTATTGATGTTTAATAAATGATAAATAATAACCAACAACAGCAATATTATTATAGAAGGAAACTTCGCGCCAATAAAATGAGGCGTGGAATTATTGCATCAAAAAATTTAATCAGAAATTTTAGAGCACTTCTTCGCGTTGGTTTAATCTTTGCTTTTATATATTTTGGAATTTGGGTTCTGAAACTGCCGCAGTGGTTTATTGATAAGGATTTACTGACCATTGTGGATGAATCCGTGGTAAAGATTGAGGGAAATTCCATCACTCCGCAATATAAGATAATTGACCTTATTAAACAAACAGAACTTCCCCATACGCAGATATTCAGACTTGATACAAGAGAGCTTGAAAAAAATATTGCTCAATTACAGCCTATAAAAAAGGTTTATGTTAGAAGATATTGGTTTCCAGGGCGCCTTAATATACTTGTTGAAGAGCGCACCCCTGTTTTCTTAATTGCTCCAAACCTTGAAACGGAGCCGATTTCTGCTATAACTGAAGATGGCGTGTTTATAGATAGGGAATACATGCCGATTCCTCCCGAATTTAATGCCACAAAAATTTTAACTTACGGGCTTGCGGGCGATGATTATGAACAGTGGGATAAAAAGCGTGTAGATGAAATATTAAAACTTATTAAAACAATTGAAGCCTATTCAAAGCAGGATGTTAAATATGTGGATTTAAGAAATCCTAAAGATGTTTATGTGCAAATTGGCGATATTATGCTACGTTTAGGAGAAATAAACGAGTCAATTTACAATAGGGTAAAATGGATTGCAACAATTCTTCCTGAAGCTCAAAGTAAATATGGTACAAAAATTAAATATATTGACCTTCGCTGGGAAGATGCACGCTATATTAAGCTTGATAACAATAAAAAACATGTTGAGGGCAACACAAAAAGAGACTTTACGGAAGACGAAAACTTTATTGATGAAACGCTTGAAGAGACTATAGATGAAGACTAAATGTGTTTTTTAAGAATCTTAACTAAAAGTGCTTAGAATAATAGCTTTTATATTTTCATTCTTTAATTTTGCAATAGTTTCATCTTTTTGAATAAGGTCAAGACGATTAAATGACTTTAAAACCTTTATTCCTTCTGAAATCACATCTTCATATTGTGTTTTTTCAATAGTTTCTTTTATATCATTTGAAAATTCAACTTTGCCAAAGTTTAAAATAACATCCAGCGCCTCAAAAACTCTGTCCTTGCTGCTTGATTCAAGTTCTTTTTCAAGTCCTTCAAATAAATTGGTTTTTATTGTGTTTAAAAAAGCACTTATGTTATTAATTTCCTTTTTAATGTTTTTGGCTAAATCAAATGTGTAAATATCTTCTCTTGAAATAAGATTAAATTTGTATTTTGCTTTTAAAATAAGTCTTTTTATATAAGAATTTTCAGATTTCTGTGTGTTTTCAATATTAATTTTTTGCACTAAAAAGCTTAAGAAATTAAATATTTCAAAATCCATAACCGTATCAAGAGATATTTCTTCAGGGTATGAGGTTAATATTGCATCAAAAATTCTTAAAGCTTTATCAAGCTCATTATCTTCCAATATCTCATAAAATCCTTTTAAATACAGAATACTTGATGCTATAAAGCCCTTAGCAAAGCTGTTTTCAAGGTAATTATACAGATTATTAAAAACCTGCTTATCTCCATATGAAATAAGGAAATTTACATATTTATATTTTTCAAAATCGTCAACCGTGCTATCTTCAATAATCTCAATCGATTGATTGAAGATTTCTCTGTCATTAAATTTGCTTAAAGTTCTTGCACAGTTTTGCGCCAAGGGTTCATAATCGGAAAATGCATTCTTTTTTAAATCTTCAAGCGCAAGCGGGTCATTAATATAGTAAAAATAACTTGCAGCATAAGCTTTTTCTTCCGCTGTACCGTCTTCAAAAATTTCTAAAATCTTATCGGTCAAATCGTCATTTGCAAATTTCAGCCATACTTTTATTATAAAATCTTCAAAATCTATATTGTAAATTTTTATGAATTTAAAAGTATTAAAAAAGTTATCTTTATCTGCTGCACAAACAAGGTTTTTAAGTATTTTTTCTTTTATGTAATCAAATAGAAATTCTGATTTTTCACATAACTTTTCAAAAGATTCAACGTCGCAGTTATCTAAGATTCTTTTAGCTGCTGTGTTTGAAGCATTATCATCTTTTGATATTAAATCGTTTAAATTTTTAGTTCCTAAATCCATAATTATATTATACAAAATATTATACAAGGCGGCTATTTTTTAGTATAATAAATACAAAGACAGTTTGACGATATAAAGTATAAGGCAGATGGAAAATAATTTAAAATATAAAAAGATTTTGCTTAAAATTAGCGGTGAAGCACTTTTAGGCGACCAGGAATTTGGCATAGATCCAAAACCTGTTGAAATGATAGCGGAAGAAATCAAAAAAGCACATGATTTAGGTGTTCAGATAGCTATTGTTGTTGGCGGGGGAAATATATTCAGGGGTATGAAAAACTCCTCAAAACTTGGAATGGATAGAGCCTCAGGTGATTATGTCGGCATGCTTGCAACTGTTATGAATGCCATAGCTCTTCAATTAGAATTAAGAAAGATTGGCGTATCATGCCGTGTGCAGTCTGCAATTACAATGAATAAAATAGCTGAACCATATATCAGGTTTAAAGCTATCCGCCATCTTGAAAAAAATAGAGTGGTCATTTTTGCCGCAGGAACGGGTAATCCTTTCTTTACAACCGATACTGCCGCCGCGCTTCGTGCAGCCGAAATTGGTGCAGAAGCCATGCTTATGGCAAAAAATGGTGTAGATGGCGTTTATTCGGATGACCCGAGAATTAATCCAAATGCATCAAAATTTGATAAAATATCATATGATGACGTGATTATTAAGGGCCTAAAGGTAATGGACCAGACCAGCTGTTCATTATGTAAGCAGAATAAAATACCCATTGTGGTATTTGATTTTGCTCTTAAAGATAGCATAATTAAAATCTTAAACAATGAAGAAGTCGGCACCCTTGTAAATTAATTATAATAGGAGATTTATAAATGAGCACAGAAGAAATCAAAAAATCAGGCGAACAAAAGATGGACAAATGCATAAGCCAGCTAAAAAAAGAACTTACTACAATAAGAACAGGCAGAGCGAATCCTCTTATTTTAGATAAAGTTTTGGTTGATTATTACGGCGCGCCTACAAAATTGAATCAAATGGCGCAAATTTCTGTGCAAGATGGTACAACTCTTGTAATTACTCCTTTTGATAAAACAATCGTAAAAGAAATTGAAAAAGCTTTAATTAAGGCTGATTTAGGTATTACCCCAAGTTCTGACGGTATTGTTGTACGTCTCGTATTTCCGCCTTTGACAGCTGATAGAAGAAAAGAACTTTCTAAAGAAGTTAAGGCAATGGGTGAAACTGCAAAAGTTGCTGTTAGAAACGTACGCCGTGATTTGGGCGATGAGATTAAAAAAATTGAAAAAGCTGAAAATCTTCCTGAAGATGCAGTACGTGATGCCCAGGATTCAATTCAGAAATTAACCGATAAATTTATTAAAATTATTGATGAAACGGTATCTGAAAAAGAAAAAGAGGTTATGACCGTTTAATGATTGAAAATTCAAATGATGAATTTAATAAGAAAAATAGATGCACAAGGCTTATAACCGGCTTTGTTATTTCTATGGTGGCGCTTGTATGCTTTTTATCAGGCGGCATTCCATTATTTTGTTTTTTAATGGTTGTACTGTTTCTTGCTGCAAAAGAATATGTGCAAATTTTAAGAAACAAAGGGTTTCATCCAAGCCTCTCTTTAATTTGCGCAACAAGCCTTGTTTTTGGTCTTTTGATTTTCTTTAGACGCTTTGACCTTGTTCCTTGTGTGCTTGCTTTTGCAATTATGGCATCATTTTTAATTGTGCTTTTTATGGGGCGCCAGCCTTATATTGCAAATGTTGCAACAACGGCACTGGGCTTTATGTACGGAGGCTGGCTTCCTTGCCATCTTCTTTTATTAAGGCAAATGGGTTCAGATAGCGTTAATTTCTTTGTCCCTGGGTTAAATGAAGGTTTATATTATCTTTTATATGTATTTTTAATAGTTGTTGCAACTGATATAGGTGCATATTATTTTGGTTCAAAGTTTGGAAAAACACAGTTATCAAAGGTTATAAGCCCTAAAAAAACCGTTGAAGGTGCAATCGGCGGCGGTTTGTTTGCAGTTTTCGTTGCTGCTTTTGGTGTTTTTTATACAAATTTAACCCTGCTTGAAGCTATTGCAGGCGGAGTATTGATTACTGTATTTGCGCAGCTTGGAGACTTATCCGAATCTCTTATTAAAAGAGATGCAGGCGTTAAGGATTCAAGTAATATTCTGCCGGGACATGGCGGTCTTTTGGATAGAACGGATTCCTATGTCTTTGCTCTTCCTGTAGCTTATTATTATCTTGCCTGTTTTACCGGAGGTAATAATATAATTGTTGATTTGATAACTTATCTTTCTAATGGTGTTTAAATTATGAACATTACACCTGAGAGAAAAGAAGAATTAATAAAATTTGCAAGCAGTTTTGGTTTAGAGTTTGAAGATTTTAACACTCTAAATCGTGCTTTTGTTCATACATCATACATCCATGAAAAAAATCTTGATGTAATGGAATCTTATGAAAGGCTTGAATTTTTAGGTGATGCGGTTTTAAAAATTGCAATAAGTGATTTTTTGTTTAAGAAGTTTCCCGATTTAAGAGAGGGTGATTTAACAAAGCATAGAGCCTGGGTGGTTTCTGATAAAGAGCTTGCAGTCCTTGCTGTTAAATGCGGGCTTTCAAACCTTATTTTGCTTGGAAAAAATGAGGAAAGCCTTAACGGCAGGCAAAAACCATCAATTCTCGCCTGTGCGTTTGAAGCCTTTCTTGGGGCGATTTATCTGGAGTATAAACAATTAGGTTTAAAAGCTGTCTATGATTTTCTTGTAGACAATTTTGAAAATGAAATTTTAAATTCCAAACTTCATAACTACAAAGCTCTCTTGCAAGAGTATACACAAAGCGAGACTCATAAGCTTCCAATCTATAAGATTTTGGATGAATTTGGTATGTCTCATGATAAAACCTATGTAATGGGCGTTTATTATAATGATGTTTTGATTGCTCAGGGTGAAGGAAAATCTAAAAAAGATGCAGAACAAATTGCAGCAAAAAATGCTCTTGAATTTTTAAATGTGGAGATAAGTTAAAATGACAGATTTGAAGGAATATTTTAAGTCAACCGATGGTTTATTGCACAAATATATAGTTTCTCCTTCAATTTTATCCTCTGATTTTTCAAATCTCCAATCTGAAATTTTAAAAACAGAATCCTTTGGTGCGCAGTGGTGCCATATTGATGTTATGGACGGGCATTTTGTGCCAAATATTACTATTGGCGCCCCTGTTGTAAAATCTTTAAAAAATGCTGTAAAATCAAAGCTCGATTCGCATCTGATGATAGAGAATCCGCTTAAATATATACCGGATTTTATAAATGCGGGTTCTGATATTATAACTTTTCATATTGAGGCTTCAGGGGATAATACTGATGAGTGCATTAAGCTCATCAAGGATGCAGGAATCCTGGCTGGTATTTCAATTAAGCCAAAAACACCCCCAAGTGTAATTTTACCTTATATAAATAAAATCGATATGGTGCTTGTAATGACAGTAGAGCCGGGGTTTTCAGGACAAAAATTTATGTCTGATGCTGCACTTAAAATAAAAGAAATTAAAAATACTGCACCAAAAAATCTTATTATTCAGGTGGATGGCGGAATTAATGATGAAACTGCGAAAATCTGTGCTGATTATGGTGCAAATTGTTTTGTTGCAGGAAATTATGTTTATAAAAATCCTGATATGAAAACAGCTATAAAATCTTTGTTAGGATAATGTATATGGATATATCAAATTTTGTAAAATCTGAATTTAAAAAATATACAGAGCCTGAATATAAAAAATTTTCTTCATCTTTAATACCAAATATTGATAATATTTTAGGTATTCGTCTTCCAAATTTAAGAAAAATTGCAAAAATTATTGCAAAGAATGATTGGCAAACTTTTTTAAATGATTATGAAGAAAATTTTATGGAAGACACTATGCTGAAGGGTATGGTTATTGCGCATCTAAAAGAAGACTATGATTCCATGGCATCCCTTGTAGAAAATTTTGTTCCAAAAATAAACAATTGGGCGGTATGTGATATTTTTTGCGGTGGGCTTAAATTTTTTAAAAAAGACAAAATAGCTGCCTTGAAATTTTTATATCCATATTTAAAATCTCAAGATGAATATGAACTAAGATTTGGAGTTGTTTCGCTTTTATCTCATTTTATTTGCGATGACTGCATTGATGAAGTTTTGAGGATTTTATTTAATTTAAAAACAGAGCACTATTATGCTCAAATGGGAATTGCATGGGCGGTTTCCATTTGCTATATTAAATATCCTGATTTAACACTCAATTACTTAAAAGACAGCACATTGGATGATTTTTGCCATAATAAATCAATTTCAAAAATTATAGAATCTTACAGGGTATCAAAGGAAGATAAAGAAAAACTAAAGCTTCTAAAGCGTCCAAGACATACTAAACGCACATAATAAGAGATGTTAAAGATTTATATTTTTGGTTCAAAAAACATCTTTTCTTATTGAAAATTCACACCCGCAATAATTTTGTTTATACATATTGTTATAGGCGGCAATTTTTTGGGTAACATTGAAGCCGTTATTTTTCTTGAAGTCAAAATCTATAAATTTAATTCCGCTGCCAATAGCTTTTGCTGCCTTAAATCCTTCTTCAAAAATATTTTTTGAAATTTTATGAGGGCTTACGCTTAATGTTGTAGTAAATTGTTTAAACCCTAATTCTTTTGCCTTTTGTGCCGTTTTTGTTAATCTTAATTCAAAACACTTATTGCACCTTAAACCCTTTTCGGGTTCATTTTCAAATCCTTTAACTGCCTCATAAAAAATTTCAGCTGCCCCTGTTTCATAAATAAGTTCAAAGTCATATTTGCTGCAATATTTTTCTAATTCCTCATATCGTCTTTTTTGTTCAGATTCAGGGTAGATATTGGGGTTGAAAAAATAAGCAGTTGGAATGTACCCAAGCATTTTTAAATACTGGGAAGGGTATCCAAAGCACACAGCGCAGCAGCAGTGGACAAGTATTTTTCTGTCTTCTTCCTTTAAATCTTTTTTGTCATATAAAGTCTTAATTTTTTTATAAAATTCAACCAATAATAAAGCCTCTTAAAACAAACTACTTATCATGTCTGTGTCTTGCTCTTGCTTGCTTTACAAGTTCTTTTAATTTTGGATAAGGAAGAGCACTTCTGTGTTCAATATCATCTATTACAATTGTTGGAGTACCTTTTATGCCAAAATTTATAGCTTTTTGAATCTGTTTATCCAAATCAGATATGACATCTTCGCCATAAGCATCTTTTTTGAGCTGTTCTTTATTGATACCTATTTTGTCTGCTAAATTTAAAACAGCATCCTCATTAAACGGCAAATTATCATATATGGCACTTGCCATATCCCAATATGCCCCTTGTTTTTCAGCAGCAAGTGCATATCTTGCAAGCATGCAAGCTCCAGGGTGTATCATATTTTTGATAACAGGATTACACTCCATATCTAATGGGAAATTGATGTGGTATATAATGATATCCTTTTCTTCTTTTGCAAGTTTGTGTGCCATTGTATTTGTAACTTTACAGAAAGGACACATGAAATCACTATATAAATATATTACAATTTTTCCATCGGGATTGCCTAAGGTATTTCCTTTTATTGCATAAATATTTGTTTTCATATTTTGAAATTCAAGGAAGGATTTTTGCATTTCTTGATTATCTCTCTGCTCTTTTAATGCGGGAGATAGAACCAAAGATTTTGTCGTATATGTTAAAAATCCTGCCCCAAGTATTAAAACCGCCAAGAATAAAATTAAATATTTTTTTGCACCGGCAATAAAATCTAATATGGTATCTTTGATATCCTTTATAAAAAACTTATCGGTTTTTGCAACAAGTGCGATGGCTAAATCTATAAAATATGTTGCAAAACATAATATGCAGATTTTCTTAATTACAAAAAATGAAATAGAAGCTAAAACCATAGAGCAGCAGAAGGAAAATAGTCCCAATACTGCAATATAGCTTTCCGGATTTTTAAATACTTTTAATATTTCAAAGTTTAATTTTTCATTTATTTTATCAACATATGTTAAGAAAAGTAAAACTAAATATAAAATGGTTCCCCAAATTGCAAGAGGTATACCAAAAACCAGAGCGTATGGTGTTCTTGCAACTCCATCGCAGTCTATAACGCTATTTATATTGCAAAAACTCGGGGCTGCACCTGCTATAAAATTTTCTTTAAAATATATAAAAACAAGGTCAGATGTTAAAATAAGTGCAATTATTAAAAGTATTGTCAGTATAATTCTTTTATTCTTTGTCATAATTTTATTTTATTCTCCAATTACTCCAAATTACTATAAAATACCATTTTAAAGCATTTTTTAATATTGTATAGCTTAATAGAAAATAGGGCAATTTTGTTTAAGTTTTGTATTTTTGTAAACTAATGTAAATTTTGATGTTAAATTTCTAAAGTATATTTTAGATTTACCGACACATATAGTGTAGTTATCAACGTTGTATTTTTGAAAATGGAAAAAAGGTTAAGAAATGTAACATTATATACTTTTTATGAATTTAGTATATATCAAATGTTTTTATTAATATGACGGTAGTAAATAAAGAAACGCAATAAAGTACAAAGGTGGTATAAAAAATGGGACTAGCAGCAAGCCAAGGTAGATTGTTATTATTGACAGCGCGCAAAAGTGATTTAGAGCTGCAAGCACAAAGCATCACTCAGCAGCGATTACTGCTCGCTATACAACAAGAAACAATTGCCGAAGAATATGCCGATAAAACCAATAACCAAATTTTTCAAATAAGACTGGACGGTGCAAGTGAGTATTCACCTTTGTCTATTGCATCTTTAAACTCTCTTTTGAATGGCAATGCAACTTCTGACTATAAATTAAGTGCTGATAAATCAGAAGTTACAAGTGGTAAATATGGTATTTTTGATACAAGAACCAATAAATACATTGACCCTAAAGACATCAAGGGTGATACAGGAAATACTCCTTACAGCAAATTACAACAAAACCTTGAAAGCGGCGCCTGGGTTATTAGAACTCCGGAGACAAGAGTTGAAGCAGCCGCGGGAGCATCTGGAACCAAAGAAGTAAAAACTATGGGCGACCTTATGATTGGAGCTGATTCAAGATTTAGGCAAACATACTTTACTCAGGATGATAACAAGGCAAAAGCTGATTATGACAAAGCTATGGCTCGCGTTCAACGTTTAGATAAGCAGCTTGAATTAAAATTAAATCAGGTTGAAACACAGCATAAAGCAGTTGAAACCGAAGTTGAATCTGTTGATAAGATTATTTCTAATAACATCGAAAGTTCATTTAAATACTTTAGCTAATAAGAAAGGATTAATAAATAAAAAGCCGGTTTTAAAAAGCCGGCTTTTTTATAATTAAACTTTTCTTGTTTTGATTCCCGCCTGTAAAAGTTCATCCTTTAATTTCTTAACAGGAAGTGTATCAAAGTGAAAAATTGATGCAGCAAGTGCAGCATCTACATTTGTTTTATTAAATACTTCGACAAAATGTTCGGTGTTTGGACCTGCTCCTCCTGATGCTATGACAGGAATTTGGACATTTTTTGATACTAAATTATTCATATTAATGTCAAATCCTTTTTGTGTACCGTCATAGTCCATTGAGGTTAAAAGGATTTCCCCGGCGCCTCGCTGCTCTACTTCTTTAGCCCAATCAATAAGCTTGATACCGGTATTTTTTTTACCGGCATTTATAAATACATAATATTCATTATCAATTTTTTTGGCATCAATTGCCGAAACTATACACTGTGAACCAAAATAATTGGCGCAATCGCTAATGATATCAGGGTTTTTAACAGCAGCCGAATTGAATGAAATCTTATCGGCACCGGCTGAAAGAATTTGCCTTATATCTTCAATATCAGATATTCCGCCTCCAACGGTAAATGGTATAAAAACTTCGCGCGCAACACGTTCAACAAGCTCAACAATTGTCTTTCTTTTTTCATTAGTTGCTGTGATATCAAGAAACACAAGCTCATCAGCGCCCTCATCAGAATATTTTTTTGCCAAACTTACAGGGTTGCCTGCGTATCTTAAATTTTCAAAGTTTATACCTTTAACGGTTTGACCGTTTTTAACATCAAGGCATGGAATAATCCTTTTTGTAAGCATTTTAAATCCTTAACCTGATTTCTTAAAAATCAAGATTCATCTTTGAAAATTGTACAATTTGGTTTTTACCGCGCTTTTTGGCACTGTATAAGGCATGTTCAGCGTATCTTATAATGGTGTTTGAGTTTTCTTCTACATTTTCTAAGAAAGGATATGCAGAAATCCCGCCTGAAATTGTAATCGGGTGCCTTTCTTCTTCTGAAGCTGGAATAAATTCCATTTTTTCAATATCACGGCGGAAGCGTTCTGCAAAAATAAATGCCTGTTCTTCTGATGTATTTGGAAGCACGAGGATAAATTCTTCATCGCCGTAACGTGTTAAAATATCTTCTTTTCTGATTAGCGCTTCAAGCATTTGGGCAATTTTTTTCAATAATACATCGCCCCAATCGTAACCATACATATCATTTACAGTCTTAAAGAAATCAATATCAATTAAAACACAAGAAAGGCTTGTGTTATAACGTTTTGCACGTGAAATTTCAGCATCAAGTCTTGAATGCAGATATTTTCTATTGTATAAACCTGTTAATTCATCGGTAATTGCAATGGTTTTAAGGTTATTTTTATATTTCATAACCTTACCGAGTGAATCAACACGTGTTGTTAATTCTTTTGGATTTATAGGACGTTTGATAAAATCAAAAGATTCAGCTCTTACGGTTAAATCTTCAGGTATTTCATCTACTGCAACCAGAAGTCCTGCATCAAATTTTGTGACAGCACATGTCTCTTTGACCTTATCAAGCGGCATATCAAAAATCATAACAGAAGGATTTACTTCTTTATAGTTTTGAATATCATTGACAGAAAAGCGTCTTACCATATAATCGCCGCTCATCATCAATATTTCTTCTATATTGTTTTTTGAATCATTGTCGCTGTAGATAATTACGTTCATATATTTTTCCTTATTTTATATTAATTTCAAGGTTAACTACTCTGTATCTTGGTATTTCAATATTACTTGAATTTGGCAATTTAATTTTTATAACAAAAGTATCAAGGAAGACAACTTTACACAAGCTGCTTTGAACCGCTTTTGAAAAAGGGGAAGTTCTGTATGTTATATAATCCGCATATATGTTAAACGGGTCCTCTACCCTGATATAGCTTTTTTCTATTCCTTTTTGTTTAATTGTAATTAAGCCGTCTGTTACAGACATAAATTTACCGGTTATGGTTTCTGTTGGTAAATTTAGATTGTCTGCAGCATAACTTTTTGTAAAGCATCCTGATATAAAGAATCCAAATGCAATAAAGGATATTATAAAAATTTTCAAGATAGTTTTCAAAATTTAGTCCCTGTTATTGTTTATGACTTTATTGAAATAAGTATATCATATTTTCGTTTATATGGTTTATTTTTTAACATCTTTTTTCATACATATGAATTATTAATTTTTATTAACTTTTCTATAAACTATAAATATATAAAGGAGTTTTGGCATTGCCCCGGCCGTTAAGAAAAGACTATTATAATGAAGCATTGCAATATTCTTACGCAAACCACCATGGTGTAAGGCAAAACAGAGCTGCAAATACTTATAGCGGAAATTATGCGATTAACAATACCTTAAGACCTGCAGGAAATATGGCACATATTAAGGCAAACACTGTAAAGTATCCATCTCCTGTAAGGCAGAATCCAAAAGCCGCAAAAGTACCAAAAAGGAAACTGAAAAAGGGGCTCAACCCGCTGCAGCTTTTAATCAAGCTCGTATTTTCACTGTGTTTTTTTGCTGCCCTTGTTTATTATGTTTTTCCATATAATTTTGTAAACTATTTTGAACCTATGCTATTAAACAGGGTTTTAAACAAAAATGTTAAATTTAATGCAAAAGAATTTGTTATGCCAACGGCAAAATACCTTGCTAATTCAAATTTTAATAACGAGAGATTAATTGTTCCATTAAGACATTCTAAAGCGCAAATGGTTCCCCTTGCACCATCTTCAAGATTTTACGCCCTTGAAGATAAATTAAATACTCTTGCTTTAAAATATCCTCAAATTCAACCATCTATTTATGTTTGGGATTATACAAAATCAAGAAGTGCTGAGATAAATTCCAATGCCATATATCCTTCTGCAAGTATTATTAAGCTACCTATTCTTGTTGAATTGTTAAAATATTCTGAATCCTTAAAAAAGGCAGGATATGACCCGATTGATTTTCATTCAAAACTTCAATTTAATGAAATCTACAGAACAGAAGGTTCCGGTACTATGCAATATGAAGCATCGGGCGTTTATCACTCGATACACCATCTTGCAAGTATTATGATTCAATCGTCAGATAACTCTGCAACAAATATGCTGCTTGAACAAATTGGCGGAATGGAGGGGCTAAATTCTGCTGCAAGGAATTGGGGATTGCCATCTACCCAAATGACAAACTGGCTTCCCGATTTAAAGGGTACAAATACAGTCAGTGCAAAAGATATGGCAACACTTCTATATAATATTGATAACCCTAAATTCTTAAATAGTAATTCAAAATATGCAATTCAACAGTATATGTCAAATGTCCATAATACAACATTAATTAAAGCAGGGCTTCCAAAAGATGCTGAATTTCTCCACAAAACCGGAGATATCGGTACAATGCTTGGCGATGCAGGAATTGTATATGCTCCATCCGGCAGAAAGTATATTGTTGTAATATTAACAAAGCGTAATTTTAATGATTATTCTGCACGAGATTTCATCCAGCAGGCTTCAAGTTTAATTTATAAATCTGTTATTGAAAATGCAGACGTCTATTGATTTTTTAAGGAATTAAAAAAGTGTATTATTTAAAATCCATCCTTATCGGTATTATCAAAGGATGGATTTTAAATTCATTTTGAAATTTTTAAATGTTCTGCATCTATATTTTTACAGGGTTTCTGAGTCTTATATGTAATTCCCTCAATTGTTCTTCACTAGCAATTCCTGGGGCATTTGTCATTAAATCTTTTGCTTGTGAATTTTTTGGGAATGCGATAACGTCTCTTATTGAATTAGACCTTGTTAAAAGCGCTACAAGTCTGTCTAAACCAAGAGCTAAACCGCCATGCGGAGGTGTTCCGTATTGGAAAGCGTTAACAAGAAATTCAAATTTTTCTTGAATATCTTCTTCTGTAAGTCCAAGTGCCTTGAATGCCTTTTGTTGGATTTCTGCATCATGGATTCTGATGGACCCGCCACCAAGCTCGTTGCCATTGTAAACAACGTCATATGCGATTGATTTAACGTTTCCTTTATCGTTTTCAAGTTTATCAATATCTTCATAAGCAGGCATTGTAAAAGGATGGTGAACAGACACAAATCTATCATCTTCTTCTGAATATTCAAACAGAGGAAAATCAACCACCCAAAGAAGGTCATGCTGGTCTTTATCTATTAAACCTAATCTATCACCAAAGTACAATCTAAATCTGCCTAAAACATCAAATACAACCTTTGGCTTATCTGCCACAAAGAACACGATATCGCCTTTTTCAGCTCCTGCTCTTTTTTGGATTTCATTAATCTGTTCTTCATTTAAGAATTTAAATACAGGAGATTTAACACTGCCGTCTTCAAGGTATGTAACCCAGGCTAAGCCTTTTGCGCCAAATTTAATTGCAAGGTTGCGTACATCATCCATTTCTTTTCTTGAATAGCCTGCAATGCCAGGGATTCTTATAGCACGAACCGTACCGCCTGCATTTATAACATTTTTAAATGCTTCAAAAGTTGAAGCTTCCATAATATCTGTCACATCAAAAAGCTCTAAACCAAATCTTGTATCAGGCTTATCTGAGCCGTATTTTTCCATAGCTTCTTTCCAGGTTAAGCGCTTAAACGGTGTTTGGATTTCAACACCTGCAGCTTTAAAGGCATCTTTTAATAAACCTTCTGTCATATTAAGAATATCTTCCTGTTCAACAAAGCTCATTTCAATATCTACCTGTGTAAATTCAGGCTGTCTGTCTGCTCTTAAATCTTCATCCCTGAAGCATTTTGCGATTTGATAATATTTTTCAATTCCGCCAACCATTAATAGCTGTTTAAAGATTTGCGGAGATTGGGGAAGTGCAAAGAATTTTCCGTCAAAAACTCTGCTTGGTACAAGATAATCCCTTGCACCTTCAGGAGTCGTTTTAATTAAAACCGGGGTTTCCACTTCCATAAAGTCTAAATTATTCAAATAATTTCTGATTGAAGTTACGATTTTATGTCTTAATTTAAGGTTATTTAGCATTTTTTCATTTCTTAAATCAAGATATCTGTATTTTAATCTTATATCCTCTGAAACGCTGTCATCTTCTAACACAAAGGGTAAAGTTTTTGCAGCTGATAAAATTTTTATTTCATCAGGATATATTTCTATTGTTCCTGTTTGAAGACGTTCATTTATGGTGTCATCAGGTCTTTTTGAAACTTTACCTTTAACTTGTACAACAAATTCGCTTCTTAATTTGCCAAATGTCTCATAAACCCCAGGGTTGATTTTTGGGTCTGCAACAACCTGAAATAAACCGCTTCTATCTCTTATTTCAACAAAAATAATACCGCCAAGGTCACGAACTGTTGAAACCCAGCCTGCAAGCGTACATTCTTTTCCAATAAATTCTTCTGTAATTTCTGTACAATTTTGTTTTTTATAGGTTAATTCCATAAAACTCTGTCCTTTTTAATATGTTCTTTTAGCTATGATTATAAAATAAACATGCTAAATTAGACAAATATTTTATAAATAATAAAATTCTTTATGCTTAATAAAGTAAGCAAATTTTGTAAAAAATTTTGAAAAAATGCTTTCAAGTTAAATGTTTGGTATACAATTTTGTTCATAAAAATTATAGTTTACAACTAGAGAGTTGAAAGGAAAAATTATGGACGAAAAAACTATAGGAATTTTTGGAACAATTGCAGTTATTCTTTTGGGTGTAATTGGTTCTTTGCTTGCATGGTGCCTTGGCGGTAAAGATTTGCAAGGCAACAAAAGAGAAGTGATAAGACAAATGCTTAATTTTGAAATTACATTAATTATCGTTTCTTTTCTTGCAATTATTCCCCTTGTAGGTTTAATTGTAGGATTAGCAGTTCTTGTTGCAAATATTATTTTTGCAATTAAATCATTTAAAGCATTTAATAACGATGCAGAATTTAAAGCACCTGCTTATCAATTTGTAAAATAATTAAACTTTTATTTAAACATATACGGGCTTAGTATTTTACTATGCCCGTATTATTTATATAAAATTTATTTTCCTTGTTTTCTTCTAACTTTGTAATACAATGTTTTTGATAATATATTTTTCGCCGGGTCGGAATTAAAAACCTTACCGGCTTAAATAGAAATTAAGGAGAAAAAGATGACATTAAAGAATTTTTTATTTACGTCTGAATCTGTAACTGAAGGGCATCCTGACAAGGTTTGCGACCAAATATCAGATGCTATTCTTGATGAATTTTTAACTCGCGACCCCAATTCAAGAGTTGCGGCAGAAACTACCGTAACAACAGGTATGGCGCTAGTGTGCGGTGAAATATCATCAAGCTGCTATGTTGATATTCCATCAGTTGTAAGAAATACGATTAAATCAATCGGCTATAAAGGCGAAGAAGGCGGCGGATTTGACTATAAAACATGTGCGGTTTTAACAAGCATAGATGAACAGTCAACAGATATCGCAGGCGGTGTTAACAAAGCGCTTGAGACAAGAAATGATAATTCTGATGTTTCAACAACAGAAACTGACGATATAGGTGCAGGTGACCAGGGTATTATGTTTGGCTATGCCTGCAATGAAACCCCTGAATTAATGCCTCTGCCTATTTCACTTGCTCACAGATTGTCATTTAGATTGGCTGAAATCAGAAAGCAGCATATTGTAAATTATTTAAGACCGGATGGTAAATCCCAGGTGACTGTTGAATACAGAGAAGGAAAACCATTTAGAATTGATACAATAGTTTTATCAACCCAGCATGACCCTGAAATTAACGGTATTTCAGATAACAAAAAGGTTCAGGAAATCATCAGGGAAGATTTAATTAAATATGTAATTGATTATGTTTTCCAAAATGAAGCTATCAAACCTGATTCAACCACTAAATACTTAATTAATCCATCAGGAAGATTTGTAATTGGTGGTCCTCAAGGGGATGCCGGTTTAACTGGAAGAAAAATCATAGTTGATACTTATGGCGGATATGCTCGTCATGGCGGCGGCGCATTTTCAGGAAAAGACCCGACCAAGGTAGACAGAAGTGCTGCATACGCTGCAAGATGGGTAGCAAAAAATATTGTAGCTGCAGGTTTGGCTGAAAAATGCGAAATTGAGCTTGCTTATGCAATCGGTGTAAGCCGTCCTGTTTCTGTATTGGTTGATACATTTGGTACCGGCAAAGTTTCAGATGAAGCATTATCTGAAATTGTTCAAAGAAACTTTGACCTAAGACCAAACGCTATTATTAAACAGTTTGATTTGAGAAATCTTCCCGCTAAAAATGGTGGCAGATTCTATTCAAGACTTGCCGCATATGGACACATTGGGCGTACCGATTTTCCTGTTCCATGGGAAGAAATCCAAATGGCTAAAAAACTTGAATCAGAAGCCCTTGCGCTTCGTGCTTAAAAATCTTAAAATAAAGGTATAATGGCAAAAGATTTTTCAAAGCTTTCAGATATTTTAAATGAGTCTGTCCTTACCGTAAATAAAGAATCTTGGCGGTTTGGACAGGCTTTTGATAAAAGCATGTCTTGTTGTATGCTTTTTAAATTTTGGAAAAATGTTGCAGGTAAAAAGTTTGAAAAATTATCTATACCATATGAACTCAAAGGTGCAACTCTTTTTGTATCGGTTATGAGTCCTGCGGTAATTCAAGAATTAAGCTTTTTTAAAAAAGAATTAATTGAAAAATATGCCCCATATGCAGAAGGGCTTAATCTTAAAATAACCGATATAAGATTTGATTATAAAAATTGGAGTGTAATTAAAGCTTCTTTTGGTGAAAATAATTCTGATTCCAAAGCTTTTGATACTGATATACCGGATTATTATACCCAAAAAGATTACGAAACGATTGGTTTAGATAATATTGAAGAAGAAGAGTTTGAAAAATTAAAGAAAACCATTATAAACATTGAATCCATGCCTCCTTTATTAAAAGAAAAGATGTATAACAATGCCCTAAATCAATACAAGGCTCAAAAATTAAGAAAACTACCGCCCAAATAAATATGTTATTGCTTAATTATTGTTAATTTTTAATTACATAATGGTAAAAATTTAAAAAATTTATTAAAATATTCTTAATATGCCAGCCAGTTTTAAGCGGAGAAGATAAATTGACAAGTGATAAAAAGGTTGTTTCTTTTGGAAAGAAACAAAAACAGGATAAAAAAGAAGTTCAAAACTTTGAATATTGCAGCTTTTGCAAGCGTCCTAATACTGAAGTTCCAAAAATGGTAAAAGGACCGGATGTAAATATTTGTTCTGAATGCGTTCTCATAGCTGTTCAATATCTTATTTTGCAAGATGGTGTTTTATCGGGTGAAGCTCAGAAAATTCTTGACCTTTTATGGAATGTTAAAGATAAATAATTATGGAAGATTCAAAAATCCATCAAAGGGCATATATTTTACAAGAAATATCAAAACTCAGAAGTCTTTCTGCTGTTGTTGATAGTGATGTTGAAAATGCAATAAAAGAGCTGTCGAAGATTCAGGATAAGAATTTTTTGTGCTCAACAATTTTAAAGGAAATAAATGGCTCTATAGTATATTTTGATGGTGTTTTGGCGCTTTTAGCTATAAATCTTGCACGCGATGTACTTGAAAAATGCATTTTTACTTTTTTAGAAAAGCCGTTTGTATCAGATGAAAAGAAACTATTTTTAATTAATATGCTAAATCAGGCAGGAATTCCTGTTGATGTTAATATGATACATCTTTATGTTGAAAATCCTGATAAAATTGTTGACCTTGAAACTGAAAAGTTTCTAAAAATGGCAGAAGTAAATCCTGAAGCCCAGATAGATTTTCTGGATTTTTATTATGGTGTTAATGAAACTGACAGAGCTATTCTTCTTGATACCATCATAAGCGATTATACGGGAGACCACCTTGCAAATATTTTGATACCGCTTATATATTCTGTTTCAGATGATGATGTGCTTAAAATATGTATTGAAGGGCTTTTAAAATCAAAATCCTATCTTGGTTTTGCGCCATTAGAATGGCTTATAAAATCATCGGCAAATCCTAAAATCGTTTCTCTTTCAAGGAAAACAAAAAATGAATTAAAAATAGCGGGTCTAAGAAAAAATATTACAACGCTTGAATATTATAAAGAACTTTTTAAAACCTCAAAACCGCTTAATTTTTACGTATCATCAATAGATGGTGATTCTAATTTTTCTTTAATTTATTCAAGAATCTATAATAATGGAGCAATTTCAACCTTTTTTGCGGTATTTAATCTTGAAACAGGTCCCATATCTTGTTTTGGGCTTTCAAATATTACAAAAGGCGAATATGAAAATATCCTAACAAGATTCTTTAGAGATACTGTAAAAATTCCTCTTGAATTTTCTTTTGGAAAAGCTCTTATGGATAAATACTGTGATTTTGCTCTTGAAAATAAAACATATATTCCATACGAACTTTTATGCTGGCGTCAATTAACTTATGATATAGAACCTCTTGGGGTTGAAATTGAAGAATATATGCAAAAGAATCTAAAAACTTTTAATGTTGATAATAGTGATTTAAAAAGAGTAATTGATTCAGAATTTGCATCAAAGTGGTTTTTTACATATTCTCCAAAATATTCGGAATTTACAACATTAATTGATAATATTTGTACTTTAAAAGCAGAAAATTATGACAAGTTTGAGCATATTGTTTCAACATTTATTGCTGATGCGCAAAAAACTGCCCTTTACCAAATTTTAAGGAAAAGATTTTTGTATCAAGGATATTTTTTCTATTGTCTTGAGTTTAAAAATCTATCTTCGCTTTTTTATTCTATATACTTTTATGATGAACCTATGAGAGAATTTTTTGAATTTTCAATCAAAAAAAGTGTTTATGAATTTTTCCTGAATTTGCAGGCTGTAAAAGATAATACGGATAAGACAAATATATTTGCCAAAGAAAGAAAAATTAAGTTTTTTGATTTTAATTCAAAAATAATGTTAGAATTGATTGAGCAAAAATGGATAAATTAAATAGAATAATGGCACTTGATATCGGAGATAAACGAATAGGGGCAGCATTTTCGGACCCCTTTGGTATTTTTGTGTCAAAAACTGAGCTTATCTTAAGAGAAAAGAATAATGACAAAAAGGCTCTTGATATTATTGAAGAATATTGTAAAACTTATAATGTGCTGAAAATTGTAGTTGGCGTTCCATATAATATGGATGGCACCTTTGGTTTTCAAGCAAAGAAAAATATTGAATTTATTGAACCTTTAAAAGGAAAATACGAAATAATTTATCAGGATGAAAGGCTTACCTCTTGCGAGGCTGAAGAAATGCTAAAACTGGAAAAGAAAAAATATACTAAAAACAAAGGACTTGTTGATATGAGAAGTGCTGCTATAATTTTAGAAGATTATTTAGGAGTTTAATATGATGAGCAGATTTGATGATATGGAAAACAGAGAATTGCAGGTTATTAAAACAGTAGGAGAAGATGGTGAAGAAGTCACTTTAAAACTTCTTGACATTGTAACGGTAAATGATTTTGATTACGCACTTTTGCTTCCTGCAGATGAAAATTTAGAAGAAGAGGAATGCGAAGTTATTCTGATGCGCTTAAAACAAGACACTTCAGAATATGTCTTTGAAACAATTGAAGATGATGAAGAATTTAACCTTGTATCGCAAGCTATACTTGAAGAAGAAGGTTATGAAGATATTGAAGAAGAATAAGCAAACTCATTGCTTTTTATTTTCTTATCTCCATCTGATTTAATAGCTAAAGTACGCTTTTTGCGGTAAAGCATATCGCAAAAAGCTTCAAGGCGCGTTACAAAGCCTGCCTCGCCTGTATGTTCATCTATTGTTAAATTTAATAAAGGCTTACTAAAGTTTTTAGCCTTTCTTTTAATGTCTTCAATCATTAAGGAATCGGGACCGCATCCAAACGCTGTAATTGTAATAAGTCCATCAATTGAATCATTTTTAAGATAATGTCCGGCTGCTCCTGTCATCTCAAGCTGGTTTGCCCAATATACTTCAGCTTCAAGGGTGTTGATACCATCCTTTAATTCTTCATCTGTTAATTGAAGAGCGCTTTTAACATTTACACCTAAATCTTTTAATTTTTTAAATACATCCATGCAGACTCTTTTATCATAGATATTATATCCATGTGCTACAAGTGCTACATTGATGCCATTATTTTCATTTTTTAAAGAGTTTATAACAACTTTGCCCTCTTTGGCATTTTTTAAAGCCTCATCAAAAGATAAATTGTGCTGCATCATTACTTTAAAATTATTATGCAAAACAAACCCCGCTCTTAAGGCGCTTCTTATTGTGGTTTCATCTGTTATGCCAAAAGGTTCAACCGCTTGCTTTAAAAATTCATATAAACCCAGATTCTTTTCAGATTTATCAAGAGTTGCTTCAATCAGGTTGTAATCACCCTTTACAACGTTTCTTATTAGGTCAGGAAGCCCTCTTATTTTTGAGCAATTGTATATTTTAGGCGCTACAGATTGAATAGATGGTGTAAATATATTTTTAACCCCTTTTTCAAGCAGGTTTAAAACATGTCCTACGTATACTTTTATTGGAAGGCATGTTTCTGTTACAACCAAAGAAGCACCATCCACAAGGGTTTTTTTGGTTGTTGGATTTGATAAAATAATTTCAAAGCCAAGTTTTGTAAAAAAGCCGTATAAAAACGGGAAGTAATTATAATAAGTTAATGCGCGCGGCATTCCTAAAATTTTTTCTTTTAGCACCATATCTTAAATTCCTCTTTTATCTTAAAATGTTTAAGACACAAAAACATGATACTTTAAACATTAATTTTTTGCATAAATATCCCCTTCCAAAGTATTCTGCTTCTTAAAAAAGCTTAATAAAATATTCCCAGTTTATGCAATAATTTTAAATTTGAGGTTTTATTAAATAAGTAAGCGTGAAAATTTTATGAATAATTATATTATTGGTCAGCCAAATATACAAAACAGACAGGGAGCGTATATGCCCCCGAATTTTGGTTATCCTGCACAAACTTATCCTTTAAATAATACAAATATACAGCCTGCAGGTTATTATTATGCACCTCAAAATGCAGTAAATAATGCCGTAAATCCTGCATTAGGGCTTTATAATAATTTTGTAAATCCTAATATGCCGACAGGATATACCCTGCTTGGAACCCAAAAAACCCCTTATGGTGATGATATCCATCTTTATATGCTTCAAAACGGGCAAAAAGTTGCAATAATGCCAAAAAAGGGCACAACTATTGTTAAAACTTTTGTAAATTCAGGCTCTATGAATGAAACTGACCCAATTAGAGGGATAAGCCATTTTATTGAACATAATTTATTTAATGGAAGTAAAAATCTAGCTCCGGGGCAATTCTTTAAAGAAGTTGCCAAGATGGGTTCTTCAACAAACGCTTCAACTGATTATGCTCAAACCGATTATTATATTGAATCAGCTTTAATGTCTGATGAAGATTTGAAAAAAACCATTGAAATGCATGCTGATATGGTATCGCGCCCGCTTTTTCCAGAGGATATGATTGAAAAAGAAAAGGGACCTGTCACATCTGAAATAAGTATGGTAAATGATAACACGCTGACCGTTGCTGCAAATGATGTTATTAAAAATCTTTTTCAAATTAAATCAAATTCAAGCAACCTTGTTGCAGGTTCAATAGCTACCGTTAATTCCTTAAATAAAGAAAAGGTGACAGATTATTATCAAAGACATTACACGCCGGATAATCTTTATACGGTTGTAGTGGGGGATGTTGACCCTGCACAGACAATGGATTTAATTTCAAAAAACTTTACTCAAAAACCTGTTCCATACGCTCAATTACAAAGGCAAACAGAAACTTTAACTCCGATAAATTCTTCCGTGCGTGCTGATTACAAATCACCCACAGATAATTACACATCTGTCCTTGCGGCTTTTGCAGGACCAACTGCCGGAGATTTTAAATCAAATATCGCAACATCTGCGCTTGGAACTCTTTTGACTGATGGTGTAAATTCAAGACTTACAAAGGCATTAGAAGACGTTAACGCTTTTGCAGATTTTCAGATGCAAAAAGTTGGTTTAAAACCAGAGGACCCTCAGGCGTTTTTATTTCAGATAATTGCTCCTCCAAAAAAAGAACAGCAGGCACTTGATGCTTTCTATTCTACGATTGAAAATTTAGCGGTTAATCCGCCGACAGAACGCGAAATGAAGATTATAAAGAATAATCTGTTAAAATCTGCTGCAAATCTTTTCCAAAGCTCAACCTATGTGTGCGACACAATAGGTACAAGCCTTATAGATGGCGATTTTAATTCAATTGCAGATTATAAAAATGCAATAAATGCACTGACACCTTATGATATTCAAATGGCAGCAAAAAACTTTGTTGACTTAAACAAAGCCTCAATTGCGGTTGTCCATCCAATGAATGTAAGTGAAAGTGAAATTTTAAGCAATTATAATAAGAGTAAATATTCATATCAAGCGTACAATGCAAGAAATACTGTACATAATGCAATAAACAAAACGCCTGCTTCAAATAATATTGCAGCTTCTCAGATTTCATTTGGCTCAAAACATATTTCAACAACAGATGTTAAAGAGGCGGTTTTGCCTGATAACACCCATGTTGTCTTAAATAATTATCCAACAGAACCTTGCTATTTAGAGTGGGTTTTGACATCTAAAACATCGGTTCCTAAAAACCCTGCAACTGCCTATGTTTTAACCGAAATGCTAAATAACGGTACAAAAACAAAAACCAGGGATGAATTTATATCTGATGCCGAAGTAAATGGCATATCACTTGCAGCTGACGCTAACGGCTTTCAAATAACCGTCGGAGCAGATTGTCTTGAAAATGGCGTAGGCGCTACAATTGACACAATGAAAGAATCTGTTTTTAATCCAAGATTTACAGAAAAAGACTTTCAAAAAATAAAGGGTGAATTAATTGAGCTTGTGTCTACCCTGAGTAAAGATAGTTCAGACAGCATTCTGGATGAATTATTCGGCGATTATTTTGCAAAACCGGAGCAGATTTTAGCCGGGCTTCAAAATTTAACATTAAATGATGTTGTAAACCATTATAACAACATGATTCAAAATGCGACCTCTGCTTTCGTAGTAAGCGCTCCTTTTGAAAATAACACCGCATTAGAAAAAGAAGTGTATTCAAAAATAAATACTCCAAATATGAAATTTCAAAAATTAATGCCGGCTTATACCCCTATTTATAACCGTTTTAAAGAAAATACCATTTCAAAAGTTATGGTTGATACAGAAGAAAGAAATCAGGCACAGATTGATAAAACCTATTCATTTAAAATGAGCGGTAATATTCAGGATGAAGTTAAATTTGAGCTTTTAAACACAATTCTTGGCGGGTCGCCATCTTCAAGGCTTTTCCAGGATTTAAGGGAAAAGCAAAAACTTGCTTACCGTGTTTCAAGCTCTGTTCAATCTTTTGAAGATACAGGCGTTTTAACTCTTTCTATCCTATCTACAACGGACGATAAAAAAGAAAATGATATAAAATATGACAATCTTCAAAAATCACTTGATGGCTTTGAAGCGCACGCAAGAAAACTTATGAATGAACTTGTAACACAAGATGAGCTTGAAAGTGCCAAGATGATTTTAAAACAAAAATATGCAAGGCAAATAGAGCTCCCGCATTCAAAAACTGCCCTGCTTGCAATGAATCTGCATCAGCCTTATGGCGTTAAAAGAATGGATGAATATGTAAAAGCTATTGATACTATTACTGCTGCTGATATTCAGATGGCAGCGCGCCATATCTTCTTAAATAAGCCGATTTATTCAATTCTTGCAAGCAAAGATACTGTTAATAACCAGCTGGGTTATCTGCAAACTCTTGGTACAGTTGTAGATAATAGCTCGCAAGCTGCTGCATAATGTATCCTGATTTAATAATGCGTGGCTTATTTGAACTGCGCTTATTGTGCAGCTGTACCGGTTGTATTTGTACTATTATCTGTTTGAAATTTCAAGGATTTTATTGATTTTGGATTTGTAATTAACCCGTTTATTACAACCTGAAAATTTTTGGTATTTTCTGTTTCATTTGTTGAAAGTGCCGGTATATTGGCTAAATCTGCAGCCGCAATAGTTCCAAACAGAGGGTTTACTTTTTCTTGAATCATAGAAGTAACAATTTGTCCTGCTGTTTTTGATTCAGCAGCTGAATCAGTATTATTTTCTGCAGTTGTACCGGTTGTACCTGATTTTGCATTTTTAATCCCGCCTAAAATTGCAAGCCCGGCTTGTACTGCCTTGTTATCCCCGTATTTTTCCGTTAATTTATCAGCCGCTTTGTTTATTGCATTTTCAGCAGCTGCAGTTGCTTTTTCAACGGTGCTCTGCATTTTATTTATTCCTAAGTTCCCTAAAACTCCTGCAACTTTTGAAGACACCTTGCCTGTTATTTTTAAATTGGCATAGTTATTCAAAAGATTGTAAGTGCCGTTTGCATAAAGACTCATATTTGGTCCTTGGGATTTAAAGCTTGAAACGCTTGCAACACCGTTATTAAAGTTTAAAAGCCCGTCAATATTTTTAAATTCCTGCGTGTTTAAAGAATTTATTTTTGCCGTAATGTTGTTTAATCCTGCAGCAAAAGTGCCTGAGCCAAGGACATTTGCGGCATTGATAAACCTGCCAAAGCTTATATTTTCACCGTATTCACCGTCTTTAACTTCAAATTTAACGGTACCGTTTAAGGTTCTCATTTGTTCTTCAAGTGTGGCACCGGAAAGGGTTAATTTTGCATTTCCCTGAAGTGTGCCGCTTTTTACTAAATCAGCCCCTATAAATTGTTTTGCAGCCTCTTTTAGTGAGATATTTTCTGCTCCCATATCTACTGCAATTTTACCGTTCATAACGTTATATGAACATGTTCCGCTTGCTGTTCCTTGAGCAAAAATAGCGTTAAGATTGTTTAAATAATAAATATTATCTGTAAGTTTATGGTTATAATTTATGTTTTCAATAAATAAAGTTCCTGATTTCAATTTACCTATTTTGGCAGAACCCTCTTTTATTACTACGCCTAAATCAGCAGGTGCACTGCTTGAGGAAGAAGCACCGGCAGGTGCAGGTGAAGGCATAGATTTCATAACCTTATCTGCAAGAGCAATAAGTGCATCTGAATCAATATAGTTTGAATTATAGTTTAAACTATAGATATCAACTCCTTTTAAGAAATTGGTTGAAATATTTGCATCTCCCGAAAAATCTGAGTTTGCAACTTTGGCATTATTTGCTCTTGCTGTCATAGTATTTTTATTAAAGTTTAGAGTTAAAGCTTCAAGTGTAAGCCCGAAATCAGGATATTTTAATGCATCAATATTGACATATCCTGTGATATCCGGCGAAAAAGCCCTGCCTGAAAGGGTTATATCTCCAATAACATTCAAACTTGTATCGGTTAGCGGAGGAATAATTATGTTTAGCTTATTTGGAATGTTAATATTTAAATTTGATAAAACAGGCTCTGGTGCATAAATATTTTTTACCTGTCCTCTCACTGTTGCAAGCTTTCCATTTGGAGATTTAGCATTGATTTCAACTAACTCCAATACATCATTTTTTAGTGCCATATCAAGATTTAATGTATTTTCTTGTGCACTGACAGATGGAATATTGATAACGCTTATATAATTAGATGCATTTGTTTTTAAGGTTCCTGTAATTTTTATATTTTCAATTGAGCCTGAAACCAAAGCATTATATGGCATTAAACCCTTATATGTAATTCCTGTTCTCATTTCTTTTGGAATAAAAGCAAATACAGTATTTGGGTGTACATTTCCGTTTATTTTAATATTTAATTCAGGACTTTTCATATAATTGTTAATTCCGCCTGAAACATTAACCGATGTGCCTTCAAGCAATGCACTTGCAGGTTCAATCGTTATATTTGTCATATCAGCAGTAATTTTTGCATTTGGTGCACTGAAATTAACTTTTGGTTCTTCCATTGAAGCTTTAATATTTAAAACATTTATAACTGCATCAATATCATTTTTATCTTTTGGTCTTGCAACAATACTGATATCTTCAATACTGATAGGCATTTTGGCACTTTTTACAAGCATTTTGAAATTATTTAAATTAATATCTGCTTTTGGCTGGATATTCTTAAAATCTCCCAAAATATTGAGCGCAATAGTTAAAGCGCCGTCTTTAAAATCAAAATCTGCAATATCTTTTTTATTTACAAGTTTAAATTCGCTGGCAAGATTTATTAAATCTTTGATTTTTAAAGGGTCCGATTTTATAGTTAAATTTATATCTGCATTTTGTGCAATTTCACCCTTAATGTCAAATTTTGCGCCATTAACATATGCGCTTGTATCTTTGATACTTAAAGCATTATCTGAAAAATCAAGAAAGGCTTTCATCTGGCTTAGAATAAAACCGGCTTTTGAATAGGCGATATTACCATCAACCAGTCTTAATTCGCCATTTGACTGAATTGTTTTTAAATCAGTCTTGATGTCAAAATTTCCCTTAATATATCCTGCTGCTGTCATATTTTTTATATCATTTTCAATGCAGCAGATGTCTAAAACAGCGCCAATAAGAGTTTTTAAGCTTTTTAGGGTTATTTTATCAGTGTTTAAATTTAAATCAAGTTTTGTCTTTTTGCCTGTTGTAACGGTGCTTTTGGTTTCAAGATATTCTTCCTTTGAAACATAAGCTTTAGAATCTAAGTTTATAGTTCTATCCTTAAAATTTAGATTTACGAAGCTTTCAGGAAGTTGGATATCACTTAATTTTAAGCTGAATTTTTGAATATTAATATCCCCGTTTGCCCTAAAATCCTCAATATTTTTGATGTTTAAATCCGCAAAGATATCTGTTCTTAAGTTAAAATCTTCAAGGGTTTTGAAAGGATTAAAATTAAGTTCAAATTCCTGCATTTCTGTCGATTCTACGGGTTTTGCAGTATTCTCGGAAATTTTTGGAAGTTTTGTTTTAAAATCAATATCAAGGTTTGCAAAATGCGTATCTGTATTTTCAATTCCAACAAAACCCTCTGTTTTAATCCTTAAAGGTCCTTCAAGAGATTTCATTGTTAAAATTGAATTATTAAGCTGCGTTAGATAAGTTTTATTTACATTCTCATCTTTTAGATGAAGAGCAATTTTCTTTGCTTTAATATTTACATTTCTAACTTCAATCGGAAAATTAAAATCTGCCGCCTCTTCATTTTTTATAGCTGTTTTTTCATCAGGAGCAGTATTTTTAATAATATTATCCACATATTCCATTACGGTATATTTTTTATCCTTGTTAAAAACAAGGTAAACATCAAATTCATCTGCCTGAATTTTATCTAAATTTATATGCCCGATTAAAATTGTCGGCAAATTAAGCTCAATTTCAGGTTTTTTTAAACTCATTAACGAAGTGTTATCTTTATAGTTTAAATTAACACTGTCTGCCTTAACTTTAACTCCTAATTTTAAAGTTGTTGAAATTTTTGGATTATCCATTGAAAGCTTGAAACCGCTTATTTTTTCGACCTCATTTGATACCATCGGCATAAATTTATTGATATCTATAAAATGCGGCACAACTAAAAAGGCAAGATAAAGAACAGCAAGTATTCCGCCCGTTATAATTCCTGCAATTTTCAGTCCTTTTAATTTTTGCGGGTCAATGTCGTTAAAGAAATTCTTAACAGTTTTAAAATCCATATTCACTTTTCAAACTTCCTTTGTAAATTCCAAAATATTAAATTTCTGTGATAGAAATACTGTTGATACCTGTATTTCTCGCTGTGTCCATTAATTTCACAACGGCACCATGGTCGCTGTTACCGTCTGCCTGAATCATAAGCCCTGCACTAAATTCTTTGGATTGCTCTCTTAAAACTTTTGCAAGCATTTTTTCAGGCACTTCATCCTCGCCTACAATATATTTGTTGTCATCTGTGACCGTTACAGTCAAAACTTTGTTTTCATCAGGCATATCGTCTGTTTTTTCGACATAATCAGGAATTGCAAGATTTAATCCCTGCTGGTCAAGCATTGGTGCAATTACCATCATAATAATCAATAGTACAAGGAAAATATCCGTCAAAGGTGTAATATTTATCTCGTTAAAGGTTTGTCTTTTCATAAGTGTCTTTCCTTGATTATCCCTGATTTTCTGCCTGTTCTTCTTTAAGTTTTTCTTGCTCTTTTTTGCTTAAAGGTTCGCCTGCGACAATAAGTTTCTCAAAACCTGCAGCTTGAGCGGCTCTCATTATCTTCATAATTTCAGAACTTTTTGCTTGGGCGTCTGCCTTTACAACAACCTCTTTTTTATCCTCTGCCCCTGAATTATCTGCTATATAAATAAGTTTTTCTTCAAGAGCTTCCTCGTTTTCAAGCCTTTCACCGTTTAAGAAAAATTCGCCTTCTTTTGTTAGTGAAACTGTAGCATTTTTTTCTTCAACAGCAACACCTGAATTAACCTCGGGCATTTTAATATTGTTATCCATTGATTGAAAGCTTGGTGCAATTACCATCATAATAATCAATAGTACAAGGAAAATATCTGTCAAAGGTGTAATATTTATCTCGTTAAAGGTTGAGCGTTTTTCATCATCGCCCCTGCCTGTTGTTCTGATTGCCATTTGTCATCCTTTTTATAAAAAGCAAGTGATTATAGTGATAAGCTTCCTGCATCTGTAAGTTTTACTTCTTCGTCAGAATCGATAAAGCTTAAGAATACAAGTTTAATTAATTTGAAGTCTGATTCAAAATGAGTTACAACACTTTGGAAATAGTTGTATAAAACAACGGCAATAATTGCAACGCCAAGACCAAAGGCTGTAGCTATAAGAGCTGAGGCTATACCTGTTGCAACTGCAGCAGATTGATTACCTTGAACTGCTAAATCCTGGAATGTATAAAGGATTCTTACAACTGTGCCAAACAACCCCAAAAATGGAGCAACACCGCCGATTGTACCTAGGATATTCAAGCCTTTTTCAAGTTTTCTTGTAGCAAGTGAAGATGAAATATCATAAGCTCTTGAAAATCCCGACCTCTGTTCTGTATAAATTCTAAGACCTTCATCTACCATTTCTGAAATAATTCCGCCTAATTGAACGGAAATTCTTTGTGCGGCGCCAATGTTATTTTTTGCAAGCGCTTTTTGAAGACTTTGAATAAATTCGCCAATGTTTCTTTCATTTTTTTTGTAGTAAATAAGTTTGTTTATGGCAACTGCAATAACCAAAATCGAACATATAAAAATCGGTGTTAAAACAGGCCAATCCATCTTAATTGATTCAAATAGTAAATCCATAATATTTTATCCTTTTTCTTAAATTGTCATCTTATCTATAGCTTGCACCAAGTACGTTGTAGTCAAATGTAAATTCTATGTCAATACTACTTCCCTTAAATTCGGGCGGAAGCGGTTTGAATGGTGCTGTAAGTTCAATTGCCGCTTTTGCTGCATCATCATTTGAAACAGAGCCTGAGCTTTTTCCTATTCTGATAGATAAAAGTCTGCCGTCTCGTCCAATTTTAAACATTACTACTACACGTTTTGAAGCGTCACCTTTTGGAGGGTTCCAATTCTGTTTGATTCTGCGTTCCAAATCCCTCATATAAGGACCCCAGTTTGGCGATTTAATGGCATCAATTCCGGGAGGTCCTGATGGATTGCCTGGACCCGGGTTACCCATATTGCCTGTACCATACCCTCCTGAGCCTCTTGCAGCATTTGAGCCGGAACCGGACCTTGAGCCCGAAGTTCCTGAACCTGACCCTCTTGATGGAGAAAGCTGCGGAGATGGCATATAGCTGCCTGTTCCCTTACTTGTTCCGCCGCCTGAAGCTGTAGTACTTCCGGATGCTGTACCGCCTCCTGCAGATGGTCTTGGACCTACAGGTGCGTTAGTTTTTGGAACAGCTACACTGAAAGGACTCTTTGGAGCTGTAGCAAGCTTTGGCATAGAGGGCTTTGGCAGTTCTGCAGTTGGTTTAAAAATCGGTTTTTGTGCAGGTGCTTGTACGGGCTTTGCAGGAGCCGGTTTTGGCTGCTGTACCGGTTTTTGCACAGGAGCAGGAGTCTGCTGAACTGGTTTTTGTACCGGCTTTTTAACAGGTTGCTGCGGAGCAGGTTTTGGAGTTGGTTTTTGAACGGGCTGCGGAGCAGGTGCAGGCGCAGGAGACGGAGCCTTTGGAGCCGGACTTGGCGATGGTGAAGGTTCAGACACGCGCTTTGTCGGGTCATGTTTTCCGCCTGCTCTTGAGTTTCTATCTGACCTGTATTTTGTATTTTTATCAATAGGGTCAGCCTCATTTGTTACAATAACAAACTCCAAATCCTTCTTTTTCCAATCAGGTCTGTCTGCTTGCGGGATAATTAACCCAAGAAGGGTTAACACCACTACGCTAAGCCAGATTAAAAATACACACAAGGGGTGTAATATTAAAGATATAATTAAGGATTTTGTAAACGATATCTCATCCCTTGTATCATCAAAGGCATTCGGGAGCGTTTTTAATTCGCTGTTTTTTGATTCGTCTAAATCCTCAAAATCAAATTTACTGCTTAATTGTGTCATATTGTTCCGTTAATTTAAGTCTTTGATTATTATTTATTACATAAGCTTAATAAATAAAATACCCAAGTCTACTAATTCTTTTTATTATCTTTAGTAATTATAAATATTCGGTGCTGAAACCGTAATAGGCTGCGTGAAATAAATATCCAGCATAGCATTTGCAGGGATATAAACATTTTCTCCCTTTTGTCTTGCTGCATTGGCAACCCCTATTCCTGCGCCTACAGCTGTTCCGTATACTGCACCTTTGCCTACTGAACCGCCTGAAAGTGCACCCATTGCTGTACCTAAAGCAGCACCGGCACCGGCGCCTACGGCTGTATTTTTGGCGTAATCTTTGGTGGAATCAAGCTTGGTCCCGCCTTTTAAGATTCCTGAATTATCATCCGTTTTGAATACTGCATTTATTGCAATATTGTACCCTTGAGGCGTTCTTAAATTGTTAAATATAACCTTAATTTGTCCGTTTCTGTTGCCAAAGCCTGCTTTTTTGCATTTTACAACAGTACCTGAAAGAACACTTCCTTTTTGTGCAATAGTTTTACCGTTATATGTTATTGCATTTGGAAGAGTGACAGAAACAGGCGAGCCTACACTTAATAGCTCTGAATTTATAGGTGCTGATAAAACTGCTGCTGCAGTTACTCCTGCAGGAACGTATACAACCTGACCCTGAAGGGTTTTTGAAGTGTTACCTCCTGTATTTTGAGAATATGAATAATTTGCCCCAAATGCGCAATTTGAGCTAATTGCAAGGAATGCACAAAATACAAGACCCATGGTTAATTTATTTAAGCCTAAGTTCATTATTAACTTCCTCCCTTATTGTTAAATTTTCCCGTGTTTAAAATTCATCGGGTAATAATAAGTATAATACAAATTTCAAAATATCTGAATTTTTGTTACAAGTATTAACCTTTGAACATCTCATCTTTTGAAATTTCATTTTGCATACAATCGTAATCTTCATTGAGCATAATAAAAACGGCTTCATTTGTGGGTAAAGTCACATGGATTCCTATTTCATAATCACCGCTTGGAACGTATTGAAGAACACCTGCGCTTTTCCAATACATGCCCCTTCTCGGATGTACTGTTTTATTATATGAAGCAGGTGGAGTTAAATTTCCGCCGATTTGAGTTGAACCGTTATGGGTTACAACTGCATCCATTTTTCTTATTGTGCCGTCAGGTTGTATTGCTTCGGTTATTTTGATAACCATTGCTGCATTTATACCCTTAATTGGCATTTTTAACATTTCTACATATCCCCTAAGCCTTGTATTTTTAGGCAAAATGTTAACTTCATATCCCCAAAGGTCAGATGGCACTATGAAATAAACAAAATCTCCTTCGTTGAGTGCAGCTGTTGAGATTGTTTTAACCGGATATGCTTGAATTAATACCCCTTTTGAAATTACGGTGCTATCTTCAAAATGCACAGCAGCAAGAGCTTTTTCAAAACAATTCAGGTAAAACGGGGGTGTAAATAATATTAAAAAAAATATAAAAATCTTAATTAAAATTTTCTTATTCATAATATATATTTTAAGCTATTTTTCATTTTTTGCAAAAAATCGATATTGTGTTTTATAATTTTTTTATGGAGAAGGACAATAAAGAAAATATTAAAGAAAATAAATTTTCAAAGCTGAAAACAACCTTGAGAATCTTAAACATAGTGTTTTGCCTATGTTTTGTTTTTCTGGCACTTTTCTATGTGAACTTAGGTAAGATTGTTTCACCTTTTTTAAATCCTGAAATCCTTATTAAAAATGTAAAAGAATCTACCGGGCTTATTTTAAATTTAGACAAGCCCTCCATTACGGCTACGTATGATTTATGTCTTAATATAAAATCCGATTTATTTGAATTTAAAACTCCAAATAACGATTCAAAGCTTCTTTTAATTAAAGATGCAGATGTTAAGATAAAAATTTTTCCTTTGATTTTTAAAAAAATTGAATTTAAAAAACTTGAAGCTTCGGATTTAGAAGTCAATATTGAACGCTACAAAGACGGTAAGTTTAATTTTCAAAAATATTTTATAAATGATTCTAAAATGCCGTTTGAATTTGCTGCAAAAAGCGCACTTGTTCTTATAGATAAGTATAATATTATATTTAGGGATGAAAAGCATTCTACTGCTGCCGAAATAACAGGCATGGAGCTTGTTTCAACGGAATTTAACCTTAATTCTTATGCTGATATTAAAACAAAAGGTACTTTTACTGTTGAAAATAAGGCTGTAAAACGGGTTTCTCCATATGCTCTTGATGTGAAATTAAAATTTCCCATAAATAAAAATCTTGATTTTAAAGATTACAGGCTTGAGATGAGTGTATCAAACCTTGATTTTTCCATGCTCCATCCCTATCTTTTAGAATTTGTGTCAAAAGATATCAAACAATTTAGAGGTAAAGGCAGCCTTATTATTCTGCCTAGAGAATCGGCAGGAATTGCAAAAAATCCTTTAAATTTAAATCTTGATATTGAAGATTTATTTATTGAAATATTTAAAAATAACCACAATAATTTTATAAATATTAAAGGAAAAAGCAAGCTGTCTTTAACTGCAAGTTTTAAAAAAGATGAAGTTTTTATTGATGAGCTGAATTTTACAAAGCCGAATATTAATATAAAAGCCTTTGGTACGCTGAAAAATGTATCTAATTTGAATAAGATAAATCCTGATATTACATTTGTAATCAAAGATTCATCATTGAATGAGCTTTTAAAAGCTGCTCCTGATTATCTGATTAAAATGCAGCAGGATTATATACCGAATTTAAAAAAATACAATGCAAATGCTGTTGCTAACGCTGAATTTAAGGTAAAAGACCGCTTTAGATATCCAAATATGTATGGTTTTGTAAAGCTGGATGATATTTACCTTTTAGAAAGACCAAAAAATGCAAAAACATCTTCCGCTTATATAAAATTTGATGGCTCCGACGTTGATATAAAGGTTGATGCTAATTGTCCCAATAATCAAAAGATTTTTGTTTCAGGACAAACCGAAATTAAAGAACTGCCGCTTGCAAAGTTTGATATTCAATCTACCCCGTTGATTGATATTGAATTTGCTCATAAACTTTTAATTCCTATTCATAAAATCTTCGGCTTCCAGCTTGGACCATTGCCCATGATGGTTGTAAAGGGAAATGGGCAAATTTCTCTTAAAACAGAAGGTACAAGAGAAAGTGCTAAATTAAACGGGTTTTTTAAAACGCAAAACGGTACAGCTGTTTTAAACGGGCTTAATACCACGCTTTATAACGGTAATTTAAACCTTCTCTTTAAAGGAAAAGAAATAATATACAATAACACAACAGGGCTTGTCGAAGGTGCAAAAATAAGAATAGATGGAAAATCAGATGTTAATGGCAATCTTGATTTATATGTAAAAATATTTGATGTAAATGCTGATAAGGCTTTTGATGTTGTAAAAACAAGCCCGCTTGTATTAAACTTACTTGGCGGCGGCTCATTTTTGGATGCTTATACAAATCCTAAGGGAAATATTGATTTTAACATGCGTCTTTGGGGCAAGGCTTCCAACATGGGAGATGTTGAAGATTTAACAAAAATTGAACCCACTGATGACATTAAAGCAAAAGGAACAATTTTATTTAAAAATAATTCACTTGATATTTTTCCTGAAATAAAAGCTTCAAAAATTAACGGCACATTGGATTTTGAGGATTTTGTAACACTTAATTTAAATGCAGATATTTACTCATCTCCATTTACTATGCAAGGAACTGTAACTCCTGATTTTAAAGCTTCAAAAGTAAGGTCTGAGCAGCCTCAGATTATTGATTTAACATTCAAAACAAAATCGGCAGTATCCGGTGATTTGTACAAATTTTTCTATGATAATCAGGATGGTTTTCAATCTAAAAATAGAATCAGTCCTGAATTATATGAGTTTTTAAATAAGATAAAGTTTAAATTTGCAGCAAATATAAGAGCCAAAGGAAAAGTTGACCCCAAAGATGCAATAATTGATATAAAAAAATTTACCCTTGAAGGATGGGCTGTGGGTTTAAATTATAAAGGGTCAGATGTTTTATTCAATGGCGGCGATATAAAATTTAAAGACCAGAAAATTTTGTTTAAAAATCTCGATACTTCTCTTTGGAATGCAAATGTTATAACAAATGGAGATATTGACAAGATATTTGATGAAATTTTTGTTCCAAATTTGAATTTTAAACTTGTATCTTTCCCTTTCTCAAAAATAACGGGTATTACAAATGTTATTGATGATAAAAATCTAAAAAAAGTTTTAGGTGATTTTGATGAGCTTAAAGGAACGCTAAATGGTGAATTTTTCTATAATACATCAGGGTTTTCAGGAAGCACGAATTTTGTTAATGTATCTTTCTATGATAAAAAACGGGATTTGCCTGTAAATATAAATAGCGGAGATTTAAAATTTTCAGATAATAATGTTAAAATAAATGCTTTAAATATGTCCTACGGACATACCCCGGTTCTTATTGATGCAATACTGGATGATGTAAATACTAAAAATCCCGGTTTTAATGTTTTTGTATCAACAAATTTAAATGAAGAAAGCTTAGATAAGCTTGTAAATCCAATGCTTCAATTCCCGCTGAAAACAAAAGGGGAGTTTACTTTAAAAGGCAGGTTAAGGGGTACTTTAGATACTTATACAATATTTGCAAATGCCATCCTCAACCCGGGTGTAGATTTATACTATATGGGCTCAGATATTGGTGATGTTTCAGATAAACGTGAAATTATATCAAGGCTTGATATTAAGAATAATGAAATAAAAGTTCGCAATATCCAGTATCAAAAATATATATTATCTCAAAATAAAAAAGAGACACCTTATGAAATGCTTAAGGTATCAGGCGGTATTAAAGGCGGGGATAAAGGTCTTTATTTGGATAATTTGAAGATTGTAACTCCAAATCCGGCTCCTGCACGTCTTTTGAATATTTTCTTTAAAAAGTCTATATTAAAGCATGGCACATTTGTTTCAAATATGCTTTTAAATGGTACTATAGCTGAGCCAAAAGTAAATGGTAATTTGAAATTTTCAAATATAGATGTACCTTTATATGATTCTCAAATCAAAGGTATTGACCTGACTTTTGATAACAGGTTTATACATGCTGTTTTTGAGGGTACAGGAATGGGCTCGGATGTAAAGCTTGCGGCTGAAATTATAAACAAAGCCACATTGCCTGTTGTAATTAATAAGGCTGAAATTACATCTAAGACAATAAATTTAAATGATTTTATTTCAGGACTGTCCAGATTTTCAAAGGCCAATAAATCAACTGACCCTACTGCAAAACAAGAAATGCTGCTTTCTCCTGTGGATTTTGAGATTAAAAGCGGTAAGTTCAGTGCAAAAGAGATTTATTATAACAATGTCAAGGCGCAAAATTTTCAAGGCAATTTCAAACACACAAAAGATGGGGTTTTTGCTTTTAACGATGTAATGTTTGATATAGCCGGTGGAAAAATCAGAACCAATGGCAGTTATGAGTTTGATACGACACAATTTTCGATAAATTCAGAGATTGAAAACTGCGATGCAAATACGCTTGTGACTGATATTCTTGGCACAAAAAACCAAATTTTTGGCAAGACAAACGGTAAAATAAATTTAACCGGCCGTCAATTAAATACTTCTAATGGAATAAATACTGTTAAAGCCAGTGTTGATTTTGCCATATATGATGGCAAAATGCCGAAATTAGGCTCTCTTGAATATTTATTAAGAGCGGGTAACCTATTGAAAAGCGGTATTTTAGGGTTTACATTAAATAATGTCATTGAAGTTTTAATACCGTACAAAACCGGCGAATTTAAGAAAATTTCAGGAGATTTTATTGTTGAAAACGGTAAAATTGATAAATTAAATATTTACTCTAAAGGTGATAATTTAAGTATCTATACATCCGGAAACTATGATATAGCAACTAATGTGGGTGATTTTGAAGTTTTAGGAAAATTGTCTACAAAAATTTCTAATCTGCTTGGACCAATCGGAAATGCCTCTGTTAATTCACTTGTAAACCTTTTTGCAAACAATAAATTTGATAAAAACGCTAATGATATCGTGAAAAATGCTGACAAAATTCCTGATATCTCAGGTACCTCAAATGATTTTAGGCTTTTTGCAGTTAAAATTCTTGGTGATTTGAATGCTGATAACTTTGTAAAAAGTTTTAACTGGCTAAACTAGCACTATACCTGATTTTCACACTATAATGTAAATTAGCCTCCCCGCTAGTTGCACTGTATTAAATTTGCAGGTAAAATAGGTTTAAAGTTATTTAATTTTGGCTTCATGCTTTGATTAGAGGACAACTTGGGGAGAAATTTATTTATGAAAAAACTTGTTATATTTCTTGCGGTTTTATTTGTAAGTGTTATGTCTAGTGCCTGTATTAATAATTTTGCAATTCAGGAGTTAAATATAAAGGCAAAAGAGTACCTGGATAAAGGTGATTATGATGAAGCTATTAAGAGGCTTGAATCCAGTGTAGATTTAGATGGCTCCATATTTGAAACAAGGTATAATCTTGCTGTTGCTTATATAAATAAAGAAGAATACGCAAAAGCTGCAAATCAGCTTAGTGAGGCTGCTGCATTAAATCCTTCAAATCCTGATGTTTATTATACCTTGGGTGTTGCATACGAAGGTGAAGCTGATTCTAAACTGATAAAAAAAGTTCAAGATGATTCCTTTGAAAGTACAACTGAAAATAGTGAAAAAGAAGATGGGACATTTGGCTCCGGTATATTTTTAAATGCTAAAGATGCTGAATTTGCTGTTATAAAGCTTGATGAGGCTATAAAGGCTTATCAAAAATATTTAGAGATGACTAAAAAAACTGATGACATAGAAAAAGTGCAGGAGCATATAAAAGAATTAGAGGAAGATAAAGCAGCATATATTAAAGAGGCAGAAGCTGCTTTGGAAACTGATGATTTAAATCCTATGCAGGGAGACTAATAAAGGTGATATTTAAATCCCCATCTTCTGTTGCATTTTCTGTATTTGGTTATGATATCAAATTTTACGGTATTATGCTGTTTTTGGGGATGTTGTCGGGAATTTTTGCAGCATATTTTGTTTCAAAAAAATATTATAAAAATATTGATTTAGATACGCTTGCTGATTTTTTTCCTATTTTAATAATTTTTTCAATTATTGGAGCAAGAATTTATTACGTTTTATTAAGTTTTGATTTTTATTCAAAATACCCTGCTGAAATTTTTGCCGTCTGGCATGGTGGAATTGCAATCCACGGAGCTATTTTGGGCGGAATAATAACAGGTATTATTTATTTTAAATTTTTAAAAAAAATACCTCTTTTGCCCTATGCTGACGTTATTTCTTATGGTTTAGCAATAGGACAGTCAATTGGGCGCTGGGGAAATTTTTTCAATCAAGAGGCATTTGGCACACCATGTAATTTACCCTGGAAACTCTATATAGAGCCCGCTTTTCGTCCAAGTACTTTTATGCAATATTCGTATTTTCATCCGGCATTTTTGTATGAATCAATTTGGGATATTTGTGTATTTTTAATTTTATTTTTTGTAATAAGAAAATGGGCTAAAAACCGCTATGGGATTGTGTTTTTCTCATATCTGGGGTTATATTCAATTGGCAGAATTATAATTGAAAATATAAGAATAGACAGTGTTTTAAATGTCCAAAGCGTACCAATAGCTCTCTTGGTAAGTGTTTTAACCCTATTGATTTCTGTTTTTGCCATTATTTTTCTGACATATAAATATAAAAAACCTGCAATTACTTGATATTGCAGGTTTATAACTTTTTAATTATGCTAAAAGGCTTATATTAACTGCAGTTTAGCTATTTTTAACTATTGCCATTACTGCACAAAATCCCATTTTAGTGCTCTATCATTGATTTTCCGGTCATCTCTTCCGGTTGTTTGATGTCCATTAAATCAAGTACTGTTGGTGCTATGTCGCACAGGGCGCCGGTTTTCCTTAAATTGTACTTTTTATTATCAACTATAATAAATGGCACAATATTGGTTGTATGAGCGGTTTGCGGAGCTTTTGTATCTTCATTGTACATCCACTCTGCATTTCCGTGGTCTGCTGTAATAATCATTTTAACCCCGTTAGAGAGTGCCTTTTGGGCAATTTTCCCAACGCATTCATCCACAGCTTCGCATGCCTTAACTGCTGCATCCATTACGCCTGTATGCCCTACCATATCAGGGTTTGCAAAGTTTACCAGGATAAAACCGTAATCTTTATTATCAAGTGCCTCTAAAACATTGTCGCACACTTCATATGCACTCATTTCGGGCTTCATATCATATGTTGCAACTTTTGGAGAAGCTACAAGCTTACGGGTTTCAAGCTTTCCGGGTTCTTCAACTCCGCCGTTAAAGAAAAACGTAATGTGGGCGTACTTTTCAGTCTCTGCAGTTCTGAATTGTTTGATGTTATTGTTGTCAAATACTTCTCCCAGAATGTTTTTGAGGTGTTGGGGTCTGAAAGCTACAGCTAAATCAAAATTTTCATCGTATTGTGTCATACAAACATAGAAAATATTTTTCAAAACTTTCTTGCGCTCAAAACCATCGAAATCGCTAAAGGTTAACGCTTTGGTTATCTCTCTTGCTCTATCCGGTCTGTAATTGAAGAATATTATAGAATCGCCGTCCGAAATTCTCTCTCCGCCGATTACTGTAGGTTCAACAAATTCGTCGCTTACATCCTTTTTGTACGAGTCTTTTATAGCAGCCAAGGCACTTTCAGCTTTATTGCCTTCCCCTAAAACAAGGCAGTCATAGGCTTTAGACACCCTGTCCCACCTTGTATCCCTGTCCATAGCATAGTATCGACCTATTACACTTGCAACGGGAGGCAGATTTTGCGCTTTTAACATCTCTTCCACTTGACCTACAAAGGTTTCAGCACTTCTTGGAGGTGTGTCTCGCCCGTCTAAGAAGGTATGCACATATACGCGCTTTACTCCATTATCGGCTGCAAGCTTAATCAAGGCCTCTAGATGTTTCATTGAGCTATGTACTCCGCCTGATGAAGTCAGCCCCATAATGTGCAAAGCCCCGCCAGTACTCTTTATATGCTCTATCGCACGGTTAAATTCCTCATTTTTAAAGAATTGCCCCTCATCTATTGATTTATTAATCCTTGTAAGCTCTTGATACACAACCCTTCCGGCGCCTATATTCAAGTGACCCACTTCGGAATTTCCCATCTGTCCCTCTGGTAGTCCTACATTCAGCCCGTCAGCATGGATTGTTGTAGTGGACATGTTCTTTAAAAAACTGTCGTAATTTGGAGTATCAGCGGTTTTCACGGCGTTAAATTCTGTTTTTTCTGAAACGCCCCAACCGTCTAAAATGCACAATAGAACTCTGTTTTGACTCATTTTATCCCTTTCTCAAATTTTGTAGCTTTTTTATAGCCAATATACCATAAAAATGCTAGAATATTAGTATGCAAAATCATGTACTAAACGATAATTTAAATAGTTTAAATAAAAATTCCCTTAATCCCCTTATGAAACAGGCTTTAGGGGTTACAAGCCCGTATTCTGCGGGTTCAGATTTAGAAATTTCCCAAAAACAGATTGAAATACTGGAAGATGCAATTAAGCGCTATGAGCGCCTTGAAGACATAAAGAAGTTTTCAAAAATTGCTCTTAATGATATTGAAACCGTAACTGAAGATGAAATCAAAAGAGCTATAGAGCTTGAAAATACCGTTTCTATTGATAATGAGCTGGCTGTTTTAAATTTAATTCAAAACGAAGGATTTTTAAATGACCTTGAAAGTGCTGATTTTTCTGAAATTTTAGCTGCAGCTTCCGATTCGCTTGAGAATACTGACAAGCTGGAATTTAGTGAAACCGCTGAGTTTGAAGAAACTGATTTTTTGGATTTTAATCAAAACAGTCTGGAAGACTTTATTTCAAGCGATTTTGACCCAAGTGACTTTCTGGCTTAATAAATGTTTACAAATTTTGAACTGAATAAAATTAAATCTGAAATTAAAAAATTTATATATTTAAAAATCTTAAAAAGAAAGTATTACAGGGTTGGAAATTGTGCCAAATGTGGGCGCTGCTGTAAAAATATCTATGTAAAACACGGCAAAAGTTTTATATCGGACCCTGATTTGTTTAATAAGTTAAAACCCTTACACCCCTTTTATTTTGACCTTGAAATTATAGGCAAAGATGAAGTTGGCCTGCTTTTTGCCTGCAAAAATCTTGATGAAGCTGCTCGCACCTGTAAAATTCACAATAAACGAGCAAAAATTTGCCGTGATTATCCTATGGAAGAAATTTTAAAAATGGGTGGAACTCTTGCAGAAGGCTGCGGTTACAGGTTTGAACCCATTGAAAAATTCTCTGAAATTTTAGATAAGATGAGCCGCTAAATCAAGTGCCTGCTTTGTTTTTGCAACATTGTGCACACGGATTATATCAATTTTTTTAAGTGCAAAATAAAAACTAAGCTGAGCTGTTAAATCGTCAAGAGTCTTATTATTATGGGCTTTTGCACCATCTGCTGAAACATCCGTTATAATGCTTTTTACAAATCTTTTTCTTGATAGTCCTGCAAGTATAGGAAAACCAAGACTTTTAAACTCTTCAATTTTTTTTACAAGTTCAAAATTTTGTTCACTATTTTTTGCAAATCCAAATCCGGGGTCAACTATAATTTTATCCGGCTGTACCCCTGATTCTACTGCTTTTTGTACTCTTTTTACAAGTTCGAAATAAACTTCTTCTGCAGTATCTTTGTATTGGCAAAGATTATCCATATCTTTTGGTGTTCCTCTAGAGTGCATGATAACCACATTTAAGCCTGTTTCTTTAATTGTTTTTGTCATATCAGGGTCATAAGTAAGTCCTGAAACATCGTTTATAATATCTGCTCCAAAATCCCACATAACCCTTGCTGTATCCGCATTTCTAGTATCTATACTTATTTTTATATCTTTAAAAACTGAATCTTGTTTCAATTCTTTGATTACAGGAGTTATACGCCCTATTTCAACACTGCTGTCGACAGGTTTAGCCATTGGTCGTGTGCTTTCTGCACCTATATCAATAATGTTGACTCCGTCTTGAATCATTTTATAGCAGTATTCAATGGCATCAAAGGGCTTTAAAAATAGTCCTCCATCTGAAAAAGAGTCCTCTGTAATATTTAAAATCCCCATTATCTTTGGTCTAAAAGCGCCGTCCGTATTTTGAGCGCCTTCTTTTTCAAATATTTGAATCTGTTTTAGGATTTCATCTGAAATTTTATCAAGGGAAAACTGCTGACTTTTTAGTTTTTCTGAAACTGTTTGCAGCTGAGCTATAGTACCTGATAAAATTAAATCAGAAACGGCTTCACTATGGTCTAAGACCCCTCTATGTATTGCAGCGTCGCAGTTTGAAGAAAGGGCTGTTTGCTTTATAATAGTTGCAGCCTCCGGTTTAAGGTTATAAACCTTAATATTTAGAAATTTGTGTTTTAATACCCCAAAATCAAGATATGATGGGCTAAAACCTATTTTTTTAATTTCATCTTTAATATTTTCAGTTAAAATTCTTCTTACATTAAATTGCATTTTCCTATTTTACAAATATAATAGAAATAATTCAATAATTATTAACTTTTAGGAGATAAAAATGGAACAAACAATTGTAAAAATCGAAGCGCAAGTGCGTGAAGCTGATAAAAATCCGCGTCAATTAAGAGCAGCTGGCGTTCTTCCTGCAACTGTTTACGGCAAAGGTATTGAATCCAAAAGCATTCAAATTAATGCGCATGAATTTAATATGGCATATAAAAATGCACCCGAAGCTGTTTATGAAATTGCAGTAGGTAAAGAAACTTTTAAAACTACTGTTCAGGAAGCACAAATTCAATATTCAAATAATCAAATTTTAAACGTTGAATTTAAAACAGTTTAAGTTAGATAATTTTACAAACGGGGTAGTCCAAAACAAGGATTATCCCGTTTTTTAGCTTTATTTTTCTTCATTATTGTCAATACTGGAAGAGTAAAATTCTGCATATTCATTTAATGAATTTATAAAATGAGTATACCGCTCCATCCTAAGCTGTAGCCAGCTGAGCATTGTATTTGTGCCCATAATTTTTACAACCCTTGTTTGCGCAAAACATTTTCTTGCAGCACTGTATTTTTCTTCAAAAAATGTCTGACATTTGCAATTTAGCTCATCTGCTAAATCATAAAGTGTTTTTAGCCAGGCGCTCTGTACGCTTAGTTCATCAATTCTAAATTCTAAAACCGTGTTTTCTGCCATATTTATATGCCTCTTTTGTATTGTAAACTGCAAGTTTTGGGGTGTTATTTTATTGGGGCTTAAAAAACTGATATTGGCTAAAAATTAGTTTGCTTCATACGACAATTATAGTATGCTATTGGTATGACTTAATTATATCAGAGTTTTAAGCTTTTTAAAGGGATAGTGATGAAATTTTGTAAAGTTTTGTTAAATGGTGAGGTCTTGTTTTCAAAAGCAAGAATGATGGAAACTTTTTTTGAAAGATTATCCGGGTTGATGTTTAAAAAGAATATTGGCTGCAATGCTCTTGTGTTCAAAGATTGCGCTTCAATTCATTCTTTCTTCTGTATTGTCATCTTTAATGCTTTATTTATCGGCAAAGATGGAAAAATCTTGAATCACTTTACAAAAATTCCCAAAAATAAAATTTTACCCTCTGTTTTTGGCGCAAAATATTTAATTGAATATTTAAATGAGCCTGTAAAAATCTCTGATAATGATATTATAGAAATTGTAGAGCTATAACCTAAGGCGTGATGGAATAATATGCCAAAAGAAAATGTATCAAAATTTGTACTTGAGCAAGTAAAGTTAATGCCAAAACTCCCCGGATGCTATCAGTATTATGATGCTAAAGGTGAGGTTATATATGTAGGCAAGGCAAAAAACCTGTTTAATCGTGTAAAAAGCTATTTTACATCAAATGATTCAATCAAGGTAAATGTTATGGTGCCAAAGATTGCAAAAATTGAATGCATTGTTGTGGATAGTGAAGTTGAAGCGCTGATTTTAGAAGCAGAGCTCATTAAAAAATATAAACCTCGTTATAATATTTTATTGAAAGATGATAAAAAATTTCCCTATTTTCTTGTGACTGATGAAGAGTACCCCAGGATTACCGTTGTAAGAAAGGCAAATAAAAACCCTTTAAAGGGTAAATATTTTGGTCCATACACGGATTCTAGGGCAATGTGGGCAACGCTTGAATTATTGGGTAAAATATTTCCTCTAAAAAAATGCAAAACTCCAAAATTTAATTCCCGCCCATGCCTGTACTATGATATCGGGCAATGCACGGCACCGTGTCAAAAAATGATATCAAGCGAAGAATATAAAAAGATTTTAAAAGATGCTGAAATGTTTTTATCGGGCAGGCAGACAGAGCTTTTAAAAGCGCTTGAAGATGAGATGAAAAAGTATTCTAAAAATCTTGAATTTGAAAAAGCTGCACGATACAGAAATTCTTATCTTGATGTTAAAAAAACGATGGAAAAACAGAAAATAGTTTCTGAAAATACCAAGGTAAATCAAGATTTTATTGGGATTGTAAAAGAGCATAACCTTTATTCTGTAAGCATACTGGAAATTCGCGAAGGCAGGCTTATAAATAAGAAAGATTTTGATTTTTCACAGTTTGCAAGTGAGCCTAAAGAGGCAGCAGATTTGTTTGCGGATTCAGATGATAAAGCACCTGAACATAATGATTTTTCGGAAGTTTCAAAGGCTGTAATGCGTGAATATTATTCAATTTTAAATGATAGTGACATCCCAAAATCAATTATTCTTGCAGTACTGCCTGATGATAAAAATATTTATGAAACCTGGCTGTCTTCTCGTCTGGGTAAAAAGGTTGTTTTAAGCGCACCAAAAAATAAGAAAGAAGAAGAGATTTTGGCACTTGCGCAAAAAAATGCCGAATTTAATATTGAACAATTAAAGTTAAAAGAATTTGCAGAGCTCCAAAATGATTACAATGAGGTTGGTGCTTATATCCAGGAAAAACTTGGGCTTAAAAATTTCCCGCATACAATTGAATGCTATGATATTTCTCATATTCAAGGTACAAATACTGTTGCAAGCCGCGTCTTTTTTGAAAATGGCATGCCAAAAAAATCCCAGTACCGTCGATATAAATTAAGAACTATCAAAAAGGGTGAAGTTGATGATTTTAAGAGTATGAGAGAAGTTTTGTCCCGTCGTTTTAAAAGAATTGTAAGCGGAGATGATGCAGCACCTGATTTAATCATTATAGATGGCGGCAAGGGGCAGTTATCAAGCGTTTATGAGATTATGAAGGAATTTAATTTAAATATTGACCTTGTTTCGCTTGCAAAACGTGAAGAAGAAGTTTTTAAGCCAAATATTTCTGAGCCCGTGATTTTTCCTATAAAATCTTCAGCACTGCATCTTTTTCAGCGTGTGCGTGATGAAGCTCACCGTTTTGCTGTTACCTACCATAAGAAACTTAGAAGCAAAAATATGCTGAAATAGTCTAGCTAAGCTGATTTATTATATTTTCAATCAAAAAGATTAGGTTTGAGTTTTTGATATTTTTAATTTTTGCAGCTAATTCCTTTTTATGTTCCATAGTTACATTTTCATCGTATATAAAAAATTCGTAAGGCTGAACATCAAGTATTTCTGGTAATTTTTGAAATACTTTAAATGACATAAAACTTTTCCCGGTTTCAATATTGCTTAGGGTATTTGTTTCGATACCTATTTTTACAGCAAGCTGTTCCTGGGTTAAGCCTCTAATTTTTCTAAATTGCCTAATTTTATTACCTAGCGGTTTTCTTAAGTCCATATTTTAATAATAAACATTACTTGCAAAATTAATAACCATTTATATTGTGATAAAATAATTTGATTTATCATAAAATAAATGATATATTCTTTTTTAATACATAAAGTAATGGGGGTTGAATATGTATCTTAAAAAAACAGCGGCATTTTTATATTTTTTATTGTTCTTTTTTGAATTCTTTACTCCTGTTTGCTATGCAACAGATGGGCTTTTAGTATCAGTAGATAATAAAAATATAGAATTTGTAAATACTGATGAGCATTTGTCTTTAAATATGTCTGCAGAGCCGGAAAGTAAAAAAGCAGAAAAGAATGAAATTGTAATTAAGAAAAAAACAAAAGTTCCAGTAGTTGTTACACATGAAGTTACAAGTAAAAATGCTGCAACTGGACGTAAAATAGAGGCTAGAATTTTTAAAGATATTATTATAAATGATGTTGTTATTTTTAGAGAAGGGGATAGAGCCGTTTTAAATGTAGCGTATTCTAAAAAAGCAGGTTTTTTAGGAATCCCTAGTAAATTAACAATAAGGGATGGCGAAGTATTTGATATCAATGGAAAAGAATATAAGGTTGATTTAGAACAGCTTTTGGTTGGAAAGGCTAAACTTTATCCAAAAATTTTAGCCACTATTAGCTTGTTTTTCTTATGGCCGCTTCTATTCTTTGCACTTGTAAAAGGAGATGAAGCCGAACTGCCTTCCAACGCTCCTATAGAGACATTTATACGTAATAATACAATCTTTGTGCCTAGGTTATAATTTGGAGATTTTTAATGAAAAAGATAATTTTGACAATTTTTATACTTTCTATATTTCAAATATCATTTGCCTGTGATAATGAAAAGCAATGTATTGAGCTTGCTCTGGAGAATAAGACTGATTTTAAAACTGCTCTTAAGTATTTAGATGAAGCCGTAAAATTCAATGAACAATCTGAGCGGGCATATTATTACAGAGCACTTTTAAAGTTTGAAAATGGCAAAAGAAAATCGTCGCTTAAAGATTACGATAAATTAATAAAAAAGTATCCCAATAATTGGATTTATCATTTCAACAGGGCTTATGTATGTTATTCTCTCGGTCAAATTTTTTTAAAAGGTGCTGCAGTAGGCTTTAAAGATGCCTATGAGCTTAATCGCGATTCTGAGATTGCAAGAATAAATTATGGTATAGCACAAGATGCAAGTGATACGTACTCTGAAACAACTGTTATGTTTGGACCTATTGCCGGAGCAATTGGTAGTAAAAATAGACGCCCTGTTGAAAAGCTTGGAATTGACCTTTGGGCAATTTTTCAATCTGCTGAAAACCAAAAAGGCTTTATAGATAGAAATGATGAAGATTAATAATGTAACTGTGCCAGATTCCTTTTCGTGCGATATACACGTACAAAGCACCTTAAAAGGGTGCTTTTTTTAATGCAAAGAAATATGTTTTCATGTTTTAAATTTTTACATATTAAACTACAAAATGTGCAAAGGTATTTTTTATGATTTCATTTGGTGCAAAATATATAAATTCTGTAAATATTCAAAAAATTAATCGAAATAATGATTTGGTTGAACAATGCAGGGTATCTTGTGTCGAACTTGACCCTGAATGTGATGAAGATATAGATGCAATGGCTGATATTGCTGAAAGATGGGATTCATATTGGAAATTTCCAGAGCTAATATTTAATTGTATGAAATATTATTCAAAATATAATGATAAGTTAGAGGGTAATAAATTTTATGCTCTTACGGCACAAACAAAACATTTTACTTGCCTTCAACCCTCCGAGGTTCTTGCAGTATGTCAGCTTGATGAAGAAAGTGATGACACTGTAAAGTTAAAATATTTGGAAGTAAAGCCTGATAATGTTGGACTGGTTAAAAAACCTTATGAATACAATCATGTTGGAAGTGGAGTATTAAATGCGCTTAAGAATATATTTTCCGGTAAAAGAATAAGACTTTTTTCCACGCCAACAGCTGTTGAATTTTATAAAGCAAATAACTTTAGCGAATCGGGAACTGCTTGTTCTGAAATGCATTATGATGCCTGATACCCATTGATTAACTTTTGTTAAAATTCTACCTAAAATTATATAAAAATCTGCTTTTAATTTTTTTCTTAAGTGTTATAATAGTAGTAATAAAATCATGTTAACTAACTGTATAAAAAACGTTTAAAAAAGGGAACTTTGACGATGAATTTAAAACATGGGTCACTTGAAAGTGTAATATTAAATTCTTTATGGGAACTTGAAAAATGCGGTATTTATAAAAATTCTGTTAAAGATGTTTTTGAGCATATAAATAATTCTAATTCTGCAAAAAGAGCCTATACTACAATAAAAACAGTAATGGACAGACTATATGAAAAAGAAGTGCTACTTAGAATTAAACAAGGCAAAAAATTCTACTATAGAACCGCATATTCAAGTAATGATATTATTACAACCTCTCTTCAAAAAATAGCAACCCAATACTGTAACGGCGATATTTCAAAATTAGCCTCTATTGCAACCACGATTGCAGCATCCCAAACTTCACTTAAGGTTTAAAATTGAAATTATTTGAAGATATTATAGAAAAATTAAACAAGCTTTTATATGTAAAGCCGAAAACTTCTTCCGTAATTACTTTGGAAGATAAAATTAAATTGAGAAAAGAAGTGTCAAATCTTCTTTTTTCTGTATTATCAGGTGAAAAAACAGTATTAAATGCTGTATCAAAATTTCCAAAAAATAAGGAAGATAATAGTGTCGCTGTTTGTTTTCATATTTTAATGCACCTTGAGGCCGATGAAGATATAAGAAAACGGGATAATATTTATAGAGAAGAGCAGGACGAATTTATTTTAAATATTGCCCAGATTCTTCAAAAAGGGGAAGATATTCCATTAAACATAATTAATGAGTATAATGATTTTTATGATGAAAGCTTAATTTATCCTGAAATAAATAAAAAGACGATAATTGCAAGGCTTAAAAAATATATAAATATTTAATATATGATAAAAAAAGTTCTCAAATTTAAAAAAATAAATGCACAGGCTGTTGTTGAAGGATGTATTGCCTTTGTTTTAACTTTTTTAATTTTTATTTTCATAATGGAATTTGCACTATATTTTCAAAACATGTACGCTAATCAAACCTTTTCAGATGATATTAATGCTAATATTTCATCTTTTGATAGAGAAAGTTTTTGCACTAAGCCGGATGATGAAGCTTTAGAATTAATTGAAAGCAGGGCAAAAAAATATCTTGATAATAAACTGGAATTAAGTATTGATAAGCAAAATGAAGATATTCTTGTATTAAAATCAAAAGAAAATTTTTTAAACAAAAACATTTTAACCGTAAAGATTGTGTGCTCTAATTTAAACACAGGCTATATTGTAAAAAGCGAATATTTATACAGGGGATTTTTCGTATTTAGAACAGGTCATACGCTTTCGGGTATTTCAAGTGTTCAGACCCCAGGATTTTAATATTGTTAAGAAATTGTATTAAAATATCACATTCTCTTTTAATTTGCTATTCTTTTATTATCTAAATTTAAAAAAGGAATCATAAAATTGCAAAGTGTAGATATTATTATACCTGTTTATAATGAAGAAAAAACAATTGAAAATATATTAGAAATTTTAGAAAATACCGATTTTTGCGGTTTAGAAAAAAATTTTATAATAGTTGATGATTATTCAACAGATTCCACACGGGAAATCTTAAAAAGATATGAAGATAAATATACGGTAATTTATAAAGAAAAAAACGGCGGGAAGGGTTCTGCTGTAAATGTCGGTTTTGAAAATGCCAAAAGTGATATCGTAATTATTCAAGATGCTGATTTAGAATATAATCCGTCTGATTATGCTCCGCTTTTAAAGCTGATAATTGATGGTGAAGCAGATGTTGTCTATGGCTCTAGATTTTTAGGCACCCCGTTTAAAGATTTTATGTTCTTAAGTTATGTTGCAAATAAGTTTTTGACACTTTTAACAAATATTCTCTATGGTACAAAATTAACGGATATGGAAACCTGTTACAAGGCAATAAGAAAAGAATTTGTTAAAGATATGAATATAAAATCAAACAAGTTTGACCTTGAGCCTGAAATTACTGCCAAGCTTGTTAAAAAAGGTGCAAAAATTAAAGAGCTGCCAATTAAATATAATGCAAGAAGCTATCAAGAAGGTAAGAAAATTACTTATAAAGACGGGCTTATGGCAATTAGGGCGCTTTTTTATTACAGATTTTTTAACTAACTTTACATTTAATTAACTGTAGAAATTTTTATTGTATGATTTTCATATGGAAAATTCCCCGATTACAGAAAATGATACAAAACCTGAATTTCAACATTACACCGTTATGTTAAATGAGGCGGTTGATGCCCTTATTCCTGATGGTGCGGTTTCTGATAAAATTTTTGTCGATGCTACTCTTGGTGGCGGCGGTCACAGCGCGCTTATAGCATCCAGGCTTTCAGATGGTGGGAAACTGATTTCATTTGATGTTGATACTGATGCAATTAATGCTGCAAAGAAAAAACTTGAGCCTTACAAAAATGTGACAATAGTTCAGGATTCCTACGTTAATATTAAAGAAAACCTTGAAAGGCTTGGTATTGAAAAAATAACCGGCGGTATTATTTTTGACCTTGGTGCTTCTTATCATCAGCTGACAAAGGCTGAGCGAGGTTTTTCTTTTATGAAAGATGCCCCGCTTGATATGCGATTTAATCAAGAACAGGAATTTAGAGCATGGGATATTGTTAATAAATATTCTGCAGATGATTTGGTTAAAATTTTTTCCGAATATGGCGAAGAGCGCTTCTCCAAAAGAATTGCAAAAGCAATTGTTGAAAACAGACCTCTTAACACAACTTTACAATTGAGTGAATTAATTGTTAAATCCACGCCAAAAATAAAATCTAAAATTCATCCTGCCACAAGGGTTTTTCAGGCATTAAGGATAGAAGTTAATAAAGAGTTGTTAAATTTTGAAAATACATTGAATGAAGTGCTTACATTATTAGATGCGGGTGCTATAATAAGTGTAATAAGTTTTCATTCTTTGGAAGACAGACTCGCAAAAAACATACTTAAGCGCTTTTCTTTGGAATGTAGATGTGATAGAAATAAAGCCAAGTGTGATTGTGGCGGAAAACTTATAGAAATCATCACAAAGAAGCCGATTTTAGCAAGTGATGAAGAATTAAAAGCTAATCCTCCTTCAAGAAGTGCCAAATTAAGGATAGCAAGGAAGGTTTAGTTTATGGGTAAACAAGGAGAGAAGATTTTGAGTTTGTTGACATTTAAAAACAGCAATATTCAAGATAATATGAGGGAAACTTCTTCAAGAAATTTGAGAGATTCCTACAGAACATCTGGTGCAAGGCTTGGTTCTAGAGCTGGCATGAAATCTTCTATCACAAATCCTGTCTCTAATAACTCTGTAAAAAATGAGAAGATTTCCGAAAACAAAAAGCAAGATAACCGGAATGTTCAACAAAATCAAATCATAAGCGGTTATTTTATTAAGGAAAAATCTTATAAAGAAATGGTTATAGCAAGAATTAACAATTTTTTATGCGGAGTACTCTCATTACTTGTGTTGGTTTGTCTGGTTAGCTACTACTATGTAATCAATGGTGAAATTCAGCTGAATCAGATAAGAAAAGAAACTCTTGCAATTAACTATGAAAATGAAGATATGCAGCACAGGCTTGATATTTTGCAATCTTTCTCCAATGTAGATAAACAAGTAACAAAGACTAAAATTCTTCAAACTGCAAAGCAGGTTATGGAATTATCTGCTGCTAATCTTCCAAACGTTAATTATGAAAATAAAAATGCTTCTCCTGTTCCCGGCTGGTCTATGGGATATTAATTTTTTATAAAAGGAGCATAAGGTTTGGACAAAGATAAATACAGAGATTTTGATAAGAGAATCGGCTGTTTGCAGTTTTGTTTTCTTGCTTTTATTGTCTCATTTTTGATTTATTTATTCTTGCTTCAAATTTTTGATATTAGACACTATAAAGAAAGAGCAAAAACCCAAAGGGCATCTAAAATCTTTGTATTGAGAGGAGAAATTCTTGACAGAAACGGTTTTAAACTTGCCGTTGATGAAACTTCTTTTGATGTTTATGCCCACAGGAAATATTACGATTATCCGCCTGAGGTTTTAGCTGATAAGCTTCATCCTTTTATTGGCGGTGATAAAAATGCTCTTATTCAAAAATTATCATCAACTGATTCTGTTATTCTGGTTAAAAAATCTATCCCGAGAAAATCAGCTGAAAGTATAAGGGCGCTTAGACTCAGGGAAATTTCTCTTGAGGTTAAAAATAAACGCGCTTATCCGCAAGGAAGCCTTGCTTCACATGTTTTAGGATATTATAACTCCGATGCCGATGTTGCAGCCGGTATTGAATATATTGCAAAAGGGTATCTTGAATATATTGATAAAAATATCACCCATGAAAAAACCCCAAATGGCGATTTGATATATAATCTTTCAACAAATCCCGAAGATGTTACAGCACCTATTAAGGGTAAAACTTTAACTTTAACAATCGATTCGGCTGTTCAGCATATTTGTGAAAAATATCTATACTCATCAATGCAAAAAACCCATGCTATAAGGGGTGCCGTTATTGTTATGGACCCAAATAATGGCGAAATTCTTGCAATGGCGGTTTATCCCTACTATAATCCTAACCAATATCAAAAATATTCTCTTCTTGAGATGAAAAATTGGGCACTTACAGATGTTTACCCGCCGGGTTCTACATTTAAGATAATTACCGTAGCTTCTGCTTTTATAAATGGAAAAATTAATAAAGATACTCAAATTCTTGATACCGGCAAAATTAAAATCGGCTGGTGGGAGATTCAAAACCATGACTATGTTAATGGCAAAGCCCCTGGGCTTATTGATTTAGTATATCTGTTTCAGCATTCAAGTAACGTTGCCAGTGTAAAAGTGGCGCAAAAAATGGATGACCAGGAGTTTTACGATACACTTGAAATGTTTAATTTTGGACAAAAAACAGGTGTTGACCTTCCGGCTGAATCAGCCGGTATTCTGCCGAAACCTAAGAATTGGGATGCTGCAACCCATGGTTCAATGGGTTACGGATATGGTGCCTCTGTTACTGCAATTCAGATGGCAGCAGCTGTTTCTGCGATTGCAAATGGCGGAGAATGGGTGACTCCCCATGTGATTAAATATGATAAAAAAGAAGCAGAAGAAAAAATTATAAGAAGACGTATTATGACCCCTGAAATGTCTAAAGATTTAACCGATATTCTGGTTGAATCTATAGATAGAAGTAAATCCATTGCAAGAATGAAAGATTTTAGGCTTGCCGCAAAAACAGGTACCTCAAGACGCCCGAAAGATAACGGTGTCGGGTACACAAATAAAATGTACACTTCAATGGTAGGATATCTTCCGGCTTCTGACCCTAAAATCTTAATTTATATTGTAATTGATAGCGCTATGGGTGATGTTTGGGGTTCTACTGTTGCTGCACCTATTTTTAAAGACATTGCAACCGAACTTGCAAAGATAATGAACCTGACTCCTGATAGAAAAGTGCCGCTTGATATTAACTAGAATTTACTAAGGAATAAATTATTATATTAAAATCAGGTACCGGTGCCGATATTAAGAATTATCAAAAATTTAACAAAAAATGTGTTTTAGGTTTAGAATATTATTGAATTGAATAGAAGGATATTTTTAGATGGAACTTGGCAAAATCATTAAAGCAATAGAATGCAATGAAGTTTTAAACTATAAAGATGTTGATATAAAAGGGATTTCTTATAATTCAAAAACAATAAACAGTCATGAAATTTTTGTGTGTCTTAAAGGTGAACATGTAGATGGTCATGAATTTGCACAAATGGCATTTGAAAAAGGCGCCGTTGCTCTTATGGTTGAAAAACCTTTAAATATTGAAATTCCGCAGCTCGTTGTTTCATCTTGCCAGGAAAAAATTGCAGATTTAGCTTGCTGTTTTCATCATAATCCATCTCAAGAGTTAAATTTAATCGGTGTCACTGGCACAAATGGCAAAACAACAGTAACCCACCTTGTGCAGAAGATTATTGAAGAGGACCAGAAAAAGTGTGCTTTAATTGGAACCTTGGGGTATAAACTGTCATCTTCTGATGATTATCTTGAAGCAAAACATACAACACCTCAGGCTCCTGAGCTTCAAAAAACATTATCAAAAATTTTAAAGCAAGATATTTTAAATGTTGTGACCGAAGTTTCATCTCACGCTCTTGAGCAGTCAAGGGTTAGGGGATGCAAGTTTTCGGGTGCAGTTTTAACAAATTTAACTCAGGACCACCTTGATTTTCATATAACTATGGAAAATTATTTTAAGGCAAAGGCAAAACTCTTTTCTAATCTTCAAAAAGGCTCATATGCTGTTATAAATAATGATGATAAGTGGTCTGAAAGATTTTTGTCCGAAGTTCCTGAAGGCGTTACGGTTTTAACCTACGGTGTAAAGAAAAATTCGGGGCTTATGGCTGTTGATATTGAATTTACTTCCCGCGGGGTTAATTTCCTATGTGTTTGCGGTGATGAAAAAGAAGAAATTAAATTGCACCTTAATGGTATGTTTAGTGTATACAATGCACTAGCTGCAATTGGTGTCGGACTTTCTATGGGTATCAGTATGAAAACCTGTAAAGAAGCGCTTGAACGTACACGCTCTGTTGCAGGTCGTTTTGAGATTGTAAATTCTGACCCTATGGTAATTGTAGATTATGCCCATACGCCCGATGGTTTAGAAAATATTCTTCGTGCTGCACGTGAATTAACTCCAAAGAATGCTAATTTAATTTGTTTATTTGGATGCGGCGGGGATAGAGATGCTACAAAACGTCCTAAAATGGGTAAAATAGCTCAATCGTTATCAGATAAAATTGTTGTAACATCTGATAATCCGCGCTCAGAAGACCCGCAGCAAATCATTACCGATATCTTGTCAGGTTTAAAGCTGATAAATTCTAAAACTGTATTTGTGGAACCAGACCGTCAGCTTGCAATTGAGCTTTTAAAGAAAATCTCAAAACCTGAGGATGTTATTATTGTCGCAGGAAAAGGACATGAAGATTATCAAATCCTTGCCGATAGAACAATTCATTTTGATGATAGGGAAGAGGTTCAAAAAGTTTTTGCATCCCTAAATACTGTAAAATAGTATTTTTTAGATAAGTTTGTCTGCAGGCTTGTTTCTTTTATAATGAATTTACTATGATTACATTAGAAAAAGAAGAACAACAGAAAGTTTTACCTGAAACAAAGTCCTTACAAATTTTGGAATTTAAACCTCATACTGGTATTGTATTTTGTGCAGTTTTTGCTGTTATTTTGTATTTTATATGCAAGATTGATTTTTTTATTAAATATAATATTAATTCATTAACACTTGCTATAATTGTCGGTATGCTTATTGGAAATTTTTTAAATTCCAATATTCCTGAGAATTTTAAACCCGGTATAACCTTCTCAAGCAAAAGGATTTTGAGGTTTGCCATAATTTTATATGGTTTCAGGATAACATTTTTTCAGATTGCAAGTGTTGGTGCCACCGGGTTTATAGCTGATGTTATTATGCTTGTTACCACTTATCTTTTAGGTTATTACATTGGAACAAGAGTATTTAAACTTGATAAAGATTTATGTATGCTGACTGCAATAGGTTCATCTATTTGCGGTGCAGCTGCTGTATTGGGTACGGATTCTGTTTTAAAAGCAAAAGCTCACAAGGTTTCCCTTGCCGTAGCAACAGTTGTATTATTTGGAACAATTTCTATGATTTTGTATCCGTTTATATATAAGCTTGGTTTTTTAAATTCCAATGCTTTTGGAATTTATATAGGTTCAAGTATCCATGAAGTTGCGCAGGTTGTTGCAGCAGGAAGTGCAGTTTCAAAAACTGCAATGGACACAGCCGTAATTGTTAAGCTTACAAGAGTTATGATGCTGGTTCCTTATTTATTTTTATTGAGTTTTTATCTTGCAAGAAAATCAGGAACAAAAATGAATAAGATTCAGATTCCCTGGTTTGCAATTCTTTTCATTGTAGTTTGCGGTATTAATTCTACGGGCTTTATTGCTCCCAATATCACATCTTTTATTGTAGAATTTGATATTTTTCTCTTAACTGTTGCAATGTTTGCTCTTGGTGTTGAAACTAATTTTAAAAAGATACAAGGGCTTGGAATTAAACCGATACTTCTTGCATTTATTATGTTTATCTGGCTGATATTTGCAGGTTTTGCGGTTTCAAAATTTATTACTTTATAAACTTATTTAAAAAATGATTCTTTATATTTACATTAGTTAAATTAGTGTAAATTAATCTATTCTTGTATTACAATAGTATTTACAGGGCATGTAAAATTTTATGGCTAAAATTCAGGAAAAATTAATAATACAGGGCGGAGACTCTCTTAAAGGTGAGGTTGCAGTCGGTGGTGCAAAAAATGCTGTACTAAAATTAATGGCAGCCGCACTTCTATGCGAGGATATTTCTGTTATAAGAAATGTGCCGGAGCTTTCAGATGTTGAAATCATGCTTGATGTTTTGAAAGAACTTGGTGCAAAAACTACTTATAATAAAGAAGAAAAGTTTTTAACAATTGATGCTACCAATTTGACAAGTGTCTGTGCTTCTGAAGCTTTTGTATCTAAAATGCGCGCTTCTTTTGTTGTCCTGGGTCCTCTTGTAGGCAGAATGAAGGAAGCTTATGTTGCACTCCCTGGTGGCTGCCAGATTGGCGAGAGACGTGTAAATTTTCACATAAAGGGTTTGCAGGCATTAGGGTGTGAATGTAATCTGGACAATGGTTATGTGCATGCTAAAGCAACTAGGCTTGTAGGTGAAGATATTTGTTTTGATATACCATCTGTTGGTGCCACAGAAAATATTATGATGGCATCAGTATTAGCAGAAGGTACAACGAGAATCCAAAATGCCGCACAAGAGCCAGAGATTGTTGATTTGGCAAACTTTTTAATTTCAATGGGGGCAGATATTGATGGTGCAGGCACAAGTGAAATTATTGTAAGGGGCGTTAAACAAGCTGACCTTCATGGGGTTGAATATACTACTATCCCGGATAGAATTGAAGCTGGGACTTTTATGTCTGCCATAATTGCTTCTCGCGGTAAGGCTGTAATAAGAAATGTTTATCCAAATCACTTAACTATCTTTACCGGTAAACTTTTAGAAATGGGTGCAAAGATAAGACTTGTTGAACCTTATGCAATGGAAGTTTCTGCCGACAGAAAACTGGAAGCGATGAATTTTATAACTCAGCCATATCCCGGCTTCCCGACTGACTTGCAAGCCCTTGCTATGACCCTTTTGTCAACTGCAAACGGTGTATCTGTTGTGACAGAAAGTTTATATGAAAATAGATTTATGCACATATCTGAACTTTGGAGAATGGGTGCAAATATAAGACAATCTAAAAATCATGCCATAATTAAAGGAGTTGAAACTCTTGTTGGAACCTCTGTACAGTCTACCGATTTAAGAGCAGGCGCTGCCCTTGTAGTTGCAGCCATTATGGCAAAGGGTGAAAGCGAAGTTAAAAAACTTCATCATATAGATAGAGGTTATGAAAAATTTACACAAAAACTTCAAGGGTTAGGAGTGAATGTCCAAAGAGTTCCCTATGATGCTAAAGATTATGAAACTCTTGACAATAGTGAGGCACCTGTTTCAAAATAGTGATATAAATTTGAAAGGACATTATGGCGCACACATATAAAAGATGGTATGACCATGACCCTCTATTGATGCAGGTTATAGACTTATTGAGAGCATATCCTAATGAACTCAAAAGCCAGGCTGAAATGTTTCTTAAAAAAGTTGAAGAGCAGGTTTCAAAAGAGGCTGTTGATAGATTTTACGATATGGTGAAACCTATGATTTTAGGCAACAGATGGTATGATTCTGACCCTGTTCTCTCTAAAACGGTTGAGCTTCTTAGAGTTGTACCGCAGGAGGTTCAAAAACTTGCTGCTGATAATTTTATAAATGCATTGAAAGAAAATGGTGTAATTATCGAAGAAAACAAGTAAAAAATCTTCTTATACTGTTTCTTAAACCGCTTGTTTTTAATTGCTCCATAACTTTTTCTGAAATGTCGTCTGTATTTATAGTATATTTTGTTTTATAAAAAGAGTTATTTAACATTCTTTTTAATTTGCTTATATTTAAAAGTGCTTCTTCGTATTCTTTTCTTTTTGCAAGTATTGATTCAAAATCATTTATTCTTGATTTATCCATCTCGCCATCAAGATAAAGAGAAATTTCTTCATACATAACTTCTCTTTCCTTAATGAGTCTCCGCTTTTTTTCTGCTTCGTTAAAAAGCCTTTTTACTACACTATATTTTTCCATACACATTGGACAGTTTCTAAGATGAATAGAAACCATCTCTTTGTATTTTTTATCCAGGTTATCTTCCACATAGTGGGTTAGAAGTTTTCCAACGATTGTACAGGTTAAATTTCCTTTTAACATTTTTAAAATCCTTATTTTAGCACATATATGGCTTAATATATTCCTGCAATTTACATCTTGCACGTGCTATTCTGGATTTTACGGTTCCAATACTTGAATTTGTTGCCTGTGCAATTTCATCATAGCTTAAGCCTTGTAATTCTCTCATTACTATGGTCATTTTGAATGGTTCTTTTAATTTATCAATAGATTTTTTAATAACCAAATCAAGTTCATCATTCAAGATGCACTCGTGCGGGCTTGTTGAATTATCTGGAATTTCAAACTCTTTGTTTTTATCTTCATAATCATTTTCTAATGTAATTTTTATGGGTGTTCTTTGTTTTTTTCTTAAGGTATCGTAAAATTGTCTTATTGTTATTTGATTCAACCAGGCTCTAAATGTTTTTGGGTTTTTTAATTTTTTAATGTTTTTTGCAACTTTAAATAAGATTTCCTGAACTAAATCTGATATTTCATCGCATCTTGCATTCATATAGTAAAGTGTGGCGTAAATATTCTTTTCTTCACGTCTGATTAATTCTTCAAGCGCTTCAAAATCGTCATTTTGCGCCTTATTTATTAGAGCTTCTGTTGAATCATTTTTAAACTTTAATTTCATAAGTTCATAAATAAACAATTTTCTCTTAATTAACCACATTCTTTGTTATATAATCACTATGGCAGTATTAAACGGACTTTAAATTTGAAAAGAATAATTGATGTAAATATTAATAGGGCAGCAGAAGCCTTGAGGGCACTTGAAGAGATTGCAAGATTCTATCTTAATAATAAAGAAATTTGTGAAAAATTAAAAAAAATGCGCCATTTTGTATGCAGCTTTTTTGATAATAATTATGATGAACTTTTAAAATCTCGTGATACCTTAAATGATGTTGGTGTTGATATTAAAAATCCTACCAAAGAAAACCGTACATTAAATATTGAAAATATTTTTAAATCTAATATTAAAAGATTACAGCAGTCTTTAAGAATGCTTACTGAATATGGCAATTTGCCTGACAGTTTAAGATATGAAAGCTACACTATTGAAAAAGAAATGTTTGAGGAACTAAAGATGAACATTAAAAAATATCTGCTTGATAAAAGAAGATTATATCTTGTAACAAATTCTGATGCCTTTAAATCTGATGATGAATTTTTGGATAGAGTGGCTCTTGCCCTTAAAAACGGAGTAGATATTATTCAATTAAGAGAAAAAAGCCGTCCTGCAAAAGAGATTATTGAGCTTGGGTATAAAATTCGAGAACTTGCAAGTAATTTTAATGCGCTTTTTATTGTAAACGACAGAATTGATATTGCAAAAATTGTAAAAGCGGACGGTGTTCATTTAGGACAGGATGATATATCTTTAAAAACTGCAAGAGAAATATTGGGAGATGAATTTATAATAGGTATTTCAACACATTGTCCTGATGATGCTGTAGGGGCGCAAAATGGCGGAGCAGATTATATAGGGGTTGGTCCTGTTTTTAAAACTCCTACAAAGCCTGGAAGAATCCCTGTTGGCTTAGAATATGTTAAATGGGCAAGTGAAAATATTAATATACCGTTTTTTGCAATAGGTTCAATTGAGCCTGATAACATAGATGAAGTTATTAAAGTCGGAGCTTCAAGAGTTGCAGTGGTGCGCGCAATAATGAATAGCGATAATCCAAAAGAAAATATTGAAAAATTCTTATCAAAACTTATTTAGTTATATTCTTTTGAAAGTTTTTTAATTTTCTTAATTAAAATTGAGTTTGAAATTATACAGGCAAAGATTATACCAAGTGCAAGCCCTGCCCAAAAACCGTTTAATACAATATTATATTTAAAGGCTAAAAGACAGCCTATTGGAATACTTACAATAAGGTAGGCAAATGCCATTGTCCACATAATTGGTTTTGTTTCTTTTAATCCCTTAAGTGCTCCGACACAAGCGCATTGCAGCCCGTCAAACAATAGGAAACAAAGAACAATACCAAAAACCGGCAGGCAAGTTTGAATTACAACCGGGTCTTTTGTAAAAATCCGCATAAGTTGTTTTGGGAAAATGCCATACATCACCATATTAGTCAGCATATACCCTATTATTATAATATATCCTGTTATTGTGTATTTTTTTATGTCAAACATATTTTTTTCGCCGTTTGCAAATCCCACCTTTATGGCAGCAGCATTTGAAATAGAAAGAGGAATCATATACGTTGTTCCTGTCATTGTAACTATTACGTTGTGGCAGGCAGCATATACGGCTGAAAATTTCCCTACCAAAACTGCTGTGATATTAAATCCTAAAAATTCAAAAAACATAGCAAGAGAAATAGGCCAGCCTGTTTTTAATAAATCTTTAATATAACTTTTATACTTTTGCGTTTTTCCTCTTAAGAACGGGGTGCAGTATATAAAAAGTAAAATTGCCATAAGCCATCTGACAATTAAGCTTGCTATAGCTAATCCTTTAACTCCAAGTTCCGGAAAACCTAAATATCCAAAAACAAGGACGATATTCAAAAATACGTTTAAAAATATTGCGCCGACTACAATAAGGTTTGGAAAAACCACAATCTCATATGCCTGTAAAAATTCCTTGAATGCTACAAATAAAAGTCCTGCAAAAGTTCCCCAGCTTGAAATTTCAAGGTATTCTACGACATAAAAGCTAAGATTATCTGCTAAACCCATGTATGGTACAAGAGGAGTTATAAGCCTTATTAAAACAAAAAATAAGAGCCCTATTAAAAGTGAATAAATAGTTGTCACTCTGAATAAATTCTTAGATGGGATTCGCATGCCCCGAAGATTTGATACAACAGGAGATATGCTTGCTATAAAACCTATTCCCGCAATCAAGAATGTCATAAAAATAGCTGTTGCAATACTTATTGCTGCAAGTGTTATTGTACTGTGGCGTCCTGCAACTATTACATCGCCCACTCCTATAAGCATATTGCCTACATTTCCTAAAATAATAGGAATTGATAATTCAACAAGTTGTTTTGCGTATTCTTTATATTCTTTTATTTTATTTATAGCTGTAATCATTTTTAAAACACTTTACCTTGATTCATAATATTATTTGGGTCAAAAAGTTTTTTGATTTCTTTCATATATTTTAAAGCCGTAGGATTTAGTGCCATTTCAAGATAAGGTTTTTTCTCTGACCCTATTCCATGTTCTCCAGATAAGCTGCCACCAAGAGAGATTGCAAGTTCAAACAGTTCTTTTTTTACAAGTTCAAAATTTTCTTTTTCTTCTTTATTGCTTAAATCAAGTGCAAAATTTGGATGAATATTGCCATCTCCGGCATGTCCCATAATGCATACAATCATATTGTACTTTTTGCAAATTTTTTGAATGCCTTTAATAAGGGGCAGAATCTTGCTTCTGTTTACAACAACATCTTCTGTTGCAACGTTTGGTCTTAATTTTGTAACGCAAGCATAAGAGCTTCTTCTTGCCTTCCAAATGTTTTCATTATCCTCTTCGTCTTTGCTTTGAATAATTTTGGCGGAGCCGGATTCTTCAAGTACCTTAAAGAGTTTCTCGTTATCCTCTTTTATTTTAGCTTCGCTGCCATCTATTTCAATTAAAAGGGCTGCTTCTCTTTCCTCTATAAAGCCTGTTGGGTTAAATTTTTCAATAGTTGAAAGAGTGTTTTTATCCAATAAATCCAATGTTGACGGCACAATAAGTGCATTTATAACATTATTTACTGCTTTTGTTGCATCTAAAATGCTGTTAAAATAACAAAGAGTTACAAGTCTTTTTTCAGGCTTTGGGATGAGCTTAAATGTTATTTCTGTTATTATTCCAAGTGTTCCTTCTGAGCCTACAAAAAGCTGTGTTAAATTATATCCCGTAACATTTTTTGCAATATTTGAGCCGGTTTCTAAAATTTCACCGGTTCCTAAAACAACTTTTAAGTTTATTACATAGTCTTTTGTTGTTCCGTATTTAAAGGCTCTTGGACCTCCTGCGCAAAGTGCTGCAGCTCCGCCAACTGTAGATACTGCTAGATTTGAAGGGTCCGGGGGGAAAAATAATCCAAGTTTTTCTGCTGCTTCCTGCAGCTGCTTTACAACAACATAAGGCTGAACTTTTGCTGTTAAATCTTCTTTATTTATTTCAATAATTTTATCCATTAAAGAAAGGTGTACAACTATTGATTTTTGATTTGGTTTGCACCCTGACGTATGGCATGTTGCAGCACCCCTGGGCACAATATTTAAACCATATTTATTTGCAAGTATCACAATTTTTTGAACATCTTTCGTATTTTTTGGAAATACTACACAAACAGGTGTTTCTATTTCTTTTTTTAAAGGTGCGGTGTCAAATGCATACGGATAAATATCTTCTTTTTTGTATAAAACTTTTATATCCAGTTTTTTTATTTCATTAATCACTTTTTGCATAAGAAATATTATACTTTAAACATTTTTTAAAGATGAAACTTTTTAATTCATTAAACGTCATAAAAGAATAATGCCGTATTTGCTACTGTTTGACCCGAGGGGTAAGTTTTATCTTCCGTTCGGGTTTTATTTTGCTTTTTTAAATAAAAGAAAGCCCGATTTTTAGTATGAAAATTCATACCTTAAATCGGGTGTAACTATAAACCTATTTCCCTATCCTTATTGTTTCAATGTTTTATGCTTATTTTATGGTGTTATTATTCTATGATGTTAATTTTATTGCTCCGTTTTTAATATCGTTGCTTATTGCTGAATCCAAGCTTTCTAATTCTGCCTGTGCTGCCGCAAGCTGTGTTTGAATTTGTTCTTGCTCTAATTCAAGCTGCTGCTGCTGCCTGTTAACTTCTTGCAGCATTGAATCTTCCTGAGCTTGGAATACTGACTCTAAATTCATTTGATTGAATTGATAATTCAAATTGATTTCATCTAATGCTGTTTGGAGATCCAACTGAGATTGATAATCGGTAGAGCCACTGTTAGCTGCGTTTGCTCTCGCATCCTTCAGGTAATTTAGGCGGTCAACATTCAACTGCATCATTTGCTGATTCTGCATCATACCATTGTATCTTTGTGCGTATGATGATTGGTTTGCAAGTGTCTGCTGTTGTTGGCTTATTTGAACCAACCGGTATTCAAGATTTGATACCCTTTGTTTTAGGGCCATTTTCCTGAGTGATAATGTTACCCAGCCCATAGTCGTACTCTCCTAAAATTATTTAGTTAATCTCTCGTGTGGTTTGTTTGAATCTCTACACTTTAATAAACAATTTGTGTTTTTAAAAATTGCCTTTTTTGTTTATATTTTGTTAAGTTTTGTAACAGTATATACTAATTATGCAATTCATATATACTAAATGTTTTTATAAAGATGTAAGTAAAACCCAAGTTAAATCAATATTTGAAGGATAGTGTTTTTAACAAAAGTATTTTAGCTTAACGGCTACGGACTTTATGGAGAAAGTTTTATTAATCCGCAAATTTTATTTTGCGGATTTTTATTTTTTAATATCTTAAATTGTAAAAATCCTTAATTTGATGCATTAATTCAAAAAATAAATGTAATATAATGCGATATATGAAAAAATTAATTGTATTATCGGGAAAACAATATTCAGGAAAAGATACTTTGGCTAAGCTTCTTTTGGAAGAGTTTAAGACTTTCAAAAGAATAGGGATAGGTGATGCCATCAAGATTATGTATGGCAGGCAAAATGCTTTAACCTATGAGCAAATAGAAGCCAATAAATCAAAATACAGAACCGGTTTAATTGAACTTGGTGATTGGGGAAGACAACAGGACCCCGATTTTTGGCTCAATGAAATTATAAAGATGGAAACTGATATCATTGTTCCTGATTTACGTCTTGAGCATGAGCTTGATATTTTTAAAAGCCATAATGCTTATATGATAAGAGTTGAAGCCTCATTGGAAGTTCGTAAAACCCGCGGAATTATTACAAATGAGAATGATTTAACGGAAATTGCCCTTGATAACTATACCGGCTGGAATTATAGAATAGATAACAGTAGTGATTTTGAAGCTTTGAAAGAAAACACAAAACCATTGATTGAGGACATTAAAAAGTACTTTAAAATATAATAATCGCGATTTTCTTTGTTGAATTTCAAATTAAAGCTGCTTCAATCGTTTGTCTTATGCTTCTTCTAAAAAGCTATTTGTTGCAAGATTTATATATTCTAGAAGTTTTGAGAAATATTCCAAATCGCATTCGCCGCTTGCGATAATATCGCATTCATTTTTAGCAGGCTGTACATATTTTTGACCCGCTCTTAAAACATATTCCCAATGTTTCTGAGCATTATCTTTATCTTGATTTCTGTCTTTTGCGCGGCTTATAAAACGCTTTTTTCTTATTTTATCGTCAATTTCAACATAAATTTTAACATCAAACAAGCTTTTTACCGGTTCAAGCATTGTTGCCATGCCTTCAATTACGATAATTTTATTACTCTTAACAGGTAAACCTGATGGAACACTGATTCCTGTGCCGTTTACCAAATATTTCGGTGCCAAAACATCACAGCCGTTTTTTAATTCAGCTAAATTTTTTGCCATTAAATCTAATTGAAAATTCTCGGGTGCATCTACATCATATCCGGCATCTCTCAATTTATCAAAATCGCCGTATTTTTTAATTAAATGTGAAATGTCATTAAAATAATTATCAGCACTTAAAATTGTAACAGGCAGGTTAAATTTTTCTGTATCTTTTCTAATTTCTTGACAGATAGTCGATTTGCCTGATGCTGATTCGCCGGTAATACCTATTAAAATTCTTTCTTTAGGATGACTTATTAATCTTTCTAAAAACCTTTCAATAAAATCATCTTTAATTGAAACAAAAAGATTCTGGCCTGTTTTTTTGTCCCAATTAATTATTTGCTTGAATTTGGTTTTTAAATAGAACGCTAAAAATTCTCTGCCCATGCGGGTATCAAAATTTGGTTTTTGAATTTTGTCATCTTTATGTGCTGCAAAATCTTCAAGTAAACTATTCATGATAGATTTATAATACCCCTAAATAAATTTGTTTGCTAATTTATTTATAAGTTTTGTAACACTTAGTTTAGCTTTTTCAAAATCTAGCTCTAAAGCACCTTCTTTTGCCATATATATGAGACTTTGGAACTTATTGTATCTTGCTTTATCATTTTTAATACTAAGCCTTACAGCTTCTCTTGCGAGTCGTTTAATTCGATTTCTTTTAACGGCGCGCTTATGAATTTTTTTGCTTACAACAAAGCCGATTTTTGTTGAAAACTCCATATTCTCTTTATTTTTTCCGCCGTACAATACAAAAAACTCATCTGAGACAATTCTTCTTTGAGAATAAGTTGCCTTAAATGATGAGTTCTTTTTTAATCTAAATTCTTTCTTAAGCACGTTTTTTTGCTGTAATAGCTAAGCTGTGACGACCTTTTGCGCGTCTTCTGTTAAGAGTTTTTTGTCCTTGTGGTGTTGCCATTCTTGCTCTAAAACCGCTTACTCTTTGTCTTTTTCTTTTTGTGCCTTCAAGTGTGCGACGCATTATTTTCTCCTTGACATTTTTATATTATCAGTATGAAATATAATAGTTTAGACATATTCAAGTGTCAAGTTTAGTAGGAGAATAGTGTAAAGTTATGCAGGAAATGACAGAACAAAAAATTGGGTTTATTGGTCTTGGCAAGATGGCTTCAGCCATTATTAAGGGAATTATATCATCAGGCTTTATGAAGAAAGAAAATATTTTAGGGTTTGATGTTAATCAGGATGCTCTAAAAATTGCTTCAAAGAATTTAGACATTACCCCTGTTTCCAGTATTGAAGAGCTTATGTCAAAAACTTCAATAGTGTTAATTGCTACAAAACCATTTGTAATTAAAAATGTTATTGATGAAATTAAGGATAAAGTTAGAAACCATCTCATTATTTCAATTTTGGCAGGTGTTTCATTAAAATTTTATGAATCTTCTCTTCCAAATACACGTGTTATAAGAGTTATGCCTAATACGCCGGCTCTAGTTGAAGAGGGTATGAGTGCAGTTTGCAAAGGTTCTTTTGCTTATGATTATGATGCTGAATTTGTATTTAACATGTTTTCTAAACTTGGCAGGGCAATATATATTGATGAAAAAGATATTGATGTGGTAACTGCTATATCCGGTTCAGGTCCGGCATTTTACTATTATATTATTGAAAAGATTGCGCAAGCAGGGAAAAAACTTGGGCTTGATTATAAAACAGCTTTGGAATTATCAGCTCAAACCGCTTTAGGTTCAGCTAAAATGATGTTTAAAACACCTGATACTCCTGAAGAACTTATAAGGGCTGTAACCACCCCCGGCGGCTGTACGGAAGTTGGCAACAATGTCTTGAATAACTCAAACATTGATGAAATTCTTTTTAAAACCATAAAAAGAACAATGGAAAAAGCTAGAAAACTCGGCGGTTAACAGTATTTGGCGTAAAAGTTTTGTATAAAAACCAGGATTAAGCTTTATTGCCAGGTGCGGAAATCTAAAAAAGAAAATTTTAAAAAAAAATTTATTTAAAATTTTCTTGAAATTTTTTCTATGGTTGTTATAATACTATTGAAGGTATCGGTTACCACCGCCAATGCCTAACCGGTATCTTTAAGGTTTTTCGGGCGCAAGCTTTGGCACCTCCACCACCCCGTCAAAGTTTGCAATTATCCCTTAAAACCATATGCAAGAAGGCGTTTCACCCCACCACCCGAAGCGCCTTTTTGCTGTATATATACATATATAAAAATAAAAGAGGCTCTTATCAGCCTCTTTTTTTAATTATTTGTTTTTAATTAATTATCTTTTTGAGCGGGATAGTGCAAAATCAACACTATCAAGTTTCTTCCTTCTGTTTGAATCTAAAAGTTTTTCTTCTGCATCTTCCAGAATTTTAGTTATAATGTATCCGTTTTCACCGTCTGAACGGGGTTGCCTGCCGGTTTCAATACAGTGAATAAAGTGCTGGCACTCAAGTTTTAGAGGTTCAATTTCAAGATAATCAAAGATTTCTATACTTTTTTGTGCAGGTACTTTATTGTCAAATACTTGTAGCTTGTTTTCCATTAAAGTATCGTCTAAAATCGCCGTTGCTTTTTCGCCCCTAACAAGCAAACTCACTCTTTTTTGCGGATGAATCCAGCTGTCTGAAACATGACCTATAATGCCATCCTCAAACTCAATTGTAAGATGCGTAATGTCGTAAATACTGTCATTCTCACTGCAGCATCCGGTTGCATTTAATACTTTAACAGGGTTTTTTCCTAACACATGGGCTATCATTGAAACATCATGCGGTGCTAAATCCCACATAACACTTCTGTCGTTTTTAAAATAATTTATATTTAATCTGTCGCTTTGTGCGTATTTAATTTTTCCTAAAACCCCTTCTGCTATAAGCATTTGTAATCTGTTTACAGCAGGATGATACAATAGAAGGTGTCCAACCATTAAAATTAGACCTTTTGAATCTGCAAGTTCTTTTAGTTTTTTTGCTTCATCCGCAACCGTTGAAATAGGTTTTTCAACATAAACATGTTTTCCAGCTTCAAGCACCCTTTGAACAATTCCAAAGTGTGTATGGCTTGGGGTTACAACACAGATTGCTTCAATATCTTTATTGTTTAATAAATCTTCAAAATTATTTGTAACATTTATTGAGGGATAATTTTTTTTAACCATCTCAATATTGTCTTTATCAATGTCGCAAACAGTATTTAAGGCATTAAGATTGTAAAAATTTCTTACAATATTTCTTCCCCATATTCCGCAGCCTACAACTCCAATGTTTCTTTTTTCATTTTTCATAACAATTCTGCCTTGAATTTTATTAATAATAACAACGGTTTTAACCGTTTTTGATATCTTTAATTGTATAAAATAATGAATTAAAGTCAATCTTTAAAGTTTTTTATGATATCATACTTAGTATGATAAAGACTGCTAATGTTCAGGGTTTTAAAATCAATCTTTTGAAATATGCCGAAGCGCTTGATTTTGTTAAAATATCGCTTGATAACGGGGAAAATATTCAAATTGTTACAATTAATCCGGAGATGATTGAAGCTGCAAAACAAAATCCATCTTTTGCTGATGTTTTGAAATATTCAGAGCTCGTTGTGCCTGATGGTGTTGGCATTAAACTTGCTTTAAAATTTAAAGGTATTGAACAAGAGCAGATTAGAGGGGTTGATTTTGCTCAAAGTTTAATTGAATTGTCTGAACAAAATGGCTATAAACTGGCGCTTATTGGTGCAAAACCTGAGATTAATCAAAAACTTGCAGAAGTTTTAAAAGAAAAATACCCTAAATTAAATATCGTTTACCATCATGATGGGTATTTTCAAAATGAAGATGAAATAATTAACGATATTAAAAATTCGGGTGCAAATCTTGTTTTTACAGCACTTGGTGCTCCAAAACAGGAGTTTTTTAATGCAAAACTTAAAAGTACTCTTCAAGGTGTGGCATCAATTGGTTTGGGCGGTACATTTGATGTTTTATCAGGCAGTGTAGCTCTTGCGCCTCCTATTTATAGAAAACTTGGACTCGAATGGCTTTATAGAACCATAAAACAGCCTGAAAGATTCAAAAGAATATTTCCAACTTTGCCATTATTCCTTTTTCACAGTATAATGGAAGCGGGGAGTAAGATAAAAGATTAACTAGGATTAGCCAGATACCCAAATATTAGCGATGTAGTAAGAGATTATTTATGATTGATAAGAATTGCGGATTTAAAGATTTTACTAAAGTTGTAAGGCAGGATATTTTAAAGATGATTTGTGCTGCAAAATCGGGTCATCCTGGCGGTTCTTTATCTTGTGTTGAAATTTTATCCGTACTATATAGAAAAATATTAAATATCCCCTCTGACTGGAAAAAGTCTCCTGATTTTAATAAGAGAGACAGATTTATTTTATCCAAAGGGCATGCCAGCGCTTGTTTGTACAGTGTTCTTGCACATTGTGGCTTTTTTAATTGTGATGAACTCTTAACATTCAGGCAATTGGGTTCAAGGCTTCAAGGGCACCCTTCAACAAGATACGGGCTTGAAGGCATTGAAGCATGTACCGGTTCTTTGGGACAAGGGCTTTCAATGGCAGTTGGCGCTGCTTTGGCTCTAAAATTAGATAAAAACCCTGCAAAAGTCTATGTGCTTCTTGGTGACGGTGAAATGCAGGAAGGTAGTGTTTGGGAAGCTTTAATGAGTGCTTCTCACAGAAAATTGGATAATTTGGTTGCAATAGTTGACAGGAATAAGCTGCAGATTGACGGCTCCTGTGATGATGTTAAATCCCTTGAACCGCTTGATAAAAAACTTGAAGCTTTTGGTTTTGTTGTAAAAACTGTCGATGGTCATTCTGAAGATGAATTAACTGAAGCTTTAATGTTTGCAAAAAAGGCTGATAAACCTGTATTTATTATTGCAAATACCATAAAAGGCAAAGGAATTTCCTATATGGAAAATAATGCAGGCTGGCATGGAAAGGTGCCAAAAAGCGATGAGGCTCAGGCTGCTTTGGAGGAACTTAAGTAATGTTGAATGCATCAATTTTAAAAACAGCTGATGAAATAAAGTCTCCAAGAAATGCATATGGAGAAACCCTTGTAGAACTTGGCGGATTAAATAAAGATATTGTAGTTCTTGATGCTGATTTGAGCTGCTCGACTCAAACCTGCAAGTTTGCCTCTAAGTTTCCTGAAAGATTTTTTAATTCAGGAATTGCAGAACAGGATATGATGACAACTGCTGCGGGTCTTGCAATTGCGGGAAAAATTCCATTTGTAAGTACATTTGCTATGTTTGCAACGGCAAGGTGTCTTGACCAGATTAGAAATTCAATCTGTTATCCTAAATTAAATGTAAAAATTGTTGCAACCCATGGCGGTATCACTGTTGGAGAAGACGGTGCTTCACATCAGGCACTTGAAGATGTATCTTTTATGCGCTCTCTTCCTGATATGACGGTAATTATCCCGTCTGATTATAATGAAGTAAAACAGGCTGTAAAATATGCGCTTGAAATAGATGGACCTTGTTATATAAGAGTTTCAAGAACAAATTTGAAAACTGTTTTTGATGAAAATAATTATAAGTTCAATCCAAAAAGTGCAGTTAGATTAACGGAAGGTCCTGACGTTACCATTGTGACAAATGGTGAAACGCTGATAGAAACTATTAATGCTGCGAAATTCCTTGAAAAAGATGGAATAAGAGCTGAAATACTTCATATTCCAGTGATTAAACCTTTCTTTGCGCAAGATGATTTAATTAAATCAGCGCAAAAAACAAAAAAAGTTGTAACTGTTGAAAACCACAGTATTATTGGCGGTGTCGGCTCGCTTGTTTGCGAAACTTTATCCGAAAATTATCCTGTTCCTGTTCTTAGAATAGGTACAAATGATTGTTTCGGGCAATCCGGTGAACAAAGGGTTTTAATGGAATACTACGGGCTTACTGCTGAAAAATTGTATGAGAAAATTAAGAATTTTATAAAAAAGTAATTTGGAAAAAATAAATGATAGTTTTAAGAGACGTAATTAAACAATATAAAAATAAGTTTGCATTGTATAATGTAAGTTTACATATTAACCCGGGCGAGTTTGTATTTTTGGTTGGTTCATCTGGTGCAGGTAAATCTACCTTAATGAAAATGCTTTATATGGAAGAGAAACCAACAAGGGGGCAAGTTTTGGTGGGCGGTATAAATATTGCAAATCTCCACCCTAATAAAATTCCAAACCTAAGACGCTGCATGGGAATTGTATTTCAAGATTATAAGCTTCTTCAAAGCCACACAGTGTATGATAATATCGCATATGTTATAAGAACTATGGGTATATCTTCAAAAGAAATTGAAGCTCGTGTTTTCGGCGCACTTAAAGTTGTAGGCTTGGAAGATAAAGCAAAATCAAGACCTTCAGAGCTATCCGGCGGTGAGCAGCAAAGAGTCTCAATTGCCCGCGCAATTGTAAATGGTCCTCCGCTTTTAATAGCTGATGAACCTACAGGTAACCTTGACCCTAAAAACTCTATGGAAGTTATGCAAATATTAGAACAGGTTAACCAACGGGGGATTACAATTTTAGTATCTACCCATGACCATGCTATAGTAAACCATTTTAGAAAACGTGTAATTACGCTTGAAAATGGTCAAAAGATTAAAGACGTACAGGCAGGAACTTATGACTAACGGCTCAACAAGAAACAGATTAAAACAGAAAGTTAAATCTCATATACCAAAAGACTGGTTAACAGAAATCAGAATTGCATATAGAATTTTAATTGAAACAATTAAAGGCATTGTGCAGACCGGTTTTGTAATTAATCTTGCAATCATTACATCTATGGCTGCAATTCTTTTGATATTTGGTGTAATTTTTAGAACAACTCTTTCACTCTCAAGCCTTGTTGATGAGATGGGTGGAACTCTTGAAATAAGTGTATATCTTGAGCCGCAGGCCGATGTTAACAGTACAATTAAAAATATTAAAAAAATTAAGCATGTTAAAAATGTTAGTTTTATATCCAAAGATAAATCTTGGAATGATTTAAAACGAGAGATTGAAATGCCGGATATTGATAATCCGCTTCCTGATGTCTTAAGGGTTAAGGTTGATAATATGAAAAATATTGACCCTATTATGACTGACGTTAAGAAACTCCCGGATATCCAGGATACCGGCTATGCCAAAGACTTGGCGCAAAAAGTCGAAGTTGTTAATAAAATCAGCCACACTATTACCCTTGTGGTTATGATTGTTTCATCCCTTTTAACCATTACTATTATTAATAATACTATTCAGCTTGTTATTCAATCCAGAAAAGAAGAAATTGAGATTATGCGCCTTATGGGTGTTAGCAATTGGTATATTAAATGTCCGCTTGTACTTCAGGGTGCAATATATGGCTTTTTGGGTGCCTTGCTTGCTGTTATACCAATCAATATTGTCCAAAAATATTTTCAAGCAATGCATGCGCATTTTTCTATTCCGGTGTTTGGTTATGCACAGGGGCTTGTAGTATTATCCGTAATTCTTATGGGTGTGATATTTTCAGCAGGCGGAAGCTTGATGAGTATCAAAAAGCACTTGCAGGTTTAGATTTATGCCAGATAATTCAGATGATATAATTAAAGAATTTGAAAATTACATGCCGCCATTATCCGAACCCATGGCGCGTGCGCTTGAAGCTATACGCGCGCCTCAGGTGGATACCAGGGCATTATCCAGACTGTTGATGCAGGATACAATTTTAGCGAGCAAAACTTTTAAGCTTGTTAATTCACCTTATTTTAGTGCTTCATCCAAGCAGCTGTCTTCAATAAATAAGGCTCTTTTATCACTTGGTGCTATGAAAGTTAAAAATATAATTATTGCTCTTGTTTTGCAAAAATTATATGAAACAGAAGGACCTGCAGACCTTTTTGAACACTCCATACGCTGTGCTACGGCTTGTGAATTTTTAGCTAATGAGTATAAATGCATAAATCCTGATGATGCTTTTATATTAGGCTTTTTACACGATATAGGACAGGTTATTTTAAAGTCAAAATATCCTAAATATATTGATGTATATAATGAAGCAAAAGGTAATTATGATGTACTTGTAGCAGCTGAGATGAAAAATTTTGGCGTCACTCATTCGGTACTTGGTGCAAAGTTGTGCGAGAAGTGGCGTCTGCCTGCGATTTTATCCGATACTTTATATTATCACCATGCTCCAAGAATGGCCAAAATTCCATTTGCAGCCGGTATTGTATATATTTCAGACAGGTTAATTTCCTTAAAATATGAAACAATGTCCATTAATCAGGATATTTTAGATTATCTGCAGGTTTCATTGGCTGATTCTCTTAACTTAAGAGAAAACATTCTAGCAAAATCTCAAATCTTTTTAGACCAGCTTTCAGATTTTTAAAAATGTTGAGCTTTGTATCTTTTATATTTTTATTAGTTAATTTTTTTTGTGCATCTGGTTTATTATTTATGTAATTAATTTTAAGAAAGGTTTATCTTATGAATTTATTAAGCAATGTTAATAATCTATCATCTAATTTTTGAGTTAACTTTTTGGGCAATAATTATAATGCAAGACAAAATAATAAGCCCGTTTTTAATAACTCAACAGACACTTTTGAAATTTCAAGAAAAGCTCCTAAATCTCAAAGACCTCAAAAAGACTTTGATAAAGCTGCAGTAAAACTTATGAATTACCTTGATGAAAATAGCGTTAGCGATACTGAAAGACAAGAATTACTAGGTGATTTATGTCGTAAATTTGGCTTCGAAATAAGTGACCATGAAACAGTTACTGGTTTTGTAATAAAAGATGGTTTAGTTGAACGAATACAAGTGGAATGCTCTAATGATTATGATCCTTCCTGTGAACCTGAAGAATGCCTTGATGAAGAAGATTGTCTTGATGAAGGTGATACATGCTGCGCAGAAGACTATGATGATGGTTCTGACCTTGAATGCAGATAATAGCTGTAAAATGCAAATTTTAGTCAAACAACCCCATTTGACCATTGTCTAAACTTGCTGGGATTTTATAGTTAAGATGTTTATAAGCTTCTTTTGTAACCGTTCTGCCTCTTAGCGTACGCATTAAAAGCCCAGATTGCAATAAATATGGTTCATAAACATCTTCAATTGTTCTGATATCCTCTCCAAGTGCTACAGCAAGCGTTTCCACTCCGACAGGACCGCCGTTATATTTTTCTATAATGAGTTTTAATAGGGCTCTATCTGTGTTATCAAGACCCAAGGGGTCGATATTTAAATTATTTAGCGCTAAATCCGCAATTTCTTTTGTAATTTTGCCATCTGATTTTACTATTGCATAGTCGCTTGCACGTTTGATTAATCTATTTGCAATCCTTGGTGTAGCGCGCGACCTCAGGGCAATTTCCTGCGCCCCCTTTTCATCAATTTCAACATTTAAAATCTTTGCGCTTCTTTTAACAATTTGCGTAAGTTCTTCACTATTATAAAATTCTAATCTGTGAACTATTCCAAATCTATCTCTCAAGGGACCTGAAAGTGCACCAGCTTTCGTTGTAGCACCTATTAGCGTAAATTTTTGAACGGGCACCCTCATTGTCTTAACAGTCTGGCTTTTTCCCGTGGTAAGGTCAATAAAAAAATCTTCCATAGCAGGGTACAAAATCTCTTCTGCCACTTTATTCAGCCTGTGGATTTCATCTATAAATAAAATTTCACCAGGCTTTAGGGTCATTAAAATCCCTATAATATCTCTGGGTCTTTCTAGTGCGGGTGCTGATGTAATCTTAATCTCCACCCCGCATTCATTTGCGATAATGTTTGCTAAAGTTGTTTTTCCTAAGCCCGGAGGTCCGTAGAATAAAAGATGGTCTAACGGCACATTGCGCCTTTTTGAAGCCTCGATTGAAATTTTCAATGTTTCTTTTAATGAGGATTGCCCGATATATTCATTAAAGCTTTTCGGGCGGATGGTTTTTTCATACGTCTCATCAAATTCATTTGAAACTGCCTCTAAATTTTTTGATTTTGGAGGCAGTTTTTGAATTTTATCCCCCCGTTTTGGGGAGTTATTTTTATTATTATCGTCTGAAATTATCATTTTATCTTAAGAATCTAAGCCAAATGTACCCTGTGCTTATTAATAAAGCAAGCATTGTTATAGAGAAACCGTATTTTAAGAATCTTATAAATGAAATCGGACATCCATTCTTGTGTGCTGTTTCAGATACTATAACGTTTGCTGCAGCACCAATAATTGTCATGTTGCCGCCAAGGCAAGCACCTAAAGACAAACACCACCACAATGGATGTGTATATTCAGCCCCTTCGATAGATTGAATTGTTGCAAGCATTGGAGCCATAGTTGCGGTATATGGAATATTATCAATGATACCGGATAAAATACCTGAAGCCCAAAGAATAATCATTGAAGTTGCAGCTTGAGAGCCTTCGGTTACCTTTAAAAGCCATTTTGCCATAAGGTCGATGCCGCCGGCAGCTTCTAATCCGCCGATTATAATAAATAAACCGATAAAGAAGAAAATTGTATTCCACTCTACGCTTACTAAAAGTTTTGACGGTTTTTCAAATATCATAAGAACTGAAGCACCAATCATTGCAATCAAGTATGTTGGTATGTGTGTAATATCGTGAGTTACAAATCCCAAAATAACAAGCGCTAAAACGATACCGGAACGAATAGCTAAGCCCTTATGAAGGATTGTTCTTGAATTATCAATTTCAGCCACCATAGCCATTTTTTCAGGAGTACTTTTTAATTGTTTTCTAAATACAAAGATTAAAATTCCGATTGTTATAAATAAAATAAATGCAACAATGTCAGTTAATTCTTTTACAAAGTCCATAAAGCTGAATCCTGCTGCTGAACCTATAATAATATTTGGCGGGTCACCGATTAAGGTTGCTGTACCGCCTATATTTGAACATAAAATTTCTGTAATTAAAAACGGAATCGGGTCAAGTTCAAGTTTTTTGCAGGCTACAAATGTAATCGGCATAACAAGGATTACAGTTGTAACATTATCCAGAAAGGCGCTAGCAACAGCCGTAAATAAAGCAAGGGCAAATAAAACAAGTTTAGGCTTACCTTTTGTAAGTTTCAGCATTTCATTCGCCATCCATTTAAACATGCCGGAGCGAGCGCAAATATGAACAATTATCATCATTGAAACAAGCAAAAATATTACGTTAAAATCAATATAATTAGCAAAATATTCCCCAAGATTTTCAGGGGTTTTGTCAGAATTTAAAAGTCCTAAAAATAAAGTAGCACACGCACCAAGAAGCGCCACTGTTACTTTTGAGATTTTTTCCCATGCAATAAAAATATACGCTATGACTAAAATAATTGCACTTATCATAACGGCATTTTGCTGCACTAATTCATGCAAATGTTCCAAAACATCCTCCTAAAATTTAAAATACTAATCTCCTTAATTCTACTTGCTGAAAGATTTTAGTCAATTTTGCAAAAAATATTAAGTTAAAAAACCATTATTGATAATAATGCATATAGTTTTTGCCTGTTGTTGTGGCAATTTTTCTTCCTTATTGGTTTTAATATCAATAAAAAAAGGAATAGGGCATAAATGGCTGTAAACTCGCTTGTTAACCGTATTTATAAAATAAGAATTGAAAAAAACAATAATGGGGTCAAGCAAAATATTGATAATTCTGGAACCGATGCTTACAAACCAAAAATAATTGAAGCAGAAAACAATGGCTATAAAATAAAATGCAGACCCGTAAAACCCGTGTATTTGAAAGATACTGATGGAAATAATGTTAAAGCGTTACTTGTAAAAAATACCGCCGCAAAAAGCCAGTACTTCATAGTAAAAGATGATGAAACGCTTTGTAGAATTTTCTTTTCAGATAATGGTGAAAATATCTATGTGTATGATTTACAGGGGCAAAATAATAAGGGAAAGTATAAAGGTGCCGGATGTGAACTTGTAAAAGTTGCCGTAAATGAAAGTATAAAGAGCGGGTATAAGGGAAAGCTAAATGCTTGTATGGCAGATTCGCTGCCCTTTTATTTTAAAAATAATTTTAGAATTTTAAACGGTGCTTCTGCTTTAAAGGAAAACGCTTTTATTGATTATATGACAAGGCACCCTGAATTTGATACCGAAGATTTTATGGCAAACATGTGGAGTATACCAAATGGTGAATGTTTGGATGAAAAAGGTGCATCGGCGCTTTTAGAGAATAAAAGATTTATTAATAATTCAGCATCGGAAACTATGTATGAGACAACTTTTAAAAATGATAAAGGAGAAATAATTAAAGCCGACGTTGATTTTTGTGATTTTTCAAATGACCTGTCAGTAGGCGGCAGTTATATTATACAAATTATTAACAAAGAAGGGAAAAACGGATGTACGTTTCCCCAAATTGCCCATGTTGAATATGATTTATTGCCTGATGGCGATGTAGATATTGTAGATTTTGAAATAAGAGTCAGAGATGAAGCTTTAAAAGAGCAGGTCAAAGCAGAATTATTGAATGCGCTCAAAATTAAAACAGAACAAAAATCTGTAGGTGATTAATATTCTCGCTGCAACAATTTAATCTCGCCAACTAGTTGTGCAAACGGGCGGTTTATTTTTTATGTTTGTGTTAAAATTTCACTTGATACATATTTGATTTTATTGGGGAGAATTTTATAAAATGGGCGTTATTGACGTATTGCTTAAAGTTTTTAAGAATCCTAACGACAGAAAAATTTCAAAAATCATGCCTGTTGTAGAGCATATAAATCATTTTGAAGAAGACTTTATGAAGCTTTCTGATGATGAACTTAAAGCAAAAACTCTTGAATTTAAAGAAATTCTCTCTAAAAGAGAAACTTCTGCTGATTTTAAAACTGACCGTGCTCTTGAAAAAGAAGCTCTTGATAAAATTTTGCCTGAAGCCTTTGCAGTTGTGCGTGAAGCAGGGCGCCGCGTTTTAAATATGCGCCATTTTGATGTACAGTTGATTGGCGGTATTTTTCTTCATGAAGGACATATTGCAGAAATGAGAACAGGTGAGGGTAAAACCCTTGTAGCAACTCTTCCTGCTTATTTAAATGCTCTTACAGGAAAAGGTGTTCATATAATTACCGTAAATGATTATCTGGCTCAGCGTGACCGCGATTGGATGGGGAAAATCTTTGAATTTTTAGGACTTTCTGTGGGTGTTATTTTATCATCTGACAGTTTTGATTTTGAAAAGAAAAAAGCTGCCTACGATTGCGATATAACGTATGGTACAAATAATGAATTTGGGTTTGATTATTTAAGGGATAATATGGCAACAAGCACTGCTGCTCTTGTTCAAAGACCATATAATTATGCAATTATAGATGAAGTAGATAGTATTTTAATTGATGAGGCAAGAACACCTTTGATTATATCCGGGCGTCTTGAAAAATCTGCCGCAACATACCAATTAATGGCAAAAATTGCACCCCAATTAGAAAAAGTAACTCATTATGAAGTAGATGAAAAGAATAAAAATATTATCTTTACGGAAGATGGTATTGATAAGGCACAAGAATTGCTTGGGGTGGATGATTTGTTTGATATCCAGACACAATATGCGCATCACCTTCTTCAAGCACTAAAGGCTAAAGAATTATTTATAAAAGATACTGACTATGTTGTCCGTGATAATGAAGTAATGATTGTGGATGAATTTACAGGGCGTCTAATGCAGGGAAGAAGATGGTCTGACGGGCTTCATCAGGCAATTGAAGCAAAAGAAAACGTACCTATTCAAGATGAAACCCAGACTCTTGCAAGTATTACATTCCAAAATTTATTTAGATTGTATCCGAAATTATCCGGCATGACGGGTACTGCTATGACAGAAGAGGCTGAATTTGGAAAAATTTACAACCTTCCTGTAACAGCAATTCCAACAAATAAGCCTGATATCAGAAACAATGAACCTGATGCTATTTTTAATAAACAGGTAACAAAATATAAGGAAGTTGTTGAAGAAATTGTAAAAATGTCTAAAATTGGGCGCCCTGTTTTAGTTGGTACCATTAGTATTGAAAAATCAGAATTAATATCCGCGCTTTTAAAACAGGTTGGCGTAAAACATAATGTATTAAATGCTAAGCACCACCAAAAAGAGGCGTATATTATTGCCCAAGCCGGTCGTGTTGGCGCAGTTACTATTGCAACAAATATGGCAGGAAGAGGAACTGATATTCTTCTTGGGGGTAACCCTGAATACCTTGCAAAAGAAGAGCTTGATTCAAAAGGCATTACACCCGATAATCCAAAATATGAAGAACTAAAGGAAGAAGCCCTTATTCGTGCCAGAAACATAACAGAAGATGAGCATAAAAAAGTAATAGAACTTGGCGGGCTGCATGTTATAGGAACAGAGCGCCATGAATCTCGCCGTATTGATAACCAGCTGAGAGGACGTGCAGCAAGACAGGGCGACCCGGGGTCAACTAAATTTTTCTTATCATTAGAAGATGATTTAATGAGAAAATTCGGCGGTAATATTATAGCTCAATTTATGAGCGATGATATGGTGATAAATTCTCCCCTGATTTCGCGTCAGATTGAATCTGCTCAAAAGAAGGTTGAAACTCATTATTTTGATATAAGAAAATCTGTCCTTGAATATGATGATGTTATCAATATTCAAAGGGAAAAATTCTACGCACAAAGGAAAAAAGTTTTAAATTCCAAAAATCTTAATTCTGATATTGTATATATGATTGAAAAAGAGGTGGATAAAATTTTAAGGCAGTATATCTCGCCCGATATGTCGCCAAATGAATATGTGCCTGATGAATTAAATATGTTAATAAATGAAATGAAATCCGTATTTCCGCAATTAACAACACTTTCGGTTGATGATATCAAAAATTTTAGATATAACGATATGTCAAACCATCTGAAGAATCTTACTAAAATGGCGTATAAAAACCATGAAAAAATTACTATTGATAACTTTAATTCCGTAATAGACAGATATGAATTAAATGAAGAAAGGCAGGAAGCTTTCTCTGATGATAATGTAATAAGACAGCTTGAGCGCGATATTTTATTGCAGGTTATTGATGCCAAATGGATTGACCACCTTGCAAATATTGATGACCTCAAAGACAGTATCGGGCTTGTGGCATACGGTCAGAAAGACCCGCTTTTAGAATATAAAAAGGGAGCATTTAACCTCTTTAATTCTATGATGTCTGAAATTCAATCTGAAACAGTAAGACATTTAATGAGAACCAAATTCGGTGTTCAAATTATGGGTGCTGATAATAATGAGGTGGCTGATTTAGCCCTTAGTGATGCGCCTATTGCTCCGCCTGAAGCTGCCTTGGCCGCCTTTGGACAAAATAGAGAAATTGAAACAGAACTCACTAAAGCGCTTAAAAATTCTACAAATAATGAAGCTGAAATTTCAGACAATATTGATGGAACAGAATCTGTAAACAAAAATACACAGATAAGAAATGAAGATAAAATAGGAAGAAATGATAAGTGCCCTTGCGGCAGCGGACAAAAATATAAAAATTGCTGCGGTAAAGATTTGTAAATAAATCAACCCCTAAAGCAAATTTTATGTTTTATATGCATTGTATAAATCCTAATATGCAATGGTCTTGATGAATTTTTATGAGAGTAACTGGTATTTATAATAACGTGTCTTTACGTACTCCTTTAAAAACTAAAAAACAAAAGGAGGTTGGTTCTTGTCCTCCTGATACAAATTGTAAAGGCAAAAATAATTACCCCAATATTAGCGGTTTACCATTTTTGGGTAATATTATTTATATTAATGATTACATTGGTGAGAAAAACGGTAAGTCAATAAAATCATCCAATGGTGCTGCCGACTTTTTTACTGTACAATATTTTCTAAACCTTCCTGTTGCAGATGATGCGCCTCAAGATATAGTTTCTATTTTTAATTCAGCCTATGCAATCAAAAATACTATAGCATCTGTATCTGATAAATTTGATAATATTTATAGTGATACATTTGCTACTATTTGCGATGTTTATGAAAATTTAATTGTCGATAATTCTTCTTGGCATTGTTTTAAAGATGGCAATCAATTAGTAGAGCTTGATAAAAGAGGAAATCTTTTAAGGGAAACAACTTTTCGTGATGATTTTCCTGAAATAATCAGAGATTATAAGAATAATCAAGTAATATTTATTGAATCCAAAAAGAAAGATGGAAGCATAAAAGATTTTACGGTGTGTCTCAAGTGTAAAAACATAGATGACCCTGAATGCATTAAGTCGAAGGAAAGTTTTAGTTTTAAAGCCGGTAAGCCTTATCGTTATTGTGTTTCTGTATCAAAAGATATATATTCTGACGGCTTTACGGCAAGCAAAGCATATACTTACAAGGATAATGTACTTACAGGATATGATTCCCAGCTTACTATTGCAGGCGGTACGGAATATTCCAGTAAATATTATGAATTTCTCCCAAGAATAAACGAAGGTCATTTACCCATTTATGGTGAGTCTGTTCCTGTGCGTTATGTTACAAATAAGGTTGTTGCAAAAGGTTATCTTATCCATTCAAATGAAGAAATTGTTTTATCCAGATATTTAAAAGACTATGCCAAGCTTTAAAACATTCCTTTTTTGTTAAAAAATATTCCGGCTCCTGCTGCGGCTATTATTGAAAGTGTAACAATAATTAAAAATCCCCAAGGGTTTTCTTTGAATGGCACAGGCACATTCATTCCCCAAAAGGTGCCAAGCATAGTGGGTATTGAAAGTATAATTGTAATGGCAGCCAAAAATTTCATAATAACGTTTACATTGTTATTGATGATTGAAGCAAATCCATCCATCATACTTTCTAAAATGGTTCTATGCATTTCAACCATCTCAACTGCCTGTTTATTTTCAATAATTACATCCTCAAGAAGGTCAATATCATCTTCGCTAAATTTTAGAGCTCCTTGTATACTGTTAGAATTTGCAAGCCTTAAAAGTTTTTGCAGCACAATTTGATTATCTTTAAGTGCTGTAGTAAAGTATACTAAAGATTTTTGCACCTCCATTAATTGGAACAATGCTTTATTATTGGTTGTTTTTTTAAGCGAATCTTCAATGCGCTCCGAATGCTTATTTATAATATTTAAATATCTTAAATAAAATTTTGCCGCCCTGAATAGAATATTGAGCATAAAATTTGTTTTATTGCGCGTGTCAAAATACATAGAAGTTTCTTGTGAAAATGAACCTATAATCTTGTTTTCCATAGAAGAAACAGTAATAATGCTCTCCGGTGTATAAATTATACCTAGAGGCAGTGTGTCAAAATTCCCTTCTTCATCCATAAAAGGTACGTTTGTAATAACAAGAAGGTTTCCATCCTCATATTCTATACGAGACCTCTCGTCCATATCCAAAGAATTTTTAAGAAAACTTTCATCCAAATCCAAAACAAGGGAAACTTTTTGGATTTCTTCAAAATTTGGGTCAATCATATTAAACCAGGAACCTGATTTTGCATCATTAATATTTAAAGCCTTAAGGGTTTTATCATCCTGTGTTTTAAAAATCTCTAGCATTGTAGGCTTCTCCTAATATCGACCCAGCTTATAAACCTATTACACCACACATATAAAAAATACGCAATCTGATTCAATAAACCAAATTTAAAACCTTTCAAGCATATTTTGCAGCTTTTCTAAAGATATCCCCATAACATTGTAATAATCACCACAAATTTTTGAGATAAAACTCTCGCAGCCTGGCATTAAGTTTTTGAAATTATCTGATGCTGTATAATGTCCTTCTTTATTAAATGTTAAAAAATCTTGCACACCGTAGCTTCCCGCCTTATCAAGTGGATTAAAAATTTCTATATATTTTTCTATCTCGTTATCATTTAGTGCACGAAAAGTAACATATGTTTCTTCAATTTCCGTCAGAGTTTTTGGTGTATCTGCCAGCGGGGTTTTAACAAGGGAGATGGATGTTACTACCTTATGGGTTTTGCCTGATAAATTTTTCAACATTAAAAAAGCCTGAGATTTACTTCCAGGCTTTAATAAACACACACTACTATTACCTTCTTTGAGGATTACCATTGTATCTGCCCCTATAACTGTTGCAGCATAATCAATTTGCTTTGCAGTATCAAGAGCTTTATTTAATGAATTCTTTTTTATGGAGTCTTCACTGTAAAATTCAGGTGAGACTTCCTTATAGTTTGACTTTACAACTGTAAAATCAATTTTTCCCTTTTTTAAAATTTCTTTTCTTCTCGGGGAATTTGAAGCTAAAATAATCTTTTCCATTCCCCGATTCTATCATAAACTTTTTTGGCTTACAAAAATGCTGATTTTTCCTAAGGCGCAGTTGCAGCAAGCATTTCAGGTTTCTTTATTTTGATATTTCGTGATTTTGTATACTGTATGCTTCCTGAAATTGCACTAATGCAGGTACTTTTCAGCTTTTGCTGAATATTTAGCATACAAAGATGCATTTGTGCATAATCGTTCATTGCCTCATACATTTTATCCGGATTTATCATAGATGTTTGAATTGTTGGATTATCAACCTTTTGCATAGCATACTTTTTTACAAGCATAGCATCAATTCTGTCTCTTGCTCCAATAGCCATAGCTTAAACTCCCTTATTAAACTTATATCCCTTTACCTTATTTTGTTGATGTAAAATATAAAATCCCTTAAAGTTCTTCCTCTTGAAATTTTAAATTTACCTCTTCCTGATTTAATAAAGTATTTCTTTGCTTAAAAATTGCTTAATAAAAGAAGTCTTGCTTAATAATTTGTTACAATTGCTTTATTACACGCATTCTTTAAACACTTGTTTTAAATCTTTTGTAATTCCGAAAAATCCTGTTAAAAATGCTAAAAGCGCCATAATTATTAAAATTTTATCCACACCTATAATTTCTGCTATATATCCAAGCGGTGCAAGGCTTAAAGCGCCTATTCCCCAGGAAAACCCCTGCATTACGCCTGAAATTACCCCTTTATGTTCTTTCATAAGATTTTGCGCTGCAACAATTGTGACAGAAACCGATAAAAATACAAAATATCCGCTTAAAATAAATATAATGATAGCTAAAAGCGGTGATTTATCTATTGTATACATAAATAACAATACCATTGGTAAAATTGTCCAGAATGACAGCCTGATAATGTTTTCTGCCCCGATTTTCTTTTCAATTTTGGAACTAGTAATCATTGAAATACCGCTTAAAACAAAAAATAGTGTTATTATTATCCCGATTTGACTAAGTGTAAAACCTTTTTCTTTAAAAATAAAAGGTGCATATGTTCCAAAACTTATGCTGACACCTGATTTTACAATTGCAATCCACACTAAAGAAAGATAGGTTTTCTTTTTTAAAATTTCTTTCATTATATTAAAGAAATTTTCCTTACTTTTATTTATGGTGGTTTCAGGAATTTTCGGCACCTCAAAATATAGGATAATAGCGGTTAAAACGCCAAGAATCGTTATATAGCAAAGTGAATAAAGTCCAAAATGCTCTACAAATGTGGATGATATCACAGGACCAAGAGCATATCCTATGGTTCCAAGCCCCATAAAGGCGCCCATATATTTTGATAAATTAGGGTTATTAAAATTAAATGTGTTAACTAAACTTGTTACCTGCGGGTGAAACAGCGCGTTTCCGCACATCCCTATTAAAAGACATATTCCCATTGTCCATACATCTTTTGAGGCTGCTGTTAGCGGGATAAAAACAGCCCCCATAACAAGACCCCACACCATAAAAGTTCTATGGCGCATTCTATCTGCAATAAACCCGAATAGTGGCTGCATCATTGAGGAGCACAAATGCCCGAGTGCTATAATTAAACTAATTGTTGATAATTTTATTCCAAGTTTTGAAGTTAAAAGCGGGTACAAAGGAATGAGGGCTGATGCGTACAGGTCAACCATAAAGTGCCCCATTGATAATCCGAAAATTGCTTTTTTATTTGCTGTTGTTATAGCTTCCGTCATTGCTTCTCCAATTTGTATATTTGAAATTATTGTCTGGCGCAATTTATTATTGCACCATTCTCCTTATTTACAAATCGTACAGGCGTAATTTGCTGTACAATTGCGACGTTTATTTATATCTCTAGTGTCTAAAATGTCTTATTCCTGTTGTTACCATTACAATGCCAAATTTATCAGCTGCACTGATAACATCCTTATCTTTTATGCTGCCTCCGGGCTGGATAATTCCTGCAATCCTCTCTTGTGCTGCAACTTCAATATTATCAATAGCAGGGAAAAATCCGTCACTTGCAAGGACTGCGCCTTTTGCGCTGTCGCAAACGCGCATTAAGGCAATTTCTACAGCGCCCACTCTGCTTGTCTGTCCGCCGCAAAGCCCCAAGGTCCTTAAATCTTTTGCGATAACAATAGCGTTTGATTTCAGGTGTTTTGCAACCTTAAATGCAAAAACCATATCTTCAATCATCTCTTGTGTTGGTTTTTCTTTTGTTACGGTCTTAAACGTTTCAGGGTCAAGTTCTTTAGAGTCCTTATCCTGTACAAGCGCACCAAACGGTGTTAACCTGATTTCTTTTTGTGTAAATTTCAAATATTCAACAAGAGGAGTCTCTAATTTTACTACCCTTAAATTTTTCTTTTTCTTTAATTCTTCAACTGCTTCATCTGTAAAATCAGGTGCAATAACCACTTCTAAAAACATGGCTGTAAGTAGCTTTGCTATTTCTAAATCTACTTTGCCCGTAAAAGCTACTATTCCGCCAAAAGCACTTAGTGGGTCACAATCAAGCGCCTTTTCCCAGGCTTCCTTTAAGGTTTTTCCAAGTGCCACCCCGCAAGGGTTTGTATGCTTAATTATCACAGCAGCATTTACATCATAAAATTCAGCAGCAATATTCAAAGCTGCTGTAGCATCTATTATATTATTGTGTGAAAATTCTTTGCCGTTTAAAAATTCATAATCAATCGTTTTTTCATAATTATATAAAGCAGCTGTCTGGTGCGGGTTTTCGCCATATCTTAAATCTTCAATCTTATCCAGGTAGAATGCTTTAAATTCAGGCACCCCATCGGTGTCCTCTTTTATTGCAAATCTTTTTTGAAGTTCATCAGCAATTAAAAAATCATACTTTGATGTGAGAGAAAACGCTTTAACTGCAAGCTTTTCTCGGGTTTCTAAATTAATATTTTGAATATCAATATCATAATCCTTGATATCAGAGATTACTGTAATATTTTCATAGTTTTTTGCTCCTGCTCGAAGTAGCGCAACTCCGCCAATATCAATATTTTTAATCAACGTTTCTATATCTGTATCTTTGCCTTTATAGTTTTCAAAAGGATAAAGATTAACACAAACAAGGTCAAATACTTGTATATCTTCTTTAATCAGGCTTTCGCGTTCGTTTAAATCGGCTAAAATTCCGGCAAAAATTTTAGGATGCAGCGATTTGACTTTTCCGCCTATTAATTCTCTAAACCCTGTGATATCAGCACTTTCTACTGCATTAATACCATTTTGGGTTAGTAAATCAAAAGTTCCGCCTGTTGATACTATTTCAAATTCTGCTTTTATAAGCTTTTGCGCAAATTCAACAATTCCTGTTTTGTCAAAAACGCTTATATACGCTCTTTTTTTCATAAAAAATTCCCTTAAAAGTCCTATTTTTAGCCTACAACAATTTTATAACAAAAAAATCCATTGTATAATAAAACATGAATTATATTTAGAACATTGAAATATAAATATGGGCAGGCGGGGAGCCGTAGTCCTTCTTAGAACTTCGACACAACAATTTACATTGACCTCGGTCGATAGTTTAAAGAAAGGAGGGCTTTATTATGAATGAATTTAATTTGAGTTTATTTTTAATTCTGTTAATTTTAATTGTAATAATAAATAGCACCCAACAAAGAAGTTAGGTGCTATTGACCTCGTAGGACTAAGGTATAGCAGTTAGCAGCTGCTTCCTCGTTTTGCCCATATCTATATTTTAATACATCTCTATAATTTATACAAGCCTATATCAATCCTTTTGGTTTGCTCCATAGCCATACCAGTCACAGATACCGTCTTTGCAAAATTCGCGTTCTAATTCTGCCATAATAGCCTTATGGGTCATCTCAAAAGTAATTGGTGTAATTGAAATTCTGTTGGCGCGCACTGCACTTATATCTGTGCCATCTTCTTCATGTTTTGTAGTAAGTTCACCTGCCATCCAGTAATAAACCTTGCCTCTCGGGTCAACTCTTTTTTCGTACTCATCTGTAAACATTTTTGAGCCAAGCTTTGTAATTTCAACTCCTGCAATGTCCATTTCTTCAAGTGCTGGAGTGTTAACATTTAAAATTGTTTTTTCCGGAAATTTGATTTTTTCTATTTTAGGTAGAAATTTTGCGATAAAATCAGCTGTCACATCAAAATAAACTGGGTCGCAGCTCATACTGGCCAAACTTACTGCCATGCTGGGGTAATTAAGCATAGCGCCTTCCATAGCGCAGCTTACGGTGCCTGAGTACAAAATATCTATTCCTAAATTTGGTCCATGGTTTATTCCTGAAATAACTAAATCAGGTTTTTCATTTTCTCCTAAAAGCTCAATTAAGCCTAATTTTACACAGTCTCCCGGTGTTCCCGATGTGATAAATACTCTTTTTGCACCAAATTTTGAATCCAATTCTTCAACGCGAATTGGTGTATGCAAAGTTAAAGAGTGTCCGGCAGCGCTTCTTTCTCTATCAGGCGCTACTACATAAACATCATGCTCTTTGCTTAATCTTGTCATTAAGGCTTTAATGCCTAAAGCTGTTATCCCGTCATCATTTGAAATTAAAATTTTCATACTTCTCTTGTTTTCCTAAAAAATTCTACTTTTGCTTTTGTTTATATATTATATCATATTTTCGACATATTTATTTTAAACTAACTTTTATTGCCATTTTATTATGAATATTATAAAATATCTTTGTATTTAATGTTTTATAAAAGAGGATTTTAATATGGCTAGAATAGTTAGACCAACTTGGGCAATTAGATGTCAAAACTCCAGCTGTAGAGAGCTTTTTGAAGTTGTTGTGCTATCTGATAATAAGCAGCAGGAAGTTGTTTGCCCAAAATGCGGCGAGCACTACATCTACCCTCCAAACCAAGATGATGAAGTTCAGGAATAGTCAGTGTTTCACTCTGAAACTAAATTAAGCGCCAAGCGATATTTTACTTTCAATGATTATTTATTTAAAACATTTAGTAAAAAGGTTTATAAATTAACGCTTGACGCCGGTTTTTCCTGCCCGAACCGTGACGGCACAATATCATCTGGCGGTTGTATTTTTTGTGATGAATCTGGCAGTTTTTCAATGGCGCACTCTTCACGTCTTTCTATTGAAGAACAGGTTAAAATGGCTATTGAAAATTTACCCAAAAGATTCAAAGCAGAGCTTTTTCTTGCATATTTTCAAGCTTTTTCGAATACTTATGCAGATATTAAAATTCTTGAAAAAACTTATAATGCTGCCTTTTGCGATGACAGAGTAGTTGGTATTTCTATTGGTACGCGTCCGGATTGTCTTGATTCCAATAAGCTTGATTTAATTTCATCATATAAAAATCCATGGCTTGAATTAGGGCTTCAATCTGCCCATGATAAGACTTTAAAACTTATTAACCGCGGTCATAACTACAAAACCTTTGAAGATGCCTATTTTTTAGCAAAAAAGAAGGGGATAAAAGTTTGTGTGCATATAATTTTAGGTTTGCCCGGCGAAACTCCTCAAGATATGCTTAAAACTGCAAGAGTCCTTTCAAACCTTGAGATTGACGGTATAAAGCTCCATGTGCTCACGGTGCTTGAAAATACCCCGCTGGCTAAAATCTATTCTGCTAATCCTTTTAAACTTCTTACAGAAGATGAGTATTGCAATCTTGTTTGTGATATTATTGAAATTTTGCCAAAATCAACTACTATTCATCGTGTTGGCGGAAGCGGGCTTTCAACTACACTGATTGCACCTTTGTGGGCTCGTAATAAATTTGAAACAATGAATAAAATTGATAGAATCCTTTGGGAACGCGATACCTATCAGGGTGAAAAGTATAAAATCATATTAAAATAGCTTATTTTTTGTTAAATAAGCCCATATTTGACACTATACATAGAGAATTTTTATGTTCTCTAAATTCGAGACAGTCTGTAATAATTTCTCTCAAATCCAGGACACAGCGCACCGCAGCCTAGGGTGATAGGGGTGAGACCTCACCCTGTGCCCGTATAAGGCGAGGAGCAAGCAGTGCACAGAAAAGGCACTGCTAGCAAAACACTTACCATGACCATCACAAGCCCCAGACCCAAAACCCCCGCTGGTTAGGGCATAAACGCGGTAATACGACGAGCCCAAAGAGGAACCAGACCATACGTGGTTAACCCAGCAGCTGCCCCCGCCCTTGCAACCGTCATCCAGCGGACCGCACCGCGCAGCGCCGTAAGAAGAACTCATGCCTGTGTCGCAGAGCTGTATAGGGTAGATAACATCCTCTCTCAAATCCAGGACACAGCGCACAGTAAAAGCCCTGCGTACTGGACAGCGACCGCTTCCATCACAGCCAACCGCTAACAAACTTCCGCTGTTTAAAACATAGACCTGGCGATAACTGTCACCTAAGTCTTTAGCTGACCACATGTGGTTCGCGTAGCAGCTTGGGTCATCAGAGCCCTGGCAGCCGCCACCCAAGCCCCTGCACTGTGCAGAGCCGTACTTAGAACTCTCATAGTTGTCGCAGAGCTGCCTTATCTAAGAACTTCAATGTGCTTTTACTTGCATTTTACATAAAACTAAACTTGGAATTTAATGTAATATTTTCAAGACAGGACTAAAATTTGTCTCAATGGCAAATTATAATGCGCTGTGTCAAAAAACGGTAAGCACTTTGACACAAAAGTATAAACCCTTATTGTGTGGCATCCGGCTTATTGCTGGATTTTTAACACTAAAAGTGTTCTTACCGACGATTTGAAATTCCCATCTGCTAAAATCACGTAAACCTTAACACTCTTGGGATATTTTTATGATATAAAAATGCCTGTATATTGGCAATTTGTTAACTTGTTTTTTGAATTTGCACGACTGTTGCAATATAAATACATGTTTTTTATAAAAAAAGAGGCACAAAAGGTTACTAAATTGTGCCTCCAGAAAAGTTGTTCATCGTAAAAATTTGTTAATTAAGCGTTGTGCTCTTATATTCCAGTATTACAAACCCGCCCCCGCCATTACCTCCAACCCCACCTGTTTGATTAAGCACGGCGCCCCCGCCACCGCCAGCCCCAAATGTTCCATTATTACCGTTAGCAGATGCACTTGTGTTTGTAATGTTGCATATTGAATCGTACATAGGTGATAAGATACTTGTTCCGCCACATCCCGGTCTGATAGGACCTAAAACCGCACTGCTCCCATCATTAGCTTTTACCGTGCTGCTGCAGCTTTTATTTCCGTCCTTATCTTTTGTTTGCAGTATGCAGAATAAATACCCGCCAATACCTCCGTAGTTATTGTTTCCTGCTTGTCCTGTAATAATACTCATATTTCCCTGTACAAATTCTTTATAAAAATCTGAATAGCTGCTCGGGTATTTCATTTCTTCCCCATGGATACCTGCTTCATAGCTTCCGTCATTTCCTTTGAGACCGCCTTTCGCGCTGTAATTTACGGTCTTGTTCCCTGATATCACGCTTATGCTTGTAATGCCGCCGTTACCGTCATTGCCTATGGTTGATGGTTCAAACGAAACATTGTTATCGTTTTTATCTTCAGATGCGGAAGTTACTCCTCCGCCTTTTCCTATCCTTATTTTCATCACTCTTTTTATGGGTTCAGGGCTTAAGTTTGTTACCATTTTTTGAGTAAATTCACCTATTGTTCCGCCCCCGCCGTTTGTTCCGCCCCACTCTATATAAATATACCCGTTTGCGCCTTTACCGCCATGTCCTGGTGACCCGTCATTATTTATTACACCTCCGCCTCCACCCCCGCCGGCGCCGTAATTTGTCGGTATTGCATCAGAACCGTCTGCCTGGGCACCTCCTTCTATTCCGCCTTTTATAAGATTACCGTTAAGGTCATAAAGTTGTCCGCCTTTTCCGCCGCCGGCACCATTTCCAGGTGTTTTGCCAACCCCGCCGTTTTCTCCGCCTGAGTGAAAGTTTGTTTTTTTCCAGTTCACATATTTTGCGCTGCTGCTGTCTACATTGCTGGTTTTTATTCCTCCGCCTATGCCGTATGAATTATCTATATATGTTTCATCGCTTTCATATTTTCCGCCCTTTCCGCCAGATACGGATATTATAGTAGCGTTATTACTGCTATTTGTAATAGATGTAGTACCTCCGTTATTTCCGTTTGCACCAAATGATGTTGTTTTGTTACCGCCTAATCCTATATTGAAATTAAGCTTTTGCCCGGGTGTTACCGTTAACTCTCCTATCCATATTTGCCCGGCTCCCCCGCCTCCTCCGCCATTCGGTGGTTGGTTGTAATTACATTTTAGACCATTTGTAACTACAGGTACGGTGTACCAAAGTTTTATAGCACCCGGTTTGCCTGCAGTGCCAACATTACCGCCATTGCAATTATTGCTGCCGAATATTGTAGATATAGTACCGCCTAAAGCGTTATTTCTATTGGTGGTATCGTTTCCACCTCCATTTCCACCTTTTCCTCCATATCCTCCTGCACCGCCTCCGCCGCAGCCATCACCGGTTGAACCACCGCCACTCCAAGCGCCAGAGCCGCCTCCGCCGCCGGTACCCGTACCATCGCTGCCAAGTCCTATTCCACCTCGACTTCCGCCACCATTACCGCCTCCATGGCTTCCACCACTGCCTATTTTGCTGCCCAAGCCTATGCCACCCATACCGCCGGCACATGTTCCACCCAGTATGTTATTGTATCCTCCGCCACCACCTCCGCCAGCTCCTCCTCCTTTGGCACCGTCACCCGAACCTGATAATGAGCCTCCGCCCGCACCTCCGCCTCCACCACTACCACTGCCGTATCCCCCACCGGCACCGCCTCCTCCGCCACCACCATATCCGTCACTTCCACCGCCACCACAACCACCACCGCCGCCACCGCCACCGATTTGAAAAGATACGGTATTGGATGCACTTAAAATTGACGTAGCTCCGCCACCGCCACCACCGCTGGTACAAGTTCCTATAGCCCCGCTTGAACCTGCCATTCGAGTGCAACTACCTCCGTTGCCGCCATTATTTAAATCGTAACCTGTAGCATTTCCGTTTCCGCCACTGCCTCCATTACCACTTCCTCCTCCGCCTGAGTTTGCGCTACCACCGTTATTATAGCTATTTCCGCCACTGCTGCCGTGTCCACCACTTCCGACATTAATGCGTGTATCAGATGCTAATGTTGTTATATTTAGGTTTTGATTAACTAAATAGCCTCCGCTTCCACCTGCTGCCGAATACGCATATAGTGTGCCAAAGGTAGAGGTTCCAGCACCTGCACCGCCAGCACCGCAGGCAGTAACTTTACTAATTATAACGTTAGCTTTTCCATTACCTCCAACTTTATTAAAAGCACTTCCTGGAGTAACAAGTGTTGCATTATCAGATGTTACAATCCATTTTTGAATATTGCCGTAATCAACGCATAATTTTGGTAAGGCTGGTGCAATATATGTGCTTGGTAGTGCTACTTTGTCTGCAAGGTTATATGAACCTGCACTGGTAATAGTTAAAGTTTGCTCTGAAATTGGTGGAATATTACCGTAGGCTGTGCCATTACCCTCACCGCCGGATGCCCCGCTTCCGCCTCCGCCTATCATGAATACTCTGATTTTTTTAACCCCGTCAGGCACTGTCCAGTTATTTTCGGATGATGTTATCTCTTTGCTGCCATATAAAGCATCTCCTCCTTTTCCGCCGCCACCCATCATTGTAATTCTTACCTGGCTTGCATCTTGCGGGATGTTGAAATCTGTATCTTTTGTAAAAATAGATATTACAGTATCTTTATCGTAATTGCTAGCTTCTGAAATTACCTTAAGTTCATTGTCGTTCATTCTTTTTGTCATTACAGGAGCTAATGCTGCAAGCAGCAATGAAGCTACTAATAATGCCATGAGCATTTCAACGAGGGAGAAGCCCTTTTTTAGCATGGGCTTGCATGCTGATTTAGACGGCATTTGCCGTTTTAGATGAAAACTTTTTGTCATTTTAATTACCCACTTGTCTATATATAATTACAAATATTTTTCGTAAAATATGTTCCATTAACTATATTATATTCTTTTAACAAATAAATCAAGCTAAAAAATTGTTAAAAAGTCATAATATTTTTTAAAAAACAGGACAAAATCAAAGAATAGCGATATTTATTAAATATAGGTGGGTATATTGGTTAAACGTGCAGAAAACATCTCTGAAAAAGAGTTTGAAGAAAAATTGTCAAGTTTTAAGATTTTATTTGGAAAAAGAATTAAATATTTTAGAGAGTTAAAAAACTTTACGCAGGAATATTTGGCAGAATTAGCCAATATTGAGCAATCAAGTCTTTCTAATATAGAACGGGGAAGAGTTTATCCATCGGTTGAAACATTGTGCAGGCTTGCTTTTGCACTTGATGTGCAGCCGTATCAATTTTATACGGTAAAGCCTGAAATTCCCGTGCAGGATATCATTAAGGAGATGTCTACAGCAATGTACAGGGACAAAAAACTGGCAGATTTGATTTATAAATTTTTCCGTACAATATTGTAAAACTTTGTCGTGTTTTACTATTTTATATTTACTATTTAAATTATTATTTGAAGTATTTTTTGATTTTTAACTTATTTTAATACGTTACAAAATTTTACAATGTCCATTGCTGCAATTGCGGCTGTGCTCCAGCAATTTTGAAGGTTAAAACCTCCGCAAAATCCGTCTATATCCAGGCTTTCTCCTATTATCCAGAGTGCAGGTGTAATTTTAGATTTGCAATTTTTATCAATTTCTTTTAAATTTACCCCGCCTGCATGGACTATTTCGCCTTTGCCATCTACGTTTTCAGCAACTAATGTCAAAAATTTTAATTTTTCAATTTCTTCTTTTTTAGCATGGGCTGCTTGTTTTTCAAAATTTATATTATATTTTTTAAATAAATATTGGGCTAGAGACCTTGGTATTATTAGGCTTACGACGTTTCCTAAGCTTTTCGTTGAATTTTCTTTAATAAGCTCAAAAAGCTTATCTGGGTTTAGTATTGGGATTTTTATTTCGTAAGGAAAATCTTTATATGCATTTAAGGACGAAATTTTAAAAATATATGGACCTGAAACTCCTTGATGCGTAAAGATAAGTCCGCCATCGTCCGTGTTAAAGCTAACTCCAGCAGGGAAATCCTCCCCTTTATCTTTTATTTTTAATCCGCAGAGTGCGGGTTTAAGCGGGATTATATTATGCCCAAACTGTTTTGCCAAATTGTTGCAATCTTTTGAGCCTGTTGCAAGAACCGCAATATCGTATCGATGGAGTTCTTCAATGTTTTTTATCTCTTTTTTAACAATTTTAATGTTTTTAGATTTTAAAAGTTCTGAAATCATTTGTGTGCGAAGCTTTTTGGCACTGTTTGATACGGGAAATACTCTATTATCTTGTTGTTTGTAGGTTTTTATTCCAATTTTTTCAAAATATTGCAGGGTTTCAGATGTTCCATACCTTGAGAATATTGAATAGAGGAACTTTTCACCCCTTGGATAAAACGAAGCAAGCTTTTTAAAATCATATTCGCTGTATGTCAGGTTGCATCTGCCGTTTCCGGTAGGAAGAATGGTTGACAATGTTTCTTTGGGGTCAAAAAGAGTTATGCTGTACGCCTTTTGACCTATTTTTTTAAATTCTTCAATAAGCTGTAAGGCACAATATATGCCGGACGGGCCCGCTCCAACTATTGCTATATTGGGTTTATAATCTTGTGCACCAATCATTTCCAGAGTTTTGAAATTTCTTGCATCATTTTGAATTTTTGACATAATTTTATACTTTTATTTAATATTTTATTTCTAATTTGATTCAAAATTATTATTTGACATAATTGTTCCGTATAAAAATACATCTTCGGGGTCCAAAAGTGCTTCGTGCAGGTCGATTATGCTTTTTTGCAGAACCGGGTGAATAAAATTCGGGCTTATTTCAAGCATTGGTACAAGTGCAAATGCCCTCCGGTGCACGTATTTGTGGGGTATTTCAAGAATTTCATTTTTAAAGACTAAATCATTGTAAAATAGTATATCAATATCAACTGCACGTTCGCCCCAATGTTCCTCTGCTTCACGGTTTCGTCCTAATTTTGCTTCTATACTCTGGCAGATTCTTAAAAGTTCAATTGGCTGAAACTCTGTTCTGACAGCTATTACAGCATTTACAAACCAGTTTTGCTTCTTATTACCCCAGGGTTCTGTTTCATAAAAAGCGCTGGAAGCTACTAATTTTATTGAGTTATCGGCAGTTAAAAAATTAACCGCCTGCTGAATATTTGAAAGTCTATCTCCCCTGTTGGAGCCTAAAGACAGGTATACTAATGCCATTTTATATCTTCTTTTACAATATCTTTAATAATTAACATTTTATTATTCTTTTGATATAATGGCAACAGGCTAAGATAGAATTATTAAAAAGGATAAAAAATGAAGAATAATCAGTCTTTAGGGGTTTATATAATAGTTGGAATTATTGCGCTCATTGTGCTTGCAATGGTTTTTGCAGGTCCTGTGACCTCTACAAGCGAAATTTCATATTCTGAATTTGTTGAAAAGGTTGAAAATGGTGATATTAAGAGCGTTACAATAGCTAAAGATATTCTCTTTGCTATACCGAGCGATAATCAAAATTCCGAAGACCAGTCCAGTCAAACAAAAACACCGTCTGATGATTTTGCTTCACGTCTAATAGCCCCTGTAGGACAGGATTTACCGGTACTGCAATATAAGGTGCGAATCCCCGAAAATGACCCAAAATTCTACCCGCTGCTTGAAGCTGCCGGTGTGGAAATTAATCTTAAAAAACCTCAAGATGGTTCTATATTAGGCACTTTAGGTTCAATATTGCTTCCTTTATTTTTTATCGGCTTAATAATTTTAATATTAAGAGGAATCCAGCAAGGTGGTTCTGCTGCAATGAATTTTGGCAAATCAAGAGCCAAAATGATGCAGGAAAATAAGGTAAAAGTAACATTTAAAGATGTTGCTGGGATTGATGAAGAAAAGCAGGAACTTGAAGAAATTGTTGATTTCCTGAAAAATGCTGATAAATATACAAAATTAGGTGCAAAAATTCCAAAAGGCGTACTTCTTGTCGGGGTGCCTGGAACCGGTAAAACCCTTATGGCTAAAGCCGTTGCAGGTGAAGCAGGTGTACCGTTCTTTTCTATTTCAGGTTCTGATTTTGTTGAAATGTTTGTAGGTGTTGGTGCAAGCCGTGTTCGAGACCTTTTTGAGCAGGCGAAAAAACATCAGCCTTGTATTATTTTTATAGATGAAATTGATGCGGTTGGTCGTCAAAGAGGCGCTGGAATGGGCGGCGGACACGACGAAAGGGAGCAAACCCTAAATCAGCTTTTGGTTGAGATGGATGGCTTTGATGAAAATACTAATATCATTGTTCTTGCGGCTACAAACAGACCTGATATCCTTGATAATGCGCTTTTAAGACCAGGCAGATTTGACCGCCAGATTATAATCAATCGTCCTGATATCCTTGGCAGAGAGCAGATTTTGAACGTTCATGCCAAAAATAAACCGCTTGCAAAAGATGTTGACCTTAAAGTACTTGCTAAAAGGACTCCGGGCTTTACTGGTGCAGATTTGCAGAATCTTTTAAACGAAGCTGCTCTTTTATCTGCAAGACACAATAATACTGAAATTACTTTTGCTCACCTGGATGAAGCTATAGATAAGGTTATGGCTGGTCCTGAGAAAAAATCCAGAATTATTTCAGATGAAGAAAAAGAAAATACAGCACATCATGAGGTTGGACATGCCCTATTAGCAGTGCTTTTAGACAATTGTGACCCCCTTCATAAGGTTTCAATTATTCCAAGAGGCATGGCGCTTGGAATAACAACTGTTCTTCCTGAAAAAGACCACTTAACTTTAAAGAAAAATCAGCTTTTAGATAGAATTACCATGACTCTTGGCGGAAGAGTGGCAGAAGAAATTATCTATGGCGCTGAAAATATAACCACAGGCGCTTCAAATGACCTTGAAAAAGTTACGGCTATTGCACGTAAAATGGTAACAGTCTATGGTATGAGTGATAAAATGGGCAATCTTCAATACGGCAAAAGCCAGGAGCATGTCTTTATGGGTCGTGATTTTGGACACAGCCGTGATTTTTCAGATGAAATTGCTGCTGAAATTGATAAAGAAGTGAAAAAAATCGTAGATGAAAGATACGCAATTGCAAAAAATCTTCTTTTGCAAAATGAAGATATGTTAAGAAAAATTGCCCGCGAGCTTTTAGAGCGTGAAACCCTTGATGATAATGAATTTGCAGAAATTATGGATAAAATTAAAGCGCAAAGAGGAGAAAACCAAGCTTAAGTAGGCTAAAACTTTCAAATTAGTTAGCTTCAAGTTATATAATATAAACTTGGGATTTATTTAAGAATTTTGGTGATGCTTTTCTCCAAAAAGCCTTCCTCCTGATTCAATTCGCAGTGTTTTCATTATTTGTTGAATATAATTTCTGTATTTTTCTTTAATTACATCGGGTGTATCTTCTCTGCGTAGAATTTTTTTAATGTCGTTAAGATATTTTTCAACATTTTCTTTTATTTCAGGGTGTGTTTTAACAAAATTCCAATATGGCACACTTCCTCTTGCGGAATTGCAATCAGTGCACATTAATAATAAGTTATTTAACTGATTATTTCTGGAGTTGCTGTATGTTTTGACATGTTCTATAGTTGGGTTTGTGTTTTTAATTAGATGGTAAATACCTTCTTTGGAGCTTCGTCTTTTGTATTTAACAACAAAGGCATCTTTATCTTTTTTAGAATTTGGTAATCTGCTAAAATAAAATTCAAGTTCATGTCTTGCAAGATTTATTTCATTTTCCTTATTAAATTCCATTAATAAATCAATTAGAACAAGGTTTCTAAAATCTCCTTCATCTTTTGCATTAATTATTTGTTTTATCTGGTTATATCGCCATTTTTCAATTTCTGCTTCCTTATTTGGAAAACTTCGTATGAGCTCGCTTGTTAAATCTATAACAACGGCTATCTGTTTCATTCTTAGGCGTTCAGTATAGTGGGGGGAAATTTTTGCTAAAATTTCATAAAATTCAAGATTGGGATTTTCATCTGCTTCTTTTGCAATAACCCTTGCAAGCTCTCTTTTTGATGGCTGAAATTCTTCTATATTGTTGCGTAAAGCGTTTGATAATTCTTTACCCTTTTTTGTAGATATCTTATTGGCAAGTATTTGTGCTTTATTCTTATCAAAATTGTGCATTTTCTCGCCGCAGCATGGGCATGAAATCTCATCCGCATATCTTATGAGCTTAAATTTTTTTGGAGCAATTCTGCCCTCAAAATTTAGTGTACTATGTAAAAAATTTGCTTTTAAAGCTTCGCTGCTAAGATTTATTTGTTGTTGAAATGGAGAATTATATGTAAAATTCCTATTGGTAAAATTTCTTTCTTTTACCCTATTAATGCAAGATATTCTAAATGTATCAAATAAAACTCTCATCTTAAAAGTACAAAACCTGAAAAGAAAATTATTTGTCCAGGGCTTTGATTTACTTTATATTACTTTTAATATTTTTATATGATTCGCCGTTTTTGAAATATTCCTTGAAATTTTTATGCACCTCATCTTGAAGCATTTTAAGTTCATCTTCGACTTGTTTTCTTATTCTTTCAATTTCATTATCATCTGCGTTTTTATCAACATAGATAGGTTTTCCGCAGAGAAGACAAAGCTTTTTACAAAATAGGGGGAAACAAAATTCATCCCATGTTTTTAATTTTATAAAACCTCTTCCCGGGTTATCCCAAGCAAAAGGCACAATTGGAACCCCTGATAATTTGGCGATTTCAACAATTCCTTTTTTTACAACTTCTTTTGGACCCTGCGGACCGTCAATTGTAATTGCAACATTATTTCCGGCTTTAAGGACATCTAAAATTTCAAGAGATGCCTGTGCTCCGCCCCTTTTTTGAGAGCCTCTCACTGTTTTAATTCCTATTGCCTGTGCTGCAGTTGCAATGATTTCGCCGTCTTTTGATTTGCTTATTAAGCAGTGAAGTTTTTCTCTTTCGGGAATGCCGTATACGCCGCATTGCCTTGAATGCCAAAGTGCAAAAAGGCAGTTTGTGTCCATTGGATAATTTATTACTTTGCAATCATAAAAATGTCTTTTTATTTTGAAAATAACAGTTACAATAAAGCCAAATATTTTTGCCTGCTGTTTTTTGCTTATAAATTTTGGTTCAAATCTCATTAATAAATCCTCTTTTTGGTATTTTAAAGACTTCTTAAGTCAGAAGCAAGTTTGTGGGCAAAAAGTCCCTCTGCCTCAGCAAGTTTTGATGCAGTTTTTGCCAAATCTTTCGCCATATTTTTATCAATGTTTTGCCAGGTTAAAATTTTTATAAAATCAAAAACGCTTAAACCCCCTGTGTATCTTGCTGCCATATTAGTCGGCAGAACGTGATTTGTGCCTGAGCAATAATCGCCAAACACTTCAGCGCAGTTTTCCCCTACAAATAATGAACCGTAATTTATAAATTTATCTTTAAATTTATCGGCATCTTTAAACATTAATTCTAAATGCTCCGGTGCTCTCCGGTTTGAAATTTCTATAGCTTCATCAATTGAATTAACAATAATTGCAGATGATTTTTCAAATGCAATTTGTGCTATTTCTTTTGTTTTGAGGGTTTCAAGCTGCTTTTCTGCTGATTTTTGAACCTTGATTGCTAAATCTTTGCTTGTTGTAATAAGGTAGCTTCTTGCATCTTTATCATGTTCTGATTGAGCAAGCATATCAGCACTTATAAGGTCAGGATTTGCAGTTTCATCCGCTACAATTAAAACTTCAGAAGGACCTGCAAGAAAATCTATATCACATGTACCGTATACATATTTTTTAGCAAATGTCACATATTTATTCCCGGGACCCACGATTTTATCTACAGGCAGAATACTTTCTGTACCGTATGCAAAAGCGGAAATTGCCTGTGCGCCGCCTAATTTATATATTTTATCAGCACCTGCAATATGTGCTGCAACAATTGTCTGCGGACGAATTTTAGGGGATGTTAAATAAATTTCTTTCACCCCTGCAACTTTAGCCGGAGTTACAGTCATAATACAGGAACTTGGCAGGGGATAGTTTCCGCCCGGAACATAACATAATACACGATTTAGGGGGATAATTTTGTGCCCTAAAACAGATTCCCCTATTTTTGTTTCAAATTCTTTTATGCAGGAAAATTGTTTTTCGGCAAATTCTAAAACACTCTTGTATGCTTTTTTTATGGATTCCACAACATCTTTATTGGTATTATTGTATGCTTCTTCAATTTCATTTTCAGAAACCAAAAAATCCTTTTCATTTTCAAAATTGCCGTCATTAAAGGATTTTGAATATTCAATCAAAGCTTTATTTTTGTTATTTTTAACATCTTCAATAATTTTTGAAACACTATCTAATGCTTCAAGTTCAATTACAGAATAAAAAGCCTCGCTAATCTCCTTATTGTTTAAATCTTCCTTTGTATAAATTTTCATTTTAATATCCAAATAGGGTTATTTTGCACGTGATGCCAAATTATTTACAATATCATTTGGCGTGATATCGTGTTTTGCCATAAATACAAGCAAGTGATAAATTAAATCTGCAGCTTCCCAGCCTAAACCGTCTCCAAATTCAAAATTAACCGATTCAAATGCTTCTTCCATAATTTTTCTTTTTAAATAAAATTCATTATTGAAAAGCTTTGTGGTATAAGAACCTTCAGGCATTTTGTTTTTTCTGTCCAAGATTAATTTATAAAGGTCATAAATGCAAAAATCTTTATCTTCAAAACAGCTGTATCTATCTAAATGACAAGCATTCCCGGTTTGATTTACTTTGTATAAAATTGTATCTTTATCACAGTCAAATTTTGCTGAAACTAATTCCTGTGTATTGCCTGATGTTTCGCCTTTTGTCCAGAGCTCTTGCCTTGAGCGGCTGTAATAGGTTGCTTTTCCAGTTGATAGGGATTTTAAAACAGATTCCCTGTTTGAATATGCCAGCATTAGAACCTGTTTTGTATTTTTGTCCTGTACAATAGTTGGAATTAAGCCGTCTTTTGATTTATCAAAATCAAGACATGCGCAAAAAGCCTCTTCTAAATTGATTTTTCCAGTATAAATTGACATCCCCAGCTGACATGAGATATCCATTCTTTCAAGTTCTAAAATCTCATCAATTTTTGTAATGCCGCCAGCTGCAACAATTGGCTTATTTGTGATTTTTCTTATATTTTTAAATGCCTCAAGATTAGTTCCTTCAAGCATTCCTTCTTTTTCAACAATGGTATATAAAAAGCCTGAGCAAAAATCCCCGAATCTTTGAACATGAGCTTGCGTGGAAACATCCGTATCCGTCTGCCAGCCGTCAACGGTAATTTTGCCGTTTCTTGAATCAATTGCCACAATTACTCTGTCGCAAGGCAGTTTGGATAAAAAATTCTCATTTGCGGCAGTTCCTATAATGATTTTTCTGGCGCCGTAAGATAAAATTCTTTTAGCTTTTTCAACGTCTCTTATCCCGCCGCCTACTCTGCAGTCTGCAATTTTGCAGATTTCTTTTATGATATCTTCATTATCTTTACCTTTATTCATTGCAGCATCAAGGTCTATCACTGCAATTTCGCCAAATCTTGCATAATATTTTGCAAGTTCTATAACATTTTCTTTTTCTAAAACTTTTTCTTTTCCTTGCCTTAATTGAACAGCTTTGCCGTCCATAAGGTCTATACTTGGAATTATCATTTAAAATTAATCCTTATTTAATATATTTATTCATTACTTCCCAATTGAAGCGCTCTTCTCTTCTCATTTTAAAATAATGGTCTTCTTTGTAATTTTTTAAATCTCTTATATATGAATAGTAGTCGCTCTCTTCGGCAGCTTCAATATATGGAATATTAAATTCCATTGCAAGGTTTTGAACCTTAACATCGTAGGAAATAGGCAGAACTTTTATCCCCATTTTAAGTGCCAATAAAACAGCATGGTATCTCATAGCAAAGAGATATTCAAGATGAGAAAATTCTTCAATTAAATGCCTGTGTGAAGTTGGTAAAACAACTTCAGTTTTAATATCGGAGCACTGTGCTTTTAGCCAGTATTCAAATTTATATGCAAGGTCTGAATCCTGCTCGTTTTGGAAAGAGAAAATTTTGATTTTCCTGTCTCCAAAGTAAATGCCTATGTATTTTGCAAGCTCCTGTAATAATGTCGGGTGCAAGAAACGATAGCTTCTCAACTGTACGCCAACACATCCTTCATTATCCAAAGGCGGGCAGTTTAAATCCCAAACAGGGTCAATAACGTATCTTGAATTTATACCCCATTTTTTCAAAATTCTTTGAGAATAAATATCACGCACTGTAACTAAATCACATCTTTTTAAAACAAACCTTGTAAGTCTTTGCCACCATTTGCCGTAAATGGGGCCTATTCCTTGCGCAAAAATTATAACTTTTGTGCCTAAAAGTTTTGCCAAAAATATTATCCCAAGATAATATAATAAGCTCAAAGAACTTGTACTGTTTTGCAATAAGCTCCCGCCGCCGCTTATAAGAACATTTGAATCAATAATTCCCCAAAGAATCTGCAGAAAATTTGTATAATGAAGCGCGTTTACCTTAAACATTCTCTGTGTCGCTCTGGGGTCGCCGGATAGAGCTGTAACATTACAATTATTGCGCTTTAAATATTTAACAAGAAGTCCGAAAATGGCATCGTCGCCAAAGTTTTGAAAACCTATATATCCTGAAACTAATACTCTTTTACCCATAAATTTTACCACAATACTCTTCTACATCTTTTTTGTAAGGGATGGATTTAACCGCTCCCACATTCTGCATTTGCAATAAACAAAGTGCATTTGCAAACCTGCCTGAATTAATTATATTGGCCCCGTCTAAATATTTGCTTAAAAAGCCCCCGTTAAAAGCATTTGAAACACCTGTAGCATCTATCATTTCCGTTAAAATCGGCGGAATATTTATTGTATCATTGTTTTCATAAATTGAAATTCCGGTTTCTTTATCTTTTATGACAATTGTTTTTATGCCAAGGTCTGAAAGCTTTGTTATCAACATGTTTACACTTGTTGTTTCAAATAATTGCTCTCCATCTTTTGTTTCCATAAATAATATATCAATATAATCTGATATCATATTAAAATTTTCAAGAGCTTCATCCCGCCCTGTACCGTATTTTTGGCAATTCGGGTCGTATGATGTTAAAACCCCGTTTTCTTTTGCAAATTTAAAAATCTCCTGAATGCATTCTTTTGTACTCAAGGATAAGCTCTGCACAAAACCTGTAGTATAGATTAGTTTTGCTTTTTTTATATAATCAAAATCAATATCATTGATACCAAGTGTGCTGGCAGCCGTTTTTTGTCTGTAATACTGATATTCTCTTGAATTATTATCATGACCTACGAAATAAATACCGTTTTGTCCTTTTGTAAGTTTAACCAGACTTGACTCAAGACCTTCTGATTTCCAAGCCGAAAGAAGATATTCGCCAAAAGTGTCATTGCCTACTTTTGTAATATATCCTACATTTGAACCGCTCCTTAAAGCAGCAATAGCTGTTACAAGTGCATCTCCGCCATAATTTCTGCTGAAGCATTCACTTGTTTTTAATGAGCTTGAGGTTGATAGTTCTATTAAACTCTCCCCTATGGTAATAATGTCCAGTTTCTCATTCATACCTTATCTTTACCATAATTTCCGTTTGTGTGTCAAATTGTTACATCTTTAGACATAGTGTTAAATTTAATGTTAAATATTATTTATGAAAAATATATTGTTAACAGCTGCAAATTCAGACATAGCTAAAAGCCTGATTAATCTGCTTTTAGAAAATAAGACGGGAGTTGAATTTAATATATTTGCAAGCTACAGAAAGAATCTGCCTGAATCTGATAAAAATTTTACACCTGTTGTGCTTGATTTGTGTGATAAAAATTCCTTTTTTGCTTTAGAAGAAAAATTTAAAGGTATAAAATTTGATACGGTCGTAAATTTTGCCGGCGTTGCAATAACTTCCCCTGTTTCAAGTTTAAATCCTGATGAACTTAAGTTTCAATTTGATGTCTCAACAATCGGGTTATCCAGGCTTTTAAATTTTATTCACCCTTATTTAAAAGCAGATTCAAAAGTTATAAATATTTCATCCATGGCTGCTTTTGGTGTATTTCCGTTCATTTCTCCTTATTGCTCTGCAAAAGCGGCTGCCGATATTTTATTAAACGCATACGAAATTGAAACAGGGATACGCTGTGTATCTATAAAGCCTGGGGTTGTAAAAACAAAATTTTGGGAATATTGTATTAATTTAAACGAAAGTAATTTTAAAAATTTTAACGGAGAGTATGAAAAAATTGGTAATTTTCTTTTAGAAAATGCCAAAAAGAATGCCAATAAAGGGGTAAGCCCTGATGATGTTGCAAAAGTGATTTTTAAAGCAGTTAATTCTAAAAATCCGAAACATTCTTATTTGATAGGATTTGATGCTTATATGGCATCTTTTTCAAGGTTTATCCCCAAAGGAATTTTGAATAAAATAATAAGATATACACTGAATCAGAGAGTAAGGAAATTTCAAAAATGAATAATGATTTAAATAATGAATATAAAGGCAGAGTATTTTTAATATACCCGCCATCCCCTGTCATGAATAGGGAAGACAGATGCCAGCAGCCAACGGATGATTTAATTGTAATACCTCCGCTTCCGCCCTCTGATTTAATGTATCTTGCATCCATTGCAAGGCAGGAGGGTTACGAGCCTAGGATTAAAGACTACAGCTTAAATAATGAAACACTTAACGATGTTATTAAAGATATTGAAGAGTTTAAGCCCCAGTACCTGCTTTTAAATGCTGCAACTCCTACTCTTAAAAATGATTTAGGAATTTTAACCAAAATTAAAGGAAAATTTCCTGAAATTATTACAATAGCCAAGGGAGCTCATTTTAATATACTTGCAAAAGAAGCCCTTGAAACTTATACTGGACTTGATATTGCAATAAGGGGAGAATCCGAGCTTACATTTGGCGAGATTTTATCAGGAAAACCTCTGGATGAAATTTTGGGAATTACATACAGGGTTCAGAATGCTTCAAAAAGCGATGAAGATACTGTTGAAATATTATCGACTGAAAATCGCCCGTTCAATAATGAACTTGATAAATTACCTTATCCTGCACGTGATTTAATTGATAATAATTTGTATACACGCCCTGATACAGGTGAAATTCAGGGTGTAATAAAAGTATCGCGAGGCTGTCCTTTCCATTGCTTCTTTTGCCTTGCTACCCCTGTTTCAGGAGCAAAAGTACGTTATAGAAGCCCTGAGAATATCCTGGGTGAAATTAAAGAATGCTATGAAAAATACGGTATTAAAAATTTTATATTCTGGTCTGATATCTTTAATCTTGATAAAGAATGGGTGCGCAGCCTTTGCCATACAATCATTGATTCAGGTCTTAAAATAACCTTTTCAACCAATTCAAGGGCAGATACCGCTGACGTTGAAACGGTTAAATTGATGAAAAAAGCGGGCTGCAAACTTGTTTCAATTGGAATTGAAAGCGGCTCTCAGTATATGCTTGATAAAATGGGTAAAAAAATTACCTTAAAGCAAATTAAAAAAACAGTTTCTTTGTTTAAAAGAACTGGCATAAAGGTTTATGCCTATTATGTTCTAGGACTTCCTTGGGAAAATGAGGACACAGCTTATGAAACTATTGAATTTTCAAAAAAACTCAATACTCATTTTGTAAGCTATTATACAGCTACCGCTCTTTGCGGTACAAAATTTTATGATTATGTAAATGAACATAAGCTTGGAAAATTAAATTACGATATGCCCTATTTTTACCCAAGTATAAATACGCATCATCTTTCAAAGGAAAGAGTTTTTGAACTTCATAAGTATGCTGTGAAAAGCTACTATATACGCCCAAGGTATATTTTAATGATGCTATTGCAGCTGACAAGCCTTGCTGAATTTAAAAACTATTTTAAAGCAGGCTTAAGGATTTTATTTAGAAATAAACAGCATTAAGCATGATTAAAAAAGGAACAAAAAATTTCTAAATTCATCTTTGAAATCAGGAGAGAAGGAAGATGATGAGGGTTTTTAGTACATATTTATATGAAGTTTTAAAAGGGACTAAGCCTGCCGCCCTTGTAACATGTGAAGAAAATCTTTTAGGGCAGATGCTGCCTAAGCTTCAAAAGGAAAATTTGAGATATTTTATTCAAAGTTTGCCAAATTCCAAAGTAAATATTTTTTTTGGTGCAAAGGAATGCATTGAAATTGTAGAAAATTTTTTAAATAAACCAATGTGCAAGTTTTCACCATTTGAAGATTTTATTTTGGGTGCAATCTTAGGATATGATATCAAACTTCAATGTAAGAGGCTTTTAAAAAGGTCTGATGTTAATCAGGAAAATAATAGCACTGCTGTATAGTATTCTGCGGGATTTAACTTTTAAACGTTTTAACTAAAATCTTATCAAAATTTTAAAAGGAGATTTTTTTATGAACGTTTGTATAATGGATGGCTGCGTAGGCTGCGGAGCATGTGAAGCTATTAATTCTGATGTATTTTTTGTAGATGTTGTAGCACATGTAAATGATTCATCGGTTGACGGTAATGAACAAGATTGTATTGATGCTGCACTTGTTTGCCCTGTAAACGCCATTTGGATTGAAGATATTTAAGGTATTTACAATAGCTTAAAAAAGTGTAAAATAATCTATTTATATTAACAGATTTGACAGACCTTCTTTTTTAACTGTACGATATAGTTATGAAACTTTAAGGAGGTATATTAAAAATGTATTCAATAAAAAGATGTTTTACACTTTGCCTGATTTCATTATTTACTTTTGGTGCTGCAATGGCGCAGGATGCTATATTTCAATCATCTGAGGCGCCGGTTCAAAGTGTTAATATTCAGCCTGCAGCCGATACTACAGTTAAGGCTGAGGTGGTTGAAGCTGTGAACACGCAAGCATCATCTCAAAGTGTTTCAAATGAAAACTTCAAAAATGCTGTAAATAATCTTGAATCAGCTCAAGTGGATATAAGAGAGCATCTTGCAACATATAAAACTCTTGTAGATGAAAAAACAATTGAAGTTGCAAACCAAAAGGCTGAACTTGCAAGGCTAAAGAATGAATACAGGGCTCTTCAAAAGAAGATGAATAATATTGAAAAAATGAAAAAATTATTAAACAATAATATTAATTAAGTTTTTTAATCTTTTAATAAATTTTCTATATCGCTCAAGGGTGCTTGGGCGATATATTTTTTAAATTCTATAATCTTGTTAAATTCTTCTTCTAAAGTACCAAATTCAGGATTTTGATAAAAGTCATCCATATGAGGCGGTGCTAAAAATTGGATTTTATCAATATCTAAAATTTCAATAGAATTTAATGCTTCAAGTATATCAAAAGCGGATTGTATAAAGTTTTCACTCACTCCAATCATTTGAGCTAAACCTTTTATTGAAACCCTGCCTTCTTTATTATTTGTTGCATATTTTAACATTCCAATAAGCTGTTTTATATAATTTTCAATGTTGTAATCTGTTTCCTCTTTCATTAAGTGTATTTTAGAGGTACCGGTTTCTGCTTTTTGTTTTAATATACGCGTAAATTCTTCTAAAGTAGCTGGATAATCAAAAAACATTAAGTCTGTTGAATTAAAATCATCTTTGATATTTGAGCTTATAGCAGGATAATCCCCTAAAAGCTGCTTTGTTTTTATTTTAGCAGCATGGATATCAATTTCAATATTCGGGCGTTTAACATATTCTTCAATCTGTGCCAAAATCCCTGTTTTTTGCCTGTGGTCATAAAATTTTATTTCATAATCCGTATGTTCTGTGGCTTCGCATTTTAAATCAACGGTATAAAGCCTGATGGAATCTTCTCCATTGAAGCTGCTAATTTTGGGTTCAAAAGCTAAATCAAATTTTTCACCCGCTGTAAGAGGTATATCATTATGGCGCCACCATATGCAGTTTAGTTCTTTTTTGTCTTTGATTCCCCTAAAACTAAGGTGATTGTTTTCTTTTCCCATTGTTTTTTTGGAAACAAGATTAATATCGTTTATGCAAAAAACAGGTGCAGGGTTGTTTTGCCCCGTTGGCTCAAGCCTTTGGATTAAATCCATTAAATTTGTATCTATATCTTTGGGTTCTATGATGGCATCTATATCTATTGCTGCACCTTGTGGTTTAACTTCTTCTTTTGAATTAAAAGTATTTAAAAGCACATTTTTAACCTGCTCAAATGATATTTTTTCTAAATCAAAAGAAAAACCTCCGGCTAAACTGTGTCCGCCATACCCTTCCGTAAAAAGCTCTTTGTTTTCATCCAAAATTTCAACTATATTATATTCTTTTATTCCTCTAATTGAGCATCTTGCTTTGTTTTCATCATCTTTTGTGATTAAAAATGCGGGCTTATAATACTTTTCAACCAGCTTTGAAGCCACAATACCTATAACTCCGATATGCCATTCTTCATTGAAAAGAATTATTGCCTTTTTATTTTTGAAATCTTTATCTTCTTCAATCTGGTTTACTGCTTCTTCATAAATTTTATCGCAAAGATTTTGCCTTATTTTATTATAGCCGTCAAGCTCTTTTAATGAGGTCTTAAGCAGCATTTCATTGGATTCAGTTAAAAGTTTAAAAGCAGGCTCCGCTGTAGCTAACCTTCCTGCTGCATTAATTCTTGGTGCCAAAATAAACGCCATATCATAACTTGTAATTTTATCTTTGCTGTTTGCTTTAAATAAAAGGTCTATTCCTTTATGCAGACCCTTGTTTATAAGCTCTAATCCTTTTGCTGCAATTACCCTGTTTTCATACAAAAGCGGTACAACATCCGCTATGGTGCCTGTTGCGGATAGTATTAAGATTTCATTTTTAAGCTGTTCATCATTAATATCTTCAAGCAAGGCACAGGCTAATTTATAAGCAACTCCCGCCCCTGCAAGTTCTGAAACATTTTTTATTTCAGATATACTTGTTTTTTCATCCAAGGAATTTGGCGCTTTAGGGTTAATAATAGCATAAGCTTCAGGCAATACTTCAGGTGCTTTATGATGGTCTGTTAATATGGTATCTACACCAAGTGCCTTGATAACCTTTATTTCCTTTTCGTTTGATATGCCGCAATCCACAGTTATTAATACTTTTGGCTTTTTCTTTGCAATGTATGGAAGAAGAGTTTTTGTATTTATTCCATGACCCATTTTTTCTCTATCAGGAATAATATAATCAAAATTTGCACCAAGCGCAGTCAGTGTTTTATGGAGAATTGCGGTTGAAGTTACACCGTCTGCATCAAAATCCCCCCAGATAAGAATTAATTCTTTATCTTGAATTGCCTTTTGAATCCTTTTAACCGCTTTTTTCATATCGGCAAAAATATATGGCGAAGATAAGGGAACATTAAGAGGATTTAGGAAATCTTTATATTCAGATTCCATAAGTCCTCTTGATTTTAAAACAGAATGAAGCAGACCATTTTCACATTTGGAAGAATTGTCTGCTTCATTTTTAATTTTTATATTCCAGATTTTTTTAGTTTTCATATTAAAAGATTTTTTATCTTCTGCTGTTTAATTTTGCAAGGAGTCTTAATATTTCAATATACAGCCAGATTAAGGTCACAAGCATTGAAAATGCACCATACCATTCTAAATATTTTGGTGCGCCTTGTTCTACTCCTCTTTCAATAAAATCAAAATCAAGGATAAAATTCAAGCAGGCAATAACGGCAATTATAGCATTAAGCCCGATTGAAAGAAGACTGTTTGAAGCTAAAGCGCCTGATAGAGCATTAATATGGAAAAAGCTCAAAACTATTGAAAGAAGGTAAACAACTGCAATTGTAATTGTTGCACCAATAATAGTTGAGCGGAATGCTTCTGTTGCACGTATAATTCTTGCTTTAAATAATGCTAATACTATAAACATGCTGCAAAATGTTGCAACAACTGCCTGTGAAACAATTCCAGGGTACTGCATATTAAAGATTGCTGAAATTCCGCCTAAAAATAAGCCTTCAAAAGCTGCATAGCCGATACCTAAAGGTTTAGCCAGATGCGGTTTAAAACTTGCAAATAAAGCCAGTACAAATGCGCAAATCGCACCTATAACAGCAAGAGTATAGGTTTTATCTCCAAAGCCTGAATAAGCTAAAAACCATGTTATGCAAGAAGTTAAAATAACTACTGCTAAAAGTATAACGGATTTATTTACAGTTCCCGCAATGGTCATGGGTTCTGCTGTAATTTCAACCCCTTCATAAACTTTCATATTGGTCATAGGATTTGATGTCATATTATTTTTTCTCCCCTAAAGTATTGCAAAATATCAATTCATTATTGAATTATACTACGCTTTTTATGTAAAATAAAGTTATGCTAAAAATCGCAATAACAGGTAATATTGCATCGGGTAAAACTTTATTTGAAGATTTCCTGAAAAGCAAGGGATTCAGTGTTTTATGCCTTGATTTTGTTACCGCTTCCTTGTATGAATCTTCAAAGCCTCTGCAAGAATTTTTGTTAAAAAAATTTAATACTATTTCACGCAATGAAATTTCTAATCAGGTTTTTTCAAACCCTTTGTTAAAAAAGGAACTTGAAAACTTTATTTATCCCTTGATAATCAATGAAATGAATAATTTTTTTATTCAAAATACAAAGCAGGACTTTATTTTTGTTTCTGCTTCTGTTCTTTTTGAAGCCGGTTTTGATAAATATTTTGATAAAATTGTATTTATTAAGGCGGATTTGGATATAAGATTAAAACGTTTGATGGAGCGCAATAATTTTTCAAAAGATGAAGCACTTTTGAGAATAAATTCTCAAATGCCTGAATCTGATAAAATTCCTCTTTGTGACTATATTATTGATAATTCCGGCTCAAAAGAAGATTTAAAAAATGAAGCAGCAAAGTTTCTGAATAACTTTTTGGGTTGCTTTGGTTGTTAATACTTCATTTTAATGATACTAAAGCAGCATTAAGCACTCTCTTATAAGTTTGCAGGCAAGTGCTGTAGAATTTTTACTTGTATCAATATCCGGTGCTAATTCAACAATATCCATTCCAATGATATTGAAATTTTTTAAATATTTGAGCCATCCTATAAGTTCCATATAGGTTAAACCGCCAGCTTCAGGAGTTCCTACACCGCTCATAACAGAAGGGTCTAAAACATCAAGGTCAATTGTTATAAATATATTTTTATCCTTAAATTTATCTAATTCGTTATGGGTAAATTTTTGGGTAGAATATTTTTTCATTATGTCAAATTCTTCTTTTTCACCTGAACGTATTCCAATTTGAGCTATATTGTCAAATCCTATAAGTTTGCCTATTTGTTTCATAACGCCTGAATGGGTGAGGTTTTCCCCTAAATATTCCTCTCTTAAATCTGTATGAGCATCAAATTGGATAACTGCAGCATTATCATAATATTTTTTTACAGCCTGAATTTCAGCCAGAGTTACAAGGTGTTCCCCGCCTATTCCTAAGATTTTTTTACCGTTTTTATATATTGTGTCGGTATTTTCTTGTATGATATCAAGAACCTTTTGTGCATTTCCGAATGGAAATTCTAAATCTCCTGCATCATAGAATTTGCAATCTTCTAAATCTTTATCAAAAATCGGAGAGTATGTTTCAATTCCAATACTTTCAAGTCTGATTTGCTGTGGTGCAAACCTTGTACCTGGGCGGTTTGTGGTTGTACCATCATAAGGCATGCCCATCATGACAATTTTTGAAGTACTAAAATCTTTATTTGCACCTATAAAATCCTTGCTTAGAAATGGTCCTTTTAACATATCTTTCTCCTTTAACCTCATATTATCATAAATTTTTTTTACTTTTATTAAGAAATGTTAATCTTGCAAAGCCTTATTATATTTGAATATTTTAAAAAGTATATACTTTTTAAGCAATTTTTATAATCTAAAAAACTTTATTATTGTACGAGGATAATAAAAAAATATTAGGAGAGAAAATGTCATCCAATCTTGTATTATGGGACCCCTATAAGGCTGGTCAGGTTGGTAATTTAAAAGGACAAATGACCGGATATGTTGCAGGACTTTATAGTGTGCCGGGTATGGCAAATATTGCTGCCGCACCTACTGAAGTACTCAATCAAAATGGCTATAATATTTATCAAAATACTAATACTGGTTATTATGAACTTCAACATGATAACTATCCTACAAATGATAGTATATGGACAAGCCAATCTTTGGGTGTAACTCTTGATTGCACGGGTGATACTCTGGTTTTAAAAGGCATGAATGAAGCAGAAGAGGGTCAAGGAGGTAATGGCAGCAAGACTTCTCAAGGTAATGGTGCAGGTGCTGCTCCTTTTAGCTTAGTTACTGCAAGTAATATTGATTATGGTTATTATGGAAATAATGCAAGAAGCTCTTTTGCTGCAAGCGCATCTAATGCTTTAAACAGATTAAATGCTGCACAAGCTTCTGGTGTAAGTTATGCTTCAACATACGGAATAGATACTGATGAAACCATTGACCCTGTTACAAAAGCAGTTGTTGATAAAGAAAAAAGCGCTGCAATTGATGAACTAACAATGTCAGAAGCAACAAAATATAAATTTGATAATATTGCAAAGCAAATTAATAAGGTGGCTGAAAAACAAAATGAAGCTGTAGCTGAAGCTAAAGACCATAGCGGTGGAGCTGCTCTTGGCTGTGCAGCAGCAGGTGCAGGAATCGGCTTTTGCGTGGCTGGACCTGTAGGCGCAGCTGTTGGCGGTGTAATAGGTGGTATTGCAGGCTTTTTTGGAGGCAAAGGTGTTAAGGCTTATGATGAATCAAAAGCGGAAAAAGTAAACAAAGAAGCTGCGAAAGATGCTCAAAAAGTCGGTGAAGAACTTAAGGCATCGTTGGAAGGCTTAAGTGATGAAGAATTAATAGCTTTCCAAAGATATTATCAGCAACAAACCGGTGTAAAATTAACTGATGTTTTAAAAGGTCTTGAAACTGATGAAGATTCAACTGAAATTGCCCAAGGTGCAGGCTTTGATAGCGGATATTTAACCGATATGTTTGCTGATATTGATAACGCAAATGATATTTTAAAACCGGATGATACTGATGCGGATGCAGAAGTTGCAGCAACAAATACGACACAGATTTCATATTCTCAGGCAGCTCAAATTGAAGTATTGCAGCAAAACGCCGGTCTATACAGACAATATTGGCAGGCAGCTCTTCAAAACGGCGGTTCAATAGATGTAAACGGCAAAACAATGACTGCAGATGAATTATCAAAGATGTATATAGATGCCAATCAACAGCTTGAAGAATATCTTAACGGAATAAAATCAAAAACTGATTTTGAAGCATAGAGGCTGAATAAATTTACAAATGCTCCTTGTAATAAAATACAGGGAGTATTTTTATTGTATAATATTTTTGAAATTGAATTTTTTGGAGTATTTTATGATAGAAATGAGAGTTATGGGTATTGCGCTTGATACAAGAAGCGGCTCTCCTATTGTGGTTTTAAATGATTTAGAAAATAGACGTGCCCTTCCTATCTGGATTGGTTCGGCTGAAGCAAGCTCAATTATAAGGAAAATTGAAAATATCCCATCTTCCCGTCCCATGACCCATGATTTATTTATAAATTTAATTGAAGCAACCGGGTATGATATTGATAGAATTGAAATAAATGATGTTGATGAGCAAACTTATTTTTCAACAATATATCTTAAAAAAGAAGATGGCAGCCAGATAGAGCTTGATGCAAGACCATCTGATGCTATAGCTATAGCTATAAGGGCTGAGGTTTCAATATTTGTAACATCAAATGTGCTTTTAAACGGTGCAGTTTCTGTTGATTCTCAAAAAGATGAGGAAGAAGCTATGGAGTTTAAAAACTTTATAAAAGATATTAAACCTTCTGATTTTGAAAAATTGATAAATAAAAATTTTGAATCAGACCAATAATATCACTGAGCCAGAATTTAAACTGGTTTTCATCAGTATTTTTAAAGCTAAATTCACTTTGGCGCATGATTTTTAAATTATTATAAAGCCCTATGGGTTCACAATTTGTTTTATTTAAAAATTTCATAGTATAATGTTTAATGTTAAATATTAAGAAGGCAAAGAAATATGGGAAAAGTAACTAAAGATATGGGAATTATTGATATTGTGCAGCAATATCCAGAAAGCTTAGAAGTATTTGCAAAATATGGCTTAGGCTGCATAGGCTGTGCTGCTGCAAGATTTGAAAACTTAGAAGCCGGCGCCAAAGTGCATGGAGTTGACCCGGAAGTTATGGTTGGCGAAATCAACGCACTCATCGAAGCCAGATAAGAGGCGCTGTTCTGCTGTGCTGCAACTAAAATCATTATTTTGTATGAAATAATAAAAAAGCACTAGACAACAATGCTTTTTATAATAAAATTAATTTATAGATTAATTTCCGCTCCAGTGGTGGAATCGGTAGACACGTTGGACTTAAAATCCAATGAGGGTCAAACCTCGTACCAGTTCAAGTCTGGTCTGGAGCAAGTTTAGAGGGTTCGGAAAATGAACCCTTTTTTCATGGGTAAATTGTGGGTAATTTTTGATTTGAACAAAATACTAGTTATATGAATTAAGAATTTGAATTGCTTCAAGTTTTCGCTTTGGTGTGGGGTGCATATATCTTTGCGTTGTAACAATTGAGCTATGAGCCATTATCTCCTGAACAACTCTTAAATCAATTCCTTTTTCAACAAGCCTTGTAGCGACTGTATGTCTTAAATCATGGAACCTAAAATTTTTAATTCCTGCTTTTTTGCAAGCATTATTAAAACTTTCTCTTATATCGACATAAGGGCTGCCTGTATCTGGATTAATGAAAACATATTCTCCCTGTTTTGGTAAGTTTTTCAAACTTTCTTTCAGCTTACCGGAGATTGGAAGTTTTATAATCTTTTTACCTTTGTTTTCTTGTTTTAAAACCTCGATAAATCCAAACTCTAAATCAATTTGCTCCCATTTGAGATTTAAAATATTGCCTTTTCTTAACCCTGTTTGTAAAGCCATAGTAACTATAGGTTTTAAATATTCCGGGAGTTCTAAAAACAATCGTATTTCTTCATCTACTGTCAAATATCGGATTTTATAATTATTTTCGATTAGCATAGAAACACTTTTCATTGGATTTACGCTTATTCTATTATTTTTTATTCCTATGTTAAAAATGGTTTTAAGACAGGCTAAATATCGATTTATATAAGCATTTTTGTATTTTTGATTAAGCATGTATTTTTTAAAATCTTCAATTTTCTCAGCCTGGATTTTGCTTGAATCAGTTTCTGCACCAAAATATTTTTTTAGAACTTTAACTTTTGCAACATCATTTTTGTAATCTTTTTTGTTAGTTTCAGAATATTTCAAAAACAATTCGCAAATTGAATTAAATGATACTTTATCTTTGTTTTTATCGATAAGTCCATTTTGAATTTGTCTTAATTTAAAGCGCTCAGCATCCTCAAGCTCTTTTGCTTCTTTTTGATTTTTTGCGCCATCTAAAAGTTTATGTACTCTTTCGCCTTTTACCATAAACTGGCAATACCATTTGCCGTTTTTAGCCTTGTAGACACTCATCGCCATTAACCCATTTCTCTAAACGCTCACACCGAATACGCACCGCATTACCGCATCTGAAAACAAGTTCAGATGGTATTTGCCCTCGGCGTATCCAGGTTCTGACTGTACTTTCTTTTGTTTTTAAAAAATCCGCAGTTTCTTTTATGGATAATAATTTATTCTGCATTTTATTTCTCCTTTTTCATGTTTCGTCATGAAGTTTTGTAAAGTGATTAAGCAAATAAAAAAGGGTATTTGAGCCACGAACCCTTAAAACGTGTCGGGGCAAGCCAGCATTGCTAACCAAACTACCACACTGAAGGAATACATCCGGTGGAGTGCTTTAAAATTATAAAAAGAGATTTTGTGCCAGGAAACCTCTTAAAACCTGCTATGGTTACACGTGCTACACATAGCCACTGTTCAAACAGGCATACGCCACGACAGCGGGCAAGCTTATTTATTATTCAAAAAATAATGTCGTACAAGCTCAACCTTTGAACTTATATGTAGTTTTTGATAAATATGCTGCAGATGCTGTTTTATTGTGTACAGCGAAACACAAAAATATTTAGCAGCTTCTTTTGTTGTATTTCCGCCATAGGCAAAAAACTCATATATTTGTTGCTCGCGTTTACTTAGTTCTGTTTCCATCCTTTTATCTCTCCTCCTGATATTGCTTAATCTTTGGTTGTACAATATATAAATACACAAATTATTATGGTGGCGCATATTGGAAAAACTATTGAATCACTCATCTTTTTAAACCTCCTCTGGTTCTAAAAGTTTTAAAATTACTAATTGAAAATTATCAACTGTTGGGTCTTTCCAATCTTCTTTGCATTCTTTAAAAATCTTTTTTAAAACACAATCCTTAAAATCTTGACAGGGTCCATGTTCTTTTTTACAATAAACCCCTGCCATATTTGGATTAATAGCAGAGGTCACAATTTGCCCAGCAGGGCAGTTTTTGACTATGTATTTATTCATCTTTCACCTCGTTGGTTATAGTTAGAATCTTATCTATATCCGCATTGACTTCATCAGGGCTATGATAATCTCTGCGGGTTCTTAAATCTGTAGCGATTTTCTCAACCATCTCAAGTGTTTGTTTATAACTGGATATTTTTAAATCTTTAGCATTTTCATACAATATAGGCATTTTTTCTTTATTGGTTAATATAATTTGCATACCTGCTAACTTGTCAACAACATCTTTATATTTTCTCAGCTCCTCATTCTCTGCTTTGAGGGTTTGGAGTTGCTTGTAGTAGCATTCAGGATTTTGTTCACACTTAAAATATGTGTTTTCAGCATCTGTATATTCATCGGGAAAAGCTAATGCTATATGACAAGAGTAATCGCCACATTCGGGATGAAAAAACCCGCACCCACTTACATCAACCCCGTCAATTATTATTTCTTTATCTGTCATTTTGTTAACCCTTATTTTTCATTTAAAACAGCTCTTAACACTTGTATTTCAACTAGAAATAATCTTTTGGTATCATCTGAATACAAAGGATTTAAAAGCATTTTTTCTAAATTGCGTATATGCTCTCTTATTTCTTGTTCCGATTTCATCACTCCACCCCCATAATCTCGCGGACTGTGTCTTTTACTGATGCTTCTTCGGGTTTTGCTAAAGCTTTTGAAACAATCAAAGCATCTAAAACACTATCTTTAAGCTCATCTACGCTAACGATATTTTTATCAAAATTAACTATTTGGTTAGCCAAAACGGTCAGCTCCAATAACTGTCTGTCGGTGATTTCGGGGTAGATTTTATGAACAATCTTACTATGCTTACAGTTTTCACACTTAAGTGTTTCATCATCAGTGGCAGGGCAAACATCTATACCAATTTCAAGACCCTTTTTGATGTTGATAAAGCTACAATCAGTCAGCTCTAAGGGTTCAATATCAAACGCCTTATAAAATTCAAGTTCAGTTTGTGTGGGCATTATCTAAGCTCCTCAATCAATTTTTGTAGTTCTCGTTGTACATTCTCTAAATAGGCTACCCATATTTCAGGTGGGAATTTTTCTTTTTGATACTTTAAGAGAAATTTAAGCGCCGTTATATTTCCGCTAAGCAAAAACATTTCGGGTTTTATAAATTTCTCTAGTTTTTCTCGTTGTTCTTGTTCTGTCATCCTTCCAATATCTCCTTAATCTGTTGTTTTTGGGCTGCGGTTAAGTCTGAATACAAAGTGGTTATTAATTTAGCAAAAGCAAAAATTAAATCTTTATCGCATCCTACATATTCGTCAATTATAAAAACCCATCTTTTTTCTGCATCAAAGAATAATGTAAAATCGGGTCTTTTTGCTACAAAGTTAAAGATTTCAAGCTGCTTTTCGGGGGTAAAGGGCGGATATTCTACAACATCTTTTTCGTATTCTTTTTTGTTATATCCACATTCAAACGTGTAGCTCGCAACTACTTTTGACTCAACCCCAAACTTTTCCATCATTTCTTCAATCGGGTTCATTGTTGCTCCTTTAATTTTTCAAATTTTCTAATCATTGCGCAAATCAAACTCCAAGTAGGAGTGGTCTTTTCATAGTATGGGCTTGGAACAGCAATATGGAATTGATAACCATTATATGGTGCATATTTGGCTTTTTGTAATTGGATTAATCCCGCCCATAAAGGCACTTCTTCACGCTTTATTAAATCCTCAAGGCAAATATAGTAAAATTCATTGCAATATTGTCTTGCACCTCTTTGTTTGAACGGGTCTTTTATGTCCTTCAAAAAATCTTGTCTACTTGCCTTGATTTCGTACCCTGTAACAACATTGCCTGCATTGCTGTCTATCACAAAGTAATCCACTCGCCTTTGAGAATTATTGCTATATCCGCTTCCTAATCTTAATTCGGGAAACTTAACAAAACGTCTTTGTCTGCTTCCGTGATTGTAATAGGCATTAAGTGTATTAAGTATTATTTGTGTTTTTTCTTTATCTGAACTCATCCCTACCCCCATACCCAGCCATCATAGTCGCGGATGGCTTTTATAAAATCTTTTTCATTTGATTTAAAGTTAATAAGCTCACCTAAGATATTTTCTAATGTATCCTGAACAAAACCATTTCTTTTAGGATAGCTAAACGTATCCATACGAAAAGATGAATATTGAAATTCCAACTCCAACAGCTTCACAAAATTTTCAGGGTTTTCAAAGTCGGGGTAAACCTCTTTATAACAGTCAAAACAACCACATTCTTCCATTATCAAACCACATTCATGACACTGTTTTTCTACTTTTTTAGGTTTAATTCCGCACAATTCACATATCTGTTGTGATAATGTTTTTTCTTTAGTCATTTTCTGCCTCAATTCTATCAACCTGACGTTGCGCTTTTTGAAATTTAAGCTCATCAAAATTAAACTTGCCTATTCCATTTCTCTTGAATTGGTCAATAAGCACTTCAACGTCCGCCATTTCCTCCCACATATTCACTTCATCTTTTTTGCTTATTGCAATTAAAAGCTCGCCGATTTCTTCAACAAGCTTGTTAAGCTGGGGGTCATAACCATAATGATTATAAATTTTGTCGATATTGGTTAAATATTTATCATATTCATTCATTTTATCTTTCCTTGTTAAAAAATTCTTTGAATGTATTGTGTCCGTATTGCCCTTTGGTAGCTTCTAAAACTTCAGCAAGGGTCATGTTATCCTTATATTTTTCCTGATTATTTTCAAGATAATTTTCAGTACCAAAACTGCAAGCGCCAGTGATTGTTCTATAAGCTATAACCCAAAAATTAAGCTCGTGAATCTCATCGAATTTTAGGTTTTCATATTTTAAGACATCTCTATCTGAGGTTTTGAATAACCAATCTCTATAAGCCTGTTTAATGGTTTTGCCATGGGCAGAGACATTGTCTTTGGTGAAAATAAAAGCAAATTTTAAGCCAATTTTCACTTTTAAAATGTTTTTAATAGTTTTAACAACTTCACAGAAAATACCATCAATCTTTCTGTATTTGCCATTTTGCCAACTTAATTTCGCTTCTATTGATGATTTAAAATTAAGCATAAACTGGACTGTAGGTTTTTTAACTTTTTGCCATTCGCTTTCTATTATATTTGTGCCTTCAAGCCATAAACCTCCACCAACAGTAAGGTTATCAGGTAATGAACTTATATTTGTGCCTTCAAGCCATAAACCTCCACCAACAGTAAGGTTATCAGGTAATGAACTTATATTTGTGC
>CAJUJH010000001.1:1007174-1101015 GCA_910586855.1 Candidatus Gastranaerophilales bacterium
TAAATCTCCACCAACAGTAAGGTTATCAGGTAATGAACTTATATTTGTGCCTCTGAGGTCTAAACCTCCACCAACAGTAAGGTTATTATCCTCTAAGGTGTAATCACTGCCAATTTTGTTCAGATAATCAATTAATTTCATTTATTTCTCTCCTTTTCTTTAAAAAATATGCAGTTTCCATCCGCACGTCTTGTAACACTTGATTTATCACGTTTGCAACGGATTAAATCCGGGAACATTGTAGCTTCCGAGTTTACGCAATTTTTGCAAATTTGTTCTAAAACCGCTTGTGGAGCTTCATGCCCTGCGTTTTTATTAAGCATATTTCCCTCCAAAATATTTAAAATCCGTGTATTCATCGGTATCAAGCGTATATTCAACATAGTTTGTATCTTGTCCCCAGCGGTCTTTGCCTTTCTTTGGGATACTTTCAATCGGGATATTTTCTTTGTCCCTCAAATCCTTAATCCTTCTGGGTGCTGCGGCAATACCTAGGGCATAAAAGCAATCGTTTACGGTGATTTTTCCGAATTTTTCAAGGCAATAAAGGATTCTGTCTTTTTGGATTTTTATTTTCTTCAGGTTTTCCTTGTCTTTTTCGGTTAAAAACATTTTCTTTCCTTTCCGGGTCTTTTACCCCAGAGCTGCTCCACCTTATCCATAACCATATTCATTGCAGCTAAACACTCTTCTTTGTGTTCTTCAAAAAATTTATGGCTTTCTCTGGCTTGTATTAAAGCTTCACAGAGCTTGTTATAACGATTGATTTCTTTGATAAAACCTTGTAGCTCTACAGGTGCAGGCATCCTGTTTTGTACCCATTTTTTTTCAATTTTTTCTTTCAAGTCCGCAAAAGAAAAACTGTAAATGCCATTTATTGCAAAGGGTGTAATTGCATTTTCATACAGCGTAAGCTTTTCAATAATTTGGCTTTCGGTGAAAGAATTTGAGTATCTTCCAAAAAGCCAGCTTAAAAATTCATCCAGTTCCATTTATTGCCTCTCTTCGTTCTTTTAAAATTCTCTGTATGTCTTCTTTTGAAGCTTTTTTGTTATTCAGCATCTCGCTAAATTCACCATTTAACATCTTGATGAAATTATCTTCATCAGGGTTTAAAAGCCAGCTTGCTTTTGGAGCAAATGCTGTACCGTCCCGCCAATTAAATCGGAGCTTTTTAAGTTCATTAAGCACTTTTGGCAAGCTTCCTATAAAGTCTATACTTGTGTTTTGAGCTAGTTCAGTAAGTTTGAAAAGATGCTTGGGCGCAAGTGCTGGTTTTTCACCAAATACTTTCTTGTACTCGGTAATAAAGGCTTCCTTTGGAGAATTGAAATAAGGGTCGAGAGGTGTTTCAAGATTTTCAGATTTGTTTTCTTTTTCTCCTTCCCCTTGTACCCTATCCTCTTTTTCAGAAAGAACCTTATCTTTATCTTTATCTTTATCCTGTACTCTTAGCTTAGGGTTAGCCAACCCTTGCTCAAGGGTTGGAAAAATATTAATTTTACTGAGTTTTTTTAAAATTCCTTTATGGACATTTTTATTTTCATCTAATTCGGATATGGAAATTCCGTATTGAAATTTAATAAAATCTTCAATAAAAATTTTATTTTCTGAAATAAATTTGACTTGTTTAATTGCTTCAAAATCTTCTTTTTTTATTTCTTCACCGAAGCAATTTTTTAATACTCGGTAAGAAATTTCATAAATTCCGGCACAATCACAATTATCGAAAATAAATTTGACAAGCAGTTTTTGTTTTATAGGTAAATCCAGAAACCAATCCTTCTGCCAAATTTCGGTATCAGTAAATCGTTTTGCCATACTCAAATCTTTCTATATTTCTTACTTATCTTTTATTGGGACACCAAACCGCCTTACCATCTCAAGTACGGAGGCTTTCATCTGACAATGTTTGATGCTCTCAAAAGTACCGTTATATCGGCATCCTTCACAGACGCAACGTCTTTTAAAACAATAAATTCCTTCCTTTGTCCAACCGCTCTTTGGTGGCAGAAACTTTCCAAGGTCATTAATTCCGATTCTTACCATAGATTATCCCCAATCGATATCATCAGCTTCTTTGGTTTCTGCGGGTTTTTTCTTATTTAAAACTAGCTGATATGTAGGACTCTTATCACTTTTTCTATCTTCTTCTTTGACATAAAATAGTGTGAGCGTGCAGTTTTTTAACTGCAGGTATAGTTCCAAAATGGTTTCATCCAAGGCGACAGATAAAAATCTTGTCCCTTTTTCTGAAGTTTTTGCCCAAGCGCTTCCTATATTCATTTTTTATTCTCCTCATTAAATTCTAATTATTGTTATCTTTACCAGCCCAAACCCACAACTCTAAATATTTTTCAAGTAAATTATTAGTATCAAGCCAGTTTAAAAATTCATAAACAGTTCCTTTTAATTCTTTAAGCATTTTCTGGCTTTTAAAATATTCCTCTTTGTAAACATTTTTACCATCAGAGATTAAGTAAGAAAATGTATCAGCATTAGAACAGGCTAGGTATATTTTATGCTGGACAGATTTTAAGTATTTACCTACATCGTACTTACTTACACGCTTGATGTCGTATATGATATTTTGTTTAATAACATCACAAATACCATACAGATAGATTTCAAGTTCTTTATAGTTAATTAAACTTCTACATAAAGGAATTTGAAAAAGACCACCTTTTACTATTCCTGCAATCTCTTTTATAGTTATATCACTAGCCTCAATCTGATATCCGTTTGCAAGATGGTAAACTTTATCTTCATACTCTAAACCCCGGAGCATTTCCGGGGTTAGTTCGGTTTTGATTTTATTTAAGCAATTAAAGAAAGCTTCTTTTGCTTTTTCTTCATAGCTGTCAGACGAATTTATATAATAAATCCAATTATTTAATAGGGTTGGTGTCAGATACGCTTGTTTCATTTCCCTTTTTATCCTCTATTTTTACAAACTCTTTATTTTTGTATTCATAGCCTAAGTCTTTGGCTCTTTGTTTTAGAAGAACAAAGGCACGCTTTTTTGCATCCCAAATGTCGTTCATATTTTGCAAATCATTAATAACTTGATTTGGGTCATCGGAGTTGTTGATAAATTTTTCAATAATAGCCAAAGTATCGTTATATTCTTTAATTAAATCAGCCTGCTTAGAGAGTTTTTCCTGTGTCATTTTAACGATTTTTTCAGAAATAAAAGTATTTCCGTTTTTTGTATCAGGAACTTCAATTACTTCATCAAGCTGAAGAGAATTTTTGGCATAATATTTTTCTGTTGGAAAAAATGAAATTGTGCGTTTGGTTCCTTTTGCTTCCATATATCCAACAAAATCAAGGTCTTTAATTAAATCTGCGCCTGAAGAACCTGGCACATCAGGTCGGATTATTTTATCTTCACCGTTCTTTTCTTCTTTTTCATGAGCTATAAAAAGAACGGATTTATTAAGCCTTCTTATAAGTTTAAGAAGATTATTAAATTCCATTTTTCTTGTCTTATATCCAGCAAGGCTTAAAGCTCCGCTTGACATAGCATTTTTAGGGTTTAGCTTTATTAAATATGGTTCCATAAGTTCCAAGACTTTACCCATGGTGTCAAAAACTATAGTGTCAAAAGGTTTTATTTCTGCTGAATTTAAAAGAGTCAAAATTTCTTCATAGTTTTCAGCCTGAAGGCTTGGAACCCTTAAATGCGGTTCCACTCTTTTAATCCCTTTTTCGGCATCAACCATAACAGGATTAGGGGCAGATAAAGCAATTGTGCTTTTGCCAATACCAGGCTGACCGTAAATCAACCCTTGAAATTTAACATCTTGCTTTAAATCTTCTGGTTTTGTTAACAAATTTGTTGCCATAATATTTATCCTTTCACTTATACTTACGTTAGTGTTAATTTAGAACCTCCAAAGCATAGCTTCATCATGTTCTGCTTGAAGTTCAGCCTGTTTTATGGGGTCAAAATCCTCATATTCTTCAGGGGGCTCTGTGTAATGTCTTTCAAGTTCATTATAAAATTCTGTTGAGCCCCATCTATAACCGCTTATTTGCATCTTTTAGCCTCTTTTTGCTCTTTTTCAAATTCTAATTTGTCTATTTGACATAAAGCATCCAGAGCTTTTTCATAACAGATGACAAGCTGACCGGTCGCGCTTTTTTGATAAAGAGAAAGTTTATTTATCATCTCTTTTACTTCCCAAACTCTTGTTGGACGAGGTTTTGCAATTGGAAAGAGTTCTACATCGTTTTTAGAATTTTCTACTATTTTGTGCACTGTTTTTGCATCAATACTTACATTCGCATTGATATCAGGGCATATATCGCTGAGTGGTACAACATTGTTCATAATATATAGGTCCTTTCTAATAATTTTTCTAAAGAAAATCCCCGATAAACGGGGACAAGGTCAAATTTGATGGAATCTAAGAAAAACGGGGTGTGTGCCGAAATGTTGTTATGGTGTGCCCCGCAAAGAAAAAAGAGCGGATAGATTTAAGTAATTTAGATATAAAGCTTTAAGTGTGCCTTCCGCAAAAGAAAATCTAATCAGTTTAACTACATGCAAAAAGCGAAAAGCACGGTTAAAGATTTACTCGCTTTGGTTATAGAGGGCTTTCCAGAGCTCCGCCCTCTATAACACGGGAACGCTTCAAGAGCGCCTACGCCCCTGGTGGAAAATTAATTGTTATTGCACATCTTTTTTGCTTTTTCTATAAATTCATCTAGTGTCAATTCTTCTCTAGGCATTGGCTTTAACGTCCAAAGAAGCCACACTATCATTAGACAAACGCTTAAAGCTCTTGAGCCTATAAAATTGGCGTTTATCCAAAAACTTGAAACCAAAATAAAGAATGAATAGGTATCCTTAATAAACGAAGACCATATATTTTCATGTACCAAGCCTATTCCCTTCTTTGATTTATAATTGTCTAATTCGCAGTTTATCTCTGTATAAATAATTTTCTTCATTTTTCCTCCTTTCCTAAAATCCTTATGGCAACCACCGAGAAAAACTCGGTAGCTGGGTAAAGATTTTAAAATGTGCAGGGCAAAGGGATTTGCACCCTTACCTCGGGCTAATCACACCCTATGTTACAGTCAAAAGAAAAGTGATTAATTTTTCTTTCCGTAACACTCTCCCGTCAGCAGGAGGCTCTGCTATTGAGCTATACCCTACATATAGCCCCGTCTTTCCGGGGTGTCAAAGGTCTCCCCCTTTCGTACTCTATAATATGGGGCAGGCAACAGGTCTTTCCCTGTCGGTCATTACTTTAGAAAAACTCCGAGCCGTAACGCTCTTGCGTCCTTAGATGCTATTATCAAACGGGAAACGCATAATACCAGCCTGTCTATCCCCTCATTGGTTTTATTTTAAGATTTTAAATCAGATGTTCGGTAATTCCGAATAACTGAAAATCTCTTGAACTCTCTGCGGCAATCCCCCTTTTAAGCCCTTGAAACGGACTGTCAGCAGGTTCGTTCATTCCTGCCCGTCAGGCTTGGGAAGCTCGTCTTACGTGATTAAATTTTCAATGTTCGGGCACAACAAATACCAGTAGTAAACGGTTCTTTTACTCTGTAATCTGTTGATTTTTTATAACTTGTGTTTATGTCACAATTGGTAAACCAAGGAAAGAGGCTAAGCTGCTTCTTTGTCTTGGCGGCTTAAATAGTCAGTTATTATCATAGCTGCTAGTGCGGTCATGGTAACACCCTTGGATGATGCCAATGTTTTAAAGGCTCGTTTGATATTTGGTAGTAATCTGATGTGTAACATTTATTTAATTCCTTATGAAAGGTGGTAATATTGCTAAATTTTATTTTAGAAACTTTCAAAAATGATGAAAGGTTGGATTTTGTTGTTCTTGATGGCACTAAAGTCAGTAAGGCTGATTTAAAACCCATAACAAGTGAAATTGTTGAAATTCCTGAAAACAAGTTTATTAATCTTCAGGCAGTAAAAGTGGTTGAATTTGGTCACACTCCGACTCCGACAGAGTCAGTAGAACAGCTCCAAAGGCAGGTAGAGGCACTTGGTAAGACGTGGTAGAATTTGGAAAAGCACGACTTTTAAAAACTAAAGATATCTTAAATTCATCCATATACTGAGTACATAAATCTTTGTTTATATAGTCCAGATGTATCAATGTTTTAAGTAATGCTAGAGATAGTTTGGCATTAATCTTGTCGAAATTAGTCTGTTCCTTTTCCATAATTCGTTCCTTTTGTGTACCGATGATATAAATATAGCAGAATGTATTAAATAAGTCAACATAAATGTAGCAATTAATACAACAATAAATGTAGAAAGTTAAAAAATGAGACATAGTGAGCTTATGCAAGCTTTACAAAACTTAATAGGTTTTAAACCTCCCGCAAAAGCATTTGTAAAAATGTTAGGTTTCTCATCTGAAAAAATCTTTTATACGAGAGCGCAGCGGGACAGTAATTATTCCGAACAAGAACTGGATAAAATTGAGGAGTTTTATGCTATTAAATTTGAACGTAGCAATATTACTACCGATTGTGTAGAAATTGATTATTACCCTGAAGTTTTTGGAAGCTGCGGTAAGGGCGCTTTTGCTTTATCTGAAATTAAAGAAAAAATGTTTGTGCCCAAAAACTCTTTCATGAGTTTTTCGCCTGTTAAACAGTATTCGGTAATTAACGCAATCGGTGAAAGTATGTTGCCATATATCCACGATAAGGATAAATTGATTGTGGAGCATTTTGAGGATGAGCAGATAAAAGACAATAAAATATACATTTTTTGTTATAATAATGAAATCTTTGTGAAGCGCTTAATTAAAAACGTTAAAGAACTTATTATAAAATCAGATAACCCTGACCCGATGTATCGTCCGATTATAATTGAAAAAGAGGAAATGAACGAAGTTAAAATCATCGGGCAAATTGTAGGGATAGTAAGAGAAGTAAGGTAAAAATGTTTAATAAAATTAAAAAACTTTTTAAAAATGATGCGGTTTTCGATACTGAAGACCAAAGATTTAAAAATGTAGATTGCTTATTGGCTGCTTATAAAAGAAATCCAAAATTGCCAATTTATCTTAATGCTTCAATGAAAGAAATCTTAAATATTTTGTGTTCCTCTCCTAATTGGAAAAAAGAAGTTGATGATTATACTTTAAACGAATTAATAAAAATCTATGAAAGGTGGCAAAAAAATCTTGCTTCTTTGTCCTCAGAAGATAACGAAGTTACACAGGCGGCAAGCGCCAGCGGGTTTAAAAGCCAAACAATTTGGGAAGGCACACAAGAAGAATATATTGAAGCTTTAAAAAATGGCGAAATAAAAAAAGATATGGATATAAGAATTATTGAATACACCGGAGCTTATACCATTATGGATGAGAACGGCGAAATAATGGAAGAAATGGAATAGGGAGGGGTATAATTTATGAAAGATTTTATTGTTAATTGTGGTAACGGGCTTATTAATTTTTGTGCCTGCCTATTATTGATAATCATTGTTTTATGTGGTATTGGTTGTATGTTTACTAATCCGGCTATTGGTTTGGGTGTTTTAATTGGCGGTTTTATAGTTTTTGTTTTATCTTTTTATTTCCTCTATATGTTGATGGACATAAGAGACAGTTTGATAGAAATAAAAAATAATACAGAAAGTATACAATCTGCACCTTCCGGAAAACAAGGAACACCTCGATATTGTAAAAAATGCGGCACAAAATACAATGAAAACGATGAAGCCTGCCCGCACTGTGGTGATACAAGAATAATGTAACGATATTTGGAGAATTTGTTTTCGATTAGTATACTTATTAAGGATAGGGAATTATTATTTGGGGATATGAGTTTAAGCGAGTTTAGTATAGTTGATATTTATTCGCTATTGGTGACAATTGTTGCAACATTGTTTGCGATATTTTCTCTTGCTTTAACGTGTGTAGGATATATAAAATTTAAGCATGTAGATAAAATTGTCCAAGATAAGCTAAAAGAAGAAATGAACAATTTTAGAGGTGTCTTGCAGGATGAACTGGTAAATATTCAAGATGCTAATTCAAAAATTCAAGCTTCTTATAATTATTTTGAAACTGATATCTCAAATGCAATTAAACTTTTAGCTGAAGCAGAAAAAGCTTGTCCTTATGCATACAATCTCTACAATACTTTTGGCTATGCCTATAAGAAAATCAAAGACTATTATCAGGCAGAAAGGATGTTTAAAAAAGCTATCAAGTTGCATCCGACAAGAGTAGAAGGATATAACGATTTATCTAATATGTATCGTGAAATTAAAGAAGATAAAAAAGCCAGCTTGTGCTATAAGCTTGCTCTCAAGAAGGTTGAGAATGCCGAACAGAAATGGCAAGGTGTAAAATAAATTTTATAAACTAAATCAAATTCAATCAGGCGGCATAAAGCCACCTTTTCATTCCCTCAAAACTTTTTCTTTGGGTATTTCATAATCCATTATCCACCCTATAAGCAATTTTGTAAAATTAATGTGGGTGTTTCGGATTTTGATAATTTTTTCCTTTGCGTTTTTGTCTCTGATTTTAAATGTTACTTCCATTGTTTTTGTTGTCGTGTTCATCTTCTTCATCCTTCCATTATCTTAAGGTCCCGTAGGGGCTTTATTTCTATTAAAAAAGACGACAATTCTGCCGTCTTTCAAATCTTTATTTGCAACCGCACTAAGCTATATTTTACTAACTGGGGCATTTTTATATCCTTTTACTTTATCAAACCTTGGAACTACCCCATAAATCCAACATACTAAAACAGGCATGATATTATTAAAAAAGAGAATTGATATCAATATTTCTTTTATTATTTTGTTACAAATATTCACTAAAATTTTAAAAGTATATTACCAAGTTAGGCTATTATATTGATAAAAATTATAATATAATATTCACATGCTGCGAGTATATTTCCTATTTATCATTTTTTTAATTTCAAATAGTGCTTATTGTGCACACCAATATCCTGAAAAGATTTATCAGGAGCAGTGGTGCAAAGCGCGGGGCGGTCAAATAGAATATAAATTAAACGATAAAACCCGGGTGGATTGCCTGACTGAAAAATATGCTGTTGAATTTGATTTTGCGCCAAAGTGGCACGAGTGTATCGGACAAGCTCTTTATTACGGGCAGAAAACAAAGCGTACACCAGCTTGTGTCTTAATTATGGAACGGGGCGAAAAAGATATAAAATATTTAAGGCGTCTTCGTTATGCCGTTTATAATAAAAAGAAAATTCCTGAGTTTAGGTCTTTTACGATAAAGCCTGAAAATATTTCCGGTTTTGAATAAAAACTATCTGTTTGAGTAATAGACAATTGACTAATCTTTGTTATTCTTATTATGTAGGCTAACAACCTTGCCGCTGCTCCCAGTATAGGGCATTCTTAAATTCCGTGAAACAATCGGGGGGTGAGCTGAACGGAGCGGGATAAAGACCAAAGGCGGAGCTTAGCTTTTTGCGCCCTTTTTTTGGGCTTTTTTATCTTTTTGCTGTTTTATAGTGGAGGTTTTCTTCTATGCTTTCTTGCTGTGGTAAGAGTTTTACTGCTTCATACAAATTTTATGTTGAAGCAAAAGATGCTCATTCTAAAAAAATTGAGTTTTCATATTGTCCGCATTGCGATAATGCGGTTTTTAAAGAAATAATCACACTCCCTGATGGCAGCATCAGAGAAAGCGCACAACAAAAAGGTATTAAGGCGGAAGAAATGTTTGAAAAAGCGAAGTTTAACCGCCTTAATTTTCTTGATAGGTTGAAACAGGGAAGTAAAACCAATCAAAACTGGTTTTATGGTGATTTTAAAAAATCGGATAAAAAGGATGACCGCGGCAATATTATTTTATTGCAGCTAAAACGCAACTTTAACGGCGAAGCTATTATATTAGGAGAAGCACCTGTTACTTATGCCTGATGAATTTAATAAACTAATTACATATCTTTTAGCTATTGCAAATTTTGCAAAGGATATTCATTATTCTTGCCACGGGGAAGCTTTCTATGGCAAACATTTATTTGCAGATAGAATCCAAGAAAATATTTCAGAATTTATTGACCAAATAAAAGAAATTTGCTTGCTTGGAAATGATATTGAACCTTTAAGCTCAATTGAATATTTGAGAAAAGCGGCTGATATTATTCCTGTTAAAAACCCCAATGACGATAAAGTAAATTTTAAAGAAATGCAAAATCTTATGATTGAAACCCTTGGGCTTATTGATAATATGGAAAATATGACAAAGGGTGAAGAAAATCTTATTGGCAACATTGCACAAGATATTCAGAATAATTTAGGCTTAATCAATTTACAGGTAAAAGAATGAAACTATTTTATTTTTTAAAGCATATTTTACAGGATTATAGAAGAAAAAGGGCGTTTAGAAGATTAAAGAAAAGTCTTGAAAGAAGCGCAACCACTATAAAGGAATGTTCTGTAATATATAAAGAAATTTATCCGCCTGTCGATGTTTATATTTTGCCTTGCTATAGTAATCATAATTGAGGTTTTATGGCAAAAAAACTTGATAAAAAACAGAAAGATTTTTGCAAATTCAAAGCTCAGGGTTTTTCAAATGAAGAAAGCGCTATAAAAGCAGGTTATGCAAAAACGACCGCTAAAACAAAATCTCATCTTTGGTTAGAAAAAAGTGAGATTAAAGAAGAGATTGAACGTTTACAAAAAATTACTCAACAAATGGCTGATGAAAAATTCAAATATGATGTTGAAACCTCATTTAATAAACTCAATCAAATACAGGAGTTGGCGCTACTTCCAAATGAAAAAGGCGATTATTTAAACCTTGTTTCAGCAATAAAAGCGGAGGAACTAAAAGGCAAGCTTTATGGTTGTTATGAAGTTGATAACAAGCAAAAGACTACCCCAATGACGATTAATTTCACAAGGGATTATGATTGAACAGACCAATAAGGTACAATTCAATAAAATCTTTAAAGAATTTAATGAAACAAAATGTCGCTACCGTGTTGCAAAAGGTTCAGCAGGTTCAGGCAAATCCGTCAATGTTGCCCAAGATTTCATAATGAAACTCTCTGACCCCTGTTATAAAGGGGCGAACCTTCTTGTTTTGAGGAAAACTTATGATAACAACCGTGACACAACTTTTGCTGAGCTTGAGGGCGCTATAAACCGTATCTTTGGAGAATATGCTAAAGGAATTTGGCAAATCTCAAAAAGCCCGCTTATGATGGAGTGCAAAACCACAGGAAGCCGCATAATCTTTCGCGGCATGAATGATGATAAGCAGCGGGAAAAGGCAAAATCTATTACCACTAAAACAGGTAAGCTTACTTGGATATGGATTGAAGAAGCAACTGAGTTTGAAGAAAACGACATTGATATTCTTGATGACCGTCTTCGTGGCGATTTAACGGCTATCAATCCTAATCTGTATTATCAAATGACTTTTACCTTTAACCCCGTAAGTGCGGCACACTGGATTAAGGCAAAGTTTTTTGATAGCAAAGACCCCGATTTTTTTACCCACCATTCAACTTATCTTAATAACCGATTTATCGATGAAGCATATCATCGCCGCATGATGAGAAGAAAAGAGCGCGACCCTGACGGTTATCGGGTTTATGGTCTTGGCGAATGGGGCGAGCTTGGCGGCTTAATTTTTACCAATTTTGAAATTAAAGATTTTGTTGCAAGTCCTGATATGTTCGATTCTATGTATATCGGACAAGACTTTGGCTTTAACCATGCCAACGCTATTTTGACCCTTGGATTCAAAGATGGCGATGTTTATATCTGTAATGAAATTTATGTGCATGAAAAAACCAATGCGCAGATTATAGAACTTGCAGAAGGCAAGCTTGATAAAAACCTTGTTATGTGGTGCGACAGCGCTGAACCCGATAAAAAGGAAGAATGGAAAAGGGCTGGATATTACAGAGCTCAAGGGGTTACAAAAACTCCATTTCAAGAAAAAAATGTTCTTGCTGGAGTTACTAAAAATTCCTATATTCTCTCTCAAATTAATTGGCTCAAGCAGCGCAAAATCTTTATTCATCCAACTTGCGTAAATACCATTAAAGAAATTCAACAGTGGAAATGGAAGAGGGATAAAGAAACCGGCAAATATATAGATGAGCCTGTTGATATTTTTGATGATGCAATGGCAGCCCTTCGCTATGGATGCACAACCAAAATGCAGCAACAGGTATCGATTTTAGAAGTTTTGTAATGGCTAAAAATAAACACAAAAATACTGTTAATAATTCTAAACCGAATGTAGTTAATAACGGGCTTGAAGCGGCGCTTGATTTGCCTTCAAATAATTATTTGGCTAATCCCCTCATAAACCCTGCAACCCTTTTTTATAATTCTTCCCCCGTATTATTAACCCTTTTTTGGGTGGAATTAACCTACGCTTATAAATCAAACGGTTTTATTCAAACCGCAATAAATCAAATTGTAGATGATGCTTTTCGCAACGAAGGTTTAATAATTGATACTAAAACCCTTGATACCGATGAACTTGAACTTTTGCGCCAAACAATGGAAGATGAAGGAGATATTGAAGCTCTTAAGGATTGCATCCGTTGGGGTCAATTATATGGTGGTGGTGTATTAATTGCAAATACTGACCAAGACCCGAACCTTCCTTTGGACGAAAAACAATTAAAAGGCAAACGCTTAAAGTTTATGGCATCAGACAGGTGGCAATGTACCCATCACGGCATAGCTCCTGAACTTGCCAAAACCTTTACGCTCGTGGATAATATCCAGAACCCGGGAGGGGAAAGCCTTATAATTAATAGCAGTCGTATTGGTATTTTTACAGGCGTTAAAGCTCCGTATCTTTTGCGCTCAATGCTTCAAGGATGGGGGCTTTCAATCTTTGAAGCCATTATTCCGCCCTTAACACAATATCTAAAATCAATGGGTGTTACTCTTGAATTACTTGATGAAGCAAAGATTGATATAATTAAAATCTTTAATTTAGCTACGCTTTTAATGTCTCCCGATGGTGAAGCGCAAGTGCGTAAACGCTTGCAGATTGTGACCGATAACAAAAATTATAAATCATCCATTGCAATGGATAGCCAAGATGAATACGACCAAAAGCAAATAAGCTTTTCGGGGCTTCCTGAAATGATTGTTCAAATTCAATATCTGGTTTGTGCGGCTTTAAAACGTCCGTATTCAAAAATATTTGGCAAAGGTTCAAGCGGTTTTTCAAGCGGAGATGATGACCTTGAAAACTATAATACCATTGTTGATGCTGAGATAAGAACACCAGCGAGACAGCTTATTAAATGGATGGTAGATTTAAGATGTTTACAGCTTTTTGGGCGCAAGCTTCCTGATTTCCGCCCGAAATGGAAACCTTTAAGGGTAATGTCGGAAAAGGATGAGGCTGAAATTAAAAGCCGTAAGCTTGCCGATTATCTACAGCTATCTGACCGTCAAATTATGACAAAACAACAGGTAGCTCAACATTTGACAGAAGAGGGTATTGTTTTGTTTTCTCCTGAAGAAATGGCTGCCATTGATAATACTTTTGAGCCCGATGATTATAATAATATTGAGGATCTGTTGATTGACTAAGGTTGAAACTTTAAGACCCGTTGAAGTAAGTGATTTTTATATAAAACAAATCACAAACGGAATGAAGCGGTATTTTAAAGAAAATATCTTTGATGAAATCTTTAAAATCCTGAATGATAATAATGTTGTAAATTCAGCTTCTGATATTATTTCAGCGTTAAAATCCGGGCGGATTTATTATTCAAACGGCGCCTTTAGAACTGAAAATGCCTTTTCAAATAAAGTGGCAACAACCCTTGAAGCCTTAGGGGCGCAATATCGATATGGCGCTTATTATATCGAGCGCTCCTTTATCCCGCTTGAAATTGAAAACACCCTTGCGCTTGTTGCGGCTCGTGAAGCTGCCAAGGTTGCCGCTTTAAATAAATTTTTCCTTGATTTACCATCAAACCTTGAGAAATTAACCCTTGATGCTTTTATTGAAAAAGCGGTGGATAAAACCTTTAAGAAGTTTGAAATCGACCTTCTAAAAACAGCTGAAGAAAAAAAAATCCCTACAATAAGTGCCGGTTTTAATGTTTCACCAAATGTCAAGGTTTCAAAATCTGAAGAAAAAAAGATTGATGATTATTGGAAAAATATCAATAAGCAGGAAGATGAATTAAAAAAAGGTATTGACAAGGCGAAGAAAGATAAAGATAAAGACACAAAAGCCAATTTGCAAGACCAATTAAAGGCTTTAAGAAAATCATCACGTGAAAATGCACCACAGCTGTCTATTGATTTTAATAATTTTAATTTAGATAAACAATCTCAAAAAATTGCCCAGGATTATGTATACAATATGAAATATTGGGTGAAGAAATGGGAAGTAAAAGAAATAATTAAAATGCGGCAAGATGTCGCAAAGATGGTTTCAGAAGGCGCAAGAGTTCCGACCCTTAAAAAGTATTTTCAAGGACGATGGGGAATAGCAGAGCGCAAAGCAGAGTTTCTTGCTGTAAATGAAAGTCATTTGGCAGGTTCCGTAATTTCTGCAACGCGTTATCAAGGCATGGGTTTTACTCATTTTCAATGGGATAGAAGCTCGTCCAAAGAAAAGCGTAAACTGCATGAGGAATACTATGGCAAAGTTTTTGCATATAATAACCCGCCTTTAATTGATAAAGACCTTAATATAACAGGACTTCCTCGTCAGATTTGGAACTGTAAATGTCATATAAGACCCGTTATAAATAGGTCATTTTTTGAAAACTCAAGAAAAATTCAAAATGCTAAAAGAAATATTTTTAAAAAAGCTTGGTACACAATCCAAAACAGTGCACAATGCCATAATAACCCTTGGCGATATCGACGATTCGGGGAAGGGCAAGAGGTTTAAAAGCCGTTTCATTCAGCCGGGGCTTGCGGGATACCCGGGGCAATACGGGAATGTTCTTGTTAAAAAGGAAACATTAGATGAATGCTTAAATAGTATTATTGGCGCTCCCGTTATTATTGAACATCAAGATATCACGGTCGATAACGCGGACGATGTACGTGTTGGTGTTATATCAAGTGCTTATTATAACGAAAAAGACGGTTGGTATTGGTGTGAAGGGGTTATTTGGGACGAAACCGCACAAAACCTCATAACTGATAAACACTGGTCTGTTTCCTGTTCCTATGATTATCTTCAGGAAGACAATGAAGGTGGGACAGAAAACAATATCTCATATGACAGAGAATTTACAAAGCTAAATTTCCGTCATCTCGCCCTTGTTAATAACCCCCGCTATGAACGGGCAAATATTGTATTTAACAGTAAGACAGTGCAGAACGGCGGAGATGGGTCAGGTAACTTTGACCATGATGGCAGACCCGGCAAAGTGGGCGGAAGTGCATCTGATAGTGGTAATATTGTTGATTTATCTAATAAATTTAATAAAACACCGACTATTCAAGAAGTTAAAAGCTATGTTAATGAATTGGTTCAAAAAGGTGCTAAATTTACCACCCTTTCACCCGATTGGTATGTTGATTTAAAAGTTAATTCTAAAGCAAAAAAACATATTATTTATTCCAGTGAATGGAATAAGCTTAATCGTACTGAAAAAGATAGACACAACCAATATGTGAAAGATTTAGAAAAGTTATTAAATAATGCAGAATACATTGGAGAAAAACTCAATTCAAAGCAAAGCAATAAACCAAACGTTGAAAAATATCATTATTTTAAAACAATTGCGAAAATCGGGCAAAATTCTTATGAAATAATTTTTGATACAGAACAACACAAAGGTGATAACACACAAAAGCCGCAAACAGTGCACTTATACAATATACATGAAATTAAAGAAGTTCCCGTTCGCTCAGGGTCAGGTAAAAACCACCCCATTAAACATACGATTGGGAACTCCAATATTATATTAGCTGATTTTACACCAAATTTCAACCCGTCTGTAACAAAACATGAAGCAATAAAGGAGCAAGATATGGCATTAATTGATGAACTGGAAAACCTAATCAGAAAAGTAAGAAATAACAAGGAGGATAATATGGAAAAAGAAAAAGACAAAGAAGTCAACAATGAAGATGTGGATAAAAGAGAAATTCTACGCGAAGTTGATGCTATCGCAATGAAACCTGTTTCAGAATTTAAGGGTGGTGCTGAAGAAAAATTCAGAACTATAACCAAAAAACTTGAAGACTTAAGCTATAACAAATCTTCTACAGGCACTGCTGATAATTCAGACGATGAAGGTTGTAAAGATAAAGAAGTCAAAAATGAATCCGAAAAAGACAAAGATGAGGTTAAAGACCTTGAAAAAGATTTGAAGAAAGATGTTGAAAATTCCATCAATAATTCTAAACCTGATTATTTCGAAAGAATAAATAAAATCTATAATGCGGCAAATGAACCGCCAAAAGACCATACAGAGTATGTTTCCAGGGCGGACAGATTAAAAGCTGCTGAAGAATATTTCGGATAAATTCCCATTTTCTCATTAAAACTAACAAATAACATCAGGGGACCTTTGAGGTCCTCTTTTCAATGCAATTTTTAAAAGGAGGAGTTAAATAAATGGCAACCAACATTTCCCTAAACCAGTTTGCCCCAAATGCCCCGATAGCTGGGCTTTATTGTTATATGGCAAACTTACCGCAACTGCACAATATTATTGTGTCCAAAAATCAAGAAACACCGCTTTATTCAGGCGCTGTTGTTACTCTTGACCCTGCTGCAACCAATCCGCACGCATCGGAAGTTCTGCAAGCACAGCCGACTGACTCTGTTTATGGCGTTGTTTCTTTTAACCCGATTGGCAACCAATTCGGCTTTGTTGAAGGGGGTTACACTACATCTGACAGAGTTTCCGTTGCTCGTGAAAATGACATTATTTTTATGCCGGCAGCAGGAGCAATTGCAGAAGGTGCAAAACTTTATTTTACGGCTGATAACGAAGTAACATCCACCGCCACCGCAGGAAATTCAATTGTAGGTATTGCGACTACACCTGCAAAGGCAAAGGGCGATTTTGTAAAAGTTCAGCTTAAATTTGAAACAACAGGAGCAACAGGAGGTGAAGGCTAATGACAGCAGCATCAAATAAAATCGGTGTTTTGACAACCGAACAGTATAAGAATAAATTCAGGGTAGATAATGCTGTAGCATTTGCAAACCCTCAAAGCTACGGGCTTGAAAGAGCTATAACAACTCTTACCCAGCTTGTAGCGGGTGTCCAAAGACAAAAATTCTACACTGTGGCAGAGTCTTTGCCAACTTATGTTCCAATCGAAATGGGAACAGGCGCTTATTCAAGGCAGCTTTTCCAATACAGAGTGGCGCAAGTTGGTGACAGCTTTGAAGCAGGTATTGTGCAGCCCGGAAACGGTATTAACAAAGATACAAACCTTGATATCGTAATTGACGGCGTTTCCATCAGAAATAATTTCTGGAGAATGAAATACGAAGCATCGAAAGAAATCCTCGAAATGGCAAGAGTGAACGCTGTTGATTTTTCATATATTGAAGAGCAGGAAATTGCCCGTAAGGAAACCGTGGATAAAGGTATTCAAAAAATTACCTTTATGGGAACTGATGATGGTTTAAACTTCGGGCTTTTAAATCAACCTGAAGTTACAATCAATACATCATTGCTCCCTGTAAGCATTCAAAATATGACGATTGAGCAGCTGACAAACTATGCTAAAACTGCAATTTCAACATATTTTGTAAATACTAATTCAACCGTATTTCCAAATACCTGGTTGATGCCAACCGCAACATATATGTCTTTGGGTGTTCCTATTAATCCTGAATTCCCGATTGGAACGGTAAGAGAATATTTAGAAAAAGCATTTATTGCAGCCGGTGCTCCTGCTGATTTCAAAATTCTCCACACTGTTTATAACAACACAGCGGGTACAGGTGGCAGAGGCAGACACGTTCTATACAATCGTAACCCTCAAACACTTACTATGTATATTCCAAAACCGTATACACCATATCCTTTATATCCTTCAGGTTCTTTGGATATGATTTCGGATGCTGAAATGCAGTTCACAGGCGTTTGGGTAAAACGTTCAGCTGAATTATTATACTTAGATGAAGCGGCATAAGGAGGCAAAATGAGACTATACAACAAATCAAAAAGAATATATCAACATTCTTTTTATAACAAAGAAAACAAGCTGGAAGTTCTGAATCTTAAACCAGGTCAAAATGCTGAAATCCCCGCCGAGGTTGCCAAACTTTGGTTAGAAACCAGGGATGTGGTTGAATATGTTGACCCAAAAGAAGCCAAAGCTAAAGAAGCTAAGGCAGAAGGTGAGAAAAAAGCTCTTCAAAAAGAGAACGAGGACCTTAAGGCAAAAATAGCACAACTTGAAGCGGAAGCCAAAGCTAAAGAAGCTAAGGCAGAAGGTGAGAAAACCTCCAAAGATAAACAATAAGGAATAATGGGGAAATTATGGCAAGTATAGAAAATATAACGGTTGAAGACTTTAAAAATCTATTCACGCGTGATTTCCCCTATCTTCCTTTATATGAGGAAGGCAAAGCCTATTTTATTAACGATATTGTTTATTTCAACAATAATTTCTATAAATCTTTGATTGATGGAAATTTGACTTCTCCTGATAATTCGGATAATTGGGAATTAACAAATGATAGCGTTGATAATTATATTCAAGACAGTGACATTTTAAGAGCTTTTGCTGAGGCAAAAATCAATTTTAACCCTAATTTTTTCAAGGATGATGAAACCGCTATAATGGTTTTTTGTTATCTTGCGGCGCATTATTTAATAATTGATTTAAACAATGCTTCAAATCCTTTAGTGCTTGGCTTTATGGGTTTCACTCAATCCAAAAGCGTAGGGTCGGTGTCTGAAAGCTACGGCATACCGCAATGGATGTTAAATAATCAATTATTAAGCGCTTATGCTCAAACGGGTTACGGTAGGAAATATTTAAGCCTTATTCAACCTTATTTAATCGGCAATATTATTTTGACCCCGGGGAGAACAACATTTGGGTAGGATTAATAAAACCAGAATAAGATATGGCAAACTTTCAGATGTCATTCAAAAGCTAAATAAGAAAATTTCAATTCGGGTGGGGATTATTGGTCCTGAAGCTTCTAAAAAAGTAGAAGGGGCTGACCTTAATATGGCGGAACTTGGCGCAGTTCATGAATTTGGAGCGCGTATCGCCGTTACTGAAAAAATGCGGGCATTCTTGCATCATATGGGTATTCATCTAAAAAAAGATACAACGGAAATTGAAATTCCTGTCCGTTCTTTTCTAAGAGAAGCGCTTTTAACGCCTGATGGCAAAAAAGCTTTGCAAGTGTGGAATATTTCAGAAAAAGAAGCTTTGATTGAATATCTTAATAACGATGGCACTTCTGCGGAAGTTTTAGCAAACGCTATAGGCGCAAAGGCGCTTGATAGAGTTTTAGAGGCTTTTGATACGGGCGGATTTGGTAAATGGAAACCAATAACGGAATTTACCCGAGAACATAGAGAGAGCGGAGCAGATAACCCGCCGCTTAATAGCACGGGCGTTTTAAGGAAATCTGTCACATTTGAGGTAAAAGAATTATGAAGAAAAAAGAAAATATAAAAGAATGTGCAAATTGTGCACATTTCAACGATAAGAAATGTACTCATCCAACAAACATCGGGATTGAGATTAAATATAGAATTGAAACAACTTTGTTTTTAAAAACACCTGAAGAATTAAATGCAGACAACAACTGTAAGAACTACCATGAAAAGTCTTAATTTTCAGAAAGCAAAATTAAAAAACAGGCGTAGTAAATGCTTGCTCTACACTCCAACCTCTCTTTAATCTATACCAAAGGGTAGAACGATTTATTTTAAGAATGTCCGCCCATTCAGATAATGTGTATGTCTGATTATTGAAAAATATTAAATGATTATTAGTTCTGTTATTGGCTTGTATTTTTGCATTTACCCAAGTACAATTTAATGGTTCATAATTTCCATTAACATCAATTCTTTCTATGGTTAAATTATCTTGATAACCGTTTGAAACAGCCCACTCATAAAAAGCATTAAAGTTGCCTCTCCATTCATTACACATTGCAATACCTCTTTTGCCATAATTTGAGTATCTTGCACAATTAACATCGTAACAACGTGTTTTTATGCCGCGCCATATACGATATAACCGATGTGATAGTGTTCTTTTGGTTGCTAATATTTTATTCCGAACTTCTTTACCATAACAACCGCAAGATTTTGTTTCTAAACTAATTAATCTTTCACGTCTAACTACGGTAATATTACCACATTCGCATTGACATTTGTAAAAATAAAAATAACCTTTTGAAGGGTTGGGATGAAGTTTTTTATGACTAAAGCTTAACACTGTTAGTCTATTAAATTTCTTTCCTACAATATCATTTACATTAATACGTTTCATAAAACAACCTCCCGATTGTTAATCCAAGTAATAAATAATGGGCAGGTGGTTGGATATTCCACTTTTCCGGTGCGACCGTAGCCCACAGTAATATTCTAACATAAAAATGAAAAAATTAAATTTTAATAAACCCAAGAATATAAATGCTGCTTTGGCTTTTCCTAATATGGCGACTACTCTTTACGGTTGGGAAGTTCCCTTGACCTTGGAAAAGATTATTCAGGATGTTGTTGAAGGGGATTTAGTTACAACTACACAGCAAATTAATTTTAAAGGCGTTTGGCAGCCCCTAAAAGATGAAGCGTTGCAATTCAAAGAGCCTGCCCAAAGAAGTTGGGAGTGGATTTGGATTCATGCAGTATCCGGCACTTTAAACCTTGAAACAGCAGATAAAGTTATATTCAACCAAAAACGGTATAAAATCGTTGAGAAAAAGGATTATAGCCTAAATGGTTTTATTGAATATCAGTTGGTTAGAGATTATGAAAATTTAGAAACCGCATCTGATGCAAAAAGAAATTGAAAAAATATTTGTTGATATTATAAAGCACGAGCTTAATCTGCCTGATAATTACGGCAAAACAAGCAAAGGCGATATTATCCCCACAGTTATAATTGCCGCTCAAAATATCAAATTATTTAATACGAATAAACTTCAAATAACGGTTAAAACGGTTTCTTCCCGCAATTATTCCAATAGAAGCGAAGTTAAAGAAAACCCCAATAACCCCGATGAATTTCTTGAAATTCAAGATTTAAATCAATCCCGTTTAATGCAGATTGATATTTATTCAAGAAATAACGATGCCCGTGTTCGATATCCTGAAGTTGTTATGGCGCTCAATTCCAATTATGCCAAGCAGCAGATGGATTTATACAATTTTAAAATCGGAACAATAACAAACGATATAAACCTTTCAGGGCTTGATGGCGGTTCCGATATTAACAGATTTACTATTTCATTTAATGTGCTTGTTCACTATCAGAAAATAACCCCCATTCCCTATTATGATAAATTTCAAACCAATTTGGACGGTGAACAAGGTCAAATAGCGCAAATTAACCGTAGTGTTTCAGAGTAAGGCTTTTTGCCTTTCTCTTTCACACCGGCTTCGCACCACAATAAATTAAGGAGTTTAAAATGGCTTATTCTTATGAGGTCCCTTTAAGCTATACCGTAAATGTGTCTTTAACTGCCACACCTTCCGGCTTAGCAGATTTTAACACAAACAGTATAGCAATTTTTACAAATGAACCTGCGGCTTTTTCGGAAAATTATCAGGCATACATTCAACCTTCTGCTGTTGAAACTGATTTTGGTACAAATTCTCTGACCTTTAAAATGGCACAGGCTTTATTTACCCCTGTTCCCAATTTTAGAACAGGCGGCGGATTTTTATACATTTTCCCGTTTAAAGGTACAAACGCCACGGCGGGAAGTTTAACCACGGCAGATATTTCGGTCAATGTTGAGAATTTCAAAACCGTTACAAACGGTGCTTTAAATTTAACAATCGATGGTACGGTAACACAAATTTCCGGGCTTGATTTTTCAAGCATAAATACTTTAGCCGATATTGTAACGGTTATCCAAAATCAAAATCCCGATATTTATATCACAGCAGGGGAAAATTCAATCACCTTTGCATCAAAACGTTTTGGGGCAGACAGTGGGGTTTTGATAAGCGCTGCAACTGGTGAAGATATAACCGATTTATACGGTGAAAATTATCTGAACGGTGCTGCGGCTACCGCAACCCCAGGTGCTGATGCAACAGGACAAACACTGGCGGAAGCTGTAAGGGCAGCACAGCAGCAAGTATATTTTGGAGGGGTTTTATCAACCCAGTTTACGGGAAACGATGAAACACTTGCAAATGCTCAAGCTATTCAAGCTCTTGATTGCACATATTTTAACGAGATGACCTCTTTAAAGAATATGGCGATTTTGGGAAAAAATATTCAGGCTGCGGGCTTAGGCAAAACCCGTTCTCTTGCTTATTCCAATAACCCTGAGGATGCTAAAATTGCAATCGCTTCTTACGCTACTATCGCAAAATCCGTTAATTATGAAGGCTCTGATACCGCAAACACTATGAACCTTAAAACCTTAACGGGCGTCCTCCCCGATAGCGGTTTATCCGACACTTATGTTTTATCTGCAGCAACAAACGGTGTAGATATTTATGGCAACACAGGCGGACTTTCCGTTGTTTATTCAAATGATAATAACGGCTTTACGGATGATATTGAAGCTAACCTCTGGACCAAAAAGGCAATGGAGGTTAACGGCTTTAATTATTTAAGACAAACAAATACTAAAATTCCGCAGACTGAATCAGGCATGACAGGACTTAAAAATGCTTATGAGCAAGTTTGTGAAAGAGGAGTAAGAAACGGAACAATAGCCCCTGGGACTTGGAATGGTGCAATACCGTTTGGCGACCCTGAAGATTTCAAAAGAGCGATTGAAGAAAGAGGATATTATATTTATTCAATCCCTGTTGCTCAACAATCTCAAACTGATAGAGAAAAAAGGAAAGCACCTGTTATTCAAATTGCAATTAAGCGCTCAGGCGCTTTACACTTTAGCGAAGTAATTATCAACGTAGAAAGGTAATAAAAATGGCAACATATGCACTAACGGGCAATGATGATTTATTTTTAAATCTTCGCTCATTTAAGGATTTTTCGGATAATTCCACAATAAGTATCACTTTCCCAAATGAAAAGGTCGGGGTTTCAACCGGTAAAAACGGTAATACTACCTATGCAACAAATACGCAGGGTGAAAACGTACAGGTGGAGCTTAGGATTGTTGCGGGGTCAAAGGATGACCAATGGCTTAACGGTTTAAGCCTTCAACAGACAAATGACCTTCCAAGCTTTGTTCTTTTAAATGGCTCTTTCTCAAAAAGAGTGGGGGATGGCTTCGGTAAAGTTAAAAGAATAAATTACATACTTCAAGGTGGAGTTTTCAGACAAAATGTCGATGGGCAGGAAAACTTGCAAGGTGATACAGAGCAAGGAACTGCCGTTTACAGAATGACCTTCGCCCGCGGTATTAGGACAATAGTTTAAGAGGTTTATTTATGAATATCATAACTAAAAATTCAGGAATTGAAGTTGAAATCAAAGCGGCAAGCTTTAAGGAAGCTTCAAATCTTAAAAAAGCAGCATTCAAGTGTCTTAAGGATGTAGGAATATTAAAAGATGTCGATTTAAGTTCTTTAAAAGATTTGAATGTTGCAGGGCTTATTGATAAAGGAATAGATTTATTACTGTCTGCAGATATCTCGGATGATTTTGAAAGAAACTTGTTTGAATGTCTTAAATCTTGCACGGTAGAAAAGGATGGGGTAAAAAACAAAATTACTTCAAACCTTTTTGATGAAATGCCGGAGCTTCAAGAAGATTATTATGAGATTGCATCAAAATGTATTGAGGTAAATCTCTACCCTTTTTTAAAGAGCCTTGTTTCAGAGTTCAAAACCCGATTGAAGACACCGAAAGAAGAAAACCAACCGTCAGAATAACAGCAAGCTTTGAAACCATCGTGTCTTGCACTCTTGCAAAGTCAAACTATTTTAACGGCAACCCCGAAACCGTTTTAAATTCCCCCTGCAATATCGTAATGGATGCTTACCATTACGAGCTTTTTACCAGGGATTATGAAAACACATCTTTTGAATTAAATAAAGGAAACAAATAAAATGCCTTCATTGGGTGAATTATTTATTCAACTTGGCGTTATTGGAGACACAAAAGAACTCGATGTTCTTCAAAAACGCCTTGATAAAGCGGCAAAAGCTACGGCTGATTTCGTTAAATCTTTGGATGATGAGATAAATTATCAATTCAAGTTATCCAGAGTGACGGGCGAAGTTGCTGAAGCAAAAGCTAGGCTTGCTAAGGCTACGGATGAAGAAGCAAGGAAAGAAGCTGAAAGCGCACTTGCAACTGCTGAAAAAACCAAAAAAATGTTAGAAGAAAGAAAAGCAGCGCAGGAAGCAGCAAAGGCTGCCAAAGCAAGTGCAGAAGCCAACCAAGAAAATATTAACAGCAAGAAAGAACTTGCTAAAAATATTGCAACTGTTGCAAAAAGAATTACGGTTCTTGTAGGGGCTGTGACAACTGCAGTTATTGCTTTAAATAAGATGGCTGATAGTTTAACAACTCAAAATCAGGCATGGGTCAACTTTACAAGACAAACCGATTTAAGCCTTCAATCGCTTCAAAAATGGGGTTCAATCGGGAATATCGTTGATAAATCCCTTGGTGAACAGGGCTTAGCAGGAACTCTTGCGGATTTAAACGAGCGCATTTATGACCTTATACTTACGGGACAAGGCGCGGAAGGTTTTATGCTTGCAGGAATAAGCCCCCTTGGAACTGATGCCGAAGGAGTTCTTGAGCAATTAAGAGACCGCATTCAAGGTTTAGATAATACTTCCGCCACTTATCTTTTAAAGAAAATGGGGCTTGACCCCCGTATTCTCCCTGTGCTTCGCATGACAAGGGAAGAATTTAATGCCTTAAATGAGGAGATGAAAGATTTTCGACTTTCTGATAAGGAAGTAAATAATATTCAGAAAATGAATACCCAATTGCAGATTGCGGGGCAAAAGTTTAAATATTTGAAAGATAGAGCGATAATGCCTATTGTGGGTGCTTGGACTACATTTATAAACAGCCTGGCAAATATTGTAACTTGGCTTACAAAGGTAGTTAAAGGCATTGCCGATTTTATATCAAAATCAGAAGAACTGAAAGCGTTTTGGGATGGCATGAAGGGCTGGCTTGTTGCTTCTGCTGCAGCCTTAGCTATTGCTTTTGCACCCGTAACAGCTGCTATTGCTGCACTATATTTGATAATTGATGATATTGCGGCATATTTTAATGGAGGGAATAGCGGCATTGGCTATATCATCAACGGCATTAAAGACTGGTTTGATGAGCTTGGTGAAAAACTTGCGTCAAGTGATATAGCTGAAAAAATGGAAGCTTTTGTGGAGATAATAAAAGTTTTGTTTAAAATGGGTGTTCCGCCTGTTCTACAGGCTATAATTCAAGCAGCGGAAATCTTAAGCAAATTTATCGACGGGCAGGATAAAAGCATGATAGACAGGGTTTATGATACGGGAAAAGCAATCGGTGAAGGTTTATCCCAAATAGGTGATAATCTTGGCGAAAAAATTAAAAAATGGCAAGATAACGGGGGTTTAATTTCATTGGGGGCAAATCTTGACCCCGGCGCAATGGTTTCGAGAATGATGCCCTTGAGCAATTCTCTGTATAATTCAAACATCTACAATTACGACCAAAGGGCGATAAGCCAAAATAATGTTATTAACACGCAGCAACCCGCAACGGATATTCAAAATGAATTGCTTGCTGCTAACGCCTATTTTGCGATGGTGTAATCCGTGCAGATGAGAAAAAGTAAAAAAATTGCTCTGCGAATAATTTTGATATAGAATAGGCATGTAATATTAGAGTAGTAAAAGAGTTGAAATTCTTAATTGAGTAATTTTACTCTCTTGAGAACTATTTTGTTGCGTGTTATAATTAATAATCCTAGGAGGATTAAAAAATGGAAGAGAAACTTAAAACAATTCTACAAGAATTGGGTAATAAGTTTCCCAGAAATATTGTAGAAATATGTAATAAAATGGGAATTGAAGTACAAGAAACTGAACAGTTCCCTGCAAACGTAAGTGGTTTAATTTATAAAAAAGATGAAAAATATACTATTCTTGTAAATGCTTTTCATACAATTGGGAGAAAGTCTTTTACTATTGCACATGAACTTGGGCATTATATAAAGCATAAAAAGTTCCTTGATGAATGTTCAGAAATGGTCTCTTATATTAAGAGCAAAGACGATAACTCTGTTGTTCCTGCATTAACAAGATGTGAAGAACATTATGATAAATATGAAACGGAAGCTAATAGTTTTGCCGCAGACGTTTTAATGCCACAAGATGAGTTTTTAAAAGTATGTAATAATGCCAATTCTATAGAAGAAGTGGCAGCCCATTTTGGCGTATCAATTCAGGCTGCTACAATCAGGGCGCAAAAAACTGGAGGTTTATTCTTTTTATAATGCAAAATTCTATAACTTCTGGAATACCAAAGGATGGTAAGACCCTGAATCAAAAAGATTTTTTGGTAGAGTTAAATCGTGAAAAACAAAAAAATGACCATAGAAGAAAAGAAGATTTTAAAGATTTTAAACAAGATGTAATTAAATTTCTTGTTATTTGGGTGGTTCCAGGGTTAGCTTTAGCTTGGTTTATATGTAGTATAGTGAATGGGAATACAGATTTTAATTTAAAGGAACCACAACAAAAAATAGAATTTGCTCTAAGTACAATGTTTACACTATTTGCTGGCGCATTGATTGAAAAATACATCAATGTTTAATATCTCCCGCTTGTTCATAAAAAAGTAATTATATCTCACTTTTCACCCCCTCTGCTATTATTAAAATCAATATTTATGGCTGAATTTTTACATATTTATATAGAAAGGTTCTTTTTATGGTTGAAGAAGCTCAAAAAGGCAGCATCAGTGCATCTAAGCAGGAAGCTGATGCGAATAAACCCGATGATAACCTCGAGATTTATTTTGATGTTATTACGGAACATTCCGTTACTTTGCAAAGCAACATTACGGATAATTATCTTGAAAGCGGCAATGCCGTTCATGACCACATAGCGCACAATCCGATAATCATTACTTTAAGCGGTTTATCAGGGGAGCTTGTGTATAAACCCCCTGTTAATATTCAAGATTTAATCAATAATGAAAACAATTTTATTAAAAGTCATACATCGCTTTCAAATAAAATCAACGAAAAGCTTGGACCGCTTCCTGCTCTTTATCCGCCTGTTGACAATTATACACAGCTTGCAAGAGAGGCTTATGCAGCCACGACTGATGCAATTGACCGCTATAAAAAAATAATGGAAACATCAACAGAGGTTGCAGAAGTCACGGAAACAAGGCTTGAAGAAATTTTCAGAAAGCTTGTGAATATCTGGCAGAATAACATTGCTTTAAGGGTTAAAACCCCTTACAAAACTTTTGATAATATGTATATTATGAGCTGCCCTCTAAAGCAAGGCAATGTTAAGCATGTGACGGATATCAGCATCACTTTAAAACAGCTTAATTTCAGCAGCACGAAAACAACAAAAGCGAATGAAAAGGTGTTGTCAAAATACAATGCTGTAGCAAGGGCGCAAGTGGAAAATCATGGACTTGTACAAGGGGTGCCGGTGGATAGGGATAGTTTTTTTAGCAAATGGGCTGTAATGGGAGGAGCAAAGCCTGGTGGAGGTATACGAAGACCTTAGTTTAATCCAGTGGCAATATTAAAAACACAGATTGTTCTTTTTGTATCATCGGATAATTTTTCATAATCTGTATCATCAATATCAATGCGTGTTAAATTGTAATTTACATTGCCTGAGGCTGTTAAAACATTATCAATTTTGTTTTTAATTAATTTCAAATATCGTTGGTTTAAGGTAGGATTTTTGAATTTATGAGCGTCTTCAATACCGTTTACGACATAACCATATAAAGCATTTTTACCATTCATATAACTCATGTAATCTTGTCTTATCAAAAATTCCTTTGAATAATTTGGCGCTGGTTCTTTCGCTATTTCCCTTGCAAATCTAACCTCATCTTCTTGCTGCAACAAATTCCCCGCAAAGCAAGGCAGACTCAAAAGTATTAAAAATATAACCAAAAGTTTTTTCATGGTAGCTCCTTTTGTTGCATTATACAACAAATGGGATATAATAAAAATATAGGGGGAAGCCCCAAAGAAATTGGACTTCTCTGAGGCTTCGCTTAGTACCCTATAATTTGAGACTTAATGCTACTATGAATAGCGTTGCTACAATTAGTAGCATTATTATTTTGTCTAAAATCATAGTTTTATGCCCTCCTTTCCACGATTTCCTTAGTAAAACGTGTGTGGAAGGATAGGGTATGTACTACCCTTGTGAGTTTTTCTCACAAGATATTATGCAGGAATTATTCGTCATGCAACAAATAACAACTATATCATCAAACCCCATTCAACAAATGCAGCTTGTTCTGGAAAACAACGACACTGTTGATTTCAAACTTTATTATTCCATGCGTGAGCAATCCTGGTTTTATGATTTTTCATATAAAGATTTAACGGTAAACGGTTCAAAAGTGACCTTGCATCCTAACGCCTTAAGGCAATTTAGGCGGATTATTCCTTTTGGAATTGCTTTTGATTCCGATGGGCAAGTGGAACCATTTGCACAAGATGATTTTTCATCCGGCAGGATAAAAATGTACATTCTAAACTCAGAGGATATACAAAGCGTTGAGCAAGAAGTTTTTAATTCATGATTAAAAAAGACCCCCATTATAGAGTAATGGTTTTTACTCAAGAAAAAACAATTGAAATCAGATACCCTATAACCTGCAAATTTAACGTACAGCGTGGTTTGATGTCTAATGCCACAAGGGGAAATATTCAATTATTCAATCTTGATTTATCCACCAGAAACGAAATTTATCAAGATTTATATATCGATAGCCTTGACCGTTCAAAATGGAAATTTGTACGCTTAGAAGCAGGATATGGCGGGGTTGACAATATGTCCAAAATATTTGAAGGGCGTATTCAACAGGCTTATTCGTATAAATCAGGACCTGTAGATATTGTAACCGATATTCAGGTCATTCCTTATGATATTTTTGATTGCCAAACCTCTCAAACTTTTGCCGCAGGAACTCTATTCAAAGATGCTTATCAGACTATGGCAAACAATATGCCAAATGTGGTGATAGGCAACACGGGGGCGCTTGAAGGGCAATTTTTAACACCTACAAGTTTTGATGGAAACACTTTTAATGAAATCAATAAATTGACAGGCGGACACACTTTTGTTGATAACGGGGTTTTAAATACCGTTATGGATAACGAGGTTATTGATGTTCCAGTTCCTGTTATAACGGATAAAAACGGGCTTTTGGGAACACCCATGCGCCGTGGTGCAAATCTTGATGTTCAGATGCTTTTTGAGCCTTCGTTAATCATAGCTCAGCTTTTAGAAATAAAATCAGCAGTAAGCCCGAATTTTAACGGGCAATATAAGGTAATAGGATTTAACCATAATTGTTTAATATCGAAAACTCAAGCTGGAAATAGAATAACAACCGCTAATTTGTGGATAGGTCCTCTGCTTCCGGGTGCTGATATTAATTTAACAAATAATCAAACTCAAGGCGGTTTTAACAAGGTTAAAGGAAGTGAAATATCTACTGTGCTGATTAACCAACCTTCAGCTGTAAGAGAGGTTTATCAATACATACAAAGAACAGGGCGAGCACCTCATACCAAAATAACAAATAATATTTATTGGGATGAAGTCGTAAAAAATCCTTCATTGTCTTATGAAAAACCGTCCTTGCAAGTTCTTTCAAATTTATATCAAGCAGCTCAGCGCCTTCAAATATTTATTGATTCTTATTTCCCCGGAATGAGAATAACTCCAACCAGCGGGTGGAGGTCAAGAAAATACAATTCCACACTAAGAGGCGCTGACCCAAATTCTGAGCATATTTATGGTAATGCAATTGATTTTACCCCAACCAATAAAACCCTAGGTGCAGTATGGTCTGCTTTTAATAAATATTGGCGTGGCAGAAAAAAAGCGTATTGGTCCAGTAATTTTATTCATTGTGATACTACTATTGCAAGGGGTGTATACGCCAATGACTGGTAATTTTCTATGCAAATAACTCCAAAATTCTTACAATTGGCAACAAAGCCCGATTTAACACAAGCTATTGAAAGCGGCGGAGAAAAAACTGCAGCTGAATTGAATTGTGTAAAAATTGGCATTATTCAGGAATTTCATCCTGAAAATTTAACAGTTCAAGTCTTAATTGCAAATAAAAAAACTATTGGCTTAAATTCTGATGGTTCACAAGCGACCAGAGATTATACGCCAATTTATGCCAAGGTTTGTTACTGTACGCCTTTTGGGACATTTCCTATTAACCCTGGAGATGAATGCGTCTTGCTTTTTAACGATAGGGAAGTTGAAAGCTGGTTTATAAATGGTAATTCAAATCCTCTTGCATATCCCAGAATGCACGATATAACAGATGCAATTGCGATTGTCGGCATAAGGTCTTTGCCAAAGATGATAAGTATTTTGGCAGATTGTTTTAATTTGTTTTATGGTCAATCTAATATTGCCTTATCGGAAGACCATATAAATATCACCTCCCCCACGGTTCAAGCAGCCAATTTTCAAGCTATGAACGGAGCGGATGGGAATATTGTTGACAGTCAGGGAAAAACCCTGGCAAAAGTTGAAAAAGGTATTGTAACGGAAATTTATTAATGCGGGTTAGAAATCTTGATAAAAACGGAGATTGGACTTTTGGACAGTCTGATTCAAATTATGCAAAAAAGACCTATGCGGTTGTGCTTGATTTAAAAATGCGGCTTAAAGAATGGTATCAGGATTGCTTTTTTGCACTTAATAAGGGTATTCCTTGGAATATTAGGCTTGGTTCACATAATCAAAAAGAGCTTCTTGATAGAGATATCAAAAATACTGCTTTAGGTACAAACGGAGTTTTAAATATTTTTAATTTTAAAAGTAGTGTGACAGGCAGGCGTTATCGTGCTCAATTTAGTATCTATACTCCGTATTCAAGCGACTTATTACCCGTTAATTTTGAATTTAATATTTAAAAGGTAGAAAAATGACAGAAGGAATAACGGCTGAAGGACTTATTGTTAAAGACTACAATACCCTTGTTAGTGATATACAAGCAGATTTAAATGCTATTTATGCACAAGATGGGGATGAAATTAATTTTGATTCAGAAACCCCCGATGGGCAGGCTACTAATATTTACGCTCAAGGCGGTGCTGATGTCAGAGAGCTGGCGCAAGGAGTATATAATTCTTTTGACCCCGATAAATGCGATGGAGCGGTCCAAGACAGCCGCTATGCCTTGAATTATTTAACAAGAAACGGCGGCACATTTACCATACAAAATATTGATGTGACTGTGGATAAAACTGTCAATCTTGAAGGATTGGACAGCAATTATAATAATGCAGATGCCGCTGCTTATACAGTTTCCAATGATGCAGGCAATTTGTGGTATTTAATTGATAGTATTGAGCTTGAAGCAGGCACGCATTCTTTGCCTTTTAGATACCAAAATTATGGGCTTATTCAGCCTACAATCGGAACAATTATAAATCAAGTAACAAAAGTGCTTGGGGTTGTTTCTGTTATAAATTCCGTTGCTCCAACCACTCTTGGCAATTCTCAAGAAAGTGATATCAGTTTTAGAATCAGGCGTGAGCGCTCAACAGCCAAAAGGGGACAAAATAACCTTGATGCACTTTTGGGTGAATTATTAGATTTAGATGGAGTTTCAGATGCACGCACCTGGGTAAACCAAACGAGCGAAACCGATGAAACGGGCACAGCGCCTTGGACTGTTTGGATTGTAATTGAGGGTGGCGCAAATTCAGACATCGCTTCTTTAATCTATGAGTATTCTTGCGGTCTCCCGACACGTGGCGAAGTTGAAGTTGATGTTCCTTCTGTATCAGGGCAGATTTTTAAAACTAAATTTGACCGTGCAAATCCTGTACCTTTATATATTAAATTTGATTTTTGGGCAACAGTGGATTTGTCTGCCGTTGATTTTGACAGTATTAAGGCAGATTTAGCACAGAATCTTTCATATTCTTTGGATGAAGCAGCTGAGACCTCAAAAATTACAGAAGCTGCAAGCCAAGCAATTTTAAGCAACGGGGGTGGAGGTTATGCACTGAATGTTGAAGTTTCAACAGATGGCACAACCTATACTGATTATATCCCAAGTGCTTCAATGCAAAATAAATTTGTTGTTGACCCTACAAGAATTGCTATTACTGCCACAGGCAATACGACAAGCGGTAACTAATGAATTATTTAGAAATTTTAAAAAATTTGGAAGATTACTATGCAAATCTTCTTATAGTTCAATATAACAGAAAACCCAAGGCTGTTGCCACAATTAAGCTCTTTATTAATTTGCTTTATGTAAATATGATATTTTTGCAAATTCGGGATGGGTTCGATTGGAAAACAGCAGCACTTGCCCAGCTTCGAATAATAGGTAAATGGGTTGGGGTGAATGAATTTTATGAAGGTCAATTATTTGATTTTCATCCCTGGTTTTCACTTATTGATTGGAACTCTGAACCTGATAATTTGCAGGGAGGTTTTTCAACATTTGATAATTTTGAAACGCTTGAAGGCGGTTTTCTTGATTATGAAGAAATTAAACCTACTCAAAACCGTTTGGATGTTGAACAATTCCGTACGATGGTTGGACTAAAGATTATTAAAAACAATATAACTCATACGTGTAAGGCTATTGATGATGCTATTTGGGAATACTTTAACGGTCAAGTTTATACGGTTTGGGATTTAGATAATCGGAATTTAATTTATTATTATCCGTCTGAATTAAACGTGATTATGGAGGTGGCAAAGGCTAAAAATGTTTTGCCCTGCCCGCCTACAGTAAATATTCAATTACAGGAGATTATAGAAGATGCCTAAGTTACCAAGAATACTGGCAAAAATTTTTGCTTCAAATGCAGCAGAAGATGATATTGGGCAATTTGGTTCTGCATTAACTGGTTCTAAAGTTTTGACTTCAGATATTGCACAAATTCAAGCACTTCCTGCTTACGAGGAAGGTTGGAGGGGTGCTGTTATATCAAACAGAAATTACCCAACATTACAGGAAACAAATGGGGTATTAAAGAATATATCCCAGCAGCTTGCATACCTTTTTCAGCAAGGTCTTCCCGAATGGGATTCTGAAACTACCTACTATACCAACTCTTTTTGTCAGGTTGATGGGACTGTTTACAAATCCCTGACAGATGAAAATGTCGGAAATAAGCCAACAGAAGATACAACGAATTGGGAAGTATGGAGTGCAGGCGGCTCTGGCTCTGGTCTTCCAATCGGTTTTATCGGTCAATCCATAGTACCTGTAGATGAAACAAAAGGTTTGAAAAGAAATTTGAATGGGTCAAAGCTTCCCATAAATGCCAATACGAAAGGTATCCTCAATAAATTAAAACAAGCGGCATTACTTTATCCTTCACTTGCTGCCCCATCTCAAGAAGCCTGGGATGCTATTAGTGCAAGAAGCATTGAAGGGCAATGCGGTAAAATTTTTATCAACGAAGATGAGGGATATATTCAACTGCCACGTGTAACTAAAGTGCAAGGGTGTTTAACTTTAGCGAATATTGGGGATATCGTTGATGCTGGCATACCGAATACCCCTGGACAGTTTAATGGTTATACTGTCAATAATGCTACAAGCTGTACAGGTCCATTTTCTTCTAATAATAATACTTTTGCGGGACCTTCAAATGTAGATAACAACATAGAAGGGCAAAATATCACCTATTTTAATCCATCCACTGTAAGCTCTCTTTACAGAGATAATTTTGATAATATTCAAGAAGAAGCTATACAATACCCATATTTTATCGTTATTGCTACTGGGGCAGAAGAAGAGGTTAACATTGTAAATAAATATGAACTCAATAACCCATTTGTATTGCTGGAACCCAAATACTTTGAAAAAGCTCCATATAATTCCTCATGGCTACTCACCAGTGAAGGCTACTATCCAAAAGGACTTTATCCATCTGTATATAACGCTTTATTGATTGAGCTGAATCCAGAAATAGAGGTAGGGCAATCGGTTACAATTGATGGCTGGACATATGTAAAAAGGGGATGGAGTGTTAAAAATAGCACCGATTCCGATATAACCGATTATGATTTTGTAGTAAACCAAGATAATGAGACATTTAGAACCATCTTAAAATCTAAATTGGCAAGTGGAAGTGCAGTTGTGGGGAATAAACACCCACTGATTTATACCTCTGATAGTTTGAATGAATTTGGACTATATTGTACAAATACGAATACAATAGCTCAGTCTGAATTGAACCCAGCAGTTGGAATTTTACCGCAATTGGCTACTTCTAATCAAGGGGTTCCCAATAGGCTGATTGGGCTTTCTACAGACCCTGTAAAATCTGGAGCTGTTACAGATTCTTCAGAATTAAAACTCTACATCTATGTTGGCGAAACCGTGCAAAATCCAAATTTGATTAATGCCGGAAGAATACAGGAACAAATTGCAAATATACAAAGTCAGCCCCATATAATAAAAACCTACGTAAACGGTACATCTGGATATATAATCTGGTCCAATAGTTATGGCGTACAGTGGGGAAGAGGCATAGCTTCTACAAATTATAGTGCTACGGATACCGTTGTGCTATTGAAAAAATTTGCAGATACAAGCTATAACGTTCAGTTAGTAGTCCAGGGTGAAAGTAATGGTAAAACACTGACTGCTCGTTTAACAGGAAAATACAGTATAGATAAGTTTGGAGTTGTAGCAGCTAACGAAAATACATTTTATCCTTACCCTTTTACTTGGACTGCGAAAGGGTATTTAGCGGAAGGAGAGTATATTAATGAGTTATAAGTTAAATAAACCTTTTACAAAAAAACAAAAAAATGATTTTATTGTTGATTATAATCACAATCAGGGTTTAAGAATTGAAGAAACAGGCACTGCACTTTATGCTCTTGAGCCTAATGAGATTATGCAAGATGGTGAAGTTATTATTAACCCTGATTATGAGCAAGAACAAGCACAAAAAGAGCGCGAACGCCTCAATAACCTTACAATGACAAAGCGTGTATTGTGGCTGCAATTAAAAGAACTTGGAATATCTTATCAACAACTTAAAGATTTAATTGCAACCAATGAAGATGCCCAGGCTGAATGGGATTTATGTGAAAACTTAAAACGTGATAACCCGTTGCTTGATATTATGGGGGCAGAATTAGGCATCACACCTGAACAGATTGACAATATGTTTAAAATAGCGAACGGGGAAGAGCCCTTGAAGGAAGAACCAAAGGAGCTTGTTACAGAGGATACGGAAAATGAAAATTAAACCCTTAATACAAGCTAAATACAGCTTATAAATTGTAAATAATTAAAAAGGATTGTGAAAATGGGAATATTTTTAACAGCACCGGCGCGCACAGACCAGCTGCCTAAAAAAGGTATGTATAAACTCACAGATAACGAGCTTTATCTGGATGATGACGGTTCAATATATCTTGCTTGGAGAAATTTTCAAACTGATAATTATACTTGGATTAAATCTAACAATTGGGATATTAGATGTAGCCATGGACATGATATAGGCTGCAAATATCATCAAATTGTGCAAGTTAAATTAAGCATAGCGCAGCTTAAATTTAAAGGATATTTACGACAATCTAAAGGCAGATGGATATGTGAAAATATACCAGCTAAATATCTAAAAGTTATAGATGTTTCCGGACACGTTATAAATAATTTATTTTATAGAATGCTAAAAAGTGCAGACTGTCCTGTCACTCCTAAATATATACAATATGGTTACAGAGTCGGTGTAGCATTTAATATTAATTGGTTTTTAACAGGCAAGAAAAAGATTGATTTGAATAAAATTTACGATGAGGATTGGAATAAAGAGTAATGGATAGATTTTTTAACAAAGAAATGGTTGTTTTTATAGCAACCATAAGTGCCATTATGGCATTTGGGATGATGATACAATCTAACTATTTTGCAACTAAATTAGACCTTGCGAATTTAAAGCTTGAAATGGCTGAGATGCACGTAAAGCTTAAAGAATATTCAGATAATCAGGATAAAACTATTTTGCAAAATTTAGACAACAAATATAACTTAATTTTAAAGGAAATTAGGAGCAGATAATGGAAATATCAAAAAACGGAATCAATTTAATTAAAAAATTTGAAGGATGCTCTCTTAAAGCTTACAAGTGCCCTGCAGGTGTTTGGACAATAGGGTACGGACATACAAATAAAGTACTTGTAGATGATGTTATCACACAAGAAGAAGCTGAAACTTTATTAAAACACGATTTAATTATTCATTGCAATAATGTTTCAAAACTTGTTAAGGTACATTTAAATCAAAACCAGTTTGATGCACTCGTATCGTTTGAATATAACGTAGGGTATACTGCCTTCCAAAATTCAACCCTGCTAAAGCTTTTAAATCAAAGAAAATATAATGAAGCTGCTGAACATTTTAATAGGTGGGTTTATGCAGGTAAAAAAGTTCTGCCCGGACTTGTAAACCGTAGGGAAGCGGAAAAGGAATTGTTTTTGAAGGTTTAAGACGTTTTAATGGTAGTATATAATAAGGTTATTAAGCGACTCATTGCTTCGGTGGTGCTGTCGCTTTTTTGTTTTTAACCCCGTCTTTTTAGACGGGGTTTTGTGTTAAAGTTATTAAAGCATAAGCCATAACAGCTTTTCCTAATTCCAAATTTACCAAATACCAAATAAACAAAAGAATTAATATTACTCGTAATATCATTTTTCCTCCTTTAAAATTATTCTCAGAAAATTCTCAGAATTTTTATGTTAAAATCTGTGGGTAAAATATGGGTAATTAATATAACCATTCATATAATTAGTATTTTATTCAAATTGTTAAAACTCTTGATTTTATTTGTTTTTCCAATATTTTTTAAGTCAATATATTGGACTTAAAATCCAATGAGGGTCAAACCTCGTACCAGTTCAAGTCTGGTCTGGAGCAAACTTTAAAACCTCCTGTTTGGGAGGTTTTTTTAATTTGAAATAAAGATAGTTACAATTGTACATTAAAAACTGGTCATAGCCTTTAATATTAATCTTAATAATCGGAATCAGTGGTAAACACTAATCCAAAAAGACTTTTGTTTTTCTTGATAATCTTATACAATGAATTTATATCTGTGCTTAATTTGTTGCTTGCATCAAATAAATCTTTATATTCAAAATAATTACCATTTGAATCATAAGCATATATTCTGCCTAATCTTTTATATTTTTTAGCTTCCTTAACTCCGTCCGTAGACACTGGTGTTTCGGCTGGTTTTGAAGCTAGTTTTGGAGTTGTTTTTTTACATTTACTTTTAATATCAGGAATAACTGTCTTTTGGGATGGAAATTTAACTGCGGATTTTGATGTTGGTGTAGTTTCAGGAGTCGATACAGGTGCGGCCACATGGCTTTGAGCAGACTCTAATAGATTAGCTCTTTTAATTTTTCTGTTTATTTCTGAAGGTTTTTTGACTTTGTCTGTTTCTGGCTCTGCTTGTTTTGTTGTTTTTGGAAGCGGTTTTTTGATTTTATCGGATATAGTTGATGATGCAGGCACAGATGTAACTGTATGCGGTAGCTTGGGTGTAGCGACTGTTGGTTGGCTTGTAATTGCAGGAGGCACTGCAGATGCAGATGGAGATTTTTCTTCATTAACTTTTTTATTTTTCTCAATATCGACCTTAGTTTTCTTTTCAGAGGTTTTTGACTGCTTACCCCCCCCTTTACGCTTTGCTGCTCTTTCTTCTCGATAAGCTACTGCGTTTTCATGGTGTTCTTTTAGTGCCTCCTTTAATTTTTCTTCATCGGGCACCAATATTCCATCTTTGTTTTTAACTTCAATTTTATATGCAGGAATAAAAATAAAGCCGCCTAATATTTCAATTCTGCCCGCAAGGCATGCTGAAATATTTGCAGGTGAAAATTCAAGAATTTTTGCAGCATCAGCACTTATGTCATATCTTTTTAGCGAATTATCTTTTATTCTTAGCGTATATACTGCTTTACCTTTCATATAAGTGTCGTTTTCTTTTGCAATTTTTGCTTCTTTTTTCAGTTTGTCAATTTTATCCTGGTTAATATCAACCGTGCCGTCTTCTTTTATTGTTTCAATTTCGCTTGCAAGCGCAAAACAATAGTCGCCTGCAAATTTACTATCCCCTGTGAGGCAGGCATTAATACTTCTGTGTGAAATTTTTAAGTCGCTTATTGCTCCTGTAATTTTATCAAACCTTATATCTTTTTTATTTTCTGTGCCTATATAAAGGGCATAAATTGCTGTTTTTTCTGCGATGTACGGGTTTGATAAATATTCTTCCGCCCTTTTAATAACTGCATCGAGTTTTTCTTTATCAAAATCCATATTGCCGGTATCATTTATAATTTCAATTTCTTCAGGTTTAAAAAATATGTAACCGCATGCTGTTTTATTTGAACCATTTAAACATTTTATGATATTTGGACGTGATGCACCGGTAATTTCTTTAGCTTCAGCATAGCCATCAAACGGTATAGGCTTTTTATCTTTGTTCATTCCATAGAATCTGCGCTTTTTAACGTTTGCACCTTCTGTGCGGGCAATTTCTGCTGTTTCAAAAATTTGTTTAACTTTTTCTTTGTCTATATCAACAGTGCCGTCTTCTTTTTCTATTTGTACTTCGCTTGCAAGTGCAAAACAATAATCACCTGCGTATTTTGCTCTCTTGCTTTCATCATCAGCTAAACACTTTAAAATGCACGGGTTGGAAATTCCTAAGGTTACACTTGCCTTATTTGCGGAAGGATAAACTTTATATTTCATGTTTCTATCTATTGCAACGACCGGTTTTCCTGTTGTTTTACCCAAAAATGACAAATTGTAATTTTGCAATGCATCAAGTTCACTTAAAAAAGGATTTTTCGCACCTGAAAATGTTTGCGGCATCTGAGTGTCGTCATTTTTTTTTTTTTTTTATGAGGAATTATAAAAAATTCTGCTGGGATGGGTAAAACTTATTTTCATATTGAGTCAAAACATGTAAAAAATTATATTTGCTTATAGCTGCTATCGTACCGGTGTAAGGGTGTTTTATTAAAATAAAGCCCTGTATAAAAGAATCTATACAGGACCTTAAGGTCAAAAAGGGTGAAAATTTTGTCTAGGCTTTTACAGCCTAGAAACTATCTTTTTATCAGTCACTCGTGTTAATAAATGTTCTCTAAACCTCAGACTGGAACTCCATTATTGCAAATCAATTTTGAATTGCAAGTATTTTCCAATTATTGTTACATAACTTAACTTATCTTCTAAACCCCTGTCGTTAAAAGGTAAAAGGTTATTCATATCTTAGGGCATCAATTGGGTTTAATAACGATGCCTTATATGCAGGGTAATATCCGAAAACAACCCCGATAATTCCTGAAAAACCAAGCGATAACGCAATTGAAAAACCGCTTATGTAAACTGTCATTGAGCCAAAAAACTCTATCAGTTTTGCACCCGCTATTCCAAAAAGTAATCCCAAAATACCGCCAATTATGGATAATAAAAGACTTTCAATTAAAAATTGAATCTGAATATCTGTTGATTTTGCACCAATAGCCATTCTGATGCCTATTTCTTTTGTTCTCTCCGTTACTGATACAAGCATAATATTCATAATGCCGATACCGCCTACAAGCAGTGATACCCCCGCAATTGACCCTAATAAGAGCGACATTGTTTTAACGGCAGATTGCATAGTTTCCATCATTTGCGTTAAATTTCTTACCTGGAAATCATCTTCCTGCTTTTTCCCTATTTTGTGTCTTAATTTTAAAAGCTCAGTTACTTCCTGCTCTGCTGCATTTATTGAATTGGAGTCTTTTGCTTTTATGTTTATCATACTGACTGTGCCCGGGAAATTTGTTCCAAAAACTTTCTTTTGCCCCGTAGTGATAGGAATTATGACAAAATCATCCTGGTCATGTCCCATTGAATTTTGTCCCTTGGATTCAAGTAAGCCTATTACTTTAAACGGTACTCCGCCGATTCTAACCGTGCGTCCTATAGGGTCCAGGTCTCCAAAAAGCTCATTTGCAACAGTGTTTCCTATAATTGCAACCTTTGACATATTAGATATATCTTCTTCAATCAAATTGCGCCCGAGGTTAATTTTCCAATCCCTGATTGCCATATATTCAGGTGTCGTTCCTGCAATACTTGTAGACCAGTTTTGATTTCCGTATGTTACTTGTTTTGCTTCGCTTGAATATGGTGCTACAAATCCGACTGAAGGGCAATTTTTTTCAATCGCCTTAGAATCTTTTAGAGTCAAAGTTGGTTTTGTTCCCCTGCCCATGCGCACGCCGCCAGATGTAACAGAAGCGCTTGATACCATTAAAAGGTTGCTTCCCATAGAAGACATATCTTTTTGAATTTTAACACTAGCGCCTTGTCCCACTGCAAGCATGATAATAACTGCACTTACACCTATAATTATCCCGAGACTGGTTAAAATTGAGCGCATTTTATTTACTTTTAAAGATACTAAAGCCATCTTAAAGGTTGATGAAAAATCTATCATTTGCCCTCCTTTAAGCTGTATACAGGCTTATTAAAAGAATCATTTACAATGTTTCCATCCTTAAATCTTACAATGCGCTTGCAATAACCCGCAATATCATCTTCATGAGTTACAAGAACAATAGTTTTGCCCATTTTTTCATTTAAATTTACAAAAAAGTCCATAACTTCATAACTTGTTTTTGTATCAAGGTTTCCTGTGGGTTCATCCGCCAGTATAATTGGTGCATCATTTACGATAGCGCGTGCTATCGCTACTCTTTGCTGTTGTCCTCCTGAAAGCTGGTTTGGCATATTGTACTCTTTGTTTGTAAGCCCTACTATTTTTAATGCTTCCATTGCTCTTTCTTTGCGTTCTTTTGCAGGGATTCCTTTATATATCATTGGAAGTTCAACATTTTCTATAGCTGATGTTCTTGAAATTAGATTAAAGCCTTGGAATACAAATCCAAGTTTTGCGTTTCTAACCTCTGAAAGCTTATCAAGCCTCGTATTTACTATATTATGCCCGTCTAAAAAATAATCTCCTGATGTTGGTTTATCAAGACAGCCAATTATATTCATAAATGTTGATTTACCGGAGCCCGAAGCGCCCATAATGGCTACAAATTCACCCTTGTTAATTGTTAAAGAAACTCCCTTAAGGGCATAAAACGTGCAATCTTCACCTACTCCTGTTGTGTAAGTTTTAATAATGTTTTCTGCCTTAATTAACGGGTTATTTACCTGAGGGGTATTCTGTGCGGTGATTTTAATATTTTGCTTAAATTCTTCTTTCATGGGCTAAAACATCCTTGGCGGTCTGCCCTGCATTTGTTTATTCTTGCCTTTGCCTTTTTCTTCAATGGATAAAATCACCATATCACCATCTTTTAAGTTATTTGAGATAATTTCCGTATAAGTATCATCATTTACCCCTGTTACAATTTCCACCCTTTTTGGTTCCCCGTCTGCTAAGAGCCAAATTCCTTGTTTGTCAAATTTTTCACCCTTGCCATCTGTGTTTGGGGTAAATTTTAATGCCGTGCTTTTTGCACAAAGAATATTTTCTTTTTTAGATGTTATTATTGAAACATTTGCTGTCATGCCTGGTATTAGCTTCATTTCATCGTTTTCAACATCAATAATTACACTGTATGTTACAACGTTTGAAACAGTTGTAGGTGAAATCCTTACCTGGCTTACTTTTCCCTTAAAAGTTTCGTCGGGATACCCATCCAGTGTATATTCAACGTCCTGTTCTTTTTTAACTTTACCTATATCAGCCTCTGAAACGCTTGCTTCAATCTGCATTTGTGTTAAATCCTGCGCTACGGAGAATAATTCAGGTGTCTGGAAGCTTGCAGCCACAGTCTGTCCGACATCTACCGCGCGGGAAATTACGACGCCATCCACAGGAGAAGTAATTTTTGTGTATCTTAAATTTGAAGCTGCGGTAGAATAACTTGCAAGCGCCTGATTTATTTGTGCTTGGGCGGATTTTACCTGTGCTAAATCGGCTGAATATGTACTTTCTGCTAAATCAAGCTCACTTTTTGCAATAAATCCCTTTTTGTAAAGATTCCTATAACGCGTTAATGTTAATTTATCATTTGCTGTTGTTGCCTGAATTTTGGCTAAGTTAGCTCTTGCGTTATCAATTGTTGCTTTTGCCTGGTTCACCTGTGCTTCGAAAAGAGATGTATCAATTTCAGCCAAGAGCTGCCCTTTTTTAACTTTTGAATTGTAATCCACATAAATTGCACTTATCTGCCCTGAAACCTGTGAACCGATGCTTACAGTCTGTACGGGGTTAATAGTGCCTGAAGCTTCTACAATCTGTGTTATGGTTCTTTTAGTTAGAGGTTCTGTTACATAGTTTTTAGCTTCTTTTTTGTTTTTAAATAAAAATCCTATGAAAAAAAGTGCTGCTAAGCATATTAAAATTATGATTATGATTTTCTTCATATTTCCCCCATTGCAACTTCAAGTTTTGATTTTGCAATATTGTAATTATAAATTGTCTGAATGTATTCTTGCTGTGAATTTAAATACTGGCTTCTTGCATCCTGCAGCTCTATAAAATCTGTTAAGCCGACACCGTATCTGCCATCAGCCAGTTCAAAGTTTTCTAATGCCTGTTGTACCCGCTTTTGGTATAAAGGTATTTGTTTTTCAAGCTGTATCATATTAATATAAGCATCTTGTACTTCAAAAAAGATATTTTTCTCAATTAAATTTATATTTTCTTCTGCTATATCAAGCTGGGTTTTTGCTTCATCAACCTTATATTTTGTTTTCATAATATTTACACTTGATAAATCAAGAGTAGCACCGTAATTAAAACTATTTGTTGTAGGTGCATCGGATTCTCTCCAGGTATATCCTGCTTGTGCTGAAATACTTGGCAGATATTCTTTTTTAGCGTATTTTAAAGCTTCTTCCATAGCTTCTTTTGCAGCAAGATAAGATTTAAAATCCGGTCGCCCCTCTCTTGCTCTATCAAGTGCTTCCTCGAAAGATAAACCCAGGGGTTTAAAAACATAATTTTCTAAAATATCGCTTTTTTCTACTTTGCTTGAAAGAGTAGGCGTAGTATAGTTTAAGGGCTCAACCTCGCTTGCTTCAATTTTTGCATCATTGGGTTTATTTACTTCTTCTTCAAGTTGTTTGTAATTTCCAATGTTTAAAAATTTAACATCTGTCCAATCCTCTTCCAGGTTAAAACTTTCTGTATTTTTAATTGAATAACTTGGAGCATAAGCTACATACATTGCATTATTTAATTTTACAATTGTATTTTCATAAGCAGTTTGTGCTGCTATAAGTTCAATTTCAGAGTTGCTTAAATTAACTTCTGCATTTACAAAATCTATTCTTGATTTTAACCCTTCATCAAAATAAGCCTTTATCTGTGCGTATTGTCTTTTATTTATTTCCAGGTTTGATTTTGCTACATCTACAAGCGCATGGGCTGCTAAAACCCCATAATATGCACTTTTTACATCATAAGCTGTTTTTAAATTTATATATTCTAAATCAAACTCTGCTGAAATTTTATTGAATTTCTGCATTTTAATTTGAGCATTTGATTTTCCAAAGTTGAATATTAATTGTCTTAGGCTGATTCCTGCTGTGTAATAATAATCATTTCCGCCGGTAATGCCGCTATTATTCCACATATTACTTCCGGTGTAGCCGCCGCTTGCGCCAATTGTTGGGAAGAAATCGGATTTTGCCTGTCCGACCCTGCTTTGTATTAGTTTGACGTTATTTTTTGATATTTGGACATTAGGATTGTTTTTGAGGGCAATATTAATGCAGTCCTTCAAGCTCAAAATTTCACCTTCTTTAATTTCACCTAAAGCAAATACAGGTGTAATATTTAAAATACAAAGGCATAAAAGTGTTATTAATACTGGTTTTATACGGTATAAAATTTTTAACTCCTCAAGATTAACTTTTATACAAACTATAACGATTTCTAAATTAAATTGTTCATATTTTTGTATAAAATTATATCAATAACATATTATCATCTAAAATAACCCTTAAAGGTAATCTTTACATTATTTATCATGGAATGCGGATTTAAAATTCTAAAAACGCAAAATTTAAAATTGACGGGGTTTATTGTGTGTGGTATAAAAACTTTAATAAAAATAAGGGAATAAGGTGAAAATCCTTAACTGGGCCGCAACCGTTAAAGTCGGAAAACTTCAATTTCTTTTTTTCCGCGGGAAATATCCGGAAAAATTGATATTTAGAACTTTTTCTGCTGCGGCTTTCCTTAAAACAAACATCGAGTGATTAAAAGAAAAGTTAAAGCAGATTTTTTATGTCTATAAGTCCTGTATCTACAGCTAAAGTTCAAACCTGTCCCCATGGGCTTTCTCCGGGTGCTTGCCCTATATGTAATCCTATGGGCGGCGGAGGCGGTTCTCGCAAAAAAGCTGACCCTGCGCCAAAAAATGAAATGTCATATGGAGAAATGTATGCTATTTGGATGAGGATGAAGGCTGCTGATAAAAGGAAACTTGACAACGAAAATAATTTAAAGCGCGAAACCGAGGTTCTTAAGAATACAAAAGAAGCTTTATCGGCAATGGCAGATAAACTTGTTAATGTTTTAAATAAAATTGAAAATATGCTGCCAAGACCCATTGCTTCCTTATTTAATGCTACCGTAAATAATATTTTGAAGCCAATAATAAATATAATTAAGAATTTCCCGAATTTTGTTGAGAATGTTGGAAAATTCATACAAAATATCCAAAAAGAAGTCTATATTGCAGCAGAAAAACTTGCAAGTGTATTTGGTGAAATTAAAAACTTTGTTCAAAAACAAGTATCAGATAGCTTTAAAAAGTTTACAAAAAAAGTTTATAAAATCCTGAACATATTTGGTTTAAGGGATGGAGAAGATGAACTTGAAGAAGATGAAAAAGTAAATGCTGAAATCACGGCATTTAAAGCAAAAGATGTAGTTTCTATTAAAGAATTTTTAATAAGCCTAACCAGAACAGAAAGAAAACCAAAAGATGATGACATTAACACTAAATAACATCCCCTTTAAAAGCAATAAAGCCCCAAAAAATGCCAAAGGGAGCAAAACTAATTATGGAACTGAAAATTCCTCTAACAGAAAGCCTTTAGAATCAGGAGAGCTTTCAAGGCAGAATAAAAACAAAACTCAAAGTCAGCAAAGACAGGCGTACAGAACTCTTGAAGGAGTAATTGTTAATAATTATATTAAAGAAGATAAGGGTACAGTATCTTTAAATATGGATGATATTTGTACAACCCTTGTAATACCTGATACCTTTAATAAAAACACATATAACCGGCCGATAACTCCTGAAGAGAAAAAAGATGAGAAAAAATCTTCTATGTTAAGGAGCGCTTTTCCTTTGGCTGCTGTTTCATTAATAGCACTGGGAGGTTTTCTTGGGCTTACTGCATTAATGAAAAAATCCGCAGCATCTTTAAATGATAAAAATGTACTGAGGCAGGAGAGACTCCCCAATTTAGGAACAAATATGAATATTAAGCAAGAACATGAATTTGGTGCATATATGGCGCTTAGAAACCCGAATAAAAAAACAATTCTTGCTATGATTGGTATTTTTATAATGAGCGGTTTGACCTTAATTGGAAAAAATCTTGTAGATGGAGTTGAAGAAATTTGGGTAAAGAAAAAAGAAGCTGATGCTAATAAAATTTTACAAGATGACCTTATTGATATTGAAACCCGTGCTTTTGCCGGAAAATTGGACGTTATTAATGAAGAACTTGTAAATAAAGCAAATTATTTCAAATCAGTTTTAAATTCAATACCTGAATCTTCTGTAGCTAATGTGCAAAATTCTTCTAATACTAAAAATTCTGCAAATCCTTTTATAAATTTCTTTGGCTTTAAAGGCAATAAGAAAGAAGATTTGCAGACTAAAACAAATACTGCTTCCATTAATAATGATAGTAAAGAAAAAATCGGCAATTCTCCTCTGGTTCTTGGTTTAATGACAGCTGGGGTTCTTGCTGCCGGAATTTTTGCCGGCAGAAAAATGTTTAAAAACTTTGTTGCAGCAGATAGTGAAGTTAGAAAATATGTAAACAATGAGACTGCAGAAATTGAAAAAAGAATCAAGGCATTGTCTGATAAAATTCAGCATGCAGAAACAAAAGAGGCTGCAGCAGCTGATTTAGACAATTTAAAAAATCTGCTGCAAATAAAAAGAGCCGATTCTATTGAAACTGGTCAGACTTTCAGTCAATTTAAATTTTTATCGGATAACGATATTGCAAATAAAACTAATGAAGTAATGGTTGGAATTAAATCTATATATGGCGATGCTCCTGAGACTTTGGGCGGCAGAGTGGGGCAGGTTCAATATTACTGCTATCTTGATGAGGCTAGGGGTCATGTCTATAATTGGATTATGAATCCTGAAAATCCTTTTGCAGGATACCTATTCTTAACCCTTACAATTGTAAATGCAGCAGGATATTCAATTAAAAAAGCTATTGAAGGAATAAAAGAAGCTGCTGTTATTAAGGAAAACAAGAATACTGAAAAACAATTGCAGGAAAGACTTATTGATACCGAGATAAGGAATTTTAAATCTAAAAAAGAGAGTGCAATTGAGCCCCTTATGAATGAATTTAATGCCAGATTAAATGAAGGTGCGGGTAAAGAGGAACTTAAAAATATGGCAGATAATATTCTTCTTGAAATTAAAAATGGTCCTCCGTTTGTATATTCATAGGTCATAGGGTTTAAAAAATATGAGCGTAAATTTTAATCCACAAATAATGATTAATGTGAAAACCTTGGGCTCCGGCATAAAAAAGCCGAATGAGCATAGAAATTACTGTCTTTATGATGAAAAAAAAGTAAATTTTTTAGCATCTAATCCATCTGAAAGTTTGCCGCATCTTATTCAATATCTCCAAACATCAAATGATGAAAATGGGGTTTTAGAGGCTCTTTTTGCTATAGATAAAATTGCAGATAGTCTTAATCAAAAAAACCCTAACGGTGCAAGAGACTTGGGCAAAATTTATCCGTTCCTTTCGCGTTTTAATGATACAGATTCTCCTGAAATTCAGGTTATGTTGTCGGGTATATATAGAAAAACCCTTGTTCCTGACGCTTTTGGTCCCTTGTGTGCTATGTTAAATAAACAAATTAATCATCCTGTTTCAAAATTTTTTGACCCGAAAGAAGAAACGGGCGGTGCAATTTTAGAGTATATAAGGGCATATGGCGCAGGATTTATTTATAAACCTTCAAGCACTCCCATATTTTCTTCAAAATTTTCAGGGCTTGCGTAATTTTATTTTTAAACTATTATTTTTATGTACTGAATTTATTTTATTTTTATTACTACAGAGAAACGAAGTGAAGAATATGAAAAATAAAGCTTTTACAATGATAGAAGTTATGATGGCGCTCATTGTTGTATCAATAATGCTTGCCATTATGGCACCCGTCATTACAGTTCCAAATAAAAATACGGAAACCCCGAATGTTCAGGTTATGGATTCTACACCGGTCGGTGTTATCGTTGCTTGGTGGGGTTCAAATTATCCTTTAGGCTGGCTTCCTGTAAGCGGGCAATCTATAGCGGAGCCTCAGTTTGCAGATTTAAGAAATGCAATCGGAGGGCTTGATACACTTCCTGATTTAAATAGCGGGATTAATCCAAATAGCGGAACAACCTGGATAATAAAAGCTTATAAAAAATAATTTTTATAAAATTTTATCTTAAGACTGATTCTTTGACTCAATTTCATCAAGTGCTTCTTTGCCTGCAATATTTTCAAGTATTATCCTGCTTAGATTATAATCAGACTGCGCTTTTTTAACAGTATTCTGCGCATTCCTGTAATAGGTATCTGCAATAATAAGCTGTTCTCTTGTAACATTGCTTGAATCAGCCTGCATCGCATTATATATTTTTCTTCTGTTTTCAAGGTTTTGAAGAGCAAGGCTTAGAAGTTCTTTCTGGCTTCTATAATTCATATAATTATTCAAAAGATTTTTTTGAAGTTCATCAATTTTTTTAACCAAAAGCACCATATCTGCATCATTTACTTTTGTAAATTTGTAATTGGCTTCTTTATCGCTTGTGGAAAATGCATTTAAGAGCCCGCCGCCGATTAATGCTCCGCTTGCCATATACGGATTAGCAGAAAGTGCCGTTCCAGCAATGGATGAAAAGCTTGCAATCGGCTTTAAAATTCTTTTTATTGCACTTTCGTTAGGCTTATTGTCTTCCGGGTTTGATAATTTATAAATTGCATATTTTATTGTTTCGCTTTTTTGAACGGCACTATTGTATAATATGCTTAAATCCGAAAGAATCTCAGGAGATTCTGTATCCATTTCTCCTGTTACATCTTTTGATATTTGCTTAAGGCTTAAATCAGCATAGGTTAATCCCTTTGTATCGCTTGTTTTTGCAATGGTTTCAATTTTAGATTCTTTTTTATTCTTTTTAGCTTGAATTTCTTTTTTATTTTCTATGCTGTCACCAATTCCAAGTCTTCCTGAAAATTGCGCAGGGGCAAGGTTCTCATAGGTTACTTGAGCATATCCCTCTCTGTTATTCAGGATAATTAATCCTAATATTATTAAAATTAACTTGATTTTTCTCATGGTGTTTTTACTTTGATTTCTTTTTTTGAAAAGTCTATATCATTGGGGTCAATGTTAATTGTACTTAAATCGTAAACTGCTACATTTAGATTATCCACAGTTTCTTTTCCTGCAAGCCTTTGAAGCATCAAGTAGTATCTTTTTGCCTCTTGTTTCAGTTTATATTCTTCAATTTGTTTTTCTTCCCATCTGGCGCTTGTAACGGTTATTTCAAGCTTGTCGCCGCTTGAAATTGCATTAGCGTAATTTTTATTTAATAAAATAAGTTCCGCCCTTGTATCTTTTAAGCTTTGAAGAGTATGCTTGTAGCAGTAATATGTTGTAACAATTTCTCCCTGCAGGTCTTCAATTAGCCCTGCAAGCTCTATAGCCTCGGTATCAGTTAAAGGAGATTCTTGAAGTATTTTTGCATTTTTTTTGTTTAAAAGATTGTGTGCAAGCCTGGCGGAGGCAAAAGAGGCAGATTGAATACCGTAATTCATACCCATAAATGAAGGCAGCATTGAAGCCCCGCTTATTATAGCGCTCATACTCTTTGCAAGCAGCGAAGAATGCACGCGCCTTTCTTCTTCAGGAATTGCAAGCTTTTGCAGAGTAAATTTAATAAGGGGGTTATTGTTGACTGTTCCCTCCCAGATACTCTCTAAATCTTCCATGTCAGCTTCCTGCTGCTTATTTACAATAATTTGTGCGCTTTGTGTATCATTTACAAACAAGCTTCCCTTAAGGGTTTTAATCTGTCCGTCAAGTTCTACTTCGTAATTTTGTGTATTTTGAAGCAGAATTTCTTCTGAAAAAGCGCACTCCGGCAGGAATACCCCCATCAAAAGTATTGTTACCGCAAGTCTTCTTAACATAATAACTTTATACCACAAAAAAATATGCCCGGCGATTTTTAAAAACCATTGGGCATATTTCTATATTTTATTTAATTAATACTCAAAATCACTGCCGGAGTTATTTTCTTCTTCATCCTGCAGGGAAGAAAGGTCGTAATTATAGGTTGAGTCAAAATCTTCTGGAAGTTTTTCGGTATCAGGCCAGATGGTGCCCTCATCAAAACGGCATGCGCTTAAATTTTCGCTTGTTGCAAAATCCGAATCCGTTAATTCGGCTTCGCACAAAACACATCCAGCCATATCTGCTTCATTAAAATTACAGAAATTTAAAGAAGCATAACTGAAATTTGTACCATTTAAAATACAGTTTGAGAAATTACATTCTTCAATTTTACATCTTGAAAAATCTGCGCTTGTAAAATCGCAATTAGAAAAATCAACATTTACAATTGAAGATTCGGTAAAGCTTGCTCCTGAAAAATCAATATCAGATAAGTCTATATCGGATAAATCTGATAATGAAAGTTCTGATTCGCTTAAATCAAGTTCTTTGCCGTCTTTTTCTTTTTTAAATGCAGCTTTATCTTTTAATAATAATTCAATCCATTCTTCTTTAGAGGTTGCCATTTAGTTTTCCTTATTTAAATTCCTATAACAATTTTTAAAATGGGTACATTTTATTTTGCCATATTTTTATTATAATGTGAAGAGTATCTGATAATTATTTGTTAATAATTTCTGTTTCAAGTGCTAAAAGTACCGCCTGTACTCTATTTTCAACATTAAGTTTTTTATAGATACTATTTAAATGTGTTTTTATTGTAACTTCTTTTACAAAGAGTTTTTCAGCTATATCAGCATTTGTAGCTCCTGCGCTTACCATCTTTAAGATTTCAAGTTCCCTTTGAGTTAATTTTCCAACATTTTCAATAGTTTCTTTTGTTGGAAAACTTTTATTGTCTTTATCCTTACCCCATCTTGAGCGCCTGATTAGCGCCTCAATTCTTGCTAAAAGATTTGGCAGAATAAAAGGTTTTACAATATAATCATCAGCCCCAATTTTTAATCCTGAGATTTGTTTATAATCTTCATCAACAGCTGTGAGCATTATAACGGGAATTGTATTGAACTTTTTATTTTCCCTGATTCTCTTTAAAGTCTCCCACCCGTCCATTTTTGGCATCATAATATCAAGTAAAACTAAATCAATATTTTGATAATTTTTTTCCAAAAACTCTAAGCCCAAAATTCCATTTTCAGCACAATCTGTATGGTAGCCATACATTGGAAGCGTATCTTTGATTAGTTTTGGGTTATCGTCTATAAGTAAAATATTTCCTAATGATGAAACCGGCATAATTTTATCCTGTTATATTTTCTTTCAACGCCTTAACAGCTGCTTGTGTTCTGTCATCCACCGATAGCTTTTGCAGAATGCTGCAAACATGAACTTTTGTAGTATTTACTGAAATATTTAATTTCTTTGCAATTTCAAGGTTTGAATTTCCTTCAGCTAAAAGGTTTAAAACCATAAGTTCTTTACTTGTAAGATTATAGATACTCTCTTTTCTGTTGTCTGCGGATTTTTCTTCTTTTGCCATATTTAAAACATATTTTGCAATATTGGAATCAAACCAGATTGCGCCATTTATTACATCTTTTATAAGGCTTATAAGTTTATCGGGTTTAATATCCTTTGAGCAATAGGCATTTATACCCGCCTGAAGACATTTTTGAACTTCTTTTTCTTCATTGTGTGAAGTTATGACAATAATTTTTATATCCTGATATCTTTTTCTAATTTCATTGGTGGCGGTGATGCCGTCAACTCCAGGTAATCCCAAATCCATCAAGATTACATCAATTTTTTCTTTTGATAATATTTCATACCCTTCATATGCATCTTTTGCCTCATATATTCTATCAATAAAATCTTCATCTCTTAATGATGCGCTCAATGCAAATCTGGTCAGTGCGTGGTCTTCAACTATTAAGATATTCTTTTTTTCCATTTAATCATTATAGCTCATTTTTTACTTTATTATTTATTCTTTACATTCTATTTACAATTTTTTGCTTCTTTAGTTTAATTATTATAAGAATTTTGAGGATATCCAAAGGATTTTTTATGATAGAAATTAAAGATGTTGAACACGTTGCAAAACTTGCAAGGCTTGAAATAGAGGAAGAAGATAAACCAAAATTTGCCCGTCAATTGGGAGATATTTTGAAATATGTTGAAATGATGAATGAAGTTGATACAACGGGGGTTGAACCTATGAATCATTCAATAGATTTTTCAAATGTTATGAGAGAAGATATTGAAACTTATGAAGTTACAAAAGAAGAATTAATGTCTAATGCGCCTGATATTGAAGGCGATTTCTTCAAAGTTCCAAAAATTAATTAATTTTATTAGGTTTGAATAAGGGGAAGATGGAATGACAAAGTATATTTTTATTACAGGCGGTGTAGTAAGCTCGCTTGGCAAGGGAATTGTAGCAGCCAGCCTGGGGCGCCTTTTAAGAGCAAGAGGTTTTTCTGTCACCATCCAAAAATTTGACCCCTATATAAATGTAGACCCGGGTACTATGAGCCCGTTTCAGCATGGTGAAGTATTTGTAACCGATGATGGTGCAGAAACTGACCTTGATTTAGGGCACTATGAAAGATTTACTAATACATCTTTACATCAAATAAACAATGTAACATCAGGCAGCGTTTATCAAACAGTTATTAATAAAGAACGCCAGGGAGAATATCTTGGTGCCACCGTTCAAACTATTCCTCATATTACAAATGAAATTAAAGCAAGGATTCAATCTTGTGCAAAAAAGTTTAACCCTGACTTTTTAATTGCAGAAATCGGCGGAACTATAGGCGACATTGAAAGCTTGCCTTTTATTGAAGCTATAAGGCAATTTAGGGCAGAGGAAGGGGTTGGCAACTCTCTTTCAATCCACGTTACATTGCTTCCATACCTGCCCACATCAGGAGAATTGAAAACAAAGCCATCACAGCACAGTGTTTATACCTTGAGAAGCTATGGCATCCAGCCTGAAATTCTTGTTTGCAGGACCCAGATGGAAATTCCTAAAGGTGAAAGAGATAAAATCGCCTTATTCTGCTCTGTCCAAAAGGATTGTGTTATTGAATGCAAAGATATGGATTCTATTTATGAAGTTCCGCTTGCACTTGAAGCACAAAATCTTGCAGGTGTTGTATTAAAACAATTACAAATTGAAGACAAAAAACCGGATATATCTAATTGGGAAAAGCTGGTATACAGAATTAAGCATCCTAAAGAAACCTTAAAAGTTGCAGTTGCAGGCAAATACACTGATTTAAACGATGCTTATATTTCGGTGGTTGAATCCCTAAAGCATGCCGCATTATCTCATGAATGCAAGGTGGAAATTAAATGGCTTGCTTCAGAAAAATGTTTAAATATGAATGATGCCCATGAGATGCTCAAAGACGTTGATGCATTGGTTGTGCCGGGCGGTTTTGGCGTACGCGGTATTGAGGGTAAATTAAATGTTATTAGGTACGCTAGAGAAAATAATTTACCATTTTTAGGTCTTTGCCTTGGCATGCAGTGTGCCGTTATTGAATATGCACGAAATGTTTTAGGCTTAGAAAATGCCAATAGTACAGAATTTGCAGAAGGTACAAAATATCCTGTAATCGACCTTATGATTGAACAAAAAGATGTAGCAGGATATGGCGGTACAATGAGACTTGGCGCTTACAAATGCCATTTAAAAGAAGGTTCAAAGGCTCAAAAAGCTTATGGCGCCAATGTTGTATCCGAACGTCATCGCCACAGGTATGAGTTTAATAATGAATTTAAAACACAAATTGAAGATGCAGGGCTTGTAATTTGCGGTACTTCTCCTGACGGGCTTTTGGCTGAGATGGTTGAATATCCTAAAAATGACTGGTTTGTGGCATCGCAATTCCACCCTGAGTTTAAATCAAGACCCGAAGAGCCGCATCCGTTATTTGTGGGGCTTATTTCAGCTGCAGTTGAGCAGAAAAATAAAGCAAAACAGCTAAAAATTGAAGAAACTGCAATAAACTAATGTAATTGAAGCTTAATATATCCTTGCAGTGTTATATCAAGGTTTGAGTATATTATTCTAACAAGGTCATCCCGTACATTTTGCACCCTTGTGTATACGACAGCGGGTGTGTCCCAATCGTCCTCATAAAGAATGGCTTTAATATCTGCAACCCTTGTATTTCCTTGTAATAATGAAATTGTGAAGTTGTCGCTCTCTTTTTTGTATTCAACTTGATAGTGCCCTGCCTGTAACAGTTTTCCTTTTGAATCATAAAAGTTAGCACCTATTGTAATGGTAGGTTTGCTCTCTGGTGCATCTTTAAGTCTTGAAGGCTGGTTATTTGCGCCTTCGTATTTTTTCTTAAAATCGTTGTCAAAGGCGGGATTATTCTTATTAAAAAATTTTCTAATTTTATAGAAAAAGCCTCTGGGTTCTTTATTTTCATATTGTTTCATAACTTCTTCAAACTGTTTATTTGTGGTTGGATTAGGTTTTGAAAAAGCATTATCAATAAATTGATAGTCTATATCCATCATATCATCGGCACAAAAGCCTTTTTGCCCGATAAAAAGCGCAAAAAGCGCCAAAAGTATAAAAAATCTTTTCATATTTACATGATAACGATTTTGCACCGCATGGCAACAAAATAATATTACTGGCTTCTATGGTTTATGAAATTTACCCCTTATCCAGGTATCTGCTGTGTGAAATTTATTTGAAACAAAACCGCCAAACTTTTTAGTAGAGTTAACTACAGCATCTTTTGCTTTAGTCAGTCCGCCTAAAACTTTACCACAAAAGCCGCTGCTTGCAGTGCTGCCTGCAGATGGTGCACTGTTTCTTGCAGCATTTGTCAGTTTTACATTCTTGAGCTTTCCGCCGCCTTTTATAAGCCCTATTGTACCAAGCAATACAGCACCAAGACTAACTATTCCTTTTAATAACGGCGTTATTCTAAACCCTTTTTTCGTCTTTTCGCCATTGGCGTACATATCTTCAGGGTTTTTTGCAAAATAATCCAAACTATCTTTGTTTTTTATTGAATTTGTAACATTATGACTGTAATTGCTTTTTTCACCCATAATAAAAGCATAAGGATTGTATCCTAAAATTGGCGTTGTCCTTTCAATAGAATTTGGCAGCATGAAAATTTCCTTATGACTTTTCCCTTATTCTTATAAAAACAAAATTGTTTCAATAATTGCCTTTTTACCAGTTTTCTCATAGAATTTTTTTATGGAAAATTTGAAAAAGATACCATCAGCAATAATAAACGCACTCAAGAGTGTGGATAAATATTTTATTATACTGTCTGTGTTTTTCTTTGTATTTTTAATTTTATATTGGGGCAGATTCGGTGACCCTGTTATAGATTGTGGCAGAGAAGCTTATATCCCCTATGCTATGACAGATTTAGGCAAGGTTTTATTTAAGGATATCATCTGTATCTACGGACCGGTTCCATATTACCTAAATGCACTTATAGTAAAGTTTTTGGGTGCAAACTTAAATACAATGTATCTGATAGGTGCTTTTCTTTCATATATTTTTCTTTTTGGAATTTATAATCTTGCAAAACGCTTTATTGGCGCTGGTTTGGCTTTTATATTTTCAGGTATAATTATTTTTTGTTGCATTTTAAATACTTCAATTTCAAACTATATTTTTCCATATTCTTATGCAATAGTATATTCCCTTGTATTTGCTGTATTTCATCTTGTTTTTATGTACAAATTTATTGATATTGCTTCAAGTGCCGGCAATGCAGGCTGCAAAAACCTTTGCATATCTGCTTTTTTTCTTTCTTTATGTTTATTATCAAAATTGGATTTTCTACCTTGCGTAATTCCTTTTTTAATAATACTTTTTCTTTACCGCAAAAAGCTCAACCGCAGGGCTTTTGCGATGATTTTAGTTTCATTTTTGTCATCATTTTTATTTGTTGCAATCATATTATTGCTTCAAAAAGTTTCTTTACAAAATTTAATATTTAACTTTAAAATGATATCAAATATGGCGCATTCACCGTCTTTAGAGTATTTTTACTCTGTTTGTACAGGTTATTTTTTTGAATTTAAAAAAACATTTATGTTTGTTAAAGAATTTTTACTTTCTTCTGCTATTCTTTTGTTGACAGGTATTTTGGGGAATTTTGCCTTAAAAATTAAAAATAATTTTCTTAGTATCTGTATTGCTTTTGTAATATGTACTTTTGCTGCTTATATTATCCTTGTACTTAATCTTTTAAGATATATTTTTCTATATATTCCTCTGCTGGTTTCAGTTTTTCTTGTTGTAAAATGCATAATCTACATTGTTAAAAAATATAAAAATCCGTTAATTAAAATCTCAAACAACGATATTATAAAATATTCTTTCATTTTGTTTTCCGTTTTATTTTCACTAAAGTCTCTATTTGGCTTATTCCATGAGCTTTATGGCACTTTTTATTTACCGTTTATCTTATTGTCCTTTATAATTATTATTTTACTTGTCTTTAGAAAGAATCAGCCGCTGGCAGCGGGAATATTTAAAATTATTGGCACAACTGTTATTTTCTTATTTATTTTTCAAAATTTTATTGTATTTAATTTAGCAAAAAATACACCGGTAAAAAGCAAGCAAGGTGTGATTTATACTGAAAAAACAATAGCAACTTCGCTTAATTTTGCAATTAATTTTTTGGAAGCCAATCTTAAAAAAGACGAGACTCTTTTAGTCCTCCCTGAAGGGCTTTTTGTTAATTTTATTTTGAAAAAAGATTATCCATACTATAATACCAGCTTCACCCCGCTTGATTTTGACGCTTATGGTGAAAAATATCTAACAGAGCATCTTTTGACAAATCAGCCAAATTATATTGTATTTTTATCAAGAAGTTACCAAGATTACAACAAGACCTTTATTTGCACTGATTTTGGAGTTGAATTTTGTAATGTTGTTTTTGAAAATTATACCCTAAAGACTCAATTTGGCAGTAACACTTTTACCAAATTGCAAAAAGAGCCTTTGATTCAAATTTTTGAAAGGAAAGATGATGACTAAAAAAATTGCCATAATTCACCATGGGTGCGCTAAAAACCTTGTGGATACGGAGCTTATGCTTGGTGCATTGCAGCAAAAGGGTTATAAAATTACCCTTGACTATATGGAAAATGATGTTGATTTTGTCATAGTAAATACATGTTCATTTATCTATGATGCTGAAAAAGAGAGTGTTTCAAGCATTTTTAATATGATATCCGAGGGTAAAAAAGTTATCATCACCGGCTGCCTGCCGCAAAAACATGGAGAAGAGCTAAAAGCCCTGATACCCGAAGCTATAGGCTTTATTGGAACTTCTGATGTTGAAAAAATTGTGGATTTAATTGAAAATTTTGAAAATAAAAATGAAACTTTTTTGGTTTCAAAAAATCCCATTTGCAAATATCCTGAAAATATAGATAGAGTGCAGATTACAGTGGGTTCAAGCTCGTATATTAAAATAGCAGAAGGTTGTAATTATTCCTGTGGATACTGCGTTATTCCAAAATTGCGGGGTCCTTATGTATCGCGCCCTATGGAATCTATCGTTAAAGAGGCTAAAGCCCTTGCTGATAAAGGTGTTTCAGAAATTATTTTAATCGCTCAGGATACATCCGGTTACGGTATTGATTTATATAAAAAACCAATGCTCTCAACGCTTTTAAAAGAGCTTAATAAAATTGAAAATTTAAGCTGGATAAGGGTTTTGTATACATATCCTACCAATTTTAATGATGAATTGATTGATGCATTTGCAAACCTTGATAAGGTTGTAAAATATGTCGATATCCCGCTCCAGCACTCGCATCCGGAGATTTTATCCGCTATGCGCCGACCCCCGCTTGATGGTTTGGCGTTTATTAAAAAACTTAAAGAAAAAATAAAAGGTGTTTGCATTAGAACCACGCTGATTACCGGCTACCCTACAGAAACAGATGAACATTTTAATCACCTTTATAATTTTGTAAAAGAAGCAAAATTCGACAGACTCGGGGTTTTTGAATTTTCAAAAGAAAAAGATACTTATGCATATAATTTAAAGCCGCAAATCCCGGCTAGAGTTAAAAAATCAAGGAAAAATAAAATTTTAAAACTTCAAAAAACTATCTCAAACTCAATCAATAAAACACTTGTGGGTGCATCAATCTCGTGTATCGTAGAGCAGATAAGGGAAGACGGACTTGTAGTTTTAAGAAGCTACAAAGACGCGCCTGATGTAGACGGACTTGTTTATGCAAAAACGGATAAAGTCCTTGTACCGGGCGATATTTGGGATGTTAAAATTACAGATTTTTCAGATTATGATTTATTTGGAGAAATTTAAACTTGGAATTAAAATCTGAAGAAAGATTATATAAAATTGGTGAAGCTGCAGAAATTTTGGATGTTCATATTCAAACTTTAAGAATTTATGACAAAGAAAATCTTTTACCCTCAAAACGCTCTGATACCAATAGACGCTGCTATACCGATGAAGATATTGAACGTGCTAAACTCATACTATACTTGACTCGGGCGCTTTCTGTTAATTTAAACGGGGTGAAAATTATTCTGCATTTTTTAAAAAAAAGCCGGATAGCCCCTGAACTTGCGGTTGAATTTATAAAAAACGCTGCAAAAACAGCAGGGATAACTGAAGATGAAATTGCTAATAATCTTAAACGTTACAATAAAGAAGATTCCAGCGTTTTTAAATCCTTATAATCATTGGTGTGCAAAGCTTATGCCGATTTTAAAAATTAATTTTTTATAAACTGCTAAAATAACATACTTATAAGCTGAAAAAGCATTAATGATAAGCTTTTTAACCTGGTCAAATGTTTAGCGTTAAAAAAAACGCCCCAAATAATGGAGCGTTTTAAAATTAAAATTCAATTATAGTCTTAGTTTTGAGCTTCTTTTTGTTTATTTATCAAGCCTTGAATCCTGTCAATGATTTCTTCACCTTTCTTTTGAACTTCAGAAACCATATCATCAGTTTTTTCTTGAATTTCTTTAACGGCGTAAGAAGCCTTATTTAACGCATCTTTTGTGGTTTTTGAGATTTGTTCTCTTGTTTCTTCACCTGATTGAGGTGCAAGTAAAACTCCGATAACAGAGCCCACAACGCCGCCTACAACAAAACCTACTAAAAATTTTCCTACTGACATAATATTTTCCTTTCTTTATCTTCTAAATAATTTAATGCCAAGGCTTAAACCCTCTTTAAGACCTGAAAAAAGCCCTCGCATTTTTTGTCCAATCATAAAAGGCATGCATATAACTTTGTCCATAGCGCCTTTTACCTTTTCTATCTGGCTGTCTGTATTTTTTACAATAGAATTTATAGAGCTCAAGGTTACCTTTAATTCAGCTAATGTGGGCTCTAATTCTTCATTTATCATTTCAGAAGTTTTTGATAGATTCTTAGCTAAACTTGTAGAGGTATGTATTAATTTTATTAAAAATATTGCAATTAAAATAAGTAAAATTGCCGTTGTATAAATTAAAACCACTAAACTAATTTGCACTGTTGAATCCATCATTTCACCTCATAAACTACATATTGTAAACATCTGTTTCAATGTTTTTAGCATTTGCAAGCTTTTCAGCCTTTACATTGTCTAAGAATTTTTTATATTCCATTTCAATTTTGCATTTTGAACCCTTAATCATATCCATAGCCTGTTTTTTAGCTTTTTGAATTTCAGGTGAATATTTTTCGGTTACATCAATAACGGTTTTTTTAATATCTTCACGAAATTCTTTGCCCGGCTTTGGTGCATATAAAATTCCTGCAGCTATTCCACCTACTATGCCTGCCAAAATGCCAAATGCAAAGCATATTGAATTATCTTTTTTACACATTTTATTCTCCTTTTTATCAAGATTTGATAATTATAGCATTTTTTACCTTCTCTTTAAACCCCTCAAGCATTTATTATTATAAAATAATAAACTTGAATGAAAAATTTATAAATTTAAATAAAATCTCTTGCAAAAAATGTTTTTATTGATATAATAAATTTCATAGAGAAGTTTAAAAAAGCAGTTAAGCTTTTCTTGATTAATTCTTGGGTTTTGCCCAAAAAAGATAATCCTCAGTAGCTCAATGGCGGAGCAACCGGCTGTTAACCGGTAGGTTGTTGGTTCGAGTCCAACCTGAGGAGTTTTTTATTTTAAGATATAAAATCTTTTTATTCCCGGATCGTCTAACGGCAGGACGGATGACTCTGGATCATTCAATCGTGGTTCGAATCCATGTCCGGGAGTTTTTAATTTTATAGAAACTGTATGCTGAAATACCCATATTAAACGTTTATTCTCCAAATATCTCTGTTTTTTGTTTGTGGTATTTTATATACATATAAATTAATAGGTGCGGGTACAAGTATGGTTAGTGAGAGTTTGTTTTCTAGACTTTATAAAAAATATAACAGTGTAAATCTGGTCTTAAGAATTGTTATAGGTATAATTTTAGGTGTTATTCTTGCAATCTTTGCTCCTGATTTTAAATTTATCAAAATGATAGGCGAATTATTTATTGGCGCACTTAAGGGTATAGCACCGATTCTTGTTTTTGTACTGGTTATAAGCTCTTTAGCGCAAGGACAGGTTAAAAAAGACGGTAAAGACGGGCGTTTCAAGGTTGTAATTTTGCTTTATCTTGTATCAACATTCCTTGCTTCATGTGCAGCTGTTGTTGCAAGTTTTATATTTCCTTTAACATTGACACTTTCTGCTAAAAGCGCTGATTTTTCTTCCGCACCTGCAAATTTAAGCGATATTGTCCACAATCTTTTGGTGAATATTGTTTCAAATCCGATAACATCTCTTAGTGCGGGAAATTATTTAGGAATACTTTTTTGGGCGATTGTTTTTGGTTTTGCCATGAAAAATATTGCAGCGGCTGATACTAAAAATTTTCTTTCAGATGTTGCAAAAAGCGCTTCTGATGTTGTTTGTAAGATAATTAATTTTGCTCCGTTCGGCATTATGGGGCTTGTATTTGGAGCTGTTTCATCAAGCGGGGCTGAAATTTTTGGAGAATACGGAAAATTAATCCTTCTGCTTGCCTTTTGTATGCTTTTTGTTTATTTTATTTCAAATCCAATAATAGTGTTTATTGTTACGAGAAAAAATCCTTATCCGCTTATATTAAAATGTCTTAAAGAAAGCGGTATTACGGCATTTTTTACAAGAAGCTCCGCTGCAAATATTCCTGTAAATATGGCACTTTGTGAAGAGCTTGGTCTGGATAAGGACATGTATTCTATTTCTATCCCTCTTGGGGCAACAATAAATATGAGCGGTGCTGCTGTTACTATCACTATTATGACGCTTGCTGCAGTTCATACTTTAGGTATAGATGTAAGCTTTGCTACAGCTATTATTCTTGGTGTATTGGCTTCTTTTGCAGCTTGCGGAGCTTCGGGAGTAGCGGGTGGTTCCTTGCTTTTAATTCCTTTGGCCTGTTCTTTATTTGGAATCTCAAACGATATAGCTATTCAAGTTGTTGGTGTAGGCTTTATCATAGGTGTACTTCAAGATAGTTTTGAAACTGCCTTAAATTCCTCTTCAGATGTTATTTTTACAGCCGCTGCAGAGTATAGAAAAATAAGAAAAGAAACTTCTTAAATTATGCTTTTTTCTTTGCAATGCTAACAACAATGCTTGTTAGGGCAAAAAGTGCGATTGTGTTTGGAATAACCATTAAGTTGTTGAACATATCTGTTAATTCCCAGACAAAATCACTTGAAATTAAGCTGCCAAGCATAATAAATCCAAGTGCAATTACGGTATAGATAATTTTTGAACCTTTGGGAAATTTTTTGCCAAAAAGATAGACTGCATTAATTTTTCCAAATAAATTCCAGCTCAAAATTGTTGAAAAAGCAAAGAAAAATAAACAAATTGCTACAAAAATTGCGCCGAATGAATTTCCAAAAACAGAGCCAAACGCTGTCTGTACCAGGTTTGTTTTATTTAAAATGCTCATAACAGCCTCTGTATAGCCATTTGATAAAACTCCATTATTTGCATAAAGGGTTGAAATTACAATAAGTGCATTTAGAGTTAAAATGACAAATGTATCAATAAATACGCCAATCATAGCCACTGTTCCTTGGGTATGAGGGTCTTTAACATTTGCAAGCGCATGAGCGTGTGGAGTGGAGCCCATTCCGGCTTCATTTGAAAATAATCCGCGCTTTGCTCCTTGGCTTAAAGCTTGTTTAAAAGCATATCCAAATCCGCCGCCTAAAATTGCCTGCGGTGCAAAAGCATATTTAAAAATCATTCCAAAAGTTTCAGGTATATATTGAATTTTTGCAATCAATATTACAAGACACCCAATTATAAATAGCGCCGCCATAACTGGTACAATTTTTTCTACAACTGCTGCCAGGCGCTTTATTCCGCCGGCAAAAATTATAGCACAAGCTGTAACAAGGAAAAGTCCAACAAGCCAGGAGTTTATACCAAAAGCTGTCTGCATGCAGCATGCTATAGAATTTGATTGCACCATAGCACCCATAAAACCGAGTGCTAAAATTGCAGCTGTAGCAAAGAAAACGGCTAAAAATTTTCCGCATTTTCCTTTGAAAGCTCTTCTAATATAATAAACCGGTCCCCCTTTGATTTCACCGCAATGATTTTTTATCCTTGTTTTTATTGCAAGTGTAGCTTCAGCATAAATTGTAGCCATTCCAAAAAATGCAATCACCCACATCCAAAAAATAGCACCGGGTCCCCCGATTAAAATTGCGCCTGAAGCCCCTACGATATTTCCTGTTCCAACCTGTGCAGCTACTGCGGTAGCGAGTGCTTGAAAAGATGTCATACTTTTTTCTTCGGTTTTATCAAACATATTAATCTTTCCAAATATATTTGATAAACCTTCCTTAAAACATCTTATTTGAACAAATTTGGTTTTAATGGTATACCAAAGTCCGACACCAATAAGAAGTGTAGTAAGAATATAATTTGATAAATATTCATTAATTTTTGCAACTATGGGAAATAACATCTCTTCCATGGTTTTTTCCTTTTAATTATATAAGCATCTTTTCAATAATTTTTGCAGCAGTTTTTATAAATTCTTCACAAGGTCTGTTATTATAGTATTCTTCTGTTCTTTTAGCGGGTATAGGCGATATTTCATCTTCTTTTTCTAAACCTAAAAGTTCGCGGCAAATAATTGTCTTATGTTCTTTTTTAAATTCTTCTGCTAAATCTTGGATTAATTTATAATGTGTACCCTTAAGCTCATCACAATTTACTTCACTGCAGCCTTTAAGCAGCCCAGCAATTATGAACATACCGCTGACTGCTCCGCAAACTTCACGCATTCTGCCCATTCCGCCTCCAAATGATGAAGTAAGTTTTAAAAGAGTTTCTTTGTCAAGATTTATTTTTTCTGCAAAAGCCAAGCACACTGATTGCGCACAATTGTAGCCATTTTTAAAGTTTTCTTCCGCTCTTTTCCTAAAATCAGTCATAAGAAAACTTTAACATAAAGAAAAATTTATTAATAAAAATTATTAATAAATTACATTTTTACTTAATTTTTGCTATTATATATTATGCACACAACAGTTATTTATAAGGAATATAAAATGTTTAGATATAACAAAGTGTTTTTTGTTTTAGCTTTTGCATTCTTAATTTTTGGCTTAAATGATTCAGCACAAGCAATTCTTGATGGCGCAGATATTCCAGGTACTGTAGTTGATTTTACAAAAGATGAAACAGTTGGCACCAATACAGGTATGCTCCAAAACAATAGTACAACATTGAATGGCAATGGCTTTTCACTAGATGGAAGCAAATACTCTAACAGTTCTAATTCAAACAGTAACGTTTGGCTTGGAAATAACGGCACTGGCGATAACCAAACAGGATATGAAACAAAAATTTTAAACATAGGTACATTCCAAAAAGGTCTGCTGCCTGATGCTGGAAATGATATTTATCTCAAAATAACTGATAATCCAAACAGCCCTATTGCTTATGGAATCTTAACAATGAATGACGGGGTTCATAATTTTCATAGTAAAGCTAACAGTAATGGCGGCGGTTTTTTGTATACCATTTCAAACTTGACTGTTGAAAATACAATATTCAAAGGCAATTACAATAATTCAACATCATCCGGGGCAGCCGGAGGTGCTATTAAATATATGAATAATACTTCAGCAGTCCCTGTTGCAAATATTAAAAATAGTTATTTTACAGAAAATCATCGCTCATCCACTGGTTCAAATACTGTTGAAGGCGGTGCTATATGGTCTCAACAGTCAAATGGTACGCTTGTTATTGATGATAGTATCTTTACAAAAAACTATGCACAGCACACTCCTACAAGCAGTTCGTCTAATTTTGCAAGAGGTGGAGCAATTGCAAATACTTCAGGAGCTTTGAAAATTTCAAATTCTTATTTTGGAAATAATTATGTAAAAGGCTCAAGTGCTCAAAGCGGAGCAATTTATGCCGGTTCATCCACATCTGCACCCAATAATGATACAATATATCATACAATTGACAAAACGGTTTTTGAAAAAAACAGCGCAATTGCCGAACGTTCTGGAGCTAATGCTGGTGCTTTTTCTTCATCAAACAATACCAAAATAACTAATTCCCTTTTTCTTTCAAACAGTGCTGTCTTAGACCTTAAATATGCTCCTTCTTCTAATTTCTTTATGGGTGCTGGTGCGATAAGCCAGGGTGATACCACAACATCAAGGAATACCAGACTTGAAGTTTTAAACACAGTATTTAAAAATAATTTTACGCAGCTCAATAATGATTCCAATATTGAAATTGCAAAAGGCGGAAATATTCTTGGCGGAGCAATTCGTATAAATAATTCAACTACAAAATTTGATAATGTTTTGCTGCAAGGAAACTATGTGGAAAATAAAAATACAGCATCTGACATAATTGCTGCAGGTGGTGCTATTGCAATTAATCCAACCACAACCGGTCGAGGTACTCATAGTTTTACAGCTCAATTTAATGAAAATAAAGTTATATCTCAAGGAACTGCACTTGGAGGTGCTGTAGCAATTCTGGATGGTAAAAATACCGGATATATTCCGACAGTTGATTTTAACAATGCAGCTTTGACAAATAATTCTGTTGAATCTGCCGGTAATTTTAGCACTGGAGCAAAAGGCGGTGCAATTTATGCGGGTGTTTTAAGTTTTGTAAATATTAATGATTCAACAGTTGAATCAAATGAAACTAAAACTACAGGTAACACAAATGCAAACCACGGCGGCGGTGCTGTATTTGTAACAGATAGAGCAGTTTTGACAGCTGTTGATACTTCTTTTGTGAATAATAATGCATCGGGCACTGGAGCAAAAGGCGGTGCAATTTATAATGAAAAAAAGGGTGTTACCAATATTATTGCACAGAATAAAAATGTATTTTTTACAGGAAACAAAGCTGATGGTGTGTCAAATGCCATACATAATGAAGAAATTTTAAATTTAAATGCTGCTGATGATAAATCTATTGTATTTAATGACAGAATATCATCTACCGATAAATCAACTATCTATATCAATAAAAAAGGTGAGTGGGATAAGGTAACATATAAATATACAGCAGAAGCAAGACGACCCAAAGATGCGCCAACCACCGGTACAATTGTTCTGAATGAAAATATGGAAGATATACGCGGAGCTGTTGAACTTCATGGCGGAACGCTTGCATTAGGTGAAAATGGAACATTTTTTAATAATGCATCAGCATTTGCTGTTCATGGTGCTTCAACTTTAAATCTTGCAAATGGTAAAGTTCAAACTCATAACCTAGGTGATTTTACACTAAATGCTCCTTTAAATCTTGCTATTGATGCTGATTTGGCTAATCAGGGAATAGATAATTTTATAGCAAAAAGCGTTTCTGTTTCAGGGGATGATTCTATAATTAACATCAATAGAGTAAATTTAATTAACGATACATTTGAAGGAAACTCCATTAATTTAAAATTAACCGAGAATGAAGAATTAATGGATATAATCACCCTTGATGAGAGCGTTAAAACAGCATTGGGTGAAATTTACAAATACGATATTGAATATGAAAACATTAATGACGGCATAATTGTTACAAAAAGAGGTTCAACTCCTGGTGGCGATAGCGAGCTTCCAGCACCTCCGCCTGCTGTATATGATAATTTTAATCCTGCAGTTATGGTTGGTGCAATTGCCGCTCAAGCAGGGTATATGACACAGCTAAATGCATATGATAATGCGTTTCAAAACACTGTTTCCAATATGATGCTGCCAAAAATTCAAAGACATGCTTCATTATTTCAAAATCGTTATGCCATAAGCGATGGAGGCTATCAATATAATGAAGAAAATGCACATACTTGGTTTAGACCATATACTTCAATAGAAAAAGTCTCATTTAAAAACGGACCAGATGTTGACAACATTATGTATGGCACTTTTATTGGTACCGATGGGAAATTATATCAACTAAAGAATGGTAAAATTGCCCAGTTGTCTGCTTATTTATCTTATAATGGCTCGCATCAAAGTTTTGATGGCAACAGCTTATATCAAAACGGCGGAACACTTGGTGTTGCAGGTTCTTTATATAAGGACAATTTCTTTACTGTATTAACTGCAAATGCAGGTGCAAGTTCAGTTTCCGCATCAACAATGTATGGTACTGATAAATTTCCTATGCTTATGTCCGGTATCGCTTCTAAAACAGGCTATAATCTTGAATTTTTAGGCGGAAGGTATGTTTTACAGCCAAATTTATTATTATCATACAGCCTTATAAATGCATTTAATTATACTAATGCAAGAGGTTTAAAAATTGAATCAGACCCGCTTCATGCAATACAAGTGTCACCTGGTGCAAGGTTTTTTGCAAATACGAATAGCGGCTGGCAGCCATATCTTAGTGCTGATATGAAATGGAATATACTTGATGATTCCAAGTTTACTGCAGCTGATGTTGCCTTGCCTGAAGTTTCAATAAAACCATATGTAGAGTATGGTTTAGGCGTTCAGAAAATTACTGGTGATAATATTTTTGGATATATGCAAGCACTTGTAAGAAACGGCGGAAGAACCGGTATTGCACTTTCTGCAGGACTAGATATTCTGCTTGGTAAAGATGAGCTTAAAAACTATCGTCCGCACCTATAATATTCCATGTTTTACAAAGTTTAAAATATTAATTGCGCACGATTTTTTTTAATGATAAAATAACTTTGTTCTTAGCGGTATCGTCTAGGGGTCAGGATAGCAGATTCTCATTCTGTTGACACGGGTTCAAATCCCGTTACCGCCGAAACTATAATATTCGGGCCTGTAGCGCAGTTGGTAGCGCAGGAGACTCTTAATCTTTTGGTCGTGGGTTCGAGTCCCACCAGGCCCACCATTTAAAGAGAAGCTGATTAAGACTTCTTAATGATTTTGGTGTTCTTGCGAAATACGAAAAATGGATATCAAAAATAATTAATTTCCTGTAATTCAATATCTGCAAGTCTTCTAAAAGTTTTTTCCTTTTTTATTGTAAAATATTTATGAAAATAAGATATATCATGGCAATAACTCAAACAATAGAAGAATTAAGAAGTATTCTATGTAGTAAAAATATTGAACTAAATAGAGCACAACTAAGCGTTTTTAAACAACAACCGGTAAATTATGTTGATCATTTAAATATAGCTATAGAACAAATGGCACATTCTAATATTGCAGCGTTTATTTTACTTTCAGATCAACAAAATCATTTAGCGGCTATGTCTTTTATCAGAATGCATTTAGATTGTTTGTTAAAATTATTTTCGACATTTATAATAAAAGAAAAAGAAACTTGGATATCTTCATTACTTTATGCTGAAGATAAAAATTGGAAAAAGAAGATTAAAATTAATGAAAAAAAGAAAGCATTAACTGATAAATTTTTATGTGAACAACTTGAATCCCAAGGTTATTTTGCTAGAGCCAGTGAACTATATAAATATTCTTGTGATTTTATTCATCCGTCAGATAAGCATTTTAGTTCTGCCATAAGAGAATGGATAATATTGCCGGATAAAACAGTCCAATGGAAAACTATGATTAATATATTTGGAATAACAGAAATATCTGAAGATATAATAAAGAGTAATTATATTTGCATGTTGGAAATCACAGATTGCATAATTAGATATATAAAACTTACAAAGACTCAAACATTAAATTTTATACAATTTGAATTAGCTTAATTTAATCAAACTCTAAGTCTAAAATTAATATTTACCTGCGATGTTCGGCAATTTCTCTTGTTTATTAAATCAATCAAATAAATAATTTGAGCCATTTCCTCTGATTTTAATTTTATTACAAATTGTTTCAAAAATAGTTCAAGTTTCGCCTCTTGCGACCCACCATTTACTCCCATTTGGGAGTTTTTTATTATTTTTTAAAATTTCCAAGTGTGAGAAATTTATGCCCTTTAATAAATTTATACTCCGATGAATTTTCTTGTATTTTTTACGCCAAATTTTTTCAACAGCCATCTTAAGATAATAAGCAAAAGTAAGCAGCCTATTATTGTGACTGTGAATGTTCCAATGGCATACAAGCAGCATTCAAGTGTATTTTGCTGTATATCAAGAACGGGAGGCTTAAAAGTATCGTATAAAGAATGAAACATAATAGGGTTTATGAAATATTGATGCACAAAAAAATATCCCAAAAGAATATTCTGCAAGTGTATTTAAAATTTTGTCCAAGGCAGGAATTTTTTGTATTTTATCCTCAAATAAAATGCAAAAACTCAAATACATTAATATTATTAAAATATGTCCTAAATTGTATGCTACAAAATTGGAATCATATTTTAAATAAACAAAAAGTGCTGCAATATACAAAATACATAGTGCAAAAAGTATTGGTTTTATGTACTGTTTAACAGAATCAATATATTTATTTAAAAAGGTACAAATTTCCATACCCAATAAATATGGAGACAAGAAAAATAGAAATGACAAAAAATATAATTTAAAAAATGAAATATAAATATTTAATGTGCTAAAATTTTCCAAGTGATAAATTGTATCTCCTACACTGGGGCGTTTTATCAATATACTTGCAATGCAGGAAATAAAAAGTGCACTCAGCCAAAGAAATTTATGCTTTTTAATGAATAAAAATAAAGGTGCTGCGATAAAAAATATAATAATCAAACCTACAAACCAGGTTGGGTTATTGAAAACCATGCCAAAAAGATATGATGAAACTACTTTTAAAAAGCCACTCATATGCTCTAAGGGAATTTTTTGATTAGTATTTGTAAGCAAAAATGCAATAATAGCAGGGGTAATACAGAAAAAATAAGGAAGTACAACATTGAAAAACTTCTTCTTGAGATAATCCAAATATTCAAATTTGTAAGATAAATATTGAAATAAAAATCCGGCAATAAATACAAAAAAAGGTACCGCCTTTAAAAAGAAAGGTATTTGTTATATATATCAACCCTTCTTTATTCCCCCAGCAGATAGAATGTCCAAGAACAATCATAACTATAGCAATAGCTCTGAAATAGTTTATATAATTCAATTTTGGCTTATGTGAAATTTGTTTAGCCGTATTAATCATTAAATTTTCTTATATTATTTTTTCAGTTAAGGCAAGAATTGCAGCTTGAGTTCTATCTTCAACTGCAAGTTTTTGAATAATATTTTTAACATGGTTTTTTACAGTATAAAGCGATATTATAAGTTTATTTGCAATATCCTTATTGCTCATACCTTTTGCTATAAGCCCCAAAATCTCCTTTTCTCTGTTTGTTAAATTGAAATTATTTGAAGTTTCTATAATCTCTTCATCAATAGAACCTGTATTGGTTTTAGAAAGTATATCTAAAATGTAATCTGCTATATTAGGCGCAATCCAAACTTCTCCATTTAGAACCATATTAATAATATTTACAATCTTTTCTATACTTATATTTTTCATTGCATATGCATTTGCACCGGAATTGAATGCCCTTAGGACGCTTTCTTTTTCGTCAATAGAAGTCAACATAATAATTTTAATATCAGGGTTTAAATTTTTGATTCTTTTTGCAGCATCAATTCCATTTAAAATTGGCATTGCAATATCCATTAATACAACATTGGGCATATTTTCATTTGTTGCAGATTTTACAAACTCAACCGCCTGCTTGCCATCTTCAAATTCACCTATAACTTTAATGTCGCTATACGGTTTAAGTGCGTACATAATTCCTTTTCTGGTAAGTTCATGGTCTTCAACTAATATAATTTTTGTACTCATTTAAGCCCTTTCTTTGTGTCTGGGAAGAATAAGCGTGAACTTTGTGTATTTTGAAATTTCGCTTTCCAATTCTATTCTACCATTAATAATATCAGTAAGTCTTTTAACAACATCAAGCCCTAAGCCTGAACCGAGTTTTCTGTTATATGATTTTGAACTAAAGTATCTATCAAAAATGTGCTCAATGTCTTCTTTTGAAATACCGTTACCATTATCCTCAACAATAATTTTTACTTCAGCATCTGATTTTTCGGCACTAATTTGCACATATCCGCCTTTTTGAAGATTTTCAATGGCATTTGCACACAAGTTTATAATTATTCTCTCAAAACAGGTTATGTCAGTGCAAATATCTTCATTATCCGTTTTATTTATAAGCAATATATTTTTATCATCTGCAATAGGTTTTATTTTTATAAAACAGTCATTAACTGCTTTTGTAATATTTATTTTTTCAAAATTTAAATCTTCATTTTTTAAATTAAATTGATATGATTCCAGTATTAAATTTACCATTCTTAAAAGATGGCTCGTATTCTTCTCAAGAGATTTTGCAAGTTCCTTTTCTTCATCTAAATTTAATTCTGAAAATTTGCCGGAAATCATAGAAAGTGCCCTCTCTTGTGCAATCAGCGGAGTTCTTAAATCATGGGTTAAATTTCTTATAAACCCTGCTCTCAGCTCTTCCTTTTCTTTTAAGCCCTTTACCATATCGTTAAAATTGGCGCAGGTTTCTTGAACAGTCTTTTGTTTTGTATTTGTTTTTAATACAAGGTTTAAATCTCCTGATTTTACCCTATTTGCAGCAGCGGATAGTTTTATAAACGGATTAATGAAATTTAAATTAATATACCTGGTAACATATATGCTGAGTAATACCCCGGCTAATATTATCACAAGCCCGGCACGCCTCTCATAAGGATTTGCAGGCGGAATATGCCAGCTAGTTTTAATTAATATTGTAATATCATCAGATGCATAATTTTTATCTATTTTAAAAATTTTGTAGGCAATATTTTTATCTTTTGGAATACCTAATGGGATTGATGATAAATTCTTTTTAAAACCGGGAAGAATTTTTATATTCTCTTTTGGCGCAATGATACTTATAAGTTTATCTTCACTGATTATATTTCCTGAATAAAACTCGGCAAAAAACGGTCCAGGCAATTTTAAACTTGAAGGTACAGCCTCTTTTGTAATCTTTATTCCCTTGATATTATCCTCTAAAAAAGGAATAATAATTACACTATATAATTTTGGTTGAGGGCTATTTTCAACTTTATAGTAATATATTATTTTTTCAGGAAATGTATCTAAAAATTCAACCTTGGAATCTTTAAAAGTATTTATAATCTTTTCTTTTGTATATTTTTCAGTAGTTGGAATATATAGTGCTTCCATAGCATCAACTGTTTTTATCTTTAAATTATTTTCAATATTGTAATTAATTTCTCTTGAAACTGAATCCAGAATCTTGTATGAAGTATCAAGTTCCATTTTTCTAATCTTATAATTTGAAAATAAAAACAAACATACTAAAGGCAGAATTATTGTAAATGGAAAAATAATAAACAGATATTTCGCAAACTTTATCATATATTTAATTCTTTATAATTTGTTAAATTGAAATTCATTTTTAAAATTTCATTTTTTACTTTAGGATTTATTGATGCCACAAATTCTTTATAATTTGTTTTACTATTTCTGTCTCCTAATGATTTTGGATGGATAATAAGCTCCACAATTTTGCCATCATTAATGTTTTTTAGCGGCAATAATCCGGATAAAATACTGCTTTCATCCATATATCCTGTATAATTTACCCCGACAAGATAATCATTTGTTATTATCTTTTTAGCACTGGACTTTGAATTTAAACTGTCAACAGTTTTTTTATTTACTGTGCTAAAAGTATTTAAAAGACCTAATTTTATAAGATTAACAGGATATTTTGTACTGAAAACCTTTTTTAAAACTATGTACGGTTTTTCATATTGAGTTCGTATAAATTTAATTTTATATTCAAGAGCCAGCTTTAAAACCATATTGAAAATATTTGGAATTGAATGTGTATGCACATGAGAATTTATATGGTCAATTTCTATATCAGATAAAATCTTTTCAATCTGTGCCCTAAATTCAGTTTCAATTTGTGAGATTAATTTTTTATTATTAGAATTATATAAAAAATACAAATATCCTTTATTAAAAAAGCCGTCACTATTAGTAAATATGGAAGGGTTTGTAAGGCTTTTTCCTTCAATAATATTTAAATGTACTCCTCGTCCAATCTTTGGAATTTCAGGTAAAACCTCTTTTATTCCTTGATTATAAAATTCACCGTTAGCTAATATGCAGGTTGAAGTTATCACTCCATTTGTGTGCCCTTCCATAATAGCTAGATTTGATTCCAAGCTTAAACCAAAATCGTCAGAATTAAAAACTAAATTAACCATAAAGCCATTATACAGACATGATTTAAATTTGGCATAATGTAAATTAAATTGAAAAATTATTCTACAATACTTTTCATTTCAAGATTAATTTTATTGTTTAAGTTTCCCTTAAATTTCACCCTAAAGAAGTTAATATCTTCCTTTTTACCCTCAATAAAAGGGATTTTATCCAGTATCGGTTTATATTTGCTGAGAGTATTCTCCGGCTTTAAAACAAGTTTAATTATAAAGTTAATCGGCATAAAAAGAATTTTTACCCCTTTTCCAGCACTAGAATTATATTTGCCAAAAAGCATCAAGTCGGCATCATCATTTTGAATATCAAAATCTCCTTTAATTAAAAATGACAAATATTTTTGCTGCGAGGTAATATTTATATTATGAAGTTTGTAATTATCAAAATAAAAATTACCATTTAGGTTAGAATTTAACCCCTTATTTTCATTCATTTTTACATTAATTATATCGGATATTTTTACCTTTCTTCCTCTTTTTGTAGTAAATTCAATATCGCCGAGTCTTGTTAAATTTCCATTATTAATTTTAAAAGTTGTATATGCCTTAATATTGTGGAATTTATTTGATGTTTTTATTTTTAAGTTGCCATCAGCAATGCCTTCAACTTGTCCTCTAAGATTAAAAAGCAAATCTGCAGCTAAGTTGGAATTAATTCCCTTGGCTTCAAAATCTATTTCAGATGTATTGTTTTTAAAATCATAATTACCATCTGCTGCAAGTATCCCATCAGCAAAAAATATATCTGCAGTTTTAAAGTTAAAAATATCTTCTTTTAGACTGCCGCTTAAAAGAATGTTTTCAAGATGTATTCTGTCTTTTATGAGTTTATTTACCCTAATTGTCCATCTGTCAACAGTTAAATTAATATCTTTAACTTTATTAAGATATTTACTATACTTGTTTTTCTTTCTTATGGAATCATTCTTTGAATCTAAATGCCTTTCTTTTCTATGCTTCAAGGTTTTAAAAATATATTTTTCGAGAAATAAATCCATTGTATAAATTTCAATTTTATCCCCAATAATATTTTTACCATTCATTTTGCAGGTAAAGTTACTTCCTCTGTATTTTCCATTTGCTAAAATATTTATAAAATCATTATTAGCACTAATTTTAGCCTCATCTACATAAAAATCCTTGTGAGTAAAGTTTCTTACAATAAAATCTCCGAGAATAAGTTTTTGCAGGAAATCATATTTTAAATTTCCCTTAAATTCTCCCCCCTCAATGTATTTTCCAAAAGAACCGGTAAATGAAGCAGGAGCAAAACCATTTGTTTTTGCCGACAAATATTTAGGGTAAAGGTGCTCTACCCCATTTTTATTTGCCATTTTTACAAAAAGTCCGTCACCTGAAATAATTATATTTTTTTGACCGCCTGTGATTATTGAATAGTCATAATTTTTAATATACAAATCTTTCTCTTTGAGAGTTTCAATAAAAAGTCTTCTATCTTTATCCAAAAGACCCAGATATGCTCCTTTATACAAAATGTCCGCACCTTTTTTAATATCTAAAGAATAATTAACATCAATTTTTTTATTTTTTATATGATAATCAACACTAGCTTGAACGGATTCTATAATATCAAGCCCTGGAACATATCCAGCAGCTTTTTCAGTAAGTCTAGAGTGAACTTCACCAAAAACTTCTCTTTCTTTATTTTTTACATTTTTAATATGTAAAATATGAACAACCTTTTCACCGGCAAGAGTACCTGCAGCACTAGAATTTAAATCATCTCCATCAAAATAAAATTCAGCAGTTTTAAATTCAATCGGCACATTAAATAAAACTGTTTTTGCAGTCAATTTATCAGCAATGAGCTTTCCAAAAATCTTATCCTTTTTAATATTTAAATCAACATCCAGGCTTCCTGAATAGTTTTTAAAATTCTCAATAAATTTTTTACTGCTATCCTTAGATTTTTGAAAATATAAAAGTCCCGCCATTATTTCATCTATAGGGAGCTTCTCTCCCGTAATATTATAATTGGCACCTTTTTTATTATTTAGTATAACCCCATCAATATTTAAAATAACATTCTTTATAATTATATCTGTATTGTTTGAAATCAAGGTAGATTTATCCAGCGAAAATTTTCCATCAAGAATAATTTTATCGCTCAAAAAAGCAGATTTTCCTTCACCTCTAAGAATAAGTTTCTTTTTAGAATTATTAGATACAGTATTTAGTAAATTAAAATCCAAAATTTTAAAATTAAAATCATTAAATGTAATGTCTCCGCTCTTTATACATATTTCAGGCAGTTTTGCAAAATTAAATCCATTTTTCTTTTTCTTATCTGAAAATATACCTTGTATTTTAACCATATCGGCAAAAATATATTCTGCATCTACTCTTTTTATTTTTTTAAAAGTTGATTTAACATTAATTTTTTTTATAAGCAATAATTCTTCATCATCTTTATAAAATCCTAAATTGCTGACTTTTATTGAAGAATTAAGATTTGGCGATACAGATATAAAAAAATTATCAACAATAAGCTCTGTACCATATTTTTTATAGATAAAATCTTTCGCAAGATTTTGAGTATTTGCTGAATTTAAAAACTTTGGCAAAAGAAAAATTATACCGAAATGTAATCCAGCTAATATTAATGCAAGAATTACCGATACAATTAAAACTCTTTTGGTATTTTTCATTATTTTTTACACTCAACAGTTAGTTTTTTATCAATACTCCAAACAGCATACTCAAAACATCCCTGTCTATATTCTTCTTCTGTAACAAATTTGTAATCAATTCCGCGCTCTTGCAGCTTAATATAAAAACTCTCATCGTATGTATTTGTTCTCATATTACCCCAAGGCTTTACATAAAGTTTTATAGTTTCTCCTTTTTTAAACTTCATTAGTGAAATATCGGTCAAATATGTCATATGTGCTGTTCTTAAAAAATTATGTGTAAAAATTATTAAATTATTCAGTAACATTAAAAGTAGAATTATATATGCAAATTTTTTCTTTCTACCTTCAAGAATTGAAAAATAACAAACAAATAAAGGAAAAGTCCAAAACCAGGGAACATACCTTGCCCACCAGCTTTCAGGATTTATCAAGAGTAAGGAAAAAATTTCTGCCATAAGTAAAATAAAAATTTTCTCGCTTTCTTTATTTTTGAATCTTAAAAAACAAAGTAAAACTGCAGTAAAAATTAATATACCGCTCCAGAAGTATCCAAACCCTGAAATCCTCATATCAGGATTGGTAAATAATTTTTGCCCTACAACAGAAAACGGTACTTTAAGATGCACATTAGGTTCTGGCGGCCAAACATTTTTTGCTCTGGCAAAAGTAGACATAAAGAGTTTGTAAAATCTATTCTTCCCTCTAAAAGATTCAGGCATCTGCCCTGTCATTACATCAACCTTGCCTTCACCTGCAAGCGGATATAAAATATGTTTCCCTTGTTTTATGTTTGTATAATAAGGATTTATCCCAGAAATTCCTGCAAGTAAAATAAAAGTAAAAAATAATGGCAAAAATCTTTTTAATATAAAACTAAACTTTTTAATAAATAAAAGATACAAAAACCAGACAAATAATATTAAAATTCCATATGCAAGCCCCGCTATTTTCACATTAGCTAAAATTACAAGATTCATAATTACACTTATTATATCTGATGCAATAGGGAGGGTCTTGGCGTTTTTTGGGTTGTTAAGACTGATGTTTACAATCGAAAGTAAAACATTTATAAATGCAAAGTATAAAAGTCCGTCTACACAATAGGTAGCACATTGGCAAATAGTAACAGGCGTGAAAGAAACCAAAAATGAGCTAAATATTTCCAGTTTTCCGGGTTTTTTGCCACTGGCGCAAGAAATTTTACAAAATGTCGCATAGGCATAAAAGGCTGTTAAAACCCACATTAAATAGTTTAAAATCTTTCCTGTCTCAATTTTTCCTGTTAAAGAATAAATATTGGCAGCAAATATTTCAAAAAATTTTGTATAATGCTCAATCCAAAGCAGGGAATTAACATACAATTTGTCATTTATATGCCAAAAAGATGACTCAAAAGCGCTGCAGTTTATCTTTTGTGAAAATTCATAAATATTTGAATAAAAAGGATTCCAGCCCATTTTTAAAAAAACAGCCGCACCTTGATGATAGCTTCTGCCATCATATGAAATATCAATAAAAATATAAGAAATAAGCCCTAAAAAGATGATTCCAATCAGCATAAAAGCGGATAGCAAAGCAATTTTCCTATTTGAAATACCATCTTTTTTTGAAAAATATATGAACAATAAAAAAGCTAAAAATAAAGATATAACTGAGTAAAATGGATTTATTGAAATATTAATCAAAAATCCTAAAATACTTAGTGCAAAAACACAAAATATTCCTGAAATTCCTGCAAAGTAAATATTCTTTAATAATTTAACAACCTCGCTGCCCATTTGGCTATTATACCATAGTGCACCAAAGCATGCCGATATTGGCTATGTAAGGATATGTTAAAATTCTATATATTATCTGTTGAAAAATAAAAATCTTAGAATTATAATAAAATCCCCCAATCAATTAATATAAAATTTTTAACTCCCACTAACAAATTTTAAAATTCACAAGTTTTATACATGACACTGAAATAAAAAGTTAGTTAGGATAATATAAGATGAGAATTTCAGGAATACAAAACTTTATAACAAATAACATCAATAAAGTTAATCAAAATTCCAGCAACAGTGTAAATAATTCTACCAAAAATAACTTAGAACGCTCTCCAATGCAAGATACTGTAAGCTTTGGAAGATATGATAAAGAAAATTACACTTTTGTAAGTAAATGCGTAACAAGAAAACTATATAAAATAGGAGAACTTGGAACCGAACTTCCATTAAGAGAATCTGACTATCTAAAAGTTGTACCTGCAAAAGATACTCTATTGGATCCTTGGCGAGGCAAATGCGCATTAGAGTTTAATATCGATTACCTAAAAGAAGTTCGGCCTTTTGCTAGTGAAACTGATGTTGATAGATTTAGTAGCAGAATGCAAGAGCATCTTGATGATTTTAATGCAGATCATAGGTATGAGGCTGGTTGGGAAAAAGAATTAGATGAACCAGAAGATTTTGTAAGAGCTATAGAATTTGCAAAATATCTTGAACGTCATCCATATTTTAGTGGTGATTCAGGTTCGTCTTTCCATAGAGAAGATGTTGATGTTCTAAATTTCTATGACCGCGGTTTAAGTCTTTAATCTGTTAGCAAAAAATAAAATTTACAAACATTATATAAAATACCAGAATAAAAGTTAGGATAATATAAGATGAGAATTTCAGGAATACAAAACTTTATAACAAATAGCATCAATAAAGTTAATCAAAATTCCAACAACAGTGTAAATAATTCTACCAAAAATAACTTAGAACGTTCCCCAATGCAAGATACAGTAAGTTTTGGAAAATATGATGAAGAAAATTACAATTTTGTAAGTAAATGTGTAATAAGAAAGCTTGTTGCTATAAGGCAACTCGGAATACAAGGTCCTTTAAGAGATTCAAAATATCTAAAACTTGCACCCGCAAAAGATACCTTATTAGATCCAGAAAAAGGTAAGTGTACATTGAAATTTAATGTTGCTTATTTAAAGGAGGTACAGCCCTTTTCAAATGAAAAAGATGTTAATGATTATCTGGAAAGAATGCAGCAACATCTTAATAAATTCAATTCAATACATAAATACCAAGAGGGTTGGGAGAAAGAACTTGAACAACCAGAGGATTTTGTAAGAGCTATAGAATTTGCAGAATATCTTGAACGTCATCCATATTTTAGTGGTGATTCAGGTTCGTCTTTCCATAGAGAAGATGTTGATGTTCTAAATTTCTATGACCGCGGTTTAAGTCTTTAATCTGTTAGCAAAAAATAAAATTTACAAACATTATATAAAATACCAGAATAAAAGTTAGGATAATATAAGATGAGAATTTCAGGAATACAAAACTTTATAACAAATAGCATCAATAAAGTTAATCAAAATTCCAACAACAGTGTAAATAATTCTACCAAAAATAACTTAGAACGTTCCCCAATGCAAGATACAGTAAGTTTTGGAAAATATGATGAAGAAAATTACAATTTTGTAAGTAAATGTGTAATAAGAAAGCTTGTTGCTATAAGGCAACTCGGAATACAAGGTCCTTTAAGAGATTCAAAATATCTAAAACTTGCACCCGCAAAAGATACCTTATTAGATCCAGAAAAAGGTAAGTGTACATTGAAATTTAATGTTGCTTATTTAAAGGAGGTACAGCCCTTTTCAAATGAAAAAGATGTTAATGATTATCTGGAAAGAATGCAGCAACATCTTAATAAATTCAATTCAATACATAAATACCAAGAGGGTTGGGAGAAAGAACTTGAACAACCAGAGGATTTTGTAAGAGCTATAGAATTTGCAGAATACCTTAATAATCACCCATATTTTTCAGGCGATAGAGAAACTGAAATTCCAGACAGGCCTTATCACATACCTGGTGTATTTCTGTAATTAATAATTAATTTATTTTTAAATAAAAAGCCAAATGTAATTTTACATTTGGCTTTTTATTCTTTTGGTAGTTTACTTTACATTTTGTTACTTTTTAGCAATTTTTTTTATTTTTAAGTCTTAAATGTGTAAAGTGTGTATGCTAAAAGGTTAGAATGAAAATATTTTCTAAAAACCCCAATAATATTTCATATGCAGATAAAACTCATTCACCTGCTTTTAAGGGCGGCATTAATAAAGTTACAGATTCTGTAACAGGTGTTGTTGCTGTTGCAAGGCGCGCTTCTTGTCCTCATAGTAATTTTTCAAATACTTATAATAACCTGCTTTCTGCAACGCAAAAAAAGGCACCTGAATTAGTTGAAAGCATTGATGGTGTATACATTGCAAAAGAAGAAACCTTATTTAAAAGACTAATTGAGGCCGGTAGAGATTTTTTTGAACTTCCGCTTGATTTATTTGATGATATAGTATCTCATTTTCCAAATTCAAAATTAAATAATCTTGGCATACTTCAAAAACACAGGGAACATATTTTAGAAGAGAATAAAGTAAAAGCTTTTCAGGGGCTTTTTGAGTATGGTTCAAAATATCTAAAAGATGAAAAAGTAAATAAAAATGGAATTGCCCCTTCTATAGCAGACAAGTGCAGCGAAGAATGTAAAAATGTATGCAATTCTTTAACAAATAAATTTAACGAGCAGATGAATAAGGCTGCTGAATTAAATAAAGCTATTTATGATACCAAAAAAGAACGTTTTGATACCAGAATGATTTCAGGGCTTACTGGCGCCCTATTCCTTGGTAATGATTTTTATAATTCAGCTATATTAAAGGGAAAAAACGAAGAAGAGGCAAAAAAAGCTCAACGCAAAAAGCAAGGTCAGGAAATCAAGGAAAATATAATTGAAGGCTTTGCGCAATATGGAACAATGGCATGTTTTGCTAAACTTTCGCAATCTAATATTTGGTTTTCTGTGGCATCCGGTGTTGGTGTTAGCACCTTAGCTAGAATATTATCAAGAAAAATGTCTGGTATGCGTATAACCAGAATGAAAGCGCCCGAAAATTCCATGGCAGAATTTGTAAAAGCTGCAAAAAATAGTGCTGAATATAAAACCCAAAGCGAAAGAGACAAGGAAGCTAAAAAGCCGATTTTATCTCTTAAAAATATACTATTAGCAAGTGCAGGTATTATTGCTGCAGGTTTTGCATTTAAAAAACTCGGAGCTATTACTGGTATTGGTGATAAAATAAAGCTTCATAAAGATAACGCCTTTAATAATAGCATTGAAGAAATAATAGCTAAACCTGATGAACTAAAAAATATGGCAAGTATTTTTGAAAAATCGGGCGAAATTGAGCTTGGGAAAGAAATCAATGAAATTGCTAATTTAAAGTGCATTAATGAGGAAATTTCTATAGGACAAAGATATAAAACAAAGAAATTACCCGGCGGTTTAACTGTAACTCAAAGAGCTTTAAAAAAAGCTTTAATGACTCCTATTACCTTTGTAAAAGAATTTGTTACTTACCCTTACAAACTTGCTTCAAATTTTGTAGAAGCATTTAAAAAATCAAAAATGAATAAGGAAATAGAGTCTACTTCAAATACACTTATTGAACTTGAAAGTAAGATAAAATCTCTTACACCATTGTCAGAAGACGTAGGACTTTTGGAAACATATGGTAGAACAGAAAATAGGCTGAATAAACTAAAAAATCAAGCCGAAAAGATGGCTGAAGAAAGAAAAAGTGGTTCTGAAAAATTAAAAGATACTTATAATATTAAGAACCTCTATATAAAATACAAAAAATTTGAAGAAAAATTCGGAAAAGACCCGCAAAGGCTTGAAGAAGAATTTGGCAAATATATTGAAAAACTGCGTGTAGCCTCATTAAATAATAAAACATCATCCAAAATTAAAAACTCACAAATTGGTGTTTTGGCTCAAATCACAGGCACATTGACTGGTATGTGGTTCAATATGAATGATGAATATAATGCTGCAATCAAGAACGGCGATAATAAGCAAGACGCTCAAAAAGCAGCAAGAAAGCGTGGCTTAAACAAATTTGCAAGAATGACATCTCAGGTTGCAATTTTTGGCGCGCTAAGCAAATTATTCAGAGCACAATATGAAGGCAGCTTATTTGGCGCAGGTGTAATAGTAGCTGTTAGCACAGTTATAACAGATATGGTTTCCCGTGTCCTCACAGCAATGCCGACAAAGAAAATGAATAAAGAACAACTTGAACAATATCAAGAGCAGCACAAAACAGGCAAAATGGCTTGGTATTATAACTTAATAGATAAACTCGCCTCATAATTTTCGTTTATTTGCTTTTATTTTTTAAAGGGGTATTATAAGCTTGAGGAGAAAAAGTCTATGTATAATCCTAAATCTAAAAATGCCGAAGAATTTATCTGCCATGACGAGGTTTTAGCTTCGCTTGAATATGCAGAAAAAAACAAAAATAATCTTGATATTATAAATAAAATTTTAGAAAAAGCACGTCTTAAAAAAGGCTTAAGCCACCGTGAAGCGGCAGTTTTACTGGATTGCACCATACCTGAAAAGGTTGAAGAAATTTTTGCTTTGGCACGCGAAATTAAGCAGGAATATTATGGTAACCGCATAGTGCTTTTTGCACCTCTATATCTTTCAAATTACTGTGTAAATGGCTGTGTATACTGTCCTTACCACCATATAAATAAACATATTCCTCGTGTAAAACTTACCCAAGAACAGATTAAGCGCGAAGTTGAAGCACTCCAGGATATGGGACATAAACGTATTGCAATTGAATCCGGTGAAGATCCGGTAAATAACCCCATAGAGTATATTTTGGATTCTATTAAAACAATTTACAGTGTTAAACACAAAAATGGCGCCATCCGTCGCGTAAATGTAAATATTGCAGCCACAACAGTTGAAAATTATAAAAAACTCCACGAGGCCGGAATCGGTACATATATACTGTTTCAAGAAACTTATAACAAAGAAACATATGAAAAACTTCATCCTACAGGCCCAAAACATAATTATAAATATCATACAGAAGCCATGGACAGAGCTATGGAAGCAGGTATTGATGATGTCAGCCTTGGTGTACTTTTTGGCTTAGAATTATACCGTTACGAGTTTGCGGCTCTTTTAATGCACGCAGAACACTTAGAGGCTGTCTACGGTGTAGGACCACATGCCATCAGCGTTCCAAGAATTAAAAAAGCAGATGACATTGACCCGTCTGCATTTGATAATGGCATTGATGATGATACTTTTGCAAAAATTACCGCATGTATTAGAATTGCAGTTCCATATACCGGAATGATAATTTCCACAAGAGAATCTGCTGAATGCCGTGCAAGATTACTAAAATTAGGTGTTTCGCAAATTAGTGGCGGTTCTAAGACAAGTGTAGGCGGATATTTTAATCCGGCACCTGAAGATGAAAATTCAGCTCAGTTTGATGTTTCAGATAGACGCCCGCTGGATGATGTTATAAAATGGCTCATAGAACTTGGATATTTACCCAGTTTTTGCACCTCCTGCTATCGTCAAGGAAGAACTGGAGACAGATTTATGGAAATTTGCAAAAGTCAGCAAATCCACAATTACTGCCAGCCAAATGCAGTTATGACACTAAAAGAGTATTTAGAGGATTACGCTTCACCTGTTACAAAAGCAGTCGGCGAAAAGCTTTTGCCTATTGAAATTGCAAAAATTAAAGATGATAAAATCCGCACAATTGTTGAAGAAAATTTAATTAAAATTCATAATGGCGAGCGCGATTTTAAATTTTAGAGTAAAAAATTATATTTAAAATTATTCATTGAAACTATTTGAAAGCTCTATAAAATCATTTAAAATTTTAAGCGCATTACCACTATCCACTGCTTTTCTGGCAAGTTCAACTCCATCTTTTATATTTGCAGTCTTCCTTGTAATGTAAATCAGCAAAGCTGCATTAAGTATGGCTATATCGAGTTTAGCTCCTTTTTCTTTTCCACTGAATAAATTTAAAATTATTTGACCGTTGTCTTTAGGTGTACCACCCTGAATATCGGCTAAAACAGCGCGCTTTAATCCAAAATCTTCAGGTTTTATGGTGTATGTTGTAATTTTAGAATTTCTAATTTCGGAAATTATGGTCTCATCTGTAATTGTAGCCTCATCTAATCCATCGGCACCGTGGATTGTCATTCCATCAGTAATTGAAAGATTTTTAAGAACGTATGCAAGAGGTTCGGTTAATTTTTTATCATAAACTCCGATTAATTGCATTTTGGCTCTTGCAGGATTAACCAAAGGACCCAATATATTAAAAACAGTTCTTGTACCAATTTTTTGTCTGACATTTGCAACATGCCTCATGCAAGGATTGTAATTTTGCGCAAAAAGAAAACAAATACCAATTTTTCTTAAAATCTGCAAGGTATTCTCCGGCTTTAAATTTATATTAGCACCAAGTGATTCTAAAACATCGGCTGCCCCCGATTTACTTGAAGCAGAGCGATTTCCATGCTTTGTAACATTGCATCCGGCAGCAGCAGCAATAAAAGCAGCAGCAGTTGAAATATTAAAAGTGCCGCAGCAATCACCCCCTGTGCCAACAATATCAATGGCATCTTGCACATCTAAATTAAACGGCACACTTTTATTTTTTATTGTTTGTGCAGCAGCAGTAATTTCTTCGACAGTCTCACCTTTTATCCTTAGTGCAGTTAAAAATGCAGCCATTTGAATATCAGACACCTTTCCTTCTGTCATTAGGTCAATAACATCCTTAACTTCACTGAATTTTAAATCTGTACCGTTTATGAGTTTGACAATTATATTGGTAATCATTTTAATAGCTCTCTAGCATATACATTTTAATGTAAAATATCTTAAAATTAACCAATAAATTATACATTAAAAAATTTTTATGTTCACCAAAAAGATTTGTAATATAATATCTGCTGTAAGCCGATATAGCTCAGCTGGTAGAGCGGCTCATTCGTAATGAGTAGGTCAAGGGTTCAAGTCCCTTTATCGGCTTATTTTAGTATCAAATTTTAATAATTAAAATTATATTAGCTGAATAAATAACCATATTGAGTATTAAATTTTATTTCAAAAATGTTAAATTTAATTGAAGAAGTTTTTGTGTTAAATTTATTTTTGAAAATATTTTGATAAAGGAATTTTCAAATGAAATTTAAAGAGATTGAGGAAAACATTTATTATTGCGGGCTTAATGATACCGACAGAATTATTTTTGACGAATTAATTCCATTAGAACATGGGACTACTTATAATTCTTATTTAATTAAAGGCAGTGAAAAAACTGCAATAATAGATACAATGTATCCTCCATTTTGTGAAGAATATCTTAAAAATTTTGATGAAAACAATGTAAAAAATGTGGATTACATAATAGCAAATCATGGCGAACAAGACCATTCGGGTTCTATTCCGGCACTTTTGGATAAATTTCCAAATGCAAAAGTTGTAACAAATGCAGTTTGCAAAAATAATATAAAAGAAATGCTTCTTGTAGATGAAAATAAATTTATAACAGTAAAGGATGGTGACACCTTATCCTTAGGAGACAAAACGCTTAAATTTATAATGGCACCTGGGGTACATTGGCCAGACACAATGTTTACACATCTGCTTGAAAATAATTTTCTTTTTACATGCGATTTCCTTGGGGCACATCTGCCTTTTGAAAATTTATATTCTAAAAATGATGATGAACTGGTTAGCTCCGCTAAGCGCTACTATGCAGAAATCATGATGCCATTTCGCACTATGTGTAAAAAATATGTTGGCATGATTAATGAATTAAATCCTAAAATGGTGCTGCCAAGTCATGGTCCCTTGCACAATAAACCCGAATTTATTTTAAATCTGTATAAGGACTGGACGGCTGATGAACCTAAAAATCTTGTGTTAATTCCTTATGTTTCAATGTACAAAAGCGTAGAAGAAATGGTTATATGCCTAAAAAATAAACTTGAAGCCAAAGGCATTAAAACAATATGTTTTGATGTTATAGAGGATGATTTAGGCGATATTGCCATGAATATGGTAGATGCTGCAACAATCATACTTGGGGCATCAATGGTGCTTGCAAGTCCTCATCCTGCAATTGCAAATGTTGCATATATCGCAAACCTTTTAAGACCAAAAGCAAGATTCGCTTCATTTGTTGGCTCATATGGCTGGGGCGGCAATTTATTTGGCAAATTGGGAGAAATGCTATCAGGATTAAAGGTTCAGGTAATTGAGCCAATTTTAGTTAAAGGCAAACTAAAAGAAGCTGATTATAAACTTTTAGATGATATGGCGCAAGCTATTTATGATTCACACAAAGAAGCAGGGTTGGTTTAATCCACCCTGTTTCTAAAATCCACACCCCCTCTAAAGGAAGTAAAAATTAGGTTTTAACTATATTTTTACAAAAATTTACAAATTTTTACAATTTGCAATAGCAATAAATATTTTTTACATGTTTTATTATAGTTGCAAATACATAAATTGTGTTAGTTAGTGTTGTTAGGTAATATATTATGAGAATTAGTGCAATCCAAAGCCATATTGGCAATTCTGTGCAGAAAAATATGCCTCTGCAGAGAACTCATGGTACTTCCGGAGTATCTTCATCTATTTCAGCTTCAAAGGCTAATGCGCCATATAGCGTTCTATCGTTTAGTGGAGCAAAAAACAAGCTTCATGTTGCTCATTATATGGCCGAAATTCCACCATTCATGAGCATGGGCGGTGTTGCTACCGTTGCTGATGATTATAAAAACATGAATGACTGGATGAAAGAAATATTGCAAAAACAGGGTAAACCTACAGAAGGCATTAAGGTTTCCATGTTTATGCCGTACTACAATGGACAAAAAATAGCAAATGCCGCTGGTGAATTAACTGGTGAAGTTAAAGTCAGAACGCTCTCTGACGGTACTCCAATATATATCCATGCTAATGATGTCAAAACTCTTGGAAGTGCAGATAAAGCAATTGCAGAAGGTAAATATTTCAAGCTTGAACAAATTGGTGACTCTAAAACTATTGAGTGGAACGGAGCTACAACACCAACAACTCTTTATAGAGTTTTACCGGGTTCTCAGCAGCCTAAGCCTAATGCTGGGCGTCTAAAATCCGATGTTGATTTCTACATGGTATTTTCAAATGAAACCGCCTCAATGGATGTAGCATATGCTAATGGCGGTTACGCCAGCTATCAAAAAGGTACTCTGGCCGATATGACAACCAGCAAGGGTATTAAAGGTAACTCATATGCACAGAATAACAAAGCCTTTACTGAATTATTACCTTCTACCGAAAAATTAGGTTTTAATCCGGAGACCGTTATTGTATCAGATGCTCAATGCTGCTATACACCTGAATATATGGCGCAAAAACAACTTGCAAATGCAAGTGGAGGCTACTATGACGGTTTAAAACTTTCTGCAGTTTTCCATAATATGGCTGATGGATACACAGAAAATCAGTCTGCTGCACAAATGTTTGCCAACTTTGCAAGCAATGAGGAAAAGAAGGCTGTTTTATCTGATCCAAAATACATAACAGCTTTAAAAGAAAATAAAACTGAAGAATATTTCCAACAATTTTTTAAACCCATTGTTGCTCATTCATCTATAGATGCAAAAGAAACAAGAATCACGCCAAATATGATTCCATTATATTATGTTAAGGATGAGAATGGAAACTTTGTAAGCACGGTAAGAACTGTTTCTTGCGGATACGCACAATCAATTGCTGAAAATTCAAGTGTATCTCCATTCTTACATGGTCCTTGGAAAGATTTAATGGCTCAAGGTAAAGTTGGCGGTATATTAAATGGTTTCGACAAACCTAATGACCGTTGGGATAAAGATTTTCCAGGCTTTGTCGGTGAATTTAACAAAAACTACGGCAGAGATGCTAATGGCAATCTTGTTGAAGTTGAAGACCCAGCTAAAGCAGTATTTAAACGTTTAAAACCATTCTTACCTAATGATAACGGCGAACTCACTTATGAAGCCATGCGTGAAACCAAAAGAGAAAATAAAATAAGTCTTTTGGAAAGATTCACTCAACCCCTAAAAGAAGGTGAAGACTTCCTTGTAACGGGTAATAAATCAAAAACCTGCGATGTTATTGGAAATATCGATAAAAAGTACGTCGAAATGCTTAAAAAAGGCGACAATATTCCCGTATTTGTTTCATGGGGACGCGGCGATAAACAAAAAGGTTATCCTATAACAATAAAAGCATTTTCAAAATTTGCCCAAACGGAAGCTGGTAAAAATGCTGTTTTAATTATGGGCGGTCAACTTGACGATAAAAATCCCGAAAAAGACATAATTAAAACTGTTATGGAAAGAGAATTGAACAGCAAAGGTTTAGGAGGTCGTTTTGCTTTCATTGACGGTTTTGCTCCGGGTTATCCTATGGCAAGTGCAGCTGATGCTTCAATATTACCATCAACTTTTGCACCGTGCGAGCTTACTGACTTAGAGTCTGCAAGATATTTATCAACCCCAATTGTAACAAATACACAGGGTATGATGCAGAAAAATTTTGACCCAAGAAATGCGGATGAAGCAGCAATAGCTAATGCATACAAAACAATGCATGAATTTTGTATTCCAGACCCTGAAATACAAAAAATTATAGAAGCCTACGGTAACGATAATAAAACCCTTCAAGCTGAAATTGCAAAAGCATATCCGCGTGTAGAAGAAGAAACATTCAACGACTTTGGAAAATGGTATAAGAAAAGAGTTGATGAATTTAAGCGTCCTCTGCTTGATTACAGTTATGAAGGCGGAAAAATCCCTGCCGATATTGATGAAATTGCATTGCAAAAATTTAAAAATGATGCTGCATATGAGCGCTTAATTACAAGGTTAAAAGAAAATATCCTTGCTGACGAAGTTTGCGCTGCAATGAAAGCAAAAATCGATGGCATTGGTACTGAAATTGATAAGACAATATTTAAAAACCAAATGGCACAGGATACAAGCTGGATTAGCAATAATGCTCTTCGTTCCCAACTTGATAATATTGCAAAATCAAGTGCTGAAATGTATTATTCTACAATGGTTGACACTGCACCAGGTAAAGTAAAATCTGCAGCATATGTATTTGACCCGGCAGTTTATGAACGTGCAAAAGAAACCGTAAAGGATAGCTCAACAAGCTTTATGGGTAAGTTAAAAGAGTTTGCAAGCGGCAATAAAAAAGCTCTGATGATAACTGGTGCAATTACAGCAGCGGGAACAATTGCAGCAAGCATAATTCACAGTAACAATAAAAAAGCTAAAGCTGCTCAAACCCAAACTAAACCTGTTACTGCACCCAATCAGCAAACATCTGCTCCGACATTGCAAGCACCGCCGCCTGCACCAAATGCTATTCCAATCCAATCAACACCGACTGTACAGCAGATTGCTCAGCCATTAGGCACCACTCAGGCTGCAGTATCTAATGAATCAGGAAAAATTGATTTATCTAATAATAAATTCGCAGCTTGTTTTAATAAAATAGCATAAAATCAACTGTTTTAATAACAAAACACCTATTAAATGCAATATTACAGGTGTTTTGCTATATATAAATAACTAAAATATCAACTTACACATATGCAAACAAAAATCGGCGCGGCATAAGTAAGATATGCCGCTTATCAGAATATTGTATTACGATTAAACAACTTTTCTACAGGACGCTGATTTTGTAACCGATTTTTTGCATTAATAAAAATGCAAAAATAGCACAATTTTAGTGCTATTTTAATTGTAACCTTTAAAATTATTATAATATTTTTTTATTATTTTGCCAAACAAGATTTTATAATTATATGTATTATTATCAATATATTTCTATAAGATATATAATGATAATTTTTTAGTATTAACAAAAAATTTTATCAATACAAATCTATTAGAAATATATTGATAAAATTTTAAGTAAAATTATTTTATAATTATAATTTTTAATTACACTAAACCTTCTTTAATTGCTTTAACTGCAGCCTGTGTTCTATCATCCACAAGCAGTTTTTGAATTATATTGCACACATGCGCTTTTGATGTATGCTCGCTAATATTAAGGATTTTAGCAATTTCCAGGTTTGATTTTCCATCCACAACGAGTTTTAAAACCTCATATTCTCTTTCTGTTAAATTAGAATGTTGAGCTTTGAAATTTGCTCTGCTGTATGTTTTCTGAGGAATTACCCCGCCAGTTTGCGTGTTTCTCAAAATAGTAACAGCTTTTGGGTCTATCCAGATTGCACCTTCGTTAATGGTTCTCACAATCATTACAAGTGTTTCACTGTTTATATCCTTCAATACATAAGCATTAACACCCGCCTTGAGTGATTCTGTAACATCTGAATCTTTAATATGTGAAGTTAAAATAATAACTTTAGTACTGAGACTTTCATCTGAAATTCGCTTAACTACATCTATACCCGTTATATCTCCTAAAACCAAATCTAAAATCGCAACATCAGGGTGTTGTGCTTTTATTTTTTCAACAGCATCCTTTCCATTTTCAGCCTCAGATACTACAGCCATATCATCAAATTTTGTAAAAAGACTTTTTAAGCCTACACGAATCAATTTATGGTCATCTGCTAAAAGAATCCTTATTTTTGATTTTACATCCTGTGTTTTATCTTGTATGGCGTTATACATTTTATCTCCAAAATTTCCTGTTTAATTTTATATTCAGTGTAGTAAAAGGAAGCTTTGAGTTCATTATACAAGGGGTCTTAAAAGGCATATATTATTAAAAGAGAATAAAGTTTAATTTGAATATGAATAAAGTTTCTATAAATACAAAATCTAAGCCATTTTAAGAGCTTTAAAATATATTAAATATAATTTTATACAATTTGCTATATTTTAAAAGCATATTACATAATATACATTATAGATACATAACTAATAGTAGTATAAACAGGGTAAAAGCCAACAAAAACAATACTGCTACTAAATAACACTATTTGCATTTTTTTAAATTAGATAAAATATGATAATAGTATTGTTATATTTTATATTAATATCACCAAACTCATATAAAAATTTAATTAAATTTATAACATTTTTAAAAACTTCGGGCAGAATTTTAAATTTAAGGTAAAATTATTACCATGAAAACTTTAGCTAAAAAAACTTATGATGTTGCAATATTTGGAGGAGGACCAGCAGGCATCAGCGCTGCTTATACTGCAGCTAAGCTGGGGCTCAAAACCCTTTTAGTTGAAAAAAACAACTATCTTGGAGGGCAAATGACCGGCGGGCTTGTTGTCCCAATGATGAAAAGCACTTCTGATGAGATTAATACAGAATTTTACAAAAAACTTATAGAATACGCCAAAAAATTTAATGCACAAGTAACATATTCCGATAATAATGACGGATGGCTTAATCCCGTTCTTTTAAAAATCATCTTTGAAACCATGCTAAAAGATGCCGGGGCAGATATTTTGTATGAAGCACAATTATCCGATAAATACATTAGTGGTAATAACAAAAATATTGATTTTATTGAAATTAAATCAAAGATATTATCACTACATATCTATTCGAAACATTATGTAGATGCAACTGGCGATTCAAATTTATGCAAATTTTTAAATTGCAATTTTATTGATGATAAAAATAAATTTCAGCCTGCATCTTTAAGATTTATAGTTTCAAATATTAATCTCGAAAAATTCTCAACACAAATTTTAAATGCAGACCAAAATAGAGAAGTTACAACGTCAGCCAGAATTAATGACAATATACATCTTTCTACTGCATATACATTTGATACATCTAAAATTTGGGGACTTGCACCATTTTTTGAAAAGGCACTTGATGCTGGTGACCTGAAATACTCTGATACAGCTTATTTTCAAGTATTTACTATAGCTAATATGCCGGGAAGCCTGTCTTTTAACTGCCCCAGGCTGGAAGATTGCAATAATAACGATACTTTTTCATATTCAAACTCATTAATTGAAGCCCGCGCAGCAATTTTTAGAATTTATAATTTTATGAAGAAGTATTTTGATGGTTTTGAGGAATCTTTTATATCTCAAATAGCTGATATAACAGGAGTTAGGGTATCAAAACGTCCAAAAACCAAATATATCTATAAACTTTCAGATATACTATCATCAAAAAGCTTTGATAACAGTATTCTTACGGCTGATTACCCTGTAGACATTCATTCAAATACAAAAGATGGTTCGACTTTAAAAGCGGTTAAAAAATACTTTTTACCCATAGAATCCCTTATTTGTGACGATTATAACAATCTTTTTGTATGCGGAAGAAACCTTGGAGCTGAATTTGAAGCCCAGGCAGCCTTACGAATACAAAAAAGCTGTATGTCTATGGGCGAAGGACTTGCAAAATTTTTGTATAAAAATAAATAACAGTGCAAAGAATTGTTAAGAAAATTGTAAAGAATTGTAAAAATTATAATCAACATGCTGAAACTAAAGCAATTTTTTTCATTTTCAAATTTTACTTTAATATAAAACTATAGAGAAATATCATTTTACTTGGGAGAATATAATGAAAACCGGTTTATTTCTGAATCAACAGAATATTTCATCAACAAACAATAATATTAAAAAAGCGGATTATTTATCTAAAAATTCCATAAAAGCAAACTTGCAGCAAGATACTGTAAGCTTTAGTGGAAGCAGAAGTAAGAGAAAAAAGGCTGCAAAAGAGCAGGCAAACAAACAAGCTTATGTTATAGCTGACGATAATAATAAGCCTGCACCTTTAATTAAAAATGGATTTTTTGCAAAAATTAAATCTGTATTACCTTGGGCAAAAGAACACCCGGGCAAAGCTACAGGTGCAGCTACCGGTACGATTGCGGCTGTTGGTACGGCTGCATATATCGCGAGCAGTTTACTTGGCGGCGGAACAAATACTGACCAATTTTTTATACCCCCACAACCTGATTTTGGTACAGTAGCTACAGATTATGTTGAAAACTTTGTAGGTACAGTAGCTGATATAGATGAAAACTACGATACTGTCAATGATATTTATTATCTTGATTCTAACGATGTAAAAACATTGAAATTTACACCTAATGGACTTCCTGAAGGCATTGTTATGCAAAATATAGTTTCTCCTGAAACTGCTGCAAAGGATGATGATGTTCGTATAGGTTCAACCTTAAGAGAATTAATTGATAGAGCCGGCTATGATTTTGAAGGCACATACAAAGAAGCCGGTATAGATGGTGATAATGATACAGACGTTACTGAAATAGGTACAGAAGGCGCTTTCCACAAAGCCATTGATGAGTACCTTCAATCTAACCCCGAACTTGTTACTTTAATTGTAACTATTAACGGTGTTGATTCTATTGATAAACTTACACCAGACCAAATTGCTGATACACCTTTACTATCACGCAAAGACTTATTAACAAGCACAAGAGTTATTGCACCAAGCTTTGAAATTCCATACACCACAAAATTTGATGAAACACAAAAGTTTGGCAGCAATGTTATACAAAAACAATTTGCTCCGGATGAAGAAAATACAGTTGTAGACATCGTTTCAGAAGGTGAACTTAAAGAAGGTCAATATAGAACCTTGGAAGATGCTATTTTAGACACTCTTCATATCGAAGCAGGTTCAGATGATTATAAAAATTATTACAATGCTATTGTACAAAGATTAGCAAACTGGGAAGAAAATTCTGAAATTATTGAAGTTAAAACAGGTGATTTGCGCGAAGGTGATAAAGTTCCTGTTTATGATGATACAACAAGAGCTACTGCATTAATGAATATGACAGATATTCAAGGTTTGCACTTCCCTGACAATATTGTATTTAATGACATTACACATAGTACAGAAGATGTAAAATATGATTATCAAAAAGGTTCAACTATTTACCAAATTTCACCAATTTGCCCAATTAACGGTGAAAGTGTAAGAGAAGTAGATTTACCATCAAAAATTGATCCTGAATTTGCAAATCCTGGTGATATCACATGTTTAAATGATGTATTGAAATACTTCTATGACACAAGAACAAATCAAGCATTTATGTACACTGATGAAGAAGGTGTTGACCATTTTAACATTGTGGACCAAACTGCACAAAACTTTGCTACTGCACACAGAATGAGCTTTATTCAAAGCAACCCGCAAATTTTTGCAGCACCTCAAACTATTGATGGCGAATTTAGCATCTTTGGTGCATATGACATAATTGACGAAACTATTGTAAAAGACATTCAAGAAGGCATGGAAGATGTTGATTCGCAAGAAGCATTCGATAATCAAGTCCTTGCTTTAATTGGTTATGCAGTTGACAAATATGCTGATGGCAATCTTGATAACTTTTTACAAAAATATTGTGCAGTAAATTGGGATAAAGCTTTAGCTATTACGTTCTACGATGAAGATGGCAATCTCAAAATTGTAAACGAAGACGGAAGCAATACTTTAACGGTATCTATTGATTCCACTTATGTTCGTTTAGGTAAGGCTGTCGTATTAGAGGATAATACTGACAGTGAAGATGTACCTGAACCAACCACTGAGCCAGACCCTAGCGACGACACAAAAGAAGTTGACTCTGATACAGACACCGATACAGATACAGATACGGACACAGACTCTGACTCTGACACAGACACCGATAC